>NZ_JAVDWK010000014.1:0-165244 GCF_031457335.1 Arthrobacter sp. BE255 | reverse complement strand
CGCGTTCGCCGGCGTATCACGCTCGACCTGGCACTACCGGCAGAGTCCCCGCGCACGGGTCCAGGACCCCCTCGGACAGTCTGAGCGCGCTTACCAGTCACGGATCAGCACCAATGATCGCGACCGGATTTGCGAATACATTCTGGAGGGCTGGACTGATCAGGTTTCCGTTGACCATTCCTACGCGGCTGCGTGGGATGCGGGAGTGATGTGTAAGCGGCAACTTTAAACTGACCGGAGACGGCAAAACTGATTGACCGTTCGCGGCAGTGGTTTTGACCAGCGGCGGCAAGCATTTTTGGACGGCAGCAGGCCACGGTGTGTGGCTTGGCGTGCTGGGATTCCCCTTTGTTCATCCCTCGTGTCGTTACGGGGAGAGCCCCTTCGTTCCGCGGTGAAATGGCGATGCCAATCGTCTGTATTTCACCTGTTGCGGGAAGGAAGGGGCTCGTTGTGAAGTCTCCAGGAGAGTTCATGGAAATTTTAGCTGCTTACGATTTGACCCGGTCATATCGGGATGCCGCGAAGATCTGCGGCGTCTCACACAACACGGTGCGTTCGTATGTGAAGGCCCGCCAGGACGGTGCGCAGGCGCCGGTGGCCCGGCAACGCGGCCGGATGACCGACCCGTTCCTGCCCCAGATGATTTCCTGGGTCGAGCAGTCCCGCGGGAAGATCCGCGGCGACGTGGTGCATGAAAAACTTGTAGCTTTGGGGTTCACCGGGTGTGAGCGGACGACCAGGACCACGCTGGCTGAAGTGAAGGCGAAATACCGGGCCCGGAACGTGCGCGTGCACCGGCCCTGGACTCCTGAGCCAGGTCTCTGGCTGCAGTATGACTACGGAGACGGGCCCGTCGTGGACGGGGTGAAGACGGTGCTGTTCGTGGCCTGGCTGGCCTTCTCCCGGTTCCGGATCGTGATCGCCTTGCGGGATAAGACCATGCCGAGCGTGTTCGCCGCCCTTGACCGGGCATTCAGGCTGATCGGCGGGGTCCCGACCTACATATTGACCGATAACGAGAAGACCGTCACGGTCGAGCACGTCGCCGGGATCCCGGTCCGCAATCACCAGATCGTGGCGTTCACCAAACACTACTCAACCTCGCTGCAGACCTGCCTGCCGGCAGACCCGGCCTCGAAGGGCGGGGTTGAGAACGCGGTGAAGATCGCCAAAGCCGACCTCGTCCCCAAAGAGACCAACCTGCTGCCCGAGTACCGGTCTTTCGGCGAATTGGAGGCGGCGTGCGAGGAATTCATGGAGGAGGTGAACTCGCGGGTGCATCGGGCCACGCTGGAAATCCCGAAGGACATGCTCCGGGTTCTCGAAGGGCCCAGGTTGCATCCGGTCCCGGCGACACCGGTGACGTCGAGTTTCGGCCACACCCGCCAGGTCCCTCCGAACATGCCTATGATCACGTTCCAGCAGTCCCGGTACTCCGTCCCGCACACCCTGATGGGTCAGATGGTCTGGGTGCGCGGGACCGAAACCGAAGTGATCATCGTCCACGTCGGGGACGCAGGCCCGGTCGAGGTCGCCCGGCACCAGCTCACCCGCCCCGGCACCCCCGCGATCATGGACGCCCACTTCCCCCCAGCCCCTGCCGGGGCCCTGGACCGGGTGATCCGCCCGACCAACAAGGCCGAGGAAGAGTTCCTGGCCCTCGGCGCCGGCGCCGCGCTCTGGCTCAAGGAAGCCGCCGCCGCCGGCACCG
Source organism: Arthrobacter sp. BE255 (assembly GCF_031457335.1). Classification (NCBI taxonomy): domain Bacteria; kingdom Bacillati; phylum Actinomycetota; class Actinomycetes; order Micrococcales; family Micrococcaceae; genus Arthrobacter; species Arthrobacter sp. BE255. The sequence continues at coordinate 163,530 of NZ_JAVDWK010000014.1, read as the reverse complement.
GAAAGATCCGGCACAAAATGGAACGAGCCGTCACCCTCGCCAAGGTCCTCGGCGCCGACGAGGTCGACAAGGGCCTTGGCTCCGCCGCGGTGCATCATCGCTTCACCCACGAAGACCTGCTCTCCATCGTCAACACCGCCAGCGGAACAGGCCACACAACCAGCACCACCCACACCGTCACCAACCAGGGCCAATGGCTGAGCCAAGGCACCAGCGGCTGGGCCAACTTTGGCATCACCCAGGCGGCCACCACCAGTGATGAGGACTTTGAAGGAGCCACCGAATGAGCGCGACAGCCCTTGCCCCCAGCACGCTATCGGACCCGGCGGTGGAGAACGTGATCGCACTGATGCGCACGACCCGGATGCCACACGCCCGCGCCGTCGTCGCCGACGTCCTGGCGACCGCGAAAGCCCAACGCTGGGACCCCACCGAAGTCATCCGCGTCCTGCTCGAAGCCGAAGCCACCGGCCGGAACGCCTCGATGCTCGCCACCCGGCGCAAACGCGCCGGATTCCCCACCGGTAAAACCTTCGACGTCTGGGACGAAGCCCTGTCCACCCTTCCCGCGGCAACAACATCCTTCCTGCGGACCCTGGAATGGGTGCGGCGGCGGGAGAACCTGATCGCCTGCGGGCCCTCCGGCACCGGCAAAACCCTGCTCCTGGAAGCACTCGGCCAACAAGCCATCGATCAGGGCATGTCCGTGTCCTGGCTGAGCATGGAAGACCTCGGTGCGCTCGTGCGACGGCACCGCATCGATGACAGCGTCAACAAAGCCATCACCCGCGCCACCAACGTGGATCTAATTTGTATTGACGATATAGGCCTCTTGCCGGTCTCCGCCGACGCGGCCGAGGGCTTCTACCGGGTCGTGGAAGCCTCCTACGAGAAACGGTCCCTGGCGATCAGCTCGAACATCCACCCCTCAGGGTTCGATGAGCTCATGCCCAAAACCATCGCCACCGCAACAGTGGACCGGCTCCTCCACCACGCCCACCTCTGCCAAACCAGCGGCGAGTCCGTCCGCCTCATGCAAGCCCAAAACGGGAAAGGAACCCGCCCCATGAGCTAAACCGAAACCCCCGGACGGGCGCCCCGAAACCCGGCACGCCCGGGGCGCCTGACCCTGTCCAAAAATACTTGCCGCGACCGGTCACTCACCTGCCGCCAACGGGCAAACCAAGATGCCGCCAGCGGTCATTTCTAAGTTGCCGTTGACAGTGATGCTCGCTTCCCGCCGTACCTGGTGGCGGGTCGCGGCCCAGATCGAGGACCAGATGCTCCGCCCCGCCATCCCGACCCGGAAAGGGAACAACCGGGCCCCACGGGAGAAACCCGTCGTGATAGCCACCGGCCCGGGACAGGTCTGGTCCTGGGACATCACCGATCTGTATTCACCATGGCGGGGAAAAGCATTCAAAGCCTACTCAGTCCTTGATATCTACTCCCGCCACATGGTTGCCTGGCGGGTCGAGGAACGGGAATCCGATCACCTGGCCGTGGAGATGTTCGAGACCGCTATCGCCCGGCACGGCGCCCCGCGTATCGTTCACGCTGACTCGGGACCGGCGATGCGCTCGAACCTGCTCCGCGACACCCTCACCAGCCACGGCGTCGAACTCTCCCACAACCGGCCCTACGTCTCGAACGACAACCCCTTCTCCGAGTCCGGGTTCCGGACCATGAAATACCGGCCCGGCTACCCGCGGGTGTTCACAGAAGTCGAAGCCGCCCGGGCCTACCTTGCCGACTACGTGCCCTGGTACAACACCCAACACAAACACTCAGGCATCGCGCTCTTCTCACCTGCTGAAGTCCACGACGGCTCATGGAAAGAGATCTGGAAAACACGGAACCACGCACTCCAGCGCTACTACGAAAAGAACCCCGCACGCTTCCACCAGCGCCCCACCACGCCAGCCCCCGCCGGCCATGCAGGAATCAACCTCCCAGCATCAAAAACAGCCCAACAGTAAACCCAGTGACTCCACACAGCTTGACAATCTGCGAACCCGCAGCAACCGCGAGAGCGTCCGCGAAAAACCCGCAACAACTGCGAGAGCGTCGATGAAAAACCCGCAGGAACTGCGAGAGGGTGGGCCCTGTATCCTGACAATGTAGGTTGAACGGCCCCAGCGGCAGTCGACCAAGCTCAGTTCGTGGCCGGATGACGGCCCGGAATCTTGGGCCGTGGCCTTGGACGTCGTGGAATCACCGCCGCAATCGTCAGTCGCCGATCGGCTCCTCTGACGCTTGGATCGGACCTCTTATCAGCACTGGCACACCAGCCCCCGTGGAAATCCCGACGCCGGCTCTCATGCCCTCGAGCGCAGCTGCGGTGGATGCTCCCGCCGTCGTGACGTGGATCGAGGCCGGCGTCAGCAGGACAGCGCGATGGCGGTCGGCGAACGGCAGACCGGCTCCGGCACGCGTCGAAGTGGTCACGGACTCCCTCACGGCCGATGAGGCGAACCGGATGGCGTCACAGGGGATCGCGATGCTCTGGCACGGCGACTTCCACAACGCCCGGCAGATCCTCAACGCCCTGGACCGGCGGATAGGAGCCGGAAAGAAAGAGGCTGCAGCAACTCCGGCCGATAAGTTCTACCGGCACCGCCAGTCAGCCTCGCACCGTGCACGCATTCTGGGCCTGCTGCTGATTCCCCTGGATCCGGGACCGGTGGTGCCGCTGCGCCGCGCACCGGATATCCGGCAGGCCGCCGCTGAAGCGTACGGTGACATCGGCGAATCGTCCGTTGTGTCCCTGCATGAGCTGGTGGGGGCCATTGGCGCCCACGAGTGGCGGAGGAACGGCGTCTACGTTGATGCCCTGCAGGACCGCATCCACCCGCACTACGGCACGTTCTTCCCCACCCGGAGTGAGTACGTGGATCTGGTGGCCGCCGCGCCGCTGCCCTCTGACACGCTGGCGTTCGACGTCGGAACCGGCACCGGGGTGCTCGCAGCCGTCCTCGCCCGCCGCGGCGTCCGCCGCGTGGTGGCCACGGACAATGAACCGCGTGCCATCGCCTGCGCCGGGGAGAATTTCCGGAACCTCGGCGTCGAGGACCGCGCCGAGGCCGTCCTGACCGACATGTTCCCGCCCGGGCGGGCACCGCTCATCGTGTGCAATCCGCCCTGGATTCCGGCCACGCCGCACTCCAGCCTGGACAGCGCCGTCTATGACCCCGGCAGCAGGATGCTGTTCCGCTTCCTGAACGAGCTCCCGGACCATCTGGAGCCCGGCGGTGAGGGCTGGCTTGTCCTCTCCGACCTGGCCGAGCACCTTGGCCTGCGGACCCGTGACGATCTGCTGGCCGTCATCACGGCAGCAGGGCTGACGGTGGTGGAACGGCTGGACACCAAGCCAACGCATCCGAAGGCATCGGACCGCGACGATCCTTTGTTCGAGGCGCGCGCGGCCGAGGTCACGTCCCTGTGGCGGCTCGTCAGCCGATAACCGCAGGCCTCCCCGCAGCGCCCGGCCGGCGCCCGGCCCGGAGAGTTATCCCGGTGTATTGACGGCCCGGAGCCCGAGGAATAGCGTCGGCGGTAGCGGGGTCATTCACCCCGTTTCCACGGGATAAGGGGCCGGATCTGGGCCGCTCCTGCACGGCCATGGAGCCAGGTGAGGAGGATTCAGTGTGGACGTCACCCTGCATCAAACCTACCCGGGTTCCGCGGATGCCTTCCGGATGGCCGCGGAACACCGTGACAGGGATCCAGGGAAGGAAAGACAATGCCGAAGTATCTGTTTGAAGCGACCTACGTGGGCCAGGGAATCAAGGGGCTCATGAAGGAAGGCGGCACCAGGCGGCGCGATGCTCTGACGGAGGCGCTCGGCTCCGTAGGCGGAACGCTGGAAAGCTTCTACTACGCCTTTGGCTACTACGACGTCCTCGGCGTCTTTGAGGCGCCGGACGACGCCAGCGCCGCAGCACTGTCGCTGCTGATCAATTCGTCGGGGAACGTCAACGTCCGCCTGAAGCCGCTCCTGACGGTGGAGGACATCGACGAAGCAGCCAAGAAGACGCCGTCCTACCGCGCCCCGGGACAATAGGCGCCCGGGACACAAGGGGAGTTCGGCACCCTGCCGGAGTGCCGCCGTCGTGAATTACGACGGCGGCACTCACCTGGGCGGCCAGCCCGCGGCGCCCGGCCCGTCGAACAGCGCGCTGGTGCTGCTCTGCGGCACCACCACATGGACGGCGTTGCGCTGGACGGTGAAGTCGGCCGGCGTGGTGGTGGCGATCTCGCCGTCGAGGTTCACCGGCAGCGGCTGGTCTGTGACCAGCCGGACGCGCCGGGTGGTCAGGTGGTACACCCGGTCGTGTTTGATGAAGCTTCCGTCCTTGAGTAGCCGCGCAATGCTCACGTGTTCCCGGAGCGGCCCCGCCAGGATGGCGTAGATATCCAGGGTGTGGTCGTCGATCCCTGCCGTGGGGGAGACCGTGTTGCCGCCGCCGTAGTGCCGGCCGTTGCCGACGGCCACCTGAAGCAGGTCCTCGAGCTCCATCGGCTCGTGGTCCCCGTCGGGGAACTCGAGGCGGGCCCGGAACGGCTTGTGCCGGGCATAAGCCGTGAGCGTGGCGATGCTGTACGCCAGCGGCCCGATGTACCGCTTCAGGCGGGGGCTGAGGGCTTCGGTGACCGCCACGGACAGGCCCACGGACGCGACATTGAGGAAGGGCTCACCGTTGGCCCGGCCAAGGTCGATGTCCACCACCTTCCCGTCGGCGACGGCGGCACACGCCTCGGCGAGATTGCTCGGGATCTCCAGCGTGCGGGCGAAGTCGTTGGCGGTGCCCAGGGGAAGAACGCCGAGCACCACGTTGGTGCCGGCAACCCGGCCGGCGGCGTAGGACACCGTCCCGTCGCCGCCGCCGACAACCACCAGGTCGTGCCCGTCCGCCAGCACCCGGTCAAGCGTCCCGGCCAGGTCCGCCCCAGAGTGCACAGGGTGCACGGCGGAGATGGGCACGCCTGCTTTTCGCATCGCGTCCACGGCAAGTTCGTGCGCGGCCCCTCGGCGCGAACCGGCGTTGATCACGACGGCGGCAGAGCGGGCGTCCCGGGCAGCCTTCATGTGGGCCATGTTAGGCCGTGGACCTGTGAATTCCTCTGGCGCCGGCACCGCAGCCGGCAGCCCGTTCGGGCAGGGTTGCGCCCGTCTCCGAGCTCAGACCAGCTGAAGCCCGTCCGCCACCACCCGGCCACGGTGGATCACGGTGCGGCCGGGAAGCCTGTCCATCACGGCCGCCGTCACGGTGTCACCCTCCACCAGCACCAGCTCGGCGGGGTCGCCCACCGACGTGCCCGGGCGGTCCGCCACCGAAGCCAGGCGCCGGGCCTGCGGATCGATGACGCTGGACCCGCCGATGGTGGCCACGGCCACGCAGTGTTCAATGAGCTCGTCGGCCCGGAACTTGCTGGTGAACGCCAGCTGCCAGGTCCGGTCCAGCATGTCCGCGTTCCCGTACGGGGACCAGTAGTCGCGCTGGCCGTCCTGGCCCAGTCCCACCCGGACACCGGCTGCGGCCAGCTGCTGCAGGGGGAGCGGGGCGCCGGCCGGTGCGATGGTTGCCATGGACACATCCAGCGCCGCCATCTGATCGATCAGCTCCTGCAGCTGCCCCGCGGGCAGGTCAGCCAGCCCATAGCCGTGCGAGATGGTCACCAGGCCCTGCATGCCCAGGGCCTTGGTGCGTTCCAGGATGAGCTGGGCGCTGAACAGCCCCAGCTGGCCCGGTTCGTGCAGGTGGATGTCCACCGGGAGGGTGTACTTTTCGGCGAGGCCAAACACGATGTCCAGGTGCCGGACGGGGTCGCGGTCCAGGGCACACGGGTCGATTCCGCCCACCACGTCGGCCCCCAGTTTGAGGGCTTCCTCCAGCACGTCGACGCTGCCCGCCTCCCGCAGCAGCCCGGCCTGCGGAAACGCGATGACCGCGACGTCCGCCCGGTCACTGTGCGCCTCGCGGGCCGCAAGGACGCCCTCGAAACGCTCCAGCCCGGCGTCGACATCCACCTGCGCGTAACTGCGCACCCGGGTGGTGCCGCGCTCGATCATGGCGCCCAGCGTGAGGGTGGCCCGCTCGGCCACACTGGCTTCTGCGCCGCGCCAGTTCTGCCGGTCGTTGAGCATCATGTTCCACACGCCCGGCGCGCCGGTGTGCGGGCGGAACGGCAGCCCCAGCAGGGTGGAGTCGAGGTGGACGTGGACGTCGGAGAAGGACGGCAGCAGGATGCGTCCGCGCCCCTCCACCACCTCGGCGCCGGCAGCAGGGCCGGAAGCAGGGCCGGCAGCAGCGCCTGCCGGAGCAGCCCCCGCCGCGGTGACGGGCCCGACGGCGGCGATCACCCCGCCGTCGAGCGTTACGTCAGCGGCGTCCCCGCCCCAGGGACGGACGTTGCGGAGTACCAGGGTCATTTCTTCAGTCCTGTCGTGGAGAAGTCGTAGAGGCCGTCGGCGCGCTGTGTCCAGTCCAGTTTCGTGTCCACGGCGAAGTTGTTGGCAGGCACGTATAGCGGGATGTAGTAGCCCTGGTCGTTGCTGAGGCCCAGCAGCTCCTCAAACACGGACAGTCGGTCCTGGCCCTCAACGCCGCGCTGCTTGACGGCAAGCTCGGCGGTGCGCGGATCCTGGGCGTAGTTGTTATTCCCGGCCTTCTCGTAGAAGTCGGTCAGCGGCAGATCGCCGTCCACGGTGGACGGTGCCCAGGTGTTCAAGTAGATGCCTTTCATCTGCCGGTTGCGGACTTTCAGTGTATGGCTGGCCTGGTCCGCGCCCACCAGGTTCACCTTGATCCCGGCGGTGGTGAGGTAGCCCTGGATGGCCTGGGCCACCTCGCCGCTGAGCGGGATCCGACCGTCCAGGGCGTACTCAAAGTCGACGCTTTCGCCGTTGTACCCCGCCTCCGCCAGCAGCTTCTTGGCCTCGTCCGGGTTGTAGCCGGCGTCGGACAGGCCGCTGACGAAGCCCTCAACAGCCGGGGCGAGCATCTGGGTCGCCGGTTCGCCGAGTCCTGAGAGCACGGTGTCCACGATGGCCTTCTTGTCGATGGCCATGCCAATGGCCTGGCGGATTTTCGGGTCGGCCAGGACGCCGGCCGTGGAGTTGACGCCGAGGAACACCACGCCGTTGGACAGCTCGGACTGGACGGTCGCCGCGCCGGAGCCCTTCACCGGTCCCACCTGGGCAGGGCTGATCTGGGCCACGTCCAGCGAACCGGAGAGGACGCCGTTGACCCGGGACTCGTCCGAGGCGACCGGCACCAGGCTGACCGCGTCCAGCTTGGCGGGTTCGCCCCAGTAGGACTCGTTGCGGACCAGGTCGTAGGCCACACCGCGCTGGATCTTCTCGAACTTGAACGGGCCGGACCCCACTGGCGCAGCCGCGAAGGCCTCCGGGCCCATCGCGGCGTAGGCCCGGTCCGGGACGATCGAAATCAGTGACGTGTTGCGGGGGAAAGCGGAGAACGGGGCCTTCATGGTGAAGCGGACGGTGAGTTCGTCCACCTTTTCCACCGAGGCCAGGGAGCTGAGGTAGCCGAAGTTCTCCGAGGTGGGGTCCTGGAGGATGCGGGTGAAGGAGAACACCACGTCATCGGCGGTGAGCGGTTCGGCGTTGGTGAAGGTGACGCCTTGGCGGAGCGTGAAGTCCCAGGTAGTCAGGTCCGCGTTGGGCGTCCATTTGGTGGCCAGCTTGGGTTCCAGCGAGCCGTCCGCGGTGATCTTGGTGAGCTGGTCGAAGGTGTTGAAGAAGACGGAGAGGACCACCAGGCTGCCGGTTTTGACCGGGTCCATGGAAGTGGGGTCCGTGGGCAGGGCAGCCACGATCCTGCCCCCGGTGCCGGCCTCGCCGGAGGAGTTCGAGCTGGATTCGAAGCCGCCGGCGCAGCCGGTGAGCATCAGCGCGGAGGCGAGGCCCACCGAGAGGGCCGGCAGGGCGCGGCGGAACGGGGAGCGGGCAGGGGACATCGGCATGGGTTCTCCTGAGGGTGTGGTTGGCCGGTGTGGCCGGGGGAGGGGTGGGTGGGGCTGCGGGTGACTAGGAGTGGACCAGCAGGCAGGCGGACTGGTGCGCCGGGCGGACGGGGAAGTCCGCCTGGACGGGCACCGGGGGAAGGAGCTGGGGTACGACGGCGGCGCAGGCGTCCGTGGCGATCGGGCAGCGGGTGCGGAAGGAGCAGCCGGACGGCAGGTTGGCGGCGTCCGGCAGGTCGCCGCGGAGCACGATCCGCTGCCGGGTTGCGGCGGCGGCCGGGTCTGCCACGGGTGCGGCGGACAGCAGCGCCTGGGTGTAGGGGTGCTTCGGGTTGGTGAAGACGTCGGCCACAGGCCCGGTTTCCACGATCCTGCCCATGTACATCACGGCCACGCGGTGGCTGATCTGCCGCACCACGGAGAGGTCGTGGGCGATGAACAGGTAGGACAGGCCCAGTCCGGCCTGCAGGTCCTGGAGCAGGTTGATCACCTGGGCCTGCACGGAGACGTCCAGGGCGGACACCGGTTCGTCCAGGATGAGCAGTTCGGGCTTCAGCGCCAGGGCCCGGGCGATGCCCACCCGCTGGCGCTGGCCGCCGGAGAACTCGGAGGGCCGGCGGCCGCCCATCGTTTCGGTGAGCCCCACCTGTTCGAGCAGCGCGTTCACCGCGGCGGCGGTGTACTGGCCGTTGATCCGCAGCGGCTCGGCGATGATGTCGTGCACGGTCATCCGCGGGTCCAGGGAGGAGTAGGGGTCCTGGAACACCATCTGCATCCGGGCACGTTCCTGCCGGCGGCGGCCGTTCAGCAGCCCGGCGAGGTTCCGGCCGCCCACCGCCACGGTGCCGGCGGTGGGTTTGTTGATGCCCAGGATGGTGCGGACCAGGGTGGATTTGCCGCAGCCGGATTCACCCACCAGGCCCAGGGTTTCGCCGGGCGCCACGTGCAGGGAGACGCCGTTGACCGCCTTGAGGGTGCGGCGGCTGAACAGCGGGCCGCGGGCCGGGAATTCGACCATCAGGTCCTGGACGGTCAGGACGTCCAGGAAGGGCGGGGCCGGGGTGTCGGTTCTCATGCCGGTTGTCCTTTCAGCAGGTGCAGGGTGCTTTCGCCGGCAAAATGGCAGGCGGCGGCGGGGTGTGCCGGGCCTTCGGCGCCGGAATTGGGAGTGGGCAGAAGCGTGAGCACCGGCCGGGCTGTGGTGCATTCGTCCCGGCCGCTGCCGAGGTGGCAGCGCGGCTGGAACGCGCAGCCGGCGGGCCGCTCGGCGGCGGCCGGGGGTGACCCCGGAATCGCGAAGGCGCGTCCGCCGGCGGTGCCTTCGCCCAGGATGCTGGCCAGGAGCCCGGCGGTGTACGGGTGGGCGGGGGAGGCGAACAGCCGGTGCACGTCAGCGGTTTCCACCACGCGGCCGCTGTACATCACAGCCACCCGGTCCGCGGCTTCGGCCACCAGCCCAAGGTCGTGCGTAATCAGGATCATCGCCGAGCCCGCCCGGCCCCGGGCTTCCGCCAGGACGTCCATCACCTGGGCCTGGACCGTGACGTCCAGTGCAGTGGTGGGTTCGTCGGCGATCAGCAGGGACGGATCGTGCGCCATGGCCATGGCGATCATGGCCCGCTGCCGCATCCCGCCGGACCACTGGTGCGGGTAGGCGGCGGCGCGTCCCCGGGGGTCGGGAACGCCGACGGCGGCCAGCAGGCTGTGCACCTTGTCCGCGGTCTGCTTGCGGTTCAGTCCGGAGGCGTGCAGCTTGACGGCTTCGGCCAGCTGGCGTCCCACGCGCTGCAGCGGATTCAGTGCGGACATGGGGTCCTGGAACACCATGGCCAGGTCCTTGCCGCGGAGGCGGCGCATCTCGGCCTCGGGCAATTGGGCGAGGTCCCGGCCGCGGAACAGGATCCGCCCGGAGGCGATCCGCACGCCGGGCGCCAGCAGGTCCATGATGGCCAGGACTGTCAGGCTTTTGCCGGACCCGGACTCGCCCACCAGGGCAAACACCTCGTCCTGGTGCACCTCGAAGGTGACGCCGTCCACCAGGGTGACAGGGCCGCCGTCGGACATTACTTCGATGCTGAGGTCCTGCACTGACAGCAGCGGGCCGGAGTAGGTGCCGGTGGTGCTCATGCTGTGCGTCCTTTCCGGAGGAGTGCGCCGCTGGTGCCTTCGGCGGTGAAGCGCTGGCTGGTGAACTGGGCGCCGGCCACGGTCAGGAACATCACGATGCCCGGCAGGACGGCCAGCCAGGGGTTGGTGCCCAGGTACTTCTGGCCTTCGAAGATCATGGATCCCCAGCTGGGAACGGGCGGCTGGACGCCCAGGCCCAGGTATTCGAGCGAGGATTCGATGAGGATGATGGTGGCGATGTCCGTGGCGGCGATGATCAGGGTCTGGGAGAAGACGTTGGGCAGGATGTGCTTGCGGATCACCCAGCCGTGCCCGCCGCCCTGGGTGAGCGGTGCCAGGACGAAGTCGCGGGTCCGCAGCGACCGGGCCAGGTTCCGGCTGACCCTGGCGTAGCCCACCCAGTAGGTCAGGCCCAGGGTGGCGATGGTGACCGTGGCGCTGGGGCCGGTGACGGCGGCGACGGCGATCAGCAGCAGCACCACGGGCATGGCCAGGTTCACGTCGGCCAGGGTGGTGATGGCGGAATCGAGCCGGCCGCCGAAGTAGCCGGCCGCCATGCCCAGCCCGGTGCCGATCACCGCATTCAGGATGACGACGGCGAGGGCTATGCCCAGCGTGACAAAGCTGGCCAGGGAGAGGCGGCTGAGCATGTCCCGGCCCAGGGAATCGGTCCCCAGCAGGTGGTCCGGATCGGTGAAGGGCTTGCGCATGGCGGCGGAGAGGTCCTGGCCGAAGGGGTCGTACCCCGGGAGCACGGCGCCGCCGATGGCGAGCAGGAGCACCAGGCCCAGCATCAGGCAGCCGGCCACGAAGGCGGGGGACGCGGCGCCGCGCTTGCCGCGGCCGGTGGCAGGCCGCCGTCGTGCTTTCCCCTGCTGGTCCGCTTGGGGAGTGTTGATTTCGCCGGCCGCGGGCGCTGCGGGGTCGGTGGGGAGCAGTTGCTGGGTCATGCGAGGCTCACTCTCGGATCGATCCTGGCGGCGAGCAGGTCCACGGCCAGGTTGACGGTGACGAAGATCAGGGCCACCACCAGCAGTCCGGCCTGGACGATGGGGAAGTCGCGCTGGCTGACGGCTTCAGTCAGCACCTGGCCCAGTCCGGGCCAGGCGAAGACGGCCTCGACGACGACGGTCCCGCCGAGGAGGGAGCCCAGGTTCAGGCCCGCCATGGTGAGCACCGGCAGCACGGAGTTGGGGAGCATGTGGGAGAACAGGACCCGTGCCCGGCTTTGGCCTTTGGAGAAAGCGGTGCGGACGTAGTCCTGCCCGGCCTGGTCGCTGAGGGCGGCGTCGATGAGCCGGACGTACAGGACAAACTGGCCGGTGGCGATGGTCAGGACGGGCAGCACCAGGCTTGCCGGGCTGGTCCGGCCGAGGGAGGGCAGCATGCCCAGCGCCACGGAGAAGAGGAGCACGGCCAGCAGGGCGAAGAAGAAGTCCGGGACCGAGTGGCGGAGCGAGCCGCCCCAGATGAAGAGGGAGCGGAGGGTCCGGCTGCCGGTCAGCTGGATGGCGGTGGCGGCCAGCACGGCCAGCAGGAGGCCGAGCAGGAAGGACCAGAAGGCGAGCTCGAACGTGGCGGGGAGCCGTTCGGCGATCAGTGCCAGCGCGGATTCGCGCTGGCGGTAGGAGATGCCAAAGTCGCCGCGGAGCACGTTGCCCAGGAAGGTCAGGTACTGCACGTGCAGGGGTTCGTTGAAGCCGAGGGCGCCGTTGAGGGCGTCCACCTCCGCGGCTGTGGCGTTGTCCGGCAGGAGCAGGCCGGCCGGTTTGCCCGTGGCCCGGCCCAGGATGAAGGCGAAGGTCAGCACGCAGAAGAGGGTGAAGACCGCTTGGCCTGTGCGTTTGATCAGGTACTGGGGCACTGTGCCCCCTCTCAGGAAGTTGTTGTTGCTTGCCCCTCAAGCAGGGGTTCCGATGACAGCGTAAGGGCGGTTTTTGGGCTTTCGGCCGAGTTGACCGGAACGTCATCGAGGTTAAACATGCCGGAAACTTTTGAATACCAAATAGCGCAATATTGGTGCTGGAAGACTCTAAAGTGCATGCTTGGAATACCAACTGGCATTTTCGACCCCTAATTGATGAGGAGTAGCCATGGCAAACCCAGAGCCTTCAGACGCCGGAGCCGGCCTGTCGGAGCAGGTGGCCGAGGCGCTGCGGGAACGCATTATTTCCGGGAGCCTTCCCGCAGGCAGCAAGCTCAACGAGCGGGAGCTGTCGGCGGAGCTGCAGGTTTCCCGGATTCCCCTCAGGGAGGCCCTGCCGCTGCTGGAGGCTGAGGGGTTCATCCACTCGGAAGCGCGGAGGGGCAGCGTTGTGCATACCTTCACGCTGCGGGATGCGGTGGAGGTTTTTGACCTTCGCCTGCGGCTGGAGCCGTTTGCGGCGCGGTGCGCGGCGCTTCGCGTGGCCGGGGGAGCCAGCCCGGAGGACCTGCTGGCGTCTTTGGAATATGCCCGGACCGGTGTGCCGGGGGAGCAGGCGTCCGGCCGCAACTCGGACCTGCACGAGGAGATTGTCCTCCTGGCGGACCACGACCTGCTGCGCCGGCTCTCCAGCCTGCTCAACGGCCGGGTCCGCTGGCTGTTCCGCTTGACACCGGAACGGGACACGCCCGGGATGTGGGAGGAGCACGCCGAGCTGGTGCACGCCATCGCGGAGGGCCGGCCCGCGCTGGCCGAGGCCCTGGCCGGTGCACATGTTGAGCGGGGGCGCCACGCCTCCCTGCCGCACCTGAGCGAGCGCCTGCCGAGCGTGCCCGTGCCCCGGCGTGGGCGCAAAACCCGCAGCCCGGCCTAGCTGCTTCTTTTCGGTCCACTTCTTCCCACGACCCGACCCGAGGTACTGATGACATTTGTGCTTACTGCTTCCGTTCTTGAAACCCTGGCCGACATGCCGGCCACGATTGCCGCCGTCGAGCAAGCCTTTGCCGCGATTGCCACGGGCGCGGCCTGCCAGCCTGCGCCCACGTCCCTGCACCTGCCCTCCTCGGACGGGCGCTTCATCCTGATGTCCGGCCTGGGCGATGCGCAGGGGCTGGCCGGGGTGAAGCTGCTGGCCGACATTCCGGGAAACCGCGACGCCGGGCTGCCCACCCAGCGGTCCAGCATCGTGCTGTCGGACCAGCAGACGGGGGAATGCCTGGCCCTGCTGGACGGGCGCGTGCCCACCCGGGTGCGCACCGCCGCCGCCAGTGCGGTGGCCAGCAGGCACCTTGCCCGGCCGAACAGCTCCACCCTGGGGCTGATCGGCGCCGGCGCGCTCGCGGTGGCGCATGTGGAAGCCATGCTGGCGGTGCTGCCCATCGACACGGTGGTGGTCTGGTCCCGCAGCGCCAACACAGTGGAGGCCTTCCGGGCGAAGATCAGCCACCTGCCGGTGAAGGTGGTGGCCGCCGGTGATGTCCGGGGCGTGGTGGAGGCAGCCGATGTGCTGTGTACGCTGACGCCGTCAGTGGAGCCGGTGGTGCGGGGCGAGTGGTTCCTGCCCGGCCTGCACGTGAACGCTGTGGGCGCCCGGCCGCGGCCCACGCACCGGGAGATCGACTCCGAGGGCATGGCCCGGTCCGGCCTGTTCGTGGACAGCATCGCGACCGTGACCGAGAAATCCGGCGACCTGCTGATGGCCGTCTCCGAAGGGGCAGTTTCCGTGGGCGACATCCGCGGCGAGCTGGGGCAGGTGGTGGCAGGCCAGGTCCCCGGCCGCAGGGACGAAACGGACATCACCCTGTTCAACTCCGTCGGCATCGGGATGCAGGATGTGGCGATCGGGCGGCTGCTGTACGACGCCGCCGTTGAGCGCGGGGTTGGGGTGCGGGTGGATATGGCGGGGTGAACGGGCCGCGCTGGTGGACTGGTTCAGGCCGGGAGGCCGGCCCTGATCTGGATGAGGGTGAGGTCCAGCAACGGCGTCGGAACGTTCAACTCCCGGGCCCGGCGGGCGAGGTCGCCAAGGATGTGCTCGGCCTCCGAGGGCAGACCGGCGCTCAGGTCCCGGTACAGGGAGGACGTGAAGGCCGATCCCGGGTCGGTGAGTATTCCGACCGCTTGTGCATGTCCGGCGTCGGAAACGGGATGCCCTGCCGCGGCGGCCACCGCTTCGGTTTCGCCGATGGCCTCGAGGATCCTGGACTCGCCGCCGGCGTCGATGATCCGTCCCACCGGCGCCTGGAACAGGCAATTGACGATCCCCGCGGCAGCGATGAATGCCCATTTATCCCATAGTGCGCCCACTATGTCGTCGACCACCGAGAAATCGACGCCGGGCACGTTCAGCGCCGTGGAAACTTCCGTGGGGACAGGGTTTCCGTTCAGCCCGCCCACCGTGAGGGACGTGAGGGGCATCTGCTGGCGGACCACATCGCCGTCGAGGGTGGCAACGATCCGGGCCAGGCCGCCGAGCACCCGCCCCGGGTACAGCTCCTCGAGCCTGTCCACATGGGCCATGCCGTTGAGGATGGGGATGATGCTGGTTCCGGGCCCCACGAAGGCGCCGATCTCACCGAGTACGCCTTCGAACGCGGTGGCTTTGACCGTGACGAGGATCAGATCGAACGTGTTATTGTCTTCAGCGGCTGTGATGGCCTTCACCGGGAGAGTCCGGTCAGCGGTGGAGGAGACGAAGCGTAACCCGTCCCGGCGGAGGGCCTCCTGCTTGCGCGGGCGCACCAGATAGGTGACGTCCCGTCCCGCTTCCTGCAGGAGCGTACCGAACGCCCCGCCTGTGGCTCCGGCTCCGACGACGAGTATCCGCATGGTCCATTCCTTTCCGGGGGTGGTGATCGGGGATTGATCTGGCTCCGGGGCGGGTGACAGCTGCCGCGCGGCGCATCCCATGATCCTATTCCCACCGCAGGTGCGGCCCCGCTCGAAGGTAAGTGGGAGCTCAGCATTGACCAAACGCTGGCGGCGGCAATACACAGCGGTCCCCGCTACGAAGACTGGATAGGGCAGGGACTGTGCCGCTGGTTTTTGGATGGAAAGGAAATGTCCTGATGAAGGATGCAGACCGTAAGGCGCTCATGATCTTGCTGATAGCGGCGGCGGTGGGGGTGCTCGTCGCTGTCGCGGGGAGCCAGGGCGGGGCTACCTTGGGCGGCTTTCCCTTGTTCGCCCTGGGGGTGGCGGCCGCGTTCCTCATCCAGTGGCTGGCGTTCGTCCCCGCATTCAGTGCGCAGACGGAGAAGTACTACGACCTCACCGGGGCCCTGACCTACATTTCCATCACAGTCTTCCTCGTGCTGCTCATCCCGGGCGTCGATGCCCGGGGGCTGCTGCTGGCGGCCATGGTGGTGGTGTGGGCCGGGAGGCTGGGGAGCTTCCTGTTCCGCCGCGTCAGCAAGCACGGCAAGGACGACAGGTTCGACGAGCTCAAGCCCTCGTTCTTCCGCTTCCTGAACACGTGGACGCTGCAGGGTCTCTGGGTAGTCCTTACCGCGACCGCCGCCTGGGTTGCGATTACCTCAGCCACCCGCGTGGCGCTGGACTGGTGGGCGCTGATCGGCTTTGTGGTGTGGGCTGCCGGATTCGGCATCGAGATGGTGGCGGACAGCCAGAAACGCCGCTTCAAGGCAGACCCTGCCAACAAGGGCAGGTTCATCTCCACCGGCCTGTGGGCGAAGTCCCGCCACCCCAACTACTTCGGTGAGATCGTGCTGTGGATCGGCGTCCTTCTGGTCGCCGTGCCGGTGCTGGAGGGATGGCAGTGGGTGGCCCTGCTGTCGCCGGTGTTCGTGGCGCTGTTGCTCGTCAAGGGCAGCGGTGTCCCGCCGCTGGAGAAAAAGGCCGACCAGACGTGGGGCGGCCAGGCGGACTACGAGGCGTACAAGGCGAACACTCCGGTGCTGGTGCCGACGCTTCGGTAGCCGCCTGGGCGGAAGCGTTAAGGTGCTATTCGCTACGATCAATGTCGGGGTACTGCTCCCTAAGCCACCCGGCCATCCGCCGCCCCCGCTTCTCGATGAAGTCTGGTCCGAGGCGGCGTCGCCGCCAAGGTTAGCTATCCCGCCACCGCAGCCTCCGCGGCCGCGCCCAGCCACAGGCCCGGACGCTGGACGTGATGCCGCAGCCGGCAGAGTGGGCGTCCCGGGCAGTCTTCATGGGGACATGGTAGGCCGCTACTGGGTCTGAGCATGAGCGTGACGGTGACGCCTCTAAGATGAGGCATGAACTTGGAAGACGTGCTCTGGACAGTAGTGGGGGCCGGGCTGATTCTGCTGATGCTGGCCGACGTCTTTCACACGCTCCTTTATCCGCACGGTTCCGGTCCTGTAGGCCGTACGATCATGCGCGGCTTCTGGCTGCTGTCGAAAAGACTGCGCGGCCGGGCTTCCACCATCGCCGCACCCTTGGCGATGGCTGCTGTCATCGGTGCTTGGGCAGGCTTGGCAGCCATCGGCTGGGCCCTGCTGTACTTGCCCCACCTTCCGGAGGGTTTTGTGTATGGAGTCGGCATTCCGCAGCGGGCTGACTTTGCCGAAGCGCTCTATATATCCCTGGTGACCCTTTCCACCGTGGGTTTCGGTGAAATCGTGGCAGCGCATCCGCTGCTGCGGCTGGTTGCCGCCTCCCAGGCCGTGACCGGTTTCGGTTTGCTGACCGCAACGGTCTCCTGGATCTTGCAGACTTACCCGGCCCTCAGCCGTCGCCGGGCCGTGGCCCACCAGCTGAACTTGTTCAGGGAGGCTGCAGGTCCAGCGGGCGTGGCGTCGCTGGATCCGAGGCACGCGGCCGGGCTCCTGGAATCAATTGCCAGAGCTGTGGCTTCCGTGAGCATTGACCTGCTGTCCTTCCACGAGACCTATTACTTCCACGAGGTGGAGAAGCGGGGTTCCCTACCGGCCACGGTTGCCTACGCCCACCACCTGGCGTCGGAGGCCCAGGGCAGCAAGAGCCCTGAACTGCAGTTCGCCGGACGGATGCTGCACGCAGCGCTGGACGACCTCGCGGAGGTCCTTCGCGGTAAATTCGGCCATTCAGGATCAACGTCGTCCGCGGTGTTCGACAGCTACGCGCTGCACCATAGACACCGTCAGCCGGGCGAACCGGACACGAAGTAGCCCCCGGACCGTTCTTCGGGGGCTGGATCGGTTCGCTTGCCCCCGAGTCAAGGCCTGTGGTCCTGGCGGTAGACATCGGGTACGCCGTCGTTGTCGGAGGCGATTTGCCTGCCCCAAAAAACCACCGGTATTTCTGGGCAAGGAACGCGTAGACACCGAGCGGGATCGTGGCCACCAGCAGTGGGACGGGGTGGTTCAGCCTGTCCGCCAGTATCTCCTGCTGGCTTTCCGGTCATGGGGTGATGCTGACGATCCCGCGGTCGATGGCATGCGTAGCCGCCTGCGTGCGGGAGTTCACGCCGAGCTTGTCGAAGATGTTGCTCACGTGGCGCTGGACGGTCCGCTCGCTGAGGAACAACTCCGCCCCGATTGCCCGGTTGGTCAGGCCCTGCACGATCAGCCGGAGCACTTCCACCTCGCGGGGTGAGAGTCCGTGCGGTGATGGAATGCCGGGGCGCAGGAGGATGCCGTCGACTACCTGCCGGTCGGGACGGGCGCCGAGGCGCGTGAATACCGCGCGCGCCGATTCGAGCTCAAGGTCCGCCGCCTCGTCGTCCCCCACACCCCGGTACGCGGTGGCCAGGAGCACGGAGCATTTCGCCGTCTCGTAGGGGACGTCAAGGTCCCGCCACAGTCCGGCGGCCCGCCGGAGCTCGGGAAGCGCCGTCGGCCACTCGTTACTGGCAAGAGCCAGTTCGCCAAGTGCCCGTGCGTGCGTGGCGCGCACGCTGTCGGACGCGAAATGCTCGGCGAGGCTGCCCAACTCGGCTGCAGCGGCCTCGGCTTCACCTGCAGCCTGTGCCGCCAACAGCACGGTCACTGCCGCAGGCAGCAGTTCCACGCGGGCAGCCGGCCCCACGGACTCGCCGAGCGCACGCCGGATCCCCGCTGCCGCCGCTGGCACGTCTCTCAGGGCGAGCCTGAGCAGGGCGAGCCCTGGCTGCGTGGGGCCTCCGGTGAACGCTGCCGTCCGGTAGGCTGCCACGGCCTCGGCGAAGTCGCCCAATAGGCGATGCGATTCACCGAGCTCGTAGCGCGCATGCCCTATGAAGCGGGTTCCTGAGCCCTCGGCCAGGCTACGGCATGCCTCTTCCAGTTGGGCAAGGGCAGCCGCCCATTCGCCTGCGAGCCGGAGGTGGACCGCGTGGTAAGTCAGGCAGTGGCCGTAGAAGGGCCCACCGAACGGAGGTACTTTCTTGAGCCACGATCCGAGGGCGGCGCTCCATTCCCGGATCCGCGCGACGTCGTGCACCTCCATTTCGCAGGTGCCGATCGCCGCGCAGTAGAGCAGGCTTGTGGTCCGTGGCGTTGTCTGGCCCGCCACTACGCGGAGCATCGAATTGTCGAGCCAGTCCAGCCCGTCCGCGAGGCGGCCGGACAGGACGAGGGCGCGGCCGGTGAGGAGCGTCGAGAAGGCGAGCTGATCGTCGTCGTGCGTCCTTGCGGCCCCGTCACGGGCGCGGGCGAGGAGCGTGACGGCGTCGTCATAGGCGCCGGCGCCCATCCGGTAGTAAGCCGTGGTGATGAGCAGCCAGCCGGGCTCTTCGCCGGCGTCGTCCGGGCCGAGTTCCCGGGCCCGTGCCAGCCAGCCGTTGGCCTGCGCGTCCTCGCCGTTGAGGCGGTAAGCCTGCCACAGCCAGAAAGCGGAGGCGACGGCGGGACGCACCTGGCCGTTCGCGGCCCGCTCCTCGTAGGCACGCACCAGCGCGGCAATCGCGTCGTCGCGGAACCCCACGATTTGTGCGCACTCGGCGAAGCACTCGACATCCTCCACCCCGAGGCCAGCGGGACCGCCGGCGGCGCGGAACTCGTCGCAGGCCTGCCGCCACGCATAGGACGCGTGGTAGGCCCGGGCGCGCGCGAGATGGTAGTCGTCGTCGGCCACTTCAACCTCCTGATCACTACTATGCATCGTTGGACTGGGCATAACTACCCAATGCCGGATGTCAACGCTGGCGCGGTTTGCCGATGCCTGCCTGGCGCCGCGGGCGGGATCCTGAGAGTGATCCGCAGGGTGCGGATTACCTGGTTCAGGAGGCCATCATGTACGAGCCGTTTGTCTATTTGGGCACCTACACCGTGCGCGCGGGGCATCTCGATGAAGCACTCGCGTCCTGCCGCGAGGTGGCCAGCCTTGTGGAGAGCCGTGAGCCGAAGATGCTCGTGTTCCAGTTCTTCGCTGATGAACAGGGCCGGCAGATCACCGTCCTTCAGGTCCACGCCGACGCCGAATCCATGGCCAACCACATGGGTGTGGTCAGCGAACACCTGGCACGGTCCGGATCGTGGATCGAATCGTTCAGCAACACGACGGTCCTGGGCCAGCCTCCGGCGGTCCTCTCGCAGTGGTATCAGGAGGCAGGCGAAGACCTGACAGAGTTCCCGCGGCACATTGCGGGGGTCATCCGGGTCGGGTCGCCTGTTGGGTGAGCGGGTCCAGCGGGAGCTTACGACGGCGGCGGGCTGGGTAGGTCTTGAAGGTTGCCGCCCGTCACTTTCAGAAGTCGCCTGCGCGTGGCCGCGATCTGTATCGGCGTCCGCTCGGCGTCGCCGTCCGTAATGGAAAACGTTTATCACCGGCACTAAGGCATACTGAACAGGAGTTTTGGGATCCGCCAGCTTCTTGGCTGACGGGTCCTTTCTGACGGAAATGAACCAACGTGGGTTCCCCCGGCCGCGGTATCGCGTGCCGGGATTTTTGTGTGGAAGAGGAGCGAACGTGACACGTATTGGCATTGTGGCCGAGTTAAGTCGCGAGAGCCGGGTGGCGGCGACGCCCACCACGGTGAAGCAATTGTTGGGGTTGGGTTATGAGGTTGTGGTCGAGAAGGGCGCGGGGGAGTCCGCGTCTTTCCGTGATGAGGACTATGCCGGGGCAGGTGCGCTGATTGTTGGTGCTGATGAGGCGTGGGGATCCGCGGTGGTGCTGCGGGTTAATCCGCCCACCGAGGAGGAAATCGGCCAGTTGGTTCCTGGTGCGACGCTGATCGGTTCGCTCAGCCCGGCTTTGCGGCCGGACCTTGTGGATGCGTTGGCTGCCCGTCCGATTACGGCGTTGGCTTTGGATGCGGTGCCGCGGATTTCGCGCGCGCAGTCGATGGATGTGCTCAGTTCGATGGCGAACATTGCCGGCTACCGGGCCGTGATCGAGGCGGCGCACGAATTCGGGTGGTTCTTTACCGGGCAGGTGACTGCTGCGGGCAAAGTTCCGCCGGCGAAGGTCCTGGTGGCCGGGGCCGGTGTTGCCGGCCTCGCGGCTATTGGGGCCGCGTCCAGCCTGGGTGCGATCGTGCGGGCGACGGATCCGCGGCCTGAGGTTGCTGATCAGGTGAAGTCGATCGGCGGGACCTACCTCAAGGTCGAGGTGGAGGAGGAGATGAAGTCCTCCGACGGGTACGCCAAGGCCACGTCCGAGGCGTACAACGCCCGGGCGGCCCAGATTTACTCGGAGCAGGCTGCGGATGTGGACATCATCATCACCACAGCGCTGATCCCGGGCCGGCCTGCTCCGAAGTTGCTCACGGCCGAGGACGTTGCGGCGATGAAGCCGGGCAGTGTGATCGTTGATATGGCTGCGGGCCAGGGCGGGAACGTGGAGGGCTCGGTCGCCGGGGAACGCGTGGTCACGGACAACGGCGTTGTCATCCTGGGCTACACCGACCTCCCCGGCCGGTTGCCGGCCCAGGCGTCCCAGCTGTACGGGACCAACATGGTGAACCTGCTCAAGCTCCTGACACCTGGCAAGGACGGCCAGCTGCAGATTGATTTCGACGACGTCGTGCAGCGCTCGGTGACGGTGGTGCGCGAGGGCGAGAAGACCTGGCCGCCGCCCCCGGTCCAGGTCTCCGCCGCACCCGCAGCCAAGACTCAGGTCCCGGCCGAGAGCACTGCGCCGAAGAAGAAGCAGGGCCTCAGTGCCGCCGGTAAGGCAGGCTTGTTTGCCGCCGGCATCGCCGCGCTGTTCCTGGTGAACACTGTTGCCCCGGCGCCGTTGCCGCAGCACTTCACGGTGCTGATGCTCTCAATCGTGGTCGGGTTCTATGTGATCGGGAAGGTCCACCACGCACTGCACACCCCGCTGATGTCCGTCACGAACGCGATCTCCGGGATCATCGTCGTCGGTGCGCTGCTGCAGGTCACCTCGGAGAACATCGTGATGCAGGTTCTTGCCGCGGTCGCGGTGCTGCTGGCCAGCATTAACATCTTCGGCGGCTTCGCCGTGACCCGGCGCATGCTTGCCATGTTCTCCCGTGGAGACGGGGCCCGTAAATGAGCGCCGTCACCGAAGCAACTGGAACTTATCTGAGGAGCCTTACCGTGTCTGACACCGTCTCCGGTCCGTTGACCGCCGACTCCATCGCGGGGGCTGCCTACATCGTCGCTGCCCTGCTGTTCATTCTCAGCCTTGCCGGGCTGAGCAAGCACGAGAAGGCCCGGGCCGGCGTCGTCTATGGCATCACCGGCATGGTCATCGCCCTGGCCGCGACCGTCTGGCTGACAGTGCAGGGTGCCTGGGGCACCGGCCCTGCCCTGACCGGCTTGGTGCTGCTGCTGGCCGCGGTGCTGGTTGGCGGGGCCATCGGGCTCTGGCGCGCCCGCGTGGTGGAAATGACCGGGATGCCCGAGCTGATCGCGCTGCTGCACAGCTTCGTGGGCCTCGCCGCTGTCCTGGTCGGCTGGAACGGCCACCTCGAAGCCCCCGCCCTGACCGGGGCCCTGAACGACGTCCACCATGCCGAGGTGTTCATCGGCGTGTTCATCGGTGCGGTGACCTTCACAGGCTCCATCGTGGCGTTCCTGAAACTGTCGGCCCGGATGAAGTCCTCACCGCTGATGCTGCCGGGCAAAAACGCGCTCAACCTCGGGGCCCTCGTTGTGTTCGTGGCCCTGACCGTCTGGTACGTCAACGACTCCCAGCTCTGGCTCCTGATCGTCGTGACCTTCCTTGCCCTCGGGCTGGGCTGGCACCTGGTGGCCTCGATCGGCGGCGGCGACATGCCCGTCGTCGTCTCCATGCTCAACAGCTACTCCGGCTGGGCCGCCGCCGCAGCAGGTTTCCTGCTGAACAACGACCTGCTCATCATCACCGGCGCCCTGGTCGGCTCCTCGGGTGCGTACCTGTCCTACATCATGTGCAAGGCCATGAACCGGTCCTTCATCTCCGTGATCGCCGGCGGCTTCGGCATCGCCGCCCCGACCACCGGCGGAGACGCGGACCAGGGAGAACACCGCGAAATCACGGCCGAAGCCACCGCGGAAATGCTGGCCAACGCCTCGTCCGTGGTCATCACCCCCGGCTACGGCATGGCCGTCGCCCAAGCCCAGTACCCCGTGGCCGAACTCGCACACCAGCTCCGCGAGAAGGGCGTCAATGTCAGGTTCGGCATCCACCCGGTCGCCGGGCGCCTGCCCGGACACATGAACGTGCTCCTCGCCGAAGCCAAAGTCCCGTATGACATCGTCCTGGAAATGGACGAAATCAACGACGACCTCGGCGACACCTCCGTGGTCCTGGTCATCGGCGCGAACGACACCGTCAACCCCTCAGCGGCCGAAGACCCGGGCAGCCCCATCGCCGGCATGCCCGTCCTCCGGGTTTGGGAAGCCGAGAACGTCATCGTGTTCAAACGCTCCATGGCCGCAGGCTACGCCGGCGTCCAAAACCCCCTCTTCTACCGGGACAACTCCCAGATGCTCTTCGGCGACGCCAAACAACGCGTCGAAGACATCCTTAAAGCGTTCTAGGTAAGACGCCTTCTGATAGACAAAGCGAGGGAAGCGGGCGACGGCGGCAACCAGCCGCCGTCGCCCGCTGCCTTGAACGGGCCTCTCGCGGCTTTCACCTGAAACTGTCCGCCGCCAAGCCCAGGAGATGGCTTAGATCGGCGTATGACGGGATCAAGGTTCGGGGTAGCATGCGGGTGGGAGTGCGGAGAACATCATGACGACGGAAAACGAAGCAGAGTCGACAGTCATTGATCCTGCCCACGGGAGCGATCTCGACGCTGCTGCTGCCCTCTTCAACAGGGTGCGACCGAGGCTGTTCGGCATCGCGTACCGGATGCTCGGCAGTGTCAACGACGCCGAAGACATCGTTCAGGATGCCTGGCTTCGCTGGCAGAGCTACGAGGATCGCGACGCTGTTCGGAACCCGGAAGCGTTCCTCGCAACGACGACGGCTCGGATCGCGATCAATCTGGCGCAATCAGCTCGGGCTCGTCACGAAACCTACGTGGGTCCTTGGCTGCCTGAACCGGTGGACACGAGCCAGGACCCTGCTTTGGGTGCGGAGCGGGCGGAAGCGCTTGAGTTTGCGGTACTGCTCATTCTGGAAAAGTTATCGCCGACCGAACGTGCCGCCTACGTTTTGCGTGAGGCGTTCGATTACCCGTACCCGCAGATCGCCGAAATTATCCAAGCCACGGAACCGACGGCTCGCCAACTGGTCAGCCGTGCTCGTAAACGCATTAAGGCGGAGCGCCGTAAGCCCGTTGCTAGCCAGGAGCAGCAGCGGCTGCTGGAAGCCTTTGTCGCGGCCGCCCGGAGCGGCGACTTCTCGGCTCTGGAGCGACTCTTCGTGGACGACGTTGTCAGCTACTCGGACGGTGGCGGAGTTGTGCGGGCTTCGCGGATCCCGGTTTTCGGCAGGGAGCGCGTGGCCAAGTACATATGTGCTTTTGCAGACCGGTTCTGGGAGGGTGTCAGGGTCAGCCAGATACAGGCCAACGGCCAGGCGTCGGTGGTGCTTTCGCGCAATGACGACGAGTTCCCCTTTGCGATTGTGACGGTGACGGTGTCACCGCGGGGAATCAACCAGGTGCTGTGGATGATGAATCCGGAAAAGCTGGGGGGAATTGCTGTCACAAATCCTGGGGCTGCTCGGTCTTAGTTGGTGACCGGATGGCATTCAGGCCACGGGCACAAAGCGAAAGGCTCATCATGAAGATCGTAGTAATCGGCGGCACGGGACTTATTGGCTCAAAGCTCATTGGAAAGTTGTCCGAGGATGGACATGAGGCTGTTGCCGCTTCCCCCAACTCCGGGGTCAATACCCTTACCGGTGAAGGACTTGCCGAGGTCTTGGTGGGTGCACAGGTAGTAGTGGATGTCTCCAACTCCCCATCCTGGGATGACGAAGCTGTGATGGACTTCTTCAGGACTTCGACCAGCAACCTTCTCGCGGCCGAAGCCGTCGCGGGCGTCGGACACCACGTTGCACTGTCTGTCGTTGGAACGGACCGTCTGTTGGAAAGCGGGTACTTCCGGGCGAAAAGCGCCCAGGAGAAGCTGATCAAGGAATCCGGCGTCCCTTACACCATCGTTCACGCGACCCAATTCTTCGAGTTCGTGATGAGCATCGCCGAGACCGGCGCCGTAGGTAACACGATTCGCATGTCGCCGGCCCTCATCCAGCCAATCTCAGCAGACGATGTCGCAAGTGCGATGGGACGTGCTGCCGTTAGCGAGCCGCTGAACGGCACTATCGAGGTTGCAGGTCCCGACCAGTTTGGCCTGGACGAACTCGTCCGCAAGGCCCTGAGGTTCCACAATGATCCACGGGAAGTCATCTCCGACCCGGATGCACGCTACTACAACTTCGTGCGGCTGACCGAACGCGAGCTCCTCCCAGGTGATGATGCCCGCATCTTCGAAACCCGATTCGAGGACTGGCTGCCTCAGACCGTGGCAAAGTAGCTGCCCTGCTGTGGTGGCCTCGATCGAATCTCCGTTCTTGGCCACCACGGCACTCCAGGGTGCAGGGCCTGGGGAGTGTTGCTAAAGAAACGCATCGCCTCCTTTGTTCACAACGCGGTCGCCTGGCATGCCTGATTCGTTCCCGGCTCGCCAGAGTCAGCCCGCCACCGCCGCCTTCGCCTCCTGCTTGGCCGCCATCCACTCGCTCATCCACGGGGCCCGGACGCTGGACGTGATCCGGCAGTCGGCCACGAAGGTTCCGTGGGCGCCGGCGTCGATCCAGTCCTGAAGTGCGGAAAGGTCCGCCAGTGAGCGGATGACCGCGGACTCAGCACCCAAAGCGCGGGCGATGCCGCTGAAGTCCACCTCGGGGATCAGCATGGGCTTTTCGGTCAGGCCCTGGGAGCCGTACTGGTGGATTTCGGCTCCGTAGGCGGCGTCGTTGTAGATCACCACGACGGCGCTCCTCGCCGTGCCAATCAGCGATTCGAGGTCGGACAGGCCCATCAGGAAACCGCCGTCGCCCGAGGCCAGCACCAGGGTGCGGCCGTCCTCCACCGCACGGGCTGCCCCGACGGCGCTCGCAAGTCCCAGCCCGATGGACTGGAAGGCGGTCCCCACCATCACCAGGTCCTGCGGCCGCGGGATCCGCCAGTACATGGGTGCCCAGCCGAGGAAGTGCCCGCCGTCCTGGACCACCGTGCGGCGCTCCGGCAGCACCGAGTCCAGGGTAGTGGCCAGGGCGCGCGGGTCCAGCCGGCCGTCCGCGGTCTCGTCGGTGCCGGGGTGATGGGCCGGTCCTTCGTCCACGCGCTTGCGGGCTTCCGCCCGCCATGCCCCTGCAGCATCCTCGCCTCCCAGCATCCGCAGGAGCTGTCCCGCAGCGGATTTCACGTCCGCGCTGACGAACGTGTCCACCCGGGGGTTGGTCGGCTGCAGGGCGGTGTCGATCTGGATGACCATGCTGTCCGGGCTAAGCAGGTGCCCGAACCGCATGGTGAAGGGGCTCAGGCTCGCCCCGGCCACGAGGACCACATCAGCCTCACCCATGAGCCCGGCCGCGGTGTCGGTGCCGAAACCGCCGGCGACGCCCAGGTACCCCTCGCCATTGAGGAGGTTGAGCGCCAGGGCGGTTCCGGCGGTCAGTGCGCCGATCCGGTCGGCGAGTTCGCGGAGGTCCGGGCCGGCGCCGGCGAGGTGCGCGCCGCGGCCGGCGAGGATCAGCGGCCGCTTCGCCCCGGCGAGCAGGCGGGCTACCTGCCCCAGGCCGCCGTCGACGTCGTCCGTCACCTGGGGTGCCAGCGGCGCCGGAAGTTCCTCGTCCGCCGCCTCGAGTGCCGCGAGGTCGTAGGGGATGGCAATCACGACGGCGGTGCGCCGGGTGAGTGCGTACTCCACCGCCTGCCGGGTGATGGCGCCCGCGGCGTCGCGGGTGACGGTGAAGGTGGCCGCGCCGAGGCCGGCGGCGATGGCCGCCTGGTCGACGTCCTGGGGCCGGGCGCCGCTGCTCGGAGCGTCCCCGGTGACCAGCACCACGGGGATCTGGGCCTGAACTGCCTCGGCAAGGGCGGTGAGCGCGTTGGTGTAGCCGGGGCCGTAGGTGGTGGTGCCCGCCGCGAGACGTCCCGACGCGCGGTAGTAGGCGTCGGCCGCGGCGATGGCGGCGCCCTCGTGCCGGACGGCGGAGAAGCGGAGGCCCAGCTTTTCCGCGGCGTCCAGGAAGTAGACATTTCCGTTGCCCATGACGCCGAAGACGTCGCTGAGGTAGCTGCTGAGAACCTGCGCCACGCGGCCTGAGACGGTAAGAGTAGTCATGCAGGAATCTTGTGTCCTGGCTCACGGATAGGCAAGAGACGGAGATGCCGTTGGGACTTTTGGCAGCAGTCGAGCCGAAGAACTGCCAAAACGCCCAGCTGTGCCCCGCATCACCAATCTACTTGTTCAGGGGGCCTCCGATTTGCGAGTGTTTTGCTCCGCGGCGATACCGGCTTGGTGTAGTGCGTCCTGCGTGTAAGAAGTCCGCATCTACTGCTCTGAGTCGCCTTTTGCCGCGTCGTAATACTTTTCATCGATCGTTCTCTATTCCCCGCTATCCAGGTCCGAAGTTCACGAGTCCAGGGAAATAGCCCAATCGCACTCAGAACTTCGCGGCGACCCGCGGAAGCAGCGCGGCGTGCTTGCACCCGTACAGATGCCGCTACTGGCTGCCGGCGTGAGCGCGCAGATGACTCTGAAACTTCCCAACGTGTAAACAAAATTCTCCATCGATGATGCGGTATGCTTTTGATGATGAGGCTTGACGGCAGGCCCAATAACAGAGGTGAGGTAGAGAATATGGGTTTCAAAGTTTTTGAGAAGGGCAGCGCTCCCGCCCCAACCATTCCTACCGTTACCATCCAGAAGCGAGGCATGTTTTCGTTGAACGAAGCAGCCTTCTTGATGATCGATGAGCCGGAAGCGGTTCAATTCCTGTGGGATGAAGAGAATCGCCTCATAGCGATTCAGGCGGCAAAGTTGACCGATCCGAACGCCTACCCGACCCGCCGGCAGGGACCAGCGGGTGCGCCGCAAAAGCGGGGCATCGTACTGATAGCCGGTTCAATGTTTACCAAGTTCATAGGCATCGATACATCCGTAGCCAAGAGGTGGGTTCCGGAGCGTGAAGCGGACATGCTGATCGTCAACCTAAATAAGCCCGCTCAAACGGTTGCGTCGAACCGAAAGAGCGGCGATGCGGCGGTTGAAAAGAAAGAGGAAGAGAGCGCGTGAAGGATGGCCTACGCAGACCTCAGAGTATTGATGTGACCCGAGAAGGACATGATCAATGAAGCCGACGAGACCCACTTTGCGCGTGCTCAATGTGCTACCTACAAATCCAAGCATCGCTGTGGCGCTGAGTGTCATCGCACGTGCAAAGGTTGCGGACCGCGCTACGGCGGCCCAAATCTTGCAGGAACTGCGACTCTACGAGGTCAAGAGCGCGCTGCTAGACGATGCGGACCGCGGGTTTGCAAACGGCGGCACGCCAAGTAGGCACGAGGCAGCGTCCTCGGTCTACGACGCGACCGTCTACGAGGTGCGTGATCATGAAGGGGCCGGATGGAGGGGCGCGGTCACCTTGGACGACGAGGGTAACCCTTGGCTTGTTTTCGCCGATCGTCACAATCAGTTCCACGCGACGGTCGCAAAGGCGCTCAAGCGCGATAAAGGCGAACTCAAAAGGACGGGCAACACCAAAGGGCCGGCCGCCTCCTATGAACCGACACAGCTCGATCATGTTGTGCGCGGTTACGAGGACAGCCGACTCCAAGACCTGAAATACCAGCGCGACTTGGTCACCCGACTGCGAAACGGTCTTCGGGAGGCGAACGACACCGCGTCGGTCGTATCCGTCAGAACACCGGATGATCCAGACTCTGCCCTGGACAAGTTTCTCGAATACACAGTCGAGGTGGCACACGATGAGCCTGCGGACACCGCTGAAGAGGCGAACCTTTCTACCAGCACGGTGACGCTCACTTTGCCCATGGATGTGGGCTCATACAGGGGGTACGAAACGGTCGTTTCGTGCGGCGCCATATACGTCCAGCCTGATGTCAACTACCACGAGTATGTCTACACGAACAGCAGCACGCTTCGCTTAGACCTGTGTGTCACGCACGCGAAGTTGGCCCAGATACTTTCAGACGCGGAGATTGACGATGCTGTTTTCCCGCCATCCCTAGTGCCACCCGACCGGCTGCATTGGGTGCACTCACCGCAGCACATCGAAGGCATCGTTACTGGCAGCGCTGTTCGGGGCCTGTGTGGTGGCTGGTTCGTCCCGGTGCTAAACGAGAGTGCGGAGTTACCCGTTTGCGACGGGTGCGAGTCGATCCTACCGCTAGCGCAAGAGATGCTCGACCAGCTGAGGCTACGCGCTCAGAGCTGACGGAGGTTCGTCATAGCCTCGTCGTCAAGAGCAGCCACATTGCGCTTGTCAGCGGCGGCGATCACCTCGGCTACATGCTTTGAGGCACGATCGCGACGATCAGCAAAGTCACGGAAATCACTGAACATAATGCGGTAGTGCTTGCCCACGGGGTGCGCGGACAGTACGCCTGCGTGGATCATCTTCATCACGTGTGGTCGGCTAACCTGCAAGAGTGAAGCCACCTCGTTGGGGCTCAGTTCCTTATCTTGCTCAACAAGCGAGACGCCTGCACCCCGGCTTACGGCGTCAAGTAATCCGGAAACAAAGTCGCGTAACGGGCTGTGTTCCGGAAGTTCTTCGACGGCGTGTGTAAGCTGCTTGACCTCATCGGCAGCAACGACAACATCCTGTCGGATCG
The DNA here is from genome assembly GCF_031457335.1 of Arthrobacter sp. BE255. Lineage (NCBI taxonomy): Bacteria > Bacillati > Actinomycetota > Actinomycetes > Micrococcales > Micrococcaceae > Arthrobacter > Arthrobacter sp. BE255. Next base: position 134,332 of record NZ_JAVDWK010000014.1, on the reverse strand, counting down.
TTGAAATATTCAACATCGCCTCCCTATCTGCAATAACTGTAACGGACGGTCTTCGTTTGAAGCAAAGGATGTAGTCAGTTCTCCGGAGACACATTGAGAAAGTCGTCGACAAACCTGGTTTCGGATACTAGCTCGAATCCCTTGGTGTTAGAGCAGAACGCGTCCTGCCGTATTCTGGACGCAAAGGCTCCCCGTGCATAAGAACGCTTGAGCATCAGTGGGACCAGAGGTCTCCAATAGCTAGCCAGCGCATGGACGCTCCGCTGGATAACGCCTAGAGGCTTAGGCCGAAGGACGCGCTTCCTGCTCGGAGAGCCGGCTGAGGAGGCCGTCGTAGCGGGGCGGCATGAGTTCCAGCACGGAAATGGCCGTGCTGGTGCGCTGGATCCCCTCGATTTCCAGGATCTCGTTGGTGATGCGGTAGAGATCGGCCGTGCTGCGTGCCACCACCTTGGCCATGAGGTCCGCGTCCCCGGTGGTGGCGTGAACTTCGATGACCTCCGGGATCGCGGCGAGCCCGTCCTCCACCGCACCTGTCCGCGTCTGGCTGATGGACAGGGAGAGGAAGGCCATGAGGTCGTAGCCCAGTGCGGCGGGGTCCAGCCTCCGGCTGAAGGAGCGGAGGGCGCCGCTGTGCTCGAGCCGTGCCAGCCGGGCGTGGACGGTGTTCCGTGCGACGCCGAGCGTCCGGGAGAGTGCCAGGGCGCTGGCTTCGGGATCCTTGTCGAGGGCAAGGATGATCCTGCCGTCGAGCGAATCGAGGGTGCGCGGGTTCGGGATGGTCATATTTTCACCACAGTCACTAGAAGTTGAGCAGAAGTCCCAATGGGTTGAGGGTATCTTGCATTGTGGGCCGGGTCACAACCATGATCGGTGCTCATGACCCCCGATCAACTCCTGACCGCACCGGCCACCGCGCTGCAGGACACCGTGCTCCCTGCCCTTCGTGGTGCTGTGGCCGGACTTCCGTCCTACGTCCCTGGCCGGCGCGGCGCCGGCCTGGACATCGCCGCCCTTGCCAGCAACGAAAGCCACTACGAACCGCTGCCCGCTGCAGCCGCTGCGGTGGCCGAAGCGGCCGGCACCATGAACCGCTACCCGGACAGCGCCGCCGTCGAACTCCGCGAACGGCTCTCCCGTCACCTGGGCGTCGCCTCCGGGGAGGTCGCGGTGGGGCCCGGCAGCGTGGGCGTCCTTCAGCAGATCATCACCGGACTGTGCGACGCCGGAGACGAGGTGATGTTCGCGTGGCGCTCCTTCGAGGCGTACCCCATCCTGGTTGAGCTGGCAGGCGCCCGGCCGGTCCGCATTCCGCTGGACGAGGCCGAAGGGCACGACCTTGACGCCATGGCCTCGGCCGTCACCGACCGCACCAAGGTCATCCTGCTCTGCACCCCCAACAACCCCACCGGCGTGCCGATCAGCCATGGCCGGATCGAGGCCTTCCTGCAGTCCGTCCGCCCGGACATCCTCGTGGTGATCGACGAGGCCTACGTGGAATACGCCGAAGCGGGCAGCGGCCCCGATTCCCTGGCGCTCTACCGGCAGTACCCGAACGTCTGCATCCTGCGCACCTTCTCGAAGGCCTACGGACTCGCCGGCCTGCGGGTGGGATACGCCGTGGCTGCGCCGGCCATCGCCGAGGGACTGCGCCGCACCGCCCTTCCCTTCGCCGTGAGCGCGCTGGCCCAGAAAGCGGCCGTCGCATCGCTCGACGCGGTCGAAGAGATGGAAGCGCGGGTCTCCGCGGTCCGGCTGGAGCGCGCACGGATGGCTGCGCAGCTCGAAGCCCAGGGCTGGAAACTGCAGCCGAGCCAGGGAAATTTCCTGTGGATCCGCGCCGATGACAGCCTCCGGGCGAGGCTGGTGGACGCCTTCGATGCCGCCGGCATCCTGGTCCGGGCGTATCAGGGCGACGGCGTGCGGATCACCGTTGCCGATCCCGCCTCCAACAACCGCGTGCTCCGGCTCCTCGCAGCCCACACGGCCTGACAACCGACTGACCTTTTACCCCCAACCCGTTCCACCTACACATAAGAGGAATCCCCATGGAACAACAGACAAAGACGTCTGGCCGCGCCCTCGGCGCCGCACTCAAACCCCGCCAGCTCACCATGATGGGCCTGGGCAGCGCCATCGGCGCGGGCCTGTTCATCGGCTCCGGCGCGGGCATCCAGGCTGCCGGTCCGGCGGTGCTGATCTCCTACCTCGTGGCTGGCACGCTCATCATCCTGGTGATGTGGGCGCTCGGCGAGATGGCCGCCGCCAACCCGGACAGCGGCGCCTTCTCCGTCTACACCGCCAAGGCCTACGGGCCGGTGGCCGGTGCCACCGTGGGCTGGCTCTGGTGGCTGCAGCTTGTGGTGGTCATCGCCGCCGAGGCGCTGGGTGCGGCAGGCCTGCTGGCCACCATCTTCCCGGCCCTGCCGGTGTGGCTGATGGCGTTTGTGTTCATCGTGGTGCTGACCGCCGTGAACCTCACCAGTGTGAAGAACTTCGGCGAGTTCGAGTTCTGGTTCGCCCTGCTCAAGGTGGCGGCCATCGTCGGGTTCCTGCTGGTGGGCGCTGCCCTGCTCTTCGGCTGGCTGCCGGGCGTGCAGTCGCCGGGGCTGTCCAACTTCACCGGCGCCGGGTTCGCGCCGAGTGGTTTCGCCGGTATTGCCACGGCACTCTTTGTGGTGGCGTTCGCTTTCGGCGGCACCGAGATCGTGTCGGTGGCGGCAGCTGAAACCGCTGAACCGGCCCGCAGCGTGAAGAAGGCAGTCCGGACCGTGCTGTGGCGCATCCTGGTCTTCTACATCGGTGCGATCTTCGTGATCGCCGCAGTGGTTCCCGTGGGTTCGGCCGGGCTGAAGAGCCCGTTCGCCGCGGTGCTGGACGCGGCCGGCATGCCGGGCGCAGCCACCGCTATCACCCTGGTGGCCGTGGCCGCACTGCTCTCCGCCCTCAACGCCAACCTCTACGGCGCCTCCCGCATGGCGTTCTCCCTCGCCGAGCGCGGCGAAGCACCGCGCTTCCTCGCTTCCGTGTCCAAGGCCCGGGTCCCGGTGGCCGCGGTCCTGGCCAGCGTTGCCTTCGGTGTTGTCACCGTTGTGCTGGAGCTGGCTTTTCCCGAGATGGTGCTTGGCGTCCTGCTCAACATCGTGGGCTCGACCTGCCTGCTGGTGTGGACGTCCGCGCTCCTGGCCCAGCTCGCGCTGCGCCTCCGCGCCGACCGGGAAGGAACGGAGCTTCCCCTGCGGATGCCCGGCTTCCCGTGGCTCACGGTGTTTGGTCTGGTCATCCTCGCGGCGATCTTCACGGTGGGCTTCATCGGCGAGGATTCCCGTCCGCAGCTCCTGAGCACCTTCGCGCTCGTGGCGCTGCTGGCGGTGGCGTGCTGGGTGCACCACCGGAACCGGAAGGTTTTGCCCGTTGTCGAAGATTCGGACGGCGCCAAGCAGTCGGTGCTCATCGACTGAATCAGCTGCCCGAACGGCTTCGTTGTTTGGGTAACACCAGGGGCGCGTCCGTTTTTGGCCGGGCGCGCCCCTTGCAGGATGTATGCCGTGCGCCTAGTTGGCCACCGATCCGCTGGTAGTTCTCGATGGCGCTGCAGCTTGACTTGCTGTCGTCACCAGACAACGGCGTAGGGCTGCGGCGTGATCCGCCTTCCGCCCATACGGCATCATTGACCCAGCAATCAAAGTCGAAAATGGAGAACCTCGATGAGTACCGACACCGAGCCGCTCGCTAACGGCGGAGTCCAATGAGCGCATATGAGGCGCAAACATTGGAGCATGCTCAACGAGCACTGGGAGCGCCGCGGTCTGCCAAACTGGGCGAATATTGCACTAAATCGCACCGGTGAGGTCGCGGCTGAAGCTGTGAACCGGGTTACCGACGCCGTGCCGGAGATGGTCAAAGAACCGATCCGCCGCGCTGGCGATGCGATCGCTAACACGAGCATGCGGCCGGGCTCAAAGGCGTGGTCTCGCTACTCGATTTAGTCAACGAGTGGGCGCTGGCGCTTAACGACCCGAAGGGTGTCGAGAAGCTAGCCCGCAAGCGAGGTTTTGAAATCAGCAGTTTCACCGAATTTGCGGCAGCAAGACCTCAAGGTCTGTGATCGGGTCCTAAAATTCAACACCCTCACGTGGCGCACTGCTGGCGTCTTGGAAGGCGGCACAATGGGTCTGCTGGCCACTGTCCCAGTCGCCGGACCCTTCGCAGCGATCACCGCGGACATTGTCATCATCCAAGGGCTGAGCACGGCTATCGCAACGCGCATTGCCTACTCCTACGGCTACGATGCCAAGGATCCACTTGAGCAGGTCTTCATCTAACGCTTGGTGCGCCGGTCCTTTATGGCTCAAGCGGCCAAAGTGGAGCCATTACGTGAGGCTGCCCGTGCTGCCGACGCGGTCAAGGGACGCGTAAAGTGGTCCAGCAAGCTTCACCACGACTACCGTCTTCTGGCCGCTCTTGAGAAGTTGATGCAGCAGGGAGGTAAGGCTGGCTCCCTGGTCCGAGTTCAAGACGTCGCCAAGGCTGTGCCTTACGTGGGGGGTCCTCATTGGCGCCAGCACGAACTCAATCATCCTCGGCAATGTGGCCGCCGACGCCCAGCGTTATTGTCAAACACGATTCCTGTGCGACAAGTATGGGCTTGCGCTTCCAGCGGCGCTGACGGTCGACCCGGACGAGGACCCCCAGACCGAGAGTGCGGACCCTCTCTAGACGGTGCCCAACACAGTGCTCTGACTACCCAGCTTCTCCAGCGTTGAAGGTCGTATTTTCAGGTAGAGGGAGGGCCGAAGGTAGCCCTTCTTCTTCCCGTCGTGACTGGCTCATCTTTGGCACGAAGGGTTACACGTTTTGAAACTGCTCAAAGCGGTCACTAGGACGGGGGAAGGGGTGAGCCCTGGTCTGCGCTGGGGTGCAAAAGGGACCAAATCAATTGCATGCAAATTTCACGTGGATATGAATCGGATCAGCCACCCTCCCGCATCCTTGTAGCCCCACCCGAAGATAAACTCGCGGTTAGCCCCATTGCTAACTGTGCAAAATCTTCTTATGCCCGAGTTGGACGGAAGATTTATATTCCCTAACGCATCTAACCTAAGGCTATCCAACAGGTGATCTGGAATTTCCGTAGAGTTTAGTAGGCCGTAGCACTGGACGGGGTGCAACGGTCCCTCTGCTGCACGCAATGCGCTTAGTTTGCGAACTTCATCAGCCTTGATATAAGTCTCAGCCGTCGCTTCATCCTCGCGGTTCAGCGCATCGAGAAAGGCGTTGAGGGCTGTCTCTTCGTTTTCAAGGCTAACCGAACCAGGTTTGAGAACTGAATCGACTAGTTCGAAACTGGTGGACGCAGCTACTGTCCCACAGCAAGCGGGGTCGCCCTCACCTTCCGCGGTCCAAGAAGCGTGAGGTCTGCCGTCAGAGATCTCCACTGCTTGAACCCGCTCCCGGCTTCCGTTTGTAATCGAATCGAGTGTTACATGCCCCAGCAACTGAGAAGCCCGACCGTAGACTGCAATAGTGTCGGGCCAGCCGACACCACCCTTGCTGCACGTCAGTGCGAGGACTGATACTGCTTCAGCATCATCGGGGCGCTCATCGACAGCTGCCAGAACGTCCCCAGCCGAGTCCTTCCTGACGTAGGTTCCGCCACCATCCGGATTTAGTAGTTCACCCCCAGCCAGCCGGCCAGAGGGCTGCCCACAGAGGGAGGGGACTTCAGCGGTAAGGGGGTCGAAGTCGACTGGTGCTACGACATCTTCGCTTGGCGTGTTTGCGCTTTGTCCAGATAAATGGCCGGTTAACAGGGCGGTCCAGCCGAAGGGATTGATCAATACGGCCAAGAGCGCAGCTAGACATAGGCCGATTAGAATGACCAGGATTTTTCGGCGTTCTCTCATGCCCCCGAACTTTATCGGATACCTGACAGCTAGGATACGAGGCACAACCACCGGTCGGATATCGCGTTGGAGGAGGATCGTCGTGGGCGGAAATAAGAGGTCAAAGGGGGGCAAGGAGCGCCTAGATTCCAGACGTGGCGTTCTGGAGCGCGGATCCGAGGCCCAATCCAAGAATGAAAAGGCACATAGCCGCCGCGACTTGCTTATAGCGATAATAGGCGGATTGGCAGGTGCTGCTGTCGGTGGGGCTGCTACGGTTGCTGCCCCCTTGCTATCGCGGCAAGAACGACTGGGAATAGCTACAAGTTGGAGCTATAGGAACCTTGCCGGAACTAACGCAACGCCCCTGCCAGTACTTGGCGAGGAATGGGATCCAGCTCCTTTTCTGGAGAAACGTGCTATGGCCTTCCGTGAAGGTACGCTTGTGCTTAGCTTGAATGCGGAGAAAGATAAAAGCTATATCATCACGGACATTACTGTGGCCGTCAAGGATTTCGCTCCAAATGAGGAAGCGTCTTGGTACTTCACCCCCATGCCGGCCGCGAGTGGTGGACCCTCAGTCCATATCTTGGACATAAGCTATGATCTTGATTCCAGGTCCTGGGTGAATGTGAGGGAACCGGAACGCGTGTTTGCCAATTCAAAATTTGATCCGTTTATCCTAGGGGCCGATAGTTCTGCAACTGTCAATATCTGGCTCAAGGGTAAGAAACGCGACTACGAATGCTCAGTAGTGGTACGTTACCAAGGGGCAGGTGACGACAAGATAGAAGAAACAGACGTTGGTAATTATGCCATCTACGCCGCGAGGGTAAGTGTCCCGGCCTTCACAACCAACAGAGAGAACGTCCTCATCCCTGCTACAACGGCGACACTACTTTAAGGTAGACGCAGGCCGACTACATTCTGGTTCAACGTCTGTAAAAAGCGCTAAGTCCCTGGCCTAATACCCACATACGTAACGCTCAAGGGGGCCGGCCCTTTGGCGACGTATCTAAGACACGGAAGCCCCTGCCTCCGGCGGGAGGCAGATGTGCTCATAACCTAGGAGTCACGCTTCCACGTGTCGGTGAAGGCGTGGTAGATGTGAAACTCAATCCTATTGGCCACGAACACAGCATGGTTTCCGGACAGAACTGAACATTCGACTCCGGTCGTGGCTTGGCTTTACTCAGCGTCCCTGTGTCGGCTGGGAAATAGGCAGTGTGTCTTACGGGCCTGGGCTAGTGGACATCACTGCTCGTGCCCCATTGCGTGCCGGCAAAACAATGACTCCGTCTTGGGGTAAGCCCAGAGCAACAGCGAGCGTAATTTTCTGGACAGCAGTACCCCGTTGACGCGGATTGGCAGTCCGGCTGCATCTTCCGCTTCGCGGATTCCCTTTAGGCACTGGTTTTCTGGGCGTGGTTACGGGTCCCAAATGATTTGGACTACGCATCATGGGTTGACACATACGTGGTCCAGTTCCAAGCCATTTGTGCACAGTCGTGAATTGATCGCGCTAGCTTGGGCTGAGCGCCAATCACGTCACGGGCCTTGAAAATCGCGGAAAGGCCTGCGAGCTAGACGAGCGCCTCAGTCTTCAAGCCATCCGACTATCTCTTCCAGCTGAGCGCTGACATACTCCCAGGGCCGGTTGAGGTCGAGGGTTCGCGCACCTATCCGATTACCTTGGACTACGACGTCCAGGTCGGGTTGTTCTACGGCATCGGTATGCGCGTAGAGGAGCAGTCCGCTGACGGAGCCGTCGCGCCGGGTGTCCTCGTTCTTCACATATGAAAACACTTGGTACAGATTCGTCGAATGGACGGTCGCCTTGCCCCATGCTCCGGTCTGCATCGTATGGCTGTAGTACTTCGCGTCGATGATGAGAATGCGCCCGCGGTTGCGGAGCGTGACGTCGGTACGCATCAAGGGCAGTTGCAAGCTTTGGCCGCTCGGCTCATCGAGGTCCCAATCAACGGTGGGTGCGCCGGGGGAGAGCTCGGGATGGTGGACGGTGTAGTACTCGCGCAGGAACCGCTCGTACAGCGTGCTCATCGCATCATCCGAAACCCACGACGTGAGCTTCGAGGCTCCGGAGTCCTGAGTGGGGAGGAGTCCGCGGACGATCAGCTCGCAGACACCGAGCAGCAGCCGGTAAGTGGCGTTAGCGCGGTGGTAGGTGAGCGTGTCCCAGCGGATGGACGTTGGTGCCACCAGCGTCACGGCGTCCAAGTAGGGCAGGAGCCGCCGCAGCGCATCTTTGCGCGCCACGGCGACATCGCTCTGGCGGATGAGGAGCACAATGACCGACTTCAGTGCACGGTTATGGGGCGTGTCTGGGTCGTACTCGTCGAACTCACACACCAGGCGCCCACGAGTAGTCGACCGGGTGGCAATAGTGCGAGTGACGTCGATCCGGCCGCGGACGGTGGCGATCTCGTCGCTGCGGTGAAGGTAATCTCGGTGAAGGCCGCGCTTGACCTGCGCGCCGACGCCACGCACAAGGATCTCCGCAAGCAGGTCGTGAAGGTGGTCGAATCGCTCGGCGGCAATCCTGTCGTTGCCATCGCTGCGGATCGCCCGGAACGCATACGCCATCATCACGTACACGTTGCGAATGATTATCGAGCCGTCGGTCATGCGACGGCGCTCCGGAGCCTGCCTGCCCACTCCTTGGCTTTGCTGGGCTCGTCGAACCAGTATTCGTGAAGGAGTGGAATGAGTTCGTCCTCGACGACGGAGTACAGCCAGGCGTCATCGGCGTCGCTGCCTGCAGGAGGTGTGAGGTAGCTGTGGCCGATCGCAAAGCCTTGGCCGAGAGCTGGGTCGTCGGTGATGGTCCTGTTGAGGTCGACGACGACGGTGATGAGGCGGTCGAGCGTGGGGCTGCCGGCCTCCAGCTTCCACCGGCTGAATCCGGCCGAGTCAAAACCTGGGGGCATCTCGAAAAACCCGAAGCGACGGCGCAGCGCGTAGTCGAGTACGGCGAGGCTACGATCTGCGGTATTCATCATGCCGATGATATGGACGTTCGCCGGGACAGCGAAGGTCTCGTTCTTGTAGACCAGACGTAGGTCTTGTCCGCGCTTGTCGGCTTCGATGAGCATGAGCAGTTCACCGAAGATCTTGGAAATGTTGCCGCGGTTGATCTCGTCGATGATAAAGAAGTAGGGCCGGTCATCGTCGTCGGCCCGGGCTTCCTCGCAGAACCGGTAAAACGCTCCCTCGGCGAGAGTGAACCCGCCTGTCTCGGTGGGTCGGTAGCCCATCATGAAATCTTCGTAGGAATAGCTCTGATGGAACTGAACCGTCTGGACCCTGCTGGGGTCCTTCACGCCCAGAATCGAGTATGCGAGGCGTTTGGCCGCGAAGGTCTTGCCGACGCCGGGCGGACCGGCGAGGATGACGTTCTTCTTTCGCAGCAGCAAGGAGTGCAGCCGATCATAGCCGGTCTCGGAGAGATAGACCTCGCTGAGAAACGCGGACTTGTCGTAGGACGGGAGCGGCGTCGCCGCGACAGGCGGCCCTGACTCGACGTCGCCGGTGACGAGAGCCTCAAGTTTCTCTAGGTAGTCGCGGTACGGCGTGATGTCGGTGAGCGTTTTGGTTGCCGCGTCACCGGGGTGCTCCCAGGACCCTCTGTGGGTCCAGTTCATCGAGCGGACGTGGCGGAATGAGGCACGGTCCGGTTCGAATCGGGCGTCGGACGTGACCTCGCCGCGACCGACGATCTCACGGCGGCCGCGTTTGGCGTAGACGATGTCGCCCACGGCGATCTCGTTCTGGAACTGCCACACCGCCAGAACGGCGTTCCTCATTGAACCGCCGCTCTCCTCGACGTCGAGGGCCTGACGGATCGCCTCCCGGCTCGGGTAGGCAGCGAGGTTGTCTAGCTCATCCCAGCCGATCGCCATGATGCCGTTGGTCGAGAACTCCTCCCACTCCGAGGCCTGTGCCCCGGGAGAGTAGAGCCAGTAATGGCGGGGACGAGGTTCGGCCAGCGTGGCGACATCGGTGGCAGCGGGGTCGGGTTCGCCGGCGGAGGAGTCCCAAAGCTCTTCCACGCCCGGGGTCCAGAAGTGGAATGGTCCCTCGACTGAGCGGGCCAGAGCGGTGCGAATAGCCAACAGGTCACGGTCGATCGATGCCGGGTCGCTGCCCGTGGCTCCGCCGATTCGATCCGCAAGCCCGTCGCGGATCTTCTGCTTCATTGCCGCGGAAGCGATTGGTTCGAAGATGTCGGAACGGGCGAGGAACTGCAGCGCATTTCGGATGTCGGAGCGGTCGTTACCAGAAGAGAGCATGGCTTGCTGTAGCTTCCACGGATCGGTCCGTGCGATCTCACGCTCACTCTCGGGTAGACCATCCCAGTAGCATACGAAGGAAGAGGTCCAGATGACGTGTCGCCACATCGCGCTGTTATACCAGGAGCCCGATTCGAATCCAGCGGCCCCGGTGGGGCGAGACAGCCACGTCGACATGTGCACCGGAACCGTTACGGGCGAGTCGAGCTGGGATAGAACCCGATCGACATGAGCTCGGCGCGTTTCAGGCAGGACCGAGCGCAGTGGATGCTCGCGCAGGAAGGTGATCTCGGCTGCAAGAAGCACAACCTCACGTGGCGCGCCCTGGAGCTGCTGGTCGAGCTTGTCCCATTGTCCCTGGGCCGCCCCGACGACCGGGTTTCCCCCGATCCTGGACCGAAGCTCCTCAGCTGCCTCAGCCGTCCAGATCGTCGCCGTGGGGTCGATCACGGACCGGCCGTCTCCGAGCATGTGAGTGATCACCTCGGCGGCCTCACGCGCTATCGCCAAGTCAGGGGCCGGTCGCGATGTGGCGGTGACCGCGTCATGATCGTTGTCGAACTGTTCGTTAGCCATGTCTGCATTATCCTTGTTCGCCGCGTCCTCGGCGGGTGATGTCTCTCGGGCTTGCCAGCATCGAGACACCATCTTTGCGCGGGCCCACGAGCCGACTGACGACGCAGGCGTGACTCCCGCCGAGACAAACGACGACCTGAATACATTTATGAGTGTAACGAAATCGTTGGGTGCCTCTTTGACAAGATCGTTGTTCACGTAGATACGACTTAGGAATTATCGCTAAGATCGGCTGATGACTGAACAGAACGAGCAAGAAGTAACCGACATTCCGGAGATGAACGAAGACCTCAAAAACAGTCCGGATGCGTTGTACCAGCTTCTCGGAGCCGTTGTGAACCAGCATCCGCATGGTCGTATCCAAGTCCCAGCAGCGGACACAAAGCTTCAATACAACTTGCGCATCGATCAGGGCGAAAACGGTACTCTGATTGTCGCGAACAAGGTTGTTGAAAAGTGGGCGGAATAGAACGCTGACCGCTAGGAGCACTCCCGGTGCAGTAACTAAATGAAGGAAAGCCCTGAGGTCCCCACGATCGCTGGGCATTTTCAGGGCTCTCACTCTGTGAAACGAAACCATCAATCTTCGGCGGTAAAGAAAAACTCCTACTTACAGCAGGACACATGGCATCCGATGAGTGTGGTCACATTGACCTCGGGTTGCAGCCTGACGTGCCCGGCAAAATGTATGAAACATTGAGCCCGTCTTTCTGAACGCATGGGGTAGCCGGCCTTTGGCTGGGAAGAGTAAGGGAGTCTGACTCCGCGGACCTCCCCAAGGCCTGCGAAGCTTGCCGTCGCCATGACGGTCCACGCGATGACAGGGATGCCGAGGTAATAGGTTTCGGCGATCATCTGCCGGCCGCCGGCGGCGCGCGGCCTTCAGCGAGGGTTTATTGCCGCCGGTAGTGGGGACTGCCATGGCGGGTCAGCCAATGAGGTAAGAGCGTGTTACGGCGGCTGTTACGGTAGGCAGGCATGGACGTCGGGCGTGTCAGGCATGGCTGTTCGAAAGCTCTGTGTCAACTTCGCCGACGCAGACCGGTTGGGGACGCAGCCCCGCCGGCATGGGAGGCCGGATGGGGGGCGGGTAGTTTAGGACAGGTTCACCCATGTCCTTTAGAAGTTGAGCGATACCGTCAGCCTCCGGCCAAGTAATGACCCCACGCGTGGCAACCGCCTCGAGCAACAGCCTCGTGGTAACGGTGTCGACACCTAGCCGCCGACACTCAGTAAGTACACCACCGTCTTCCGAAAGGACGAGAACCGTCTTTCCGGCGTAGCGATGCTGAATGACAGCCAGTGTCTCGCACTCCCCCCAGTGTTGAGATCTCGGATCGCCAGGCTTAGCTAGCCTTCGACGGATACCTTCGCCAGTCATCATCTCTTCAGCTCTGGCAACGTGTGGTTCCTCAGGCATGAAGCCGAATACTTGAGTCAGCGGTTGGTACTTGGTCTCCAGCGACCACCTTTGGACCTCGTCACGGATCGCCTCAGTCCACGAACCACGTCCCTCCACGATCGCACTGACAAGATCAACTCGATTGACTGCGGCAAAGTTCATGAGCAAGCTCGTATCTGGGAATATGAACTCGACCTGAGCGCCGCCGCTCACAGGGCAGAAAGCAATCGCTCGACTGTCATCGACGGCCGAGGGCTCCATGCGGGGTCGACGTCTTCTACCGGGACGCCTAGCATCCATGCGAGGGTCTGGCCGTTGGCACGCCCCTCGGCAACGGCGACCTGATGAGCCTGGATGATACGAATTGGGAATCGCGGGCTGCGGTAGGCGTCCTCTAGTGGGGCAACCCAGAATGGAGAGTGGACGGCTTGTAGAAGGCGTGGCGTCTTCCAGAGGAGTGCTTCCGACAATGTTGCACTAGGGGTTATGCCCAGACTTTTGACACGGTTGGCCATTGCAGCCGTCGACACGCGATGGTTTACGACGAACTCACCCAGGTCTTTGACGCTGCCCTTCGCCCAGTCGAAGGCTTGCATGTCCGTCTCGGGCAGCAGGAGTTCGGCTGCGAAGTTGTTTGCCCACCACTCGTCAGCCCGAACCATGCGCTCCTCATCGCTGTATGCGAGGTCGCTGTGCAATATGTGGCCGAACTCGTGAGCGACATTAAAGACGGCGCGCCACCAGGCGCCCGTGGTCTTCTGGACTATGAACTTGGCCCCGTTTGCTTCGGCCGAGTACGCATCGAACTCCTTGTCATAGTCGATAACGAACACGTCGATGCCGAACACTCGCTCTATCACATCGGCAAGATGATCAGCGAGAACTGCTCCCGCGGGTAGGCCCGCCACGAGGTATTCGCGTGCCCATTGGGCAGCATCGTTCGGTGTGCAGCCTTCACCCACGGTGGTCGGATTCCCGGCTGGCCCCACATCTGCTTGGTGATAAATGCCGGCAACGTCATTACCGACTCGCTTGGCCGTCTTCCAATCGTGCGGGTGGTCGGCTCTGGAGCCAGGGTCCCACTGATGTCGGGCAGACAGCTTGACCTCATACGGGTCACGCTCACCAGTCACGAGCCAGTGGATAGAGGTGTTCAGATGGTCAGCTAGAGCTGCCATCTCCACCAGCTTGAAATTGCGCTGCCCCCTCAGAGAGCGAGACAAGGCGTCAGGCGTCATGTTTATTGCGGTTGCGACGTCGGCATGCTTCATCTGCAGAGATTCGATCCGCTGCAATGCGCGGGCCCCTGCGTCAACCGGCTGAGTCTCGTTCCCCATATTCCCTCCGGTGTCCGGCTACGCCCCTAGGTGATATACGTCCTATAGACAGGGATCAAATTAACAGTACAGCCGAGTTGGGATTTTCCCAAGACGAATATGGCGCCCCACCTGTATTCGGGACCCGATTTCGGTCGATGGTGTGTGCCCGCGGTCGATTTTCGTTAGGCGCCCGGCATACGTCGAATAATAGCTGTCTAACGAGCGTTGGAGTCACGCCACAACCGTCTGAAGGAAAGCGTCCACCACCCGCCGAGGGGAGGAAACCGATACACCGAGGGGTCAGGGGGATTTCTATGGCTGCTACGACTTTGCCGCTATGCACTCAGAAGCAACACTTGACCCCGCCGTAGGAGATTCGGCTTCAGGTTCAATCTTTGGCAGCGGGCTTCCTACCTCGTGTTCGGCCCGTTCTCCATCCAGGAACCGCTGAATCCAGTGCCTTTATTTTCGCAGGGTCGAGCTCCCCGCGCCGTGACTTGAATCGCTGGGTGTGGAGCCAGACGCCCAGATCATGCTCTTCGTCGGTGATGAGACCTCTATGGCGTGGCCAGTCTTGCCCCATCGCACGAGACTCTGCAAGCGCCCTGAGCCGGTCTTGCCATCTCCTCTCGTCGGTAGCCTTCCTCGTTTTGCCCTCCCAGTCGGGCAAAACCTTCAGTCCGTCGTGGATCACGGACGCAAGCCTTCCCTCGGCGGCCTCCCGATGCCGCCGGTTCAGCCATACAGCCAGAGTTCTCTCGAGCAAGAGATCCGAGCTGCTGGAAGGGTACTTACCAGTCTGCTGCACAAATGTGATGAGTTGGCGCATTCGCGTCATTCCCTGCGGGGTGACCTTGGCGGCCCTCGGATTCGCTGTCACGTGCTCGGTCAGCAGCTCACGGTCAAGGGTTCGCGCGATTTCAAGGTGGTAGCCCACTGTCGCTGGGGGAGCACCCGTTAGAGATGCTATCTTGCCTCGCGTTAGACCTTTCCGGTACATAAGCACCCACTCCTGGTATGGAGCGGCGCGCCTTGAAGTAGGTGCCACGGTTCGATCCTCCCAGCTATGGCCTTCGAGCCATTCGCATCGGCCAGTCCACGTACAGGATGTATCGAACCTATTCGACGTTCAAGGTGAAATCACCGTCAAGGCCCGTTTAGTTTTTTGGGCGCCCCGGGAGGGCATCTCCGACGTGCCCACTGTCACAGAACTCCTTACGATTCCGTGATCGAGTTGAACCGGTCGTTTCACCGGACCGGTTGCCCCGACACAAGGGCTTGGCACGTAAGACCATTTCAGTCCCGTCTAGCGCCGGAGCGCTGTTGTTTCAGCCCACCACCGGTCTACCGCCCGGCACCCACTGGTAAGGCTGGCTATGAGCCTACGCAACGGAGCGTATGCGCCTATTTGTCATCGGGCGCGCCTGCGGACACCCGTCTGGTCCTGGAAATGTCGGACTCATACGGCACAATAAGGGGGTGATGAAATACGTAGACCTCTTTGCTGGATGTGGCGGACTGTCCCTTGGAATCGAACGGGCCGGGGGCGAACTTGTCGTAGCCGTGGAGAAGTCGGACATGGCGGCTAGGACTTTCTTCCACAATCTAATAGACGATGCATCCGACTTACGGGAGTGGATGCGGTACGTCGACTCTCCTGTTTCGGAACAGGTCCAGCGCGGGGTTCTCGTGCGCGAGTTGAACTCACTCTTGTCCGAAAGCGACCTGATGTCTGATCTGGCTCAGGAGAGCATAGATTTAGTTGTGGGAGGTCCGCCGTGCCAAGGGTTCTCTTTGGCCGGCCGTCGCAACCGGGACGACGTACGGAACAAGCTTCCGTGGGAGTATCTGGAGTTCGTTGGCCGAACGAAGCCCAAAGCCGTCGTAATTGAAAATGTTGTAGGCATGAACCAGCGGTTTGCCCCCGATGAAGAATCGTCGTTCGTCCAGCTTCAGCAAGCTCTCGCTGAAACCGATCCGGGGTACACGGTGCAGGGAGTAATGGTCAACGCCATGCACTATGGAGCGCCCCAGCACAGGCCGAGACTGATGATCATTGGGCTTCGCTCAGATATTGCTGATGCTCGTGGTATTACATCGACAGGGACGCTCTGGAAGTCAGGCTTCATAGATCAAGTAGCAGGTCCCCTGCCGCATCTTGCTCCGGCTCCCACGATCAAGAGCACTGACGTTCGTACTGTGGAAGATGCGGTCGCCGATCTCTCCCCGCATGCCCCTAACGGCCAGAAGCCGAAGAACCGCGAGTATGTTCGAGAAATGCGCCAGCTTGACTGGAAAGTACGGCCTAAACCGGGGAAAGCGGAGCACAACCACGTGCCCCGAAAGCACTCGGCGCGAACGATTGAACGCTTTCGGCTGTATCAATTTCTGGCAGGTGCGGGACTAGAACAGCGTGTGGTTAGCCGTGCTGCTGCCCTGCCTGAATCTGACGCCATGCTTTACGTCAAAACCCAGCTGATCGATGCTGAACTGCCTGCCGTTGCACCTGACGGTACTGTGCTGGCGTCAACGCTGGACGAGCTTTGCCACCTTGTGATCAAACTGGCAACCAAAAAACACTCACAGAAGGTGTTGGGATGGAACAAGCCAGCGAGAACGGTTGTGACTTTGCCTGACGACTATGTTCACCCGGTTGAGCCCCGCATCTTTACGGTCCGGGAAATGGCCCGCTTCCAGGGTTTCCCGGCACGGTTTGAGTTTCTCGGCAAGGAAACAACGGGTGCGCACAGGCGGAGAGTCGAGGTTCCGCAGTACTCACAGGTGGGCAATGCCGTCTCGCCTTGGTTGTCTCTAGCGGTCGGAAGAATGGTCTCTGGAATCCTTAATCAACCTGGCCTCTAGACGCAGGCCGACGGAAGGTCCGTGTCCGGCTACGCCTACTCAAATTCTGGGAAAGCGCTGACCAACCTGTTCTTGTATGGCAGCCGACCGCTTAGAGTTCGACCCAGACGGCGAACCCGCGAAGATGACCTCGAGGCGGGGATGGAAGCTTAGTCTCCGCCAAGCCGCAATTTGAGTCTTTGTAGCTGATGAACCTCTATTCGAGGGAAAAGAACGTCGAAGTTTTGGGCGGAAACCTTGAACAACGGCCCTTGCTCTTTAACCGTTTTTCCGGGCTTTTTTGAAATCAAATGGTCCACTGTGATCCCCCCTGAAGTCAAAAGGGGAACCACCTGATTTAGCACCGGTTTGCTCGTGTGCACGACCGAGTCGAAGCGGACGTATTCACCGTCACTGCGCCGCTCTGACGTCGCCTTCACCCAGAATGTTTCCTCATGTTTGCGCTTCAGACTTGTTCTTAGAGATTCCATGGTCCAGCGCAATGAGAGTGCTGAGTTTGAACTCTCGCAGAATTCCTCGAGAATCGATTCGTCTGAGGAAAGTCTGAGTCTGAGCCCCTGTGAGTTGGCCCGTCTCGCTCCGACCTCGCAGTTTAACTCGGGAAAGCCGCGTCTATTGTATCCGAATAGGGAAAGAAATTCGGCCGTACTAGAGGGTGTGCTTATCTTCCAGTCAGGGACTTTTGCAAACATGGTATGACGGCTCTGTTTTTTCGCGCGCGTGGATTTTATCTCAATTCCTTTAAAGTCGGGCGCCTTACTTGAATTTGCTGAAATTCCTAGTTCTGTTTCCAGAAGGTGCCCGACTGCCGTGTCTCCCGCCCTGTGGGTCCTAATGAAACCGCGCTCTGCTACGCCTAAAATCATCTGAAGCAGTTCCTCCGATGCCGACATTCGCTGCTTCGCAATATTCCCTAGGAGATCCCCTAGTATTCCACGCCGTCCAACTTCGGTCTCGAAGTCAGACTCGTCAAGTCGCACAATATAGAGCTCTTTAGAGAGTAGAAACACGACAGCGATATCGCCACTCGTGCATATATTCTTGATTTTTGAGATTCGGAAGCGCGGATCGCCTTTTTTTGTTACTGGGCGGTACATAGCGACCTCCGAGGGCAGAGCTTCGCCCCGAATAATTACTGTCGCCTTGCGGACCGCTTTATGTGCTGGTCCCTGAGGCTGTTGGGCGTAGTTATGGACATCCGCGGCGACTAAAAACTCACGAAACTCCTGCGTGGCGTCCGAATATGCCTTTCCCAATGTCGTGTTGGTCTGCTCTAGCAACCCGAAGGGCACATCTAGACGTACCAAAAACTCGACGTTGAGCCGCTCAAGGTCCGACAGCTCTCTCACTCCACGCTCCTGCAAATTTTTTGGCGCTTTATACTTTCAAGTCCACCCTATATCGGTCAGTGAAAGAACGGACGGAGCTGGACGGGGACGTAGTCCAGCTTTCTTCGAGCTACGAAGTGACTTCCTATCGATGGAAAGAGGCGAAGGTCGTGCCTGTGGTGACTGCCACGGAAATAGACTTAATGCGTGGCAGATTTCATGAGCCCAGAACAGCGAAGCGCGCACATGGCTAAGATTCGCTCCAAGAACACGAAACCGGAGGTTCGTCTGAGAAGCCTTCTTCATACGGCTGGCTATCGTTTTAGACTCCACGCACGTGATCTTCCAGGCAAGCCGGACCTCGTGTTCGCCAGTCGGCGGAAGGTGATCTTTGTCAATGGCTGCTTTTGGCATGGACACGACTGTCCGGTCGGTGCCCGTCTGCCGAAGTCGAATACCGAGTTTTGGGCACAAAAAAGGAAGAACAACGAGGT
Source organism: Arthrobacter sp. BE255 (assembly GCF_031457335.1). NCBI lineage: Bacteria > Bacillati > Actinomycetota > Actinomycetes > Micrococcales > Micrococcaceae > Arthrobacter > Arthrobacter sp. BE255. The sequence continues at coordinate 116,156 of NZ_JAVDWK010000014.1, read as the reverse complement.
ACGTGACGCAGCTCAGCGCGCGAAGCTGGCCTCCCTCGGCTGGAACGTCTTCACAGTGTGGGAATGCGAAATTCCTAGCAATACAGCGGCTATCGCATCCGTGATTGATTTCCTTGGTCCTCCTGGTCGCGCTGCGGCAGCCGCGGCTAGGATGCGCGCGGTCGAGAAGCCCTAACCGCTGAAACTGGCGTGCTTCGCTGCCGGCCCCCGTTCGCTGTGCCGGTTGAAACGACACGCAGGAGAAGCAACTTGTTAGATTCAGGGCGACGCCTGTGAGGTTGCTAGTGTATTGCTAATCTTGAATCTGGGGGAACGGTGCTGTGCTGCGAATCTAGTGGGTCACTTATTCACAAGTGGTGTCACTCGGGGTGTCTGTGACACCGCGGCCGTTCATATCGTATTCGATTTTGGAGCTCGAGCGCCTTGTGGCATCCGGAGATCTAGATTCCGAAACTCTGGAACTCTTGCGGGATGAACTAGGCCATCGGAACAAGTCCCGAGCCGGGCGCCTTCGCCTCCGACTAGAACGAATGATCGGGCCCGAAGCTAAGCCCAGTACCACACCTGCTCGCGCGTCTCCGTTGAGGTCAGTTGGTCTAGAGTCTGCCCGCTCCGTTTCTCAAGACAATGAGCTCCCGTCAGCTCCTCGAACCTCGATCAAAGAGTATGAGTCACTGCGCGGGCGCTACGAGTCCCTTCGGACGACATTCACCGTTGAAGCTGAATTGCTTGCTAGGTGGGGGATGACTCCTTCAATGCCATACGACTTGCAGGAGCTAGTATTCGGTGAATGGTGTAAGCGAACCTCGGCCGCGTCGACCGCGGACTCTCTTGGTAGATCCGCCGAGTCCCTCGCAAATGACCGACGCCGGATCGCCGGCGAGCGAGGCGTACTTGGGGAAGATACCCACTCGTCCGAGTTTTTACATGGACAATAACGAAGTTCCAAGACGAGAGAAGCTCAATGACACCTCAACTCGACGATGAGAATGCGGCATGGCGGCGGTGCGAACTGGCGTGGTCAGCGTGGCTCCAGGCCAGCTCGTATGCCGTAACCCATTTGGGGGAAGCCGTCGGCAATTCGAACGGGACGAGAGCTCCCTTGATAGCAATTGCCGGCAAACGGCTTAGGGCTCCGGATATGCAGACAGTGAAGTCCGGCATGAGTGAGTATTGGGAGGTAAAGTTCAGGGCCCGGCCAGATGTTGACTTGCTGACCGGTGAACGTGAGCATTGGGTTGCCTTCGCTGCCTTTAGTGACTACGTTGCAGTTTCAAAGTCGACGGGTTGCACCGTATGGATCGTTCTGTTTGAGGCACCCACTGCCACCTCACCGGGGCGCTGGCTGCGTGCTGACGTGAATCAGCTCTCTCGACGAGGGCGAAAGACAGTACGCTTTGGCCAGGGTGGGGAAGAAGTGGATGCATGGGTTTGGCCGGCATCGGCCATGGACGTGGTCACGGGCCCACCAGTAGATCTAAGTTCGGCTGCCGTTGGACTCCTTCCACCTGAGGGCGAAAACGACGTGCTAGATCCGGTGCGTCTTGAAGCAATCGAGCGTCAGCTTAGGAAGAACGCCTTGGCGGACGTCGCAGAGCTGGCGGTTGCTGCCGATGCGGCTAGCACGGTCCTTGCGGCCGACCCCTCCGTGGCGCTGGATGTCCTTTGCAGGTCGTTAGGGCTTCCTGCGTTGCCTCGCTACTCTGTCCTAAGGGTCGGCATCGGTGGTATAGACGTCGATGAGGTGCTGGGAATGCTGCACTACGGCATCCGTGTCTTCCTTATTACCGAAGCCACGCGTGAAACCTCCCTAGATCCGACAGAATTGCAGGCCTTTAGAGACAGTCGCCTGCTCGAATGGGCGGTAGTGGGAGAAGGCAATGACGGCGACGGAGGCCACTGGGTCATTGACGGTGCCGTTCCCGCCGAGCTTTCGGACAGTGTGCAAAAAGCCTTAAAAGCCGCTGACGGTGTTGGGGGAATGAACGTCCAGCAGTACGAGATTGTTCATGCTCCTGCTAATTCTGATTTGTTGATTTCGGCTGGCGCGGGGACCGGCAAGACCGAGACAATGTCAGAACGCGTAATCTTCTTGTTGGCGACGTGCAGGGGCGTGGACAAAGGGCAGCCCGACATCCAAACAAGACCGTATGATCTTAGAGCCGACGACATCGTTTTGGTCACTTTCACCCGGGACGCTGCTCTAGAGATGCGACAGCGAATCAGCCGGACCTTGGTTCTTCGGCAGAGGCTTTGCCGCCGCTGCGTACTACCAACTCTTGCGTGGATGATGCAGCTTAGTGGTGCTGAAATCACGACTATTCACTCCTATGCAAAGGGGATCGTGAGGTCCGGCGGTGCTATTCTCGGTCTGGCTCCAGAGTTTGCAGTCGGCCTACAGACAATGGCGTTCCGAGCCATCTTGCATGATGCCCTATCGCCCCACCTCACAGAGATGATCGAAAGGCGCGGCGGAGAGGTGCCACCTTCTCACCTCTGGCAGCGGCACATTCGGTCTGTCTGGGAGGCTTTGGAGAATAATGGCGTGGAATTAATGTCGGTGGTGAACAGCACCGTGATTCCTGACTTGGACTGGGGAAGCGCCGAGTCGACAGGGATTCACGCCGCCGTAGAGGCGACCACTCGTTCGGTAATTGATGAGACTGCGGGCAGATTCCGGGCTTTCTGTCTGGAGAATCAATCCATACCTACCTCACAACTGGTTCCGTTTGCTCTCCGTTCCTTGTGTGGAGAGGAACAGGACGTCAGGGTTAAACCGCCACGTTATCTTTTCGTTGATGAATTTCAGGACACCGATGCCCTGCAAATGGACCTCATCCTGCAGATAAAGGCACGACTTGGATCAAACTTTTTCGTCGTCGGAGATTCAAAGCAAGGGATCTATCGTTTTAGGGGTGCTGAAGGAAATGCATTCAAGGAGCTCCACTCTCGCGTTGTAGCCCGTCAATTGGCGGCCGTAAGTGCCTATCCTCTTACGCGAAACTTCCGCTCAGGTGCGCGCCTCCTTGAGTCACTGCATCCACATTTCGCTAATTGGGAATCGAAAAACCTTCTCGACTACCCCGAGAAAGAAAAACTCCGTCCCCAGGTTGTAGATGTCGATGGAAGCAGCGAAATCACGTTTACAAAGGTGCAGACCCAGAACTTCGCATCCCTTGCCGCCGTAGACGTAATAAAATGGCGTGCAGAGGATCCCGACGCAACGATCGCCATTCTTTGCCGGCAGAATTGGCAAGCACTACGAGTGCGCTCAGAAGTTCTTGATGCTGGGGAACCATGTGAACTGCTCGTTGGTGGTCGATTCTTCCTGTCTCCCGCGGTTAGGGAGCTCGATGTTCTGCTCCGAACTATTGCTAACCCCTCTGACGACGCCGCGCTCCTTCAACTGCTGGAAACACGGTGGGCAGCCGGCATTCTTCAAGGGCAACCGCCCTTCGGGATTTCGAGTAGTGGGTGGGGAGAAGATGTCTCGCCTCCCAGAGGATGGAATGACAGGATTGGGACGCTCGCACATGCTGACTCATATGACAGGTCTGACCTCGAGCCCTTGAGGCGTCGTCTCGCATCCCTGGCCGCTCTGATGAACAAGATGCCCGTAGTGGCTTTGGTTGTTGAGTGTTCGCGTGCGTTTATACCCGAGGCCGTTCAGGTAACGCCCGAGAACGATGATTCTGAGCGGCGGCGCTATGCCCGCTGTTTCGATCATTTGATTACCCTCCTAGACACTAACCTGCAGGAAGGGCCAACTAGTCTTGATCGCATCGTATCTTGGCTTCAGTTGCAGATAGCAACAAATCGCTCAGAGGATGAACCGATCGAATGGGACGCTCTCAGAGGAAGAACGGTCGCCCTTACGGTGCATAAGGCCAAGGGACTTGAATTCGACCGAGTGCTAGTCCCGCATACGTGGGCGGAATTCGGACCACCGAAGAATCTGCAAACTCGCGCTGCAGTCTTGCGGGGCGCGAGCGGGCCGCCCCGGCTCGTTTGGCAATGGAGCGGTGGAACAAACACACGAACGAAGTTCACGAACGTTGGTTCGGGGGACCAACAGCTTTGGGCGTCGGATGATCGGGAGACCGCACGTGAAGAGGCACGCCTCCTCTATGTGGCACTCACGCGTGCGAAAGAACAATTGCTTGTATACCTACCGGCGAGAAGGACCCGAGCAAATGGGAGGCTCTCGTCGTGGGCTGATTTACTGACAATAGGGGAGGCTACGAATGGGTAGGTGGAAGTCAGTAGCCGCGGCCGCCGTTGACGAGAACGTTCTGCGGCAGGTCCTGGAAGCGCACGGAACGGGCTGGGAGTCCGTCTGTCACATAACAGCAACCGCCTCGCTAGCAAGGGGTGTGCGGGCCACGGGTGTAGTCGGAGTGCCAATCGCAGTCCTTACGGATTTAGTCGTCTTGGCTGGAGACAAAGATTTAGCACTGCCGCCCGACACGTTTCCCGGGCCGGATGTTCTGGGGAGGGAAGGGCCGAAAGGCTACGACCGGCAAGCTACGGCCTGGCAATCGACCGCTTCGGGAAGAAGGATGCGGTTGGGCATCAAACTTGATGACGAGCTAAGGAAATATGCCCGTCAGGTGGCGCCTAACGACGGCATGGCGAAGCTCTTGGTCAAATCTCGGCGTGAGTTCTCCCGGTCCATTCACACCCTTATCGCTTCCGGTATTAGTCCAAAGGACTTGACGAACGTGAGTGATGGCTTGGGCCGTGCCGCCCTGGAAGCTTGGGCCTGGCTGGAGAGGGAAATTCCTTCGCTAGCCGCGTCGCGAAGAGACCTTTGGATGAACTTTCAGGAGTTTCAAGCACAGACAACTCCTTTAGCGCGCGATCTTCGTGGTCGCATCGAGAGGGCTCTAGATGTTGCATTCGGCGTGTGCGCACCGGGAGAGAGGCGAGTAATTGTTCACCACGGCTTTTACTTTTTCACACCACCTCAGTGGGCCCTGTTCCAATTGTTGCGCCGTATTCCTAGCATCGATCAAATCTTCATTGTGCATGATGACGGTGCAAATCCAGCTTTCGAGAGCTGGCGTCGGTTTTTCACGGAGGAATGGGGCATGCCGGCGCCGGAAGAGTTCAAGGCTTCGTCGGGCGACGCTGCGGCTGAGTCAAACGTAGGCCCGAGGGGCGGTGCCCTCCTTCAGGCTTTACGTGGTGAAACCGTCTTCGTCGACGGACTACCTGAGCGGCTGTCAATCTTAGAGTGCCGGAGCCCTGCTGAACTAGTACGGGAGTGGCGCCGGGAAACTGTAGAAGCACAAGGTGACCTGCCAATTCGTTTCGCTGGTGATGCGCAATCAATCGAACGACTTGTCCGGCGCCTCGGGCGAGATACTGACTCAGGCCGTGTCGATCTGGCGCAGTTACCCATTGGCGCGTTCCTCCTGGCACTTCACGACTGCATCAAGCCCATCAACGGTGGCGGCGCGGAAGTTGTTTTGACCAGTGAAGCGCTCCTTGATATTGCTGCGAGCGGTTATCTTCATCCAAACGAGGGACGGAGACCTGCCACCGAGTACGTGGGCGCTCTGCGACGTGCCATGCCCTTTTTCGCCGGTTGTTCGACTGGCGAACAGTGGCGGGAGCGAGCGCTCAACCTTCACAGGCTCATCCTTGCAGAGGTTGTGCCCTTGGGGGAGAAGGCAGCCCCATCGTCCGACATTGAACGCCTGCGATTGGCGGCGGGTAACCCTTTGCGGCTAGTTCCGTGGGGCGACCTGAGTTGCGATGAAGCTGCCGGAATCGCAGACGTTGTTTCCTTGGTTGTGACGCTTGTCGGCGGAATTGCATCTCGGGAGCGAATAGCGCTCAAGGATCATGTGCGCTTCATTCGGAGCAACCTCCAGCATGGCATGAGCAACCTAGATGATGAAGCTCGGCTTGAAATCGCTGCAAAGGTCGATGGCTTTTCGATTGGACTCGACGACGAAATTGACGTCGACGGGCTCGTGGACGTCGTCGCGATGTTGCTAGGCCGTACTGCTGAATTTGATGCTTTCGGCGAACTAGAAACGAAACTTTCGGGAGTCAGAGACCTGCGTGGGTTAGATGCACTGGGAATGCGCAAGGTAGCTCGAGACCTGCATATAACCAACTTATCGGAGGGCATCTTTCCATCTTCCGTTAAGGCGGTGGGGTGGCCCTTCAGAATGGAAGATATAGCGGGGGGCGAAGTTGATTCGATCACGGTTGAGGTTCTCGCCGCACGTGCTGACAACGCGGCTCTAGGTGATCTCTACTTATTATGGCTTGCACTAGAGGGAGTGCAACCAGGCAATAAGGTAACGCTCAGCTGGATATCTGATGTAGGTGGTGAGCGGCGTAATCCTTCTGCCGTTCTGTCGCTCTTGACTCTTCCACCGAGGTTGAGCTGCGCTATTAGAATCAGGGCCGGTGGCCTCCCGATCGACACCATAAGGCCTGCTGTAGACATGGGGGCAATCAGAGAACGTCCGGCTTCTCCTGCTCAATCTGTGTCCACAGAGGACCTGGCACTCGCCGTCGGGAAAATACCATCGCGTGCAAGCGCCTCAGCCACCGCCTGCAGTAGGCGACTCGCTCTCCAATGGATACTTGGGCCGTCTCACGCGTTCCAGTCGGAACATCACCATGCGATGTTGCACGGCAACGTGATCGGTGCTGTAGTCAAACTCAACCGGTTGACCGAAGACGAAGCGCGGAGGGCTGCAAACGACCTCTGGCGCCACCTCACGCCCGGTCAGCGTTCCAGCAGCTATGCAAGGCGTGTCGTGAAAGTGAGCCGAGGATCGGCGGCCGGCCAATGGGTTTTCACGCTGGCAGGCAAGCGCAGCCCTGCCGACGGGCCACTGGATCGCGCATACCAAGCAGCGATGACCGACGCTGAGGCGGGAGTTGAAGAAGTTGCCCCTTTTGACAGCGATTACCTTCCGCCGGGGGTTGACGATTCTTCTATCTGCGAATACTGTCCAGTTCGCCTCAGCTGCTTGGTCTGGGTGCAACAAGATGGATAGCAGCGCCTCCATTGGTTGTGACGATTGCCTATCCGCGATTTCCGGTCAGTGCTTCGAGCCACATGTCCAACGAGCTGGAGGCTGTTGACCCCATTCAAGACGTGCCTGTTGTGCCGTTTGAAAGGCCCCGGGTTGATGTTCTGTGAACTCGAAGCAGCTCTTGGTCCAATTCCGGCGACGTAGCCCAGCAGCGACGCCGTAGGTGCGGGCAAGTAGGCGTCGCCTGAGCAGCAGCGCCGAGCCACGAGTTAGAACAGGAAAGGCGATGGCCCCGATAACAGGCTTCGGGCTCAAGCGCCTGCCGACGCCCGGAACGCCAAATACCGCGCACTCGGGCGGCCCACGAGCCGTCCCAGCGCTTCGACTGCCTCGAAATCCGCGGAACCCATCGGTCGACAGCCACTTGATGATGAGCCCGGCGTTGGCGCTGGAACGCACAGTCGATCCGAGGGCCAGGTCCAGCTGGTCCCGGAGCAGCTGTACGGCCAGGCGCCCGAGCGGCTGAGTAGGGGAGCCGCGTACGCCTCTAGGGCCTCGGCCACTCGCCCTTCGCGCAGCAGCCGCAGGACCCGCCCCGAGTCCTAGCACCCAGAAAGACCAGCGACGACCGGACCCGGAACATCCCGGCCCGGATGGCCTGCGGCGTGCCCGCGTCCCCAAACAACTCGTACGCCAGCTCCTCGGCGCTCTACCCTGGGTCCGCGAATCCAGCAGCGCCAGGATTTCCGCCCAGCGCAGCGTCAGCGGCACCCGACTGCCGTCGCGGAACACCGCGGCAGGCCTGTCCCCGAGCAGCTCCAGCGACTCAACGGCCGCAACCGGCCGGCGAGCCGGGTTGCCGGGACGCACGAACCGAAGAGGAGGCACTCGGGGAAGTCCCGCCGTTGGACGTTCCCAATAGCGCTTCCGCCACCCTGACCGCGCACCGCACCATGCCCAGCGTGTCCGCGCTGAGGGTGCCCAGCGGTCCGGAGACGTCGAGTACTCCCAGCAACTCACCCGTCAAAGGGTCCGCGATGGGCGCCGCCGTGCAGGCCCATTCGTTGTGGGTGCCCGGCGGAGGACAGCTGCACCGGCCGACCCATGACCAGTGCTTCGCTGATGGCGTTGGTGCCGATGCCGGCCTCGGACCAGTCGACCCCTTCGGAGAACTCCAGCCGGTCCGCCCGCCGCGCCACCTCCGGGCTGCCCACCCGCCACTGGATCTCGCCGCGGGCGTCGGTGAGCACAAGGACGTGCCGGCCGGAATTTGAATCGTCGGCGAGCAGGTCATGGAGAGCGGGCATCACCTGCTGCAGCCGGTGCTCCCGCCGCAGCTCCAGGACGTCGGCCACCTCGTGCAGGTGCCGCGGGCTGTGCTGGTCCGGGCTGATGCCCAGGGCCATGGAGCGGTGCCAGGAATCGGTTAGGTCTGCGATAAGCCGCTAAGCTCACGATGTGTCTACGAGCGATGAGTCTAATGGGGGATCGGGGAGCCGCATGGCTGACAGTGACGGGCAGTATGAGTTCAAAGAAGTGCGCGCGATACGAGGCACTGAAGCCAGGACGATAAAAAAGTGGCAGGTGTCCGGCTGGGAACTAGTCACCCAAAATCCGGGTCCCTTGTTGCAGTCGAAGTTGACCTTCCGGCGCCAAAAGCCGAAGATTCCGTGGCGACTGATGGCAGTCTTGGGAGGTGCCGCACTTCTCTTTGTCATCGTGGGTAGCATCGCCGGCGCGAACCAAGGAGACGGCGACGCGCCCCAGGCGTCAGCGCCAACGTCCGAGGCCGCGGTCCCGCAGAGCCAGCAACCCTCCGAAGAACCTGTCAATCAGCCGAAAGCGTCTGAGCCCGAAGCAGAAAAATATGCTTACACGGGCCCGCTCTACGAGATCGTCGCCGTTGATGAAAACGTGGGTGTCACCAGACTTAACACATACTGGGTGTACACGAATAGAACGGACTATTCCACGGATGCGTATAAAGATCAGGTCAAAATGATTATTACGGATATCGCCCGCAATAAGAGTACAGCGAAGCTCATGGTGGAGATCGTCACCGACAAAGAAATAATTGAAGCGGAATCTGCCTCCACGATTGCTGGTTTCATGGAACAGCATGGCGGGGAGTATTTCAAGAATGTCATTGTCCCGAAGGAAGAATCGGAATGGGTGGCATCGTACATCGGCGGGTTTGACCTCGAAACCGGACAACGAAGCGAATCTGCCGCTGCTTTTGAGACCATTTGGTTCCCCAATTCAAAGACTGAAATTGAGAAGTGGAAACCTGAACTTGCGGTTTGATGGTGTTTGATCCAGTTTCAGCGGAAGTACCTCGGCATGTAGCCGATGTGAGGTTATGCCACGGCAAGGTCACGGATTTCGGGCAGGAACTGCTTTGCCCGTAGACACTTTCCTTCTCCAGTACGGCAGCGGCATCAACCGGTACGGGTCAGCCCGGTGACTTCTTCGCCAACGACATGCCGTCGTGCCGGGGAAATATCCCTGTCCTGAGAGAGGATTGCCCCATGACAACGCGCATTCCCGCCGTACTGGCAGAAGCCCTCGATGGCGAAGCCCGGCCGCAGAGCCCATTTCCTTGGACGAAGCAGCCGTGGCTCGACCAGATGCACGACCTCCCGGACGTTCTGTCGCTCCTCGACCGTCTTCCCGCCGACGTGAGTCGGCTGTCAACCCGAGATGCGGTCGCAGCAGAACTAGATGCGGGCCGGGTCCTCCCAGCATTCATTGCTGCGATGGTGTGGGGATGGGGTACCACCGCTGGCATGGGTGCGCTGCGGACACGCTGGATACTCACCCAGACTAGGGCCAAGGGCACGGACGCAGTCTCGGAAGTGGTGGATCCATCTGTCGTAGACCTGCTGGAAGCAGGAGCCAAGTCTGGGCGCGCAGACGGGGCTCTTGAGGCTTTCCGGCTGATGAATAACGAGGGCCGCGTCCTCCACCTCAGGTCTTCCTACTTCACCAAGTGGCTGTACTTCACTTCAGCCGTCGAAGGCCCTGACGACCCGAATGCCGCCCCGATCTTTGACGACCGAATCGTCGGGTGGCTCAAGGACCCAGGCGGGATTCGACTTGAGAAGAACCGCACCGAGTCATACGGCGAATACTTGGACCTGCTCGCAAGCTGGGGAGAGCCATACGGCCGAACCAGAGCGCAAGTCGAAACAGAGATCTTCAGGCTGGCGACAGGACGCGGATGACTCGACTGAGTATTTATTCATCCTGCTGTTCGGAAGGAAAGCCCTGTGGCAATTGATCTTGACTGTTCCACCTGCCAAACCGACGAACACGTCGTGCGACTTGAACTGCTAACGGGGACCCAGCGGAGGCTCAAGTGCGAGTACTGCGGACACGAATGGCTACGCGGGGAGCCGGCGCGGCAAAAGATCGCCCTGCCAACCCTCGCAGATATCAAGAAGCAATTTCCTAAGCCCGGGGACGTCGATCCTGAGAAGATCGCGCGGGCCAACGAACTCAAGGCTGAGTTTCTCGTGCGGGAGCCCTATGCTGAGCCAAGAGTCGGCCCGTACTGGGCCAAGTACCAGCGGGTGTTCAGTGCCGACGGCCTGCGCGAAGCGGACCCGCAGGATCTCAAGGACTTCGCCAACTCCAACATTGGTGCCAACCCCGGCAACATGTCCGTCTTCAACACTGCATGGACTGAAATGGGGGCCGAGGCAGGCGCTGAAGAGGTCCGCAACGTAGTCGATTATCTGCTTCGTGGCACCTCGCCGGTCGATCTGGAGGACCGCCTCACTGCTCTCATTACCGACACCAGATCCTTCGGGATGAAGGGCTTCAAGGAATCGCTTCTCACGAAGGTTCTATGCATCGTCTACCCCGACAGATACCTGACGATCCTCAAGTACACCGGCGAGGCCGGAAAGCGGGAGATCGCGCGCTCGCTTTGGGGCCTTGAACTGCCCGACCCCGAGAAGGTCGACTGGACTATTGGTCGCCTTATCCTGTGGAGCAATGATTTACTGCTGGCACTTCTCGGCGAGGGCTTCCGGCACCAGCAGCACGCTTCCGAATTCCTATGGTGGGCCAAGGACAAGGCTTAGACAAAGTCCAAGAGAGGCGAGTCCACCCCGCCGGAAAGGTATCTTGGGTGAGGGGGACCGGCACCGGTCATGTCCTACACCGGTGTTCGGGTTGAGCGCGGCCATGCCGAGCAGCAGCATGTCGCCGGTGTCCGCGTCGAGGGCAGTGCCGCCGTCATCATGACTGAGGAGCGTAACTGGTGAGCAACACCAGTGAATGGGCTGTCAGGCTCAAGGCATTCCACGAGAAGCAACTGGACCGTCCCCGCCGTGTCTACCGGCTTGGCCGCACCAAGATACTCCTGACGCGTGGCCATATAGCGTCCACGGTGGGTGCGGCTGTCGGGGCAGTATCGGTGGATTCTCCTGACTGGCTGTTCTGGGTCGCAGTCTTAGGCGGGTTCTTCGGCGGAAAGTACTTCTACCCGGTCACCCGGAGCAGCGTGGCGAGCCCATACGGCTCCAGAGAACTGGCCAGCAAATCTTCAGGCGTTCTGGACGTCATGACGCCGGCGGACATCCGGGCCTACCAGTTCAACGTCGAGTTCGTCCAGAAGGGTGTCACGCCTCTGGCCCTGGGGACTGAACAGGCTCTTGGCCGCCAGCGTGAGGCAGTCAGGACGGTTTCCTTGGCCACAGGGGTGGACGCCGCGTTGCTTGCGCATCTTTCCCTGGCAGATGTGACGGAACACGGGAGAACCGCCGACCGTCACGCTCTGCTGAAACGGCGGTGGCTCACGTACGAAGTTGACCCGCAGTTGCAGTTCGATTACCCAGCGATGTCCGACACTTCCCTCCCGACGACCTCTGCATTGGCTTTTCGATTACCGGTTACGAGGATGTCAGCCGCCGCGTCGCCCGCACATGGCCGATCTGCGCCCGTCGACTCGTGGAGGCGTTGCTCGTCGATCGAGAGACACGCCGCCTCGCCCTTGGCGCACGCCATCGCGTACCCGTCCTGAACATTCCCCGCCTGATCCTGGCGTACCGCACCGGTGCGATGCGTCATGGGATATTCACGATGTCGAAGGCTGGTAGCGGGCGGTAACCAGGCAAGTTAACGCAGCAGAAGCCGACTGATCGCAAAAATACTTCTAACGCACTGCCTCAGGGCAGCTGCCGCCGCTCGCCGACGCTGACTGAACCGTCGGGCGTAACGTAATCCCGCCGTCGTCGTTCTATACGTTCCTGTTGGCCCGGCGAAGGAATCCTGGCGCCCTTCGCCCTGTTGCACCGGGCGCAGGCTGCCACAAAGTTCTGCAGGCTGGTGGAGCCGCCCTTGGACCACGGATAGAAGTGGTCACCGTGCTCGGCCGGCCGGGAACAACAGCGCCTGAAGCCGGCTTCCATTTCGCACGTGCCAGCGGCGCGGGCCATCCCCTCGCGGCGCTGCTGGCGTGGTGAAGCGCCTCACCGGGTCCCGGCGCCGGACGTACGTGGCGACCAGGAATGCCGCCGCGATGGTCAGGGCGACCAGAAAGAGTCCGGGGAGTGCGGCCGCCGCCAGGACTCGGCCGAGCATATCCTGCCGGACTCCAGTCACACCGGAGATGCCCGGGCCGGCTGCGGTGACGGCGTTGCCCGGCATCAGGGCACCAAAGGTTGAAATGAACAGCCACACCATCACGGCCGTATAGGCAGTTTCAGCATGTGCCGGCTCCAGTAAATGCGGCTTCAGTTCAAGCATCGAGTTCGTCCCCCATTGTTGTTCAGCTTCGACGATCGTATAGGTCTGGCGACAGCAGCCCCGTGCTGACTGGACCTGGCCGGCAGCACTGCCCGCCGTCACCTTGATTACCTCGCCCTGCGGGCCCGGTACAGTGACCAACATGGCAGACCAGCATCCGGTTTTCGCACGGCTCTACCCCGCTGTGGGTAAGGCGATGGAGCGGGGCGGCATGGACCAACGCCGGCAAACACTGCTCACTGGCCTCAGTGGAACGGTGATCGAGATAGGCGCCGGCGACGGGCTCAACTTCCCGCACTACCCGCGCACGGTCACCCATGTTCTGGCCGTCGAGCCGGAACCGCACCTGAGGCGCCTCGCCCGCGACGCGGCGAAGCATGCGCCGGTTCCGGTGGAGGTTGTTGATGGCCTCGCGGAGCGGATCCCCTGCGCAGACGGCAGCGCCGATGCGGTGGTCGTGTCACTCGTGCTGTGCTCGGTGCCCGACCAGGCGGCGGCCCTGCGGGAAATCCACCGCGTGCTCAAGCCCGGCGGGCAGTTGCGTTTCCTCGAACACGTCCGGGCAGACACGCCCGGCCTCGCACGTGTCCAGCGCGTGCTGGATGCCACCATCTGGCCCCGCATGGCAGGTGGATGCCATACCGGCCGCGACACCGCCGCAGCAATCGAGAGGGCAGGGTTCACCATCAACCGGCTGGACCGGTACTTGTTTCCTGCCGCCCGCACGCCGGTCTCCTTCCACATCCTTGGCACAGCCACGCGCGGTGACTAACTTGAGGTTGCGACGGAGAGGCCGGCCCAGGAGGCGATTCACCAGCGGCTCAAGCAATTTGCCCAGGAGCCACCAATCTTGATGCCGGTCTCCAGCCTTCGCCAGGAAACCGAAGACCTCATGCGGCGGCTTGGCGACGACCACGGTTTCTTCCACTACAGGCAACGGATGCCAGCTGGGGATGCTCTCCTGCCACGCTGGACATGCAGAAGCTGGTGTGTCCGTGGGGACCATCCAATCGATCGGGGCCTGACAGGTCGAAGCGTTACATGTAACGTTGAATCATGAGTGTTAGGGATCGTGTTGCACGGCACAGGATTGCCATGCGCGAGCGCGGGTTTCGGCAGATACAGATGTGGGTGCCCGATGCGCGCACGGAGGAGTTCAGGCGTGAGGCGAAGCGCCAAGCGCTGGCAGTTGCCGCCGCTGACCGCGCTGGCAACGACCAGGATTTTGTCGAGCAGATTTCGGAAGACTGGCCGGAGTGAACCGTGGCGAGATTTGGACTGTGTCCGGCGGAACATATGCTCAAAAACCCCGGCCAGCACTCATCATCCAAGATGACCTGTTTGCGGAGTCGGAGTCGATCACTCTTCTGCCACTGACGACTCAGTTGACGGACGCCCCATTGCTGAGGCTGACGGTGGAGCCAGGACCGTTAACCGGACTGGAACGCATCAGCCAGATCATGGCGGACAAGCTCACCACCGTCCGTCGCGCCAACCTCGGGCAGCGGATAGGCCGAATAGACTCCGAGACCATGGTTGCAGTGGAGCAATCGCTCGCAGTCTTTCTCGGCCTGGCACGGTGACCGCGCTCCAGTGATTCATTCGCTTCCAGAGGACCGCTTTTCGGCCGTTCCGCCGCGCCCGCTGCTTTGGGCCAGCCGCTGGAGTTGCCACTGATGCACCTCGGGCAGCCAATCCAAGGGAGCCGACGGGCCGATCCGCGGGTCGTCGGGGACACCGCCGTCGAGCAGTGCCTGGACGTACGCGCGGTCCTGTTTGATCCGTGCTCGCAGTTGCTCCTTCCCGCCGACGGAGCCGTGACCGGGGATGACGGCATCCACGCCGTGGGCCAAATCCTCGAACAGCCTCAACGCTTCGAGGTAGTCCCCGAGGGGATCCGCGGCCTCCAGGTCGAGGAACGGCATCAGGATGTCGGACAGCATGTCGCCCGCGACGAGGACGCGGGACTCCTCGATGAGCAGCGCCGCGTGGCCCGGGGCGTGGGCCTGATGCTCGATGATGCGGACTGTGGGGCCATCCCAGGGAACCTGAGCAGTGCCGGCGGGCAGACCGGTAATGAGACCGAGCAGATCCATCGGGATCTCCTCGGCGTACTCCGGCGGCAGCCCCTCGGCGACACGGTCCCTCCAGTCCGCGTGCGACAGCACCTCCCGGATGGAAGCGGCGCAGCGGGCGGTACCGTAGCGCGGCGCCTCGCCGAAGTCCGGGTGCCACAGCACGTGGTCCCAGTCAGGGTGCGTGGAGAAGCCTGCCACGACGGGCTGGCCGAACTCGCGAAGGTCGTCCGCGATGGCCGCCATTTCGCCGCCCGTGATACCGGGGTCGATGAGCAGCACGCCGTCCCGGCCCTGCACGACGACGCAATTGCTCTGGATGAACTCGCTCTCGTGAACGAGAACGCCCTCCGCGACCTGCTTCAGCATGAAAATGCCTTCCGCTTGTGGTGTGCAACCGCCTGCTGCGACGGTATTCCCTGGCGGCGACGGGTTGCAAGGACTATCCGCGACTGGTTGAACCCCGGTCCAGGTCCCGACCCGTGCCGGCTGGCATTGGGCGCGTCCAATGTGGATCAACGGTGGCATCGCCGGCGGTCCTTATCGGCCAGCTGCTGTCGTTTCAGAGGTCGGGTGGGCACATTTCAGTGCTGGTCACAGCCCATCATTATTCCGTTTGCGAGGTCGTCGTCGCGTCCGGCCCAGATGACACCGCCTCCGGAGCAGGGCATCACCTCGAACGCCAGGCCGTCACGCCGGGCCCGCAGACGGCGCCCGTCGTCCAAGACCACGTCCCAGCCCGACGCCGGCAATGCCGCACGGTAGTGCTGCAACACATCGACGTCTCCCGAGAGCACAAACCTGCGTTCACAGCCGCCGACACCGCTCACGCCGCCACCGGAGAAATCGCCGATATGACTGATGGAATCGAACGCTCGCTGGGACTCACGGTCTGCAGAGGCCATGGGCTCCTCCGTGCCCTCCATCACGCACTGCGGAGCCGAGCCGAACTGCACCTCAAGCTTCTGCCCCAGTGCCGCCGGGGTGACAGCGAACATCCCGATCAGCATGAGGACCGGGATGGCCACGGCCGTCAGCCGCATCCACCGTCGTGTCGAGAGCACCAAACCGATCAAGGCAACCACCGCGACCAGACCAAGCGCCAACCCGGAGGGACCTGCCGTCAACCCCCAAGTGAGCGCCTCGAACGCGGTAGCGGTGACATCGCCGTACACCCTCATGAATTGGTAGTGGACCAGCACAGCCAGCAGAGCCAGTCCTGCCCCAATGACGAGCAGCACCGCGGCGGAGACGACTCGGCCGGTCGCAGGCATGGCTCATTCTAGTCCCGCCCTCCTGCGATACAGCTAGCCTGTTCTCCGCGGCGGAGCGGAGCCTGATCGGATCGAACCGCAATAGTTGGGTATGGGTCTGAGCCGATGAGCGAGGCTTGATGCGGAAGGGAAAACCGTGATCGCAGTTTTGAACCAAGTCCTCGGTTACATCGAGGACCACCTCACCGAGGAGATCGACGTCGCCGGCCTGACAGGCAGCCTCGGCACGACGGAATATCACGTCCGCCGGATGTTCTCGTCACTGGCCGGCATGCCGCTGTCCGAGTACATCCGGCGGCGGCGCATGACCGTCGCCGCGGCCGACGTCATAGGCGGCCGCGACCTGCTGGGGACTGCGCTGCGCTTCGGCTATGGCTCCACCGAGGCATTCAGCCGGGCTTTCCGGGCCGTGCATGGCGTCAGCCCCGCCGATGTGCGCCGGGACGGTGGCCCCCTCCGGACACAACCGCAGCTCAGGTTCCGCCTGACGATAGAAGGAAATACCACCATGGATACCCGCATCGCCGATCGGCCGGCCTTCCGGCTCGTCGGCCACACGGCTCGCGTACCGCTCATTCACCACGGCGCCAACCCGCACATCCAGGCGCTCATCGCGTCGCTACCCGAACCGGAGCACCTGCGCCTCAAAGCCCTGAGCAACACCGAACCGGCCGGACTGCTGCAGGTAAGCGCCGACGTCGACCCCGACTACACCGAGGGAAGCGAGCTGACCTACCTGCACGGAGTCGCCGTCAGCGAAGGAACGCCGGTGCCCGAAGGCCTCGACGCCATCGAGGTCCCGGCTGGCACGTGGGCGGTGTTCCGCACTGCCGGACGCTACCCGGGAGCCCTCCAGTCCGCCTGGGCGGCGACCGCCGCCGACTGGTTCCCCTCCAACCCCTGGCGGCTGAGGCCCGGCCCGTCCGTGGTGGCCATTCTCGAGCGCGCCGCCGACTTCAGCACCGCAACCACCGAGCTGTGGCTACCGGTGGAACGCACCTAAGGACGAGGGCTGCGCGCCGCGCCACGACTTAGAGCTGGAATGGCAACGGCCCCGATGGCTGTGGACTAGCTCCGGGCAGCGGAAGACCGGCTACTTCAGGGGCTGCCGTTCGCCGACGCTGACGGAACCAACGGGCGTGAGGTAGTCCCGCCGTCGCTGTTCCATCCTCTCCTGCTGACCAGGCGACGAAATTTTGCAGGCTGGTGGATCAAACACGCACTACGGAGCCAGGACCTCGATACCTGCCTTCCAGCCGCTCAACCACCGGGAGGAAAAGAATCAAAACGGATCACCCCAAGCTTCAGCCGGCGTGGAAGACTTCGACTATGGGCATCGAGCACTGGTGGACAAAACTGCAGCCATCAACGCAGGAATGGCTGATCGAGAACAACGGCGACGTGGTGCCGGCGCACGTGGTGGCTGAGATCGCCAGCATCGGGGGACCGGCCAGCACCGATCCATGGTGGGCTGACCGGAGCGGAGTGCCGGGCCACTATTTCCCTGACGAAGGCATCGACTGGGTCGAGGCGGTCGCAAATGACGAGGATCCGGGCTAGAACAACAGCGCCCGCTGGAGCCATGGGAGGTGGCCTTGAACGGAGTGCCGGGCCTGAGCGGACCGCACTGGCGCCGGGTCATGGCGGCGCTCGCGAACCGGGATGCGCGCAACGCTTATGCACAGATTGTGCTCGGTGAAGATGTCCTCCCCGGTCTGAAGGAGCAGCGCCGTACCAAGGCCATCGCTGTCCTGCTGGAAGCCGGCTTGGCCCAGTGGACCGGGAGCAAGGGACTGGAAGCGTCGGATGCGGTCTTCCGTGAGCTCCTGTCCCAGCAGCCGAGGCGCCAGCCGAAGACGGGTGTGGACCGCTTCCTGCGCCTCGGCCGGATCGACAGGTACCCCGCCAGCCTGGCGGACCGGCGCGAGCTCCTGCGCTGGATCGTCGCGCAGGCGATCCAGCCGGGGGAGGAGCTGAGCGAGCGGCAGGTCAACGAGCGGCTGCTGGACTACGCCCAGGACGTTGTGCTGCTGCGCCGCTACCTGGTCGACTTCGGGCTGCTGGAGAGGACGGCGTCGGGTTCCTCGTACCGCCGCACGGAATCAGGGCTGGGAACCCAGGACTGAATGCGCAATCAAACAACACAATTCCCGGCGACGGCTCCCATCCGGCTTACAGCTTGCGGGAATTCAGGGTGTCGAACTGCTCCTGCCAGTCAGCCCGGTCGCGGTCCACGTAGCGCCGATGCGCCGGTGTCCATTTGGGCATAATGTCGGACGTGACTCCGCGGTAGGCAGGTTTGCGGGCGGGGGCCTTGCGGGCCGGCGGTACCACCCGTTTGGGGCCGGAAGCCTTCGTTCGGCGGGCGTGTCCGGCGTGCAGGTCCAAGAGCCAGACCACTGTTTGGCATAGGAGCCAGAGGATTATGCACAAAACCCAGACAGCGAACAGGAAGCCGATCCATATGAGGAGCCCGATTGCGGGGAAGAGCACCATGGCCCATTTTATCCGAGTTCGCTCACGTTTTGGGGCTCGGATTCGGGTGTCGACGGACTCAACGACTATCCGGTTTCGACGGGCTCAACCATCGAGTTTTTTAGTGAACACCCACAGCAGCACGTCTTCGCCCGGCACGTACCAGTCCCGATCCGGCGCCCGCTCGAAGCCCAGCGACTCATACAGGCGGTGGGCGCGTTCCATGAACGTGGCGCTGGTGATGCTGATGGCCCCGATGCCGGGCAGCTGCCGGGCGTGGTCCACCACCTCGCGGACCACTGCGCGCCCCACGCCGCCGCCCTGGCATGCAGGATCCACCGCCAGCATCCGGAACTCCAGCTCGCCGTCGGCGGCGATCTCGCTGTACGGCTGGCCGGCGAAGGTCAGCGTCACCGCCGCCACCACCTGCCCGGCGGCCTCCGCCACCCACACCTCGGCATGCTCCGCCCGGTGTTCCACGTCCTCCAGCACGGCCATGTAGGGGTGGTCGGCCGCGAAGTGCCCGGCGCTGAGGTAGGCGTCGCGGGTGATCCTCCGGACAGCCGGAAAGTCCGACGGCGCCGCCCGCCGGAGTGCCATGCTCACCGCGCGCCTGCGGTTGCGGCGGTCCGCTCCAGGTAATGGCGCAGGTGTGCCAAATCCGGCTGGGAGGACGGATCGGCCACGGCATCCGCCCCCACCGCGTTGGCCACGGCCAGTGCTTCGGCATAGGAAAGCCCGCTGCGCAGCGCCAGGACCAGGGCCGCGCAGAACGCGTCGCCGGCGCCGATCGTGTTCGCCACGCTCACGGCAGCCGCCGGGGCCTCGGCCACCTTGCGGCCGTGCTCGTACATCGCCGAGCCGTCCCCGCCGTACGTCACGGCCACCAGTTTGGCCGAGGCCAGGGCGGGGATCAGGGCGTATTCGCTCTCGTTGACAATCACCAGGTCGCAGCGCTCCAGCAGCTCCGCCGGCAGGTCCATCGCCGGCGCGGCGTTCAGCGCAAAGAACCCCGCGGAACGCCTGGCAGCCTCCAGCACCACGGGCAGGCCCACCTCCAGCTGGCACAGCACTGTCTCCTCCGGGCCGAACTCCACGCCCTCGAGGGAAAGGTGCGAGTTGGCGCCCGGGCAGACCACAATCTGGTTCTCGCCGTCGCTGTCCACCACGATCAGCGCCGTCCCGGTTGCCCCGGGAAGCACGGCAACGGCAGCGGTGCCGACGCCGGCACCCGCCAGCGCGTCCAGCATGCGCCGGCCCTGGGCGTCGCTGCCCACGGCGCCCACCATGCGGGCGCTGCCGCCCAGCCGCGCGGCGGCCGCGGCCTGGTTGGCGCCCTTGCCGCCGGGCTGCTCGGACAGCACGGCGCCGCCGATGGTTTCGCCCGCCGTCGGGAGCCTTTCGGCGGTGGCGATCAGGTCCAGGTTGATGCTGCCGACGACGGCGACGGCAGGAAGTCGATTGCTCATGGGGAGTCTCTCTCGAGGGGAAGCCGGAAGCGGCCGGATTAGGAAATAGTGTACGGCATGGTTGTACTTGTGCGTCATACATGGTTGTATAACAACTCGAATCGCCATTCCGGACGATCCAGCTCGAACAAAGGAGTTTGATGTGAACACCCCCGCCCCGGTCACCGCCTCCCCGCCGGTCAGCGTGGAACAGCCGGCCTTCGCCGGCCGCCGCGCCGCCCTGCTGATCTCCACTCTGCTGCTGGGCGTGCTCTCCTTCCAGCTCAACGCCAGCATGGTCACCCCGGCGCTGCCGCAGATCGCCGCCAGCTTCGGCCAGAGCGCCGACAGCGCGGCCCCGGTCCAGTCCATGTTCTTCCTGGCCGGCGCCATCGCCGGGCCCGTGATCGGGCGCTGGAGCGACTTCATCGGCCGCCGCGCCGCCCTGCTCCTGGTTCTTGGCATCATGGGCGCCGGCACCATCCTCTGCATCACCGCCCCCACCCTGCCGCTGCTGGTCACCGGCCGGTTCCTGCAGGGCGTCTCCAGCGCCGTCTTCGCCCTCGCCTACATCGTGCTCAGCGAAAATCTGCAGGCCAAGGTCTTCGGCACCTCGGTGGGCATCATCGCCGCCATCAACGGGGGAGTGGGCGGCGTGGACGGCTACGTGGGCGGGCTCATGGCCGAGACCCTCGGCTACCGGTCCATCTTCGTCGTCGTCCTGGTCCTCACCGCCATCGCCGCGGCCTGCATCATCAGGATCGTCCCGGCCGGACGCCCCGCCGGAGTGCGCGGCGCCATGGACTGGTGGGGCGCCGGATCCCTGTCCGTGTTCCTGGTCTTCATCACCTACTTCGTCTCCGGCGGCTCGGCCGCCGGCTGGACCGCGCCGGGCACCCTGGCCTTGCTGGCCGGCACCGTCGCCTCCTTCGCCGCCTTCTGGATGATCGAAAAACGCCGCACCCACCCGCTGATCGCCGTGCACCACCTGCGCTCCCGCCAGGTGTGGCCGGTCATCGCCACCACCGTCCTGGCCCTGGCCGGCATCTTCGCCATCATCAACTTCACCGTGGTGCTCCTCAGCCAGGACGCCGGCGCCGGCTTCGGCCTGACCGCGTCCGTGTCCGCGCTGCTGTTCCTCACCCCGGCCGCCCTGATCGGCGTCTTCGTCGCACCCCTGGCCGGCTGGCTCGCCGACCGGCGCGGCTGGATCAAGACCCTCCGGGCCGGCACCGGGCTCAGCCTCGCCTGCGCCATCACCGCGGCCATGTTCTCGGACAACCAGGTGGCGGTGCTGATCGCCGTTGCGGCGCTGGGCATCTTCTACAACGGCTTTTTCCTCACCGCCATCAACGGGCTCTCCGTGCTGCTCTCACCCAAGGAAGCCCCGGCTGCCCTGCCCGGGATCAACGGTGCCTCCTTCGGCATCGGGGCGAGCCTCGGCGTCGTGCTTGTGGCGCCGTTCGCCGCCCAGGCCAGCGCCGCCGGCTACGCCACCGCCCTCTGGATTTCGGTGGCCATCACGGCCGCCGCGTTCATCGTCAGCCTCTTCGTCGCCGCCCCCAAGGGCGAGACCCTCTGACCACCCCACCCTCAAACGAAAGATGGACACCGCCATGACCACCACCAGCCACCCGTTCTACCTGGACTGCGATACCGGGATCGACGACGCCCTCGCCCTGGCCTACCTGCTCGCCGCGCCCGCGGCCGACCTGCGCGGAATCGGGACCGTCAGCGGCAACGTCAGTGCCGCCGCCGGCGCCCGCAACACCCTTGACCTGCTCCAGCTCGCCGGCCACGCGCACATTCCCGTGGTGCTCGGCGCTCACGATCCTTTGGTCGGATCGTTTGGCGGCGGGGCGCCGTGGGTGCACGGCGACAACGGGATCGGCGGGGTGTCGCTGACGACGGCGTCTGCCGGGCTTGCGCCGGAATCCGCGGCCCAGATGCTGGTCCGGCTCGCCCACGAACACCCCGGCACGTTACGGGTGCTGGCCATCGGCCCGCTGACCAACATTGCCGAAGCCCTCCGGCTGGAACCGGCGCTGCCCTCGCTGGTGGATTCGGTCACTGTGATGGGCGGGGCGGCCCTGGCCCCGGGCAACATCACCGCCGTGGCCGAGGCCAACATCCACAACGACCCCGAGGCTGCCGCCGAGGTCCTGGCCGCCGCATGGGACGTCACCCTGGTGCCGCTGGACGTGACCATGGCCAACGTCCTGGAGGAGAACCACCGGCAGGAACTTCTCGCCGCGGACGGTCCGGTGCCACAGGCGCTGGGGGAGATGCTGGGCTACTACTTCCGGTTCTACGAAGGCATCTTCGGCCGGCCCTGCTCCGCCATGCACGATCCCCTCGCGGCAGCGCTCGCGGTGGGCGGAATCAAAGCCGCGGTGGCCCCGGTGGTGCATGCCGCCGTCGACACCACCGACGGTCCCGGCCGCGGGCAGACCGTCTGCGACCTGCGCGGCGCCTACCTGGGCTACCCGGACCAGCCCGGCGCCCGCTGCCGCGTGGTCCTTTCACTGGACGGGAATTTCGCCCCGCACCTGGTGGAGACGCTGCTGTCGTTTGGTGAAAGCACGACGGCGGCACTCGCCGCGGGTGCGGCGGCCGCCTGAGGCATCCGCAGACTTTTCCGCAGCCACTATCCAGCCGGTCCCGGCAGGCGCAAGATAACCCCATGAAGAGAACAGCTATCGCAGGTTTCGCGGCGCTCATGATGGGGCTCGGTGCCATTTCCTTCGCGGGCCCGGGCAACGCAGCGCCCGGGCCGTCGCACATCGCGGCGCAGATCATGGTCAAGTTCCGTGACGATGCGGCGGCAGCCGGGGTTCTGCGCCGCCATGGCCTCGGCGACGGCCCGGGGATTGGCAGCACCGGCGCCCACCTCATCAAGGTCCCGGCCGGCAAGGAACTCCAGCTCGTCGACGCCCTCAGCCGGAACCCGAACATTGAGTATGCCGAGCCGGACGAGGTGGTTACGGTCGCCGCGGCGGACCCCGACTATTTCCCCCGCCAGTACGCCCTGCACAATACCGGCCAGTCCTTCACCAACACGCTGGGAACCGTGACGGTGCCCGCGGGTGAACCGGACGCTGACGTGGACGCCGTCGAAGCGTGGACGAAGACGACCGGTGTCGGCATCACGGGTGCCGGCATCAGGGTGGCTGTGCTCGATACCGGAGTCACCACCGACAACAGCGATATCTCGGCAAACGTTGTTGCACGCGCGAACTTCAGTGATTCGGCTCCTCCGGCCGGTGCGGACCTGGTGGATTATTACGGCCACGGCACCCATGTGGCCGGGATCATTGCCGCCACCAAAGATGGGGCCGGGGTTTCGGGTGTGTGCCCGGATTGCGACATCCTGGACGGCAAAGTCCTGAACAACGAGGGGTCAGGCTCCACCTCCAGCATTGCGAAGGGCATCAGCTGGGCTGTCGATAACGGTGCCAGGGTCATCAACATGAGCCTGGGGCAGCGCGTTTCCTCGCGGACCCTGGAAAATGCCGTCAATGATGCCTGGAAGAAGGGCGTGGTGATTGTTGCCGCGGCGGGCAACGCCGGTACGCAGGCCAAGATCTACCCGGGCGCCTACCCCAATGTTATTGCCGTCGCCGCCACCGACAACAGGAATGCCAAGGCCTCCTTCTCCACCTTCGGCAAGTGGGTGGACATCGCAGCTTCTGGCGTCAGCGTGTACTCCACGTTCCCGAAGCACCCGTTCGCCCTTGGCGGCCCGGGCGGCCGGTCCGAGGGCTACGACATCGCGAGCGGCACCTCGATGGCTTCACCCATTGTGGCCGGCGTTGCCGCGCTTGTCTGGAGCACTCCTGCCGGCACGGCAAATTCGTCGGTCCGCGCGAAAGTTGAATCATCCGCCAACGAGAAAATTGACGGCACCGGCACGTACTGGGCCAACGGCCTCGTGAACGCCTGCGATGCGGTGGATTGCGTCCGGTAGTCTCCGGTTCCCGACTCTATGACTGCAGGGACTGCATGACGGACAGGTGCCCGGCGCGGGCGGCGATGAGGCACTTGGCCAGGTAGAAGGGCCGGTTCGCGTGCCTGACGTACTGCGTCAGCACAAGGACCGGATCCGCGGCGCGCAGGTCCAGCAGCTTCGCGCGGCTGGGCCCCACCTGGCTGAGGCTGATCTGGCACTCGCCGGGTCCGAGGACCTTGCCGAAGCGGGTGTTGAGGCTGGCAAGCAGGGTGGCGCCGCCGTCGTCCTCTATTTCCAGCGGCGCGGCGGCGGAACCGCTGCCCAGGCTCACGGGCAGCGCGGAGATGTTTTCCTGCAGGTGGGCGATGGCCTCGCCGTCCCGGATCAGGACGGATTCCCAGAGCCAGCAGTCGGCGCCGGGCTCCACGCCGACGCCGGGCGCGACGAACTCCGAGGCGGGCTGCCGCTCGCGCTGGATGCGTTTGATTTCGAGGTGCTGGCCGGGTCCGCCGAGGACTTCCTCGAAGGGGCGGATCCGTTCGACGCCGATGCGGGGGAGGGTGTCGGCGACGAACCGGCCCACGCCGCGGCGGGCCCTGATGAGGCCGTCCTCCTCGAGCAGCATGAGTGCTTCGCGGACCACTGTGCGGCTGACCTTCATGTCCGCGCCGAGCTCGGTTTCGGTGGGGAGCATGGAGCCGGGCGTCAGCAGGCTGTTGCGGATGGCCTCGGCGATCCGGGAGTACACGGCCACCCGGAGCGGCGAGCCGGGCTGGGCCTCCACCGGCTGGGACAGGAACCTGGCGGCGTCCTCGTGCACGTAATGCCTCACTTCGTGGTCTGGGGATTCCCAGCCTACCGGTGTGACGCGTTTGTTGGACACGCGCCACCTGCCCGGGTGTGCGGCGCTTGCCGGGGCGCGGCGCTTAGCCGAGCGGCTGCCGTCCGCCGGTCCACGGCACAACCCCGGTTGCCGGGATGAGGAGCACCCTCGTCTCTACAGTGTTTCGGGAATCGGGCGTCCCGGGAACAGCGTCGAGTACTGCTTCCGGTACATCCTGCGGCCGATCAGGCGGTAGGCGAGCCGGACCGGCGCCGGGATTTCCTTGAAGAATTCCTTCCGGTCTGCGGGCGGATTCGTGGCCAGCACCATGCCGAGGTAGCCCACCAGGAACTTGTTGCTGACCTGGCTGCTTCCATGCTCGGCGGCTGTCTTCAGCTCCTGCTGGGTCATCACCCTGTCCACGGCGGGCATCACCTCGGTGACCTCCCGCCGCAGGTGCACGTTCAGGACAGCGGACAGGTCCTCGTAGAGCCCCGCCAGTTCCGCCCCGGTCTCGGCGTCTGCCGTTTCCATCCAGCGCAGGCGGAGCGGTTCGATGACCTCAAGCCGTTGGGTGACCTGGCGGTGGTGCTCCAGCATCTGCCCGATGTGCAGGGCGCATGCCGGTGCCCGCTCCGCCAGTTGCGGATACATGAGCTCGTCTTCACCCTCATGGTGGATGTGGAGCAGCTTGTCGAAGTTCCCCAGCACTTCGCCCACGTAGGCGGCGCGGGCGGTGTCGCCGGCCGCTGCGGAGCGGACCAGGCCGGGCGCTTCTTCGTACGCCCAGAGGAACACGCGGTGAATGCGGCGCATGGCCGCCGTCCCGGTGCACAGGACGGGCCCCGGCGGCACAGGGGCCGCGGTCTCGCCAGGATGGATGGTGAAGAAGTCGGTCATTTTGGTGGTCCCTTGCGCTCGTTATCTGGCACCAAGACCTCTCCCCGGCTGCATCGTATCGCCTGCCCTTCCCGCCGCACAATGGCCGGAGGCCGGCGCCACCGGCAAATATGCCGCGTCGTGTCACGGCGGGATTGGCAGCACTGCATGCACCCGGCCGCCCCGGGGGGTACTCCCGGCGGAGAGCGTGCCGCCGAGCTCGGCCGCCCGCTCGCCCATGGAGGCAATGCCGACGCCGGCCTGCCACGACGTACCGGTGCTCCCGTCGTCGGTGACCTCGATCTCGAGGGCCTGCTCACGGAGTGTGAGGCTGACCGTCGCGTGAGGCGATGTGGCGTGCCTGGCCACGTTGGTCAGCGCCTCGACGACGATGCGGTAGACCGCCACCTCGACGGCCGCGGGCAGCGCCTGCAGCCTGTCTGCGCGCAGATCCACCCGCAGTGGTGTCCCGTCCGGAGCCCGCAGGGCCAGTGCCTGCTGTCGCAGGGCGGTGACGAGGCCGAGCTCGTCGAGCGCAGGTGGGCGCATCGCGTAGACCAGCCCCCGGATGTCCTCGAGCGCGGTCACCGTCTCCTGGCGCAGGGTCCGCAGCAGGTCCTCTGCTCCGGAAGGGTCGGTGCGCAGGGTATTCCGCAACGCGTCCGACGTGAACGCGATTCCGGACAGCCGCGCGCCGAGGCCGTCGTGGAGGTCGCGGCGCAGCCGACGGCGTTCCTCCTCGATTGCGGTGATGGCCTGGCCACGTGACTCCCGCAGTTCGTCGGCCAGTGCCCGGGCGCGCAGGGTCTGGGCCAGCAGCGGCGCCACCAGGCTGAGCACGTGGCTGTCACCCGCGGACAGGGTCAGATCACCGGGCCGCAGCCCCACCGCGAGCTCCCCCGACCGGTCAGGGCCAAGGGCGAGCGCGAGGGTCCTGGTGTGGGTGACCTCTGCCCCGGACTCGGCGACGGTCTTCCCGTCCAGGCGGAGCGCAGAATACGGGAGGACCAGTGCCTCGCGAATCGCCCGCAGGGCGAGCACCGGATCGTCACCGATGTGGCCGACGACGCGGGTGGCTGCCCCCAGCGGGTCCGGACGCGCGCCGAAGAGGAGCTCGTCCACGACGGCCCGCAGAACGACCTGCAGCGGATGGAAGGTCATCGCCGCGACGGCGCCGATGACCGCCAGCGTGCTCACAGGCGGCACGCGGCCGCCCAGGATCTCGACCAGCGACTCGACGGTCATGAAGAGGGCCACATAGCCCACCACCGCGGTCACCAAAACCACGAACCGCACCATCAGGCCCCTGACATCGACGACCTCGGGCCGGCGGACCCCGACGTACAGTGCGGGTGCCACGGTGCTCATGGCGAGGTAGGCAATCACCTCTCCGACCGTGCCGAGCTGCATGAACGGGGTGATGAACATGGTTATCCCCGCCAGGGAACCCGCGAGCGCCATCCACTTGAGGGCCCACCGGTCGGAGTCCGCGGCACGTTCGATCTTCCACCAGGTGTGCGCGATCAGGGTGCAGCCGATGACCAGGACCATCGCGAAGAGAGCATCGTCGTTCCCCGCCCAGGCCACCGCCAGGACGCCCGAGCCTCCGATCACGACCAGCGAGACGAAGTCCACCGGGTGACGCCAGGTGAGCGCCGGGTACGCAGTCAGTGCGAGCGGCGCCAACAGCACGCCGCCGATGATGAATGCCAGGCGAGGCGCGTAGCCTCCCTCCATCGCTTCCGCAACGGCTCCCCAGATGATGGCCAGTCCTGCCAAGACCATGAGCACGGCGCTCGGCCGGACCCGCCGCACGCCGAGCAACGCCACCCCGCTGACGGCCGCGCTCACGCCAAGGACCGCCAGCGCGAGCAGTGCAGGAGGGGCGCTCACGTGCCGAGCCCGCCCTCACGGGCGCGGATGATCGCGGCGGCCCGGTCGAACACCTCCAGCTTGGCGAAGATGCTGGTCAGGTGGTTGCTGACCGTCTTGGGGGAGAGGAACAGCGCCTCAGCGATCGCCGACGTACGCCGTCCGGACGCGAGCAGGTCGAGAATCTCGCGCTCGCGGCCGGTGAGCTCCGGGAAGGGGGCGGGCCGTGGTGCGGGTGGTGCACTGAAGTAGCCCAGAATGCGTGCCGCCACGCCCGGCCCGAAGATCGCCTGCCCGGTGACGACCGCGCGGATGGCGGCGACGATCTCCTCCTGGTCTGCGCCCTTGAGCAGGTAGCCGCGGGCTCCGGCCTGCATCGCGGTGAAGACGGTCGCATCGTCGTCGTACATGGTCAGCATGAGCACCGCCGTCTCCGGTACCGACGCACGGATCCGGCGGGTGGCCTCCACGCCGTCGAGACCGGGCATCCGGACGTCCATGAGCACGACGTCGGGCCGCAGGAGTTGTGCCTCCCTCACGGCGGTCTCGCCGTCGCCTGCCTCGCCGGCCACCTCGAGTCCGTCCAGGGTCTCGATCAGCGCCCGGAGCCCGCCGCGGACGACGGGATGGTCGTCCGCGATCAGCACCCTGAGGTTCATGAACCCATTATGGGCGCGTACGCTCCCGGTTGATCCGGGAACTTCCTCCCTTTCACGCGGGATCCGCGGGAAAATGGAGGGGCAGGCCGTCCCTCGTGGAGGGAAGCGGCGCGGGCCGACAGTGGAGTTGTCCACTTCATCCGACCCATCCAAGGAGCAGCCATGAATACCACATCGAAACGGCAGAGGATCGGCCTCCTACTGGCCGGCATCTACAGCGCGTTTAACATCCTGGGCGTGCTTTTCCCCACCCCGGACGGCCAGGTTGGCCCGCCGAGCGGCATCCTCATTATCGACAGCGTGCTGGGCCTGGTCGGCCTGGTCGCCGTGATCGTCACCTGGCGTACCGGCAACCGCGCCGCACTCCGCGCCGCGGCCGGCGCGATCATCCTCATCACGCTCACCACACTGCCGGCGTTTTTCGTCGACGTGCCGGCAGGCATCAAGCTGCTGGTTGGCATGTTCGTGCTGCTCACGATCGCGGCCGTCGTACTCATGTTCTCGCCGGGGCGCCGCTCGACGCCGGTCCTGGACTGATACAGGTTGCGGCGCACCGCGTTACCGCAGACGTGCAGCAGGTGGTCATCACCGGCGTACGACGGCGGCCCTCGCCTCCCGCGGCTCAATCACCTTATCGATTAGGTAGGGTGATTTGCCGGCTGCCCCTATCCGGCGGGGTGCAGGTTGGAGCAAGATGACCCCCATGAAAAGAACTGTTCTGGCTGGTTTCGCGGCGGCAATGATGGCGATTGGCGCACTCAACTCGGCAGCCGCGGGTATCGCGGCGCCGCCCGAGTCATCCCAGGTCGCGGGGCAAATCATGGTCAAATTCCGCGACGCCCGCGCGGCCGCGGGCGTGCTGCGCCGGCACGGCCTCAGTGAGGGGCCCGGCATTGGCAGCACGGGCGCCCAGCTGATCAAGGTTCCTGAGGGCAAAGAACTGAACATCATCGAAGCCCTCAGCCACAACCCTGGAGTCGAGTACGCAGAGCCGGACGAGGTTGTCACTGCCGCTACCGCTGACCAGTACTTCGATCGCCAGTACGCGTTGCAGAACACCGGCCAAGCGTTCACCAACACCAAGGGCGACATTCAGATTGCCGCGGGCAAACCCGACGCCGATGTGGACGCCGTCGAAGCGTGGAGCGTCACCACGGGGAGCAACATCAAAGTTGCCGTCCTCGACTCAGGCGTGGCAAACGACAACCCCGACATCAACCCGAAGGTTGTTGCGCGGGCCAACTTCACCAACGGGGAAACCGGTGACGACAACTACGGCCACGGCACGCATGTGGCCGGGATCGTCGCCGCCAGCCACAACACCCAGGGCGTGGCCGGGACATGCCCTGGGTGCACCATCCTCGACGGAAAAGTGCTGAACGACAGCGGGATCGGATCCAGCTCAAGCCTGGCGGACGGCATCAATTGGGCCGTCAGCAACGGCGCGAAGGTGATCAACATGAGCCTTGGAGTCCGGGCGTCGCGCACCCTCGAAACTGCTGTCAACAACGCCTGGAGCCAGGATGTGGTGCTCGTCGCCGCGGCGGGCAACGGCGGCAACCAGACCAAGATCTACCCCGGCGCGTACCCCAACGTCATCGCGGTCGCCGCTACCGACAACAACGACTCCAAAGCATCGTTCTCCACGTACGGAGCCAGTTGGGTGGACATCGCAGCACCCGGAGTCAACGTCTACTCAACTTTCCCGAACCACAACTTCGCCCTCGCTGGGCCAAACAACCGTTCTTTGGGATACGACGTCGGCAACGGCACCTCAATGTCCTCGCCGATCGTGGCCGCCACTGCCGCGCTTGTGTGGAGCAAGAATCCCGCCGCCACGAGTGCGGCGGTCCGGGCCAAGGTTGAATCTTCCGCCGACGCTATTCCAGGCACCGGAAGCTACTGGGCGAATGGCCGTGTGAACGCATGCAAGGCAGTCGGCTGCGCCCAGCCCTGAGTCTGAACGCGTTTGCAAACCTTGGACGGTTAATCCAGCTTCGCGCCGTACTCTTAGCCCTAGACCGACTGCCCGGGGGTCGGCATGTCCGATCGGATTTGCATGCCAGAGCTCACCATCCACGAGCGGACCACCCTCCAGCTGCCCATCACCGACGCCGCCAGCCTTGCCACGGAGCAGGTAATGGACCGTCTGGGTTCCGGTCCGGAGGGCCTGTCCCACCAGGACGCCGCCGCACGACTCGCCGCGCTCGGGCCCAACGCGGTCCGCACACACCGCGCCAACGGCTGGGCGGTCCTGGGCAGGCAGTTCGGCAGCCCCATCCTCATCCTGCTGATGATCACCGCCGGGCTGTCCCTGTTCCTCGGCGACGCCACCAACTCGATCGTGATCGGCATCATCCTCCTGGCCAGCGTAGGCCTGGGCTTTACCAACGAGTTCCGCGCCGAGAGGGCCTCCGAAGCCCTGCACTCCCGCGTCACCCACCGGGCCGTGGTGCTGCGGGGCGGAACCACCCGGGAAGTTGACGTCACCGCACTGGTGCCCGGCGACGTCGTCCACCTTTCCCTGGGCGCCATCATCCCTGCAGATATCCGCCTCCTGACCACCAAGAACCTCCTGTGCGATGAAAGCATCCTGACGGGGGAATCCCTGCCTGCCGCCAAGGACCCGGCGCCCGTTCCGGCCGGATCGGCCCTGGGCGACCTTGCATCCTGCGTGTTTATGGGCACCGTGATCCAGTCCGGCGGCTGCACCGGAGTGGTGGTGGCCACCGGCGGACGCGCCGAATTCGGCCGGATCGCGCTGGGCCTGGGCGAACGGCAGCCGCAGACCGAATTCCAGCTCGGCCTCAAACGGTTCTCATTCCTGTTGCTCCAGGTGGCTGTCGGGCTCACGTCGCTGATTTTCATCGCCAACCTGCTGCTGCAGCGCCCACTGATCGAGTCGTTGCTCTTCTCGCTGGCCATCGCGGTGGGCATCACGCCGCAGCTGCTTCCCGCCGTCGTCAGCACGTCCCTGGCCACGGGAACCCGCCAGCTTGCCAAGCGCAAGGTCCTGGTCAAACGGCTGGTCTGCATCGAGGACCTGGGCGACATGGACATCCTGGTCACCGACAAGACCGGCACCCTGACGGAAGGACGGATCAGTTTCACCGCCGCGCTTCCGGTCACCGCGGGTCTGTCCGACGACGGCCTGCTCACCCTGGGATTGCTGGCCACCGAGGCCGACTACGCCGAAGCGAAGCATTCCTCCGTGGGGCAGAACCCGCTGGACGCGGCACTCTGGGACAGTCCCACGGCAGCCGGCTTTGATCCAGGCCGGTTTGAGCGCCTGGACCTGATCGACTTCGACCACCAGCGCCGGCGCACCACGGTGCTGGTGCGGGAGGACGGCGGCCCCGCCCGCCTGGTCACCAAGGGCGCCCCGGAGGACGTCCTTGCCCTCTGCGGGCCCGTCCCGCCTGCCGTGCAGGCCATGCTGGATGAACAGTTCGACGCCGGCTCCCGGGTAGTGGCGGTTGCCACCCGGGCGGCGGCGGGGCTGGGCAATATCACCCCGGACGACGAGAGCGGCCTTTCCCTGGCCGGTTTCCTGATCTTCCTGGACCGGCCCAAAGCCAACGCCAAAGAGTCCCTGGACCAGCTGGCGGCGCTGGGAATCTCGGTGAAAATCGCCACCGGGGACAACGCCAAGGTGGCCGAAAAGGTCTGCGCCGAGCTCGGTGTCCTGTCCGGCGGGACCCTGACCGGTGCCGAGATCGAAAAGCTGTCCGAGGCCGAACTCGCGGCCTCCGCCCGGACCGCCACCATCTTTGCCCGCGTCTCGCCCGAACAGAAGGCCCGCATCATCGCGCTGCTGCGCCAGAGCGGCGGGTCGGTGGGTTTCATGGGCGACGGCGTCAACGACGCCCTGGCACTGCACAAGGCGGACATCGGGATCTCCGTGGACAGCGCCACCGACGTTGCCAAGGACGCCGCCGACGTCGTGCTGATGGACAAGGACCTCGGTGTCCTGGCCGAGGGCGTGATGGAAGGCCGGCGGATTTTTGCGAACACCATCAAATACGTGCTGATGGGTACATCCAGCAACTTCGGCAACATGTTCAGCGCGGCCACGGCCTCCGTGGTCCTGAGTTTCCTGCCCATGCTGCCGGGCCAGATCCTGCTCAACAACCTGCTCTACGACTCCGGCCAGCTGGCCATCCCGGGCGACCGCGTGGACAAGGAACAGCTGCGGGCTCCGTCGCACTGGAACATCGCGTTCATCCGCCGGTTTATGTTCCTCTTTGGGCCCATCAGCTCGATCTTCGACTTCGCCACGTTCGCCCTGATGCTGTTCGCGTTCGACGCCGTGCCGGGGGAGTTCCGTGCCGGCTGGTTCATCGAATCCATCGCCACCCAGACACTGATCATTTTCGCGATCAGGACCCGCCGGGTTCCCTTCCTGCGCAGCAGGCCCTCCGCCGGCCTGATCGCGGCCTCCCTCGGAGTGGTGGCGCTGGGCATCTTCCTGCCGCTGTCGCCGCTGGCCGGCGTGCTGGGCTTCGACCCGCTCCCGGTCCCGTTCTTCCTGGCCCTGCTGGGCATGATCGGGGTGTACCTGGTGCTGGTGGAGGGAGCCAAGGCCTGGTTCTTTTCCCGGGCCGCGCAGCAGGTCCCAGCCGTGCCGACGCCCGTCCGCCGCCGGCACGAAAACCACCACATCGCCCGCCGTGCTTTCCGCTTCAGCGCCCCGGTCAAAGTATCGGGTCAGGCAGGAGGTTGGCGGCGAGCGTTCTGGCCATGAAGCGGCCGTAGCGTTCGGCGCTCCAGCCACGTTTAAGGACAAGGGTCTCGTAGAGCTCGGCCGAGGTGCTCATGAACATCACGTCGGCCACCTCATTCTCTGTCAGGCCCTCCCTCAGGAACCCTCTTCCGAGCACGTGCCGCGCGTTGTGCAGCATCCGGCGGTACCGCCCGTCGTCGACATCGCGCAGGAGCGCGGCCATGTCCGGATCCCCGCTCGCGGCGGCCTCCCTGATGAGAAGGTAAACAGGCGCCCCGATGGGACTGACCTCGCTGATGAGCCGGCCGAACTGCTCCATGAGTTCACGCGGGTCAGTGATTGTGGCTTGCGCCCGGTCCGACCGTTCTTCAGCCGGAGGGCCGCCGGCTCCGAGCAGGCTCTGCTCATAGATCGCGCGCACGAGCCCCGGCTTCCCGCCGAAACCCTTGTACACGGACTCGTTCGAGACACCGGCCGCCCGGGCGATCGCTGCGATGGTGGTCCGGCCGTACCCGCCCGCCAGGAACAGCTCGCGCGAGGTCGCCAGCACCCGCATTCGCGACTCCTCGGCCGCCTCCTGGCGGCGCCGGGCGTTGTATGTGCGGGGGCGGGGAGCGCGGCGATGCGGTTCGTTGACCACGGGTCCCACCGGGAATACACTCCTTGTATCAGTTAATTACAGCTGACTGTATCAAATTTAGCGTACCAGCCTCTCCGCCTCCCGCGACGGATGAAACCAAGGAGCAGATCATGGACGCTTCAGGAATGGATCTCCTGCCCGAAGGCCCGGTGCGGCGCATGGTGGCCGCCGCGAACCGCCACGACCTCGACGGGATGGTGTCCCAGTTCGCCGAGGACTACGAGAACACCACCCCCGCCCACCCCGCCCGCAGCTTCAGGGGTTCAGCACAGGTGCGGAAGAACTGGGCCGCCCTCTTCGCCGCCCTGCCGGACCTGAGCCTGACCGTGCACGATGCGACTACGGGCCCGGGCAACAATGTCTGGATGGAATGGAGCAACCGCGGTACCCGGCCGGATGGGTCGGTGACGGCCGCGGCGGGAGTCGCCATCCTCACCGTCCGCGACGACAAGATCGCCGCTGCGCACTTCTACCTGGAACCGGTTGAGCACGAGTCCGGAGACGTCAATGCCGCGGTCCGCGTGGCCGTCGGCGCGCCCGGAAACGGCGACGGATCATGATTCTCGTCGTCGGCGGCACAGGCCGTCTGGGCCGCGCCCTGGTGCCGATGCTTGTTGAGGCAGGCCACCAGGTCCGCGTCATGGCACGCGGCGCTTCCCAGCCCTTCCCCGGCACAACGGGCGACGGCGTGGAGCTGCTGCGCGGGGACCTTGCCTCCGACGAGGACTGCCGGAAGGCAGTGGCAGGCTGCACAGCCGCCGTGTTCGCGGCCTCGGGATTCGGCATCAAGGACTCCGACCCAAAAACCGTTGACCGCGACGGCGCCATCCGGCTCGTGCGGGCGGCAGCCGACGCCGGTGTGGAACACGTAGTGATGATGTCCATGCACGGCGCCGCTGCCGATGGGCCTATTGAGTTTCTGCGCTGCAAAGCGGCGGCCGAGGATTCGGTCCGGGCGTCCGGCATGGTCTGGACGATCATCAGGCTTGGGGCGCTCCTGGAGCAGCGGCTCGCGAACATGACAGCCCCACTTGAGTCCAAAGGCAAAGTGATGGTGTTCGGATCCGGGCGGGCCCCCGTGACCTACACGTCTGTCAAGGACGCGGCCGCCCTCATTGTCCGCGCGGTCTCGGACCCTGTGCTGCGGAACCGTGTCATCGAATGGGGCTCGGCGACGGCCACGGCCAACGAGGTGGCCGAGGCTGTGCTGGTCCGGGCGGCCCACGGTGCGGTCCAGCGGATTCCGACGGTGGCCGAGCGTGTCCTGTCCGTTGCAGCCAGGCCGTTCTCCCCGTTCCTTGCCCGGGTTGCAGGGGCCGGGATCTGGGAGGAATCCGGAGGCATGGCCTTTCAGTGGGGCCCGCCCCGCGCGGAGTTCCCGGACATCCCCGTCACGGGCCTGCAGCAGGTCCTCGAGCACTGATTAGGCCTGCCCTTCTGTGGGTAGGGAGTGCTATAGAGATAGCCTTGGGCAACAAATTTTCGGGTTGTCTCCAGAACCGTGATTCGGTCGGACCCGGGCCTGCCCGGAGGCTGGAGGTTTTGTGCGTACCTGGCCCACACCGGACCGTGCCGGGCAGCGGAAAACCCTCATCGCGGCCTGCCTGGCAGCCCTCGCCGTCCTGACCGCCTGCGGTGGAGGCGTCACCGAATCCGTGTCCACGGCTGTCCAGGACAGCTCGTCTGCCATCGCCACCGCACGCCTGGCCCTGGGCGAGGACTCCGCCGGCAAACTCACCACGGCTGCCACGTCCACCGCGCTCGACGACGCGCTGAAGGAGCTCACCACCAGCCGGGACTCCGTACTGAGGCTGGCACCCGGCACCGCAGAGGACCGCGCGGCTGTCCAGGAAGCCCTTACCGTCCTGGATGGGTGCGCCGCCAGTCTGACCACCGCACGGAACGCCGTGTCCGGCGGCGACGGAGCCCCCTCGCTCGCGGACGGCGACCGGGAGCTGGCAGCCGCCGCGGACCGCCTGGACCAGCTGACGGCAAAGGAGGGCGGCAAGTGAAACGCCTGCTGGGGGTGGCGCTGGGTGTCCTGACCGCAATCGGCGGGTTCGTGGACATCGGCGACCTGGTGACCAACGCCGTCGTCGGATCCCGCTTTGGGCTGTCCCTGGTGTGGGTGGTGGGCGTCGGCGTGGTGGGGATCTGCCTGTTCGCCAACATGTCCGGGCGGGTGGCGGCGGCCTCGGGGCGGGCAACATTCGAGGTGATCCGCGAACGGCTGGGACCACGGGCCGGGCTGGCCAACCTGTCTGCGTCCTTCCTCATCAACCTGATGACCGTGACGGCGGAAATCGGCGGCATCGCCCTGGCGCTCCAGCTGGCCAGCAGCGTCCATTACCTTCTCTGGATCCCGGTGGCGGCGCTCGCCGTGTGGCTGGTCATCTGGCGGGTGAAATTCTCCATCATGGAAAACGTCACCGGGCTGCTGGGCCTGACACTGATCGTGTTCGCTGTGGCGCTCTTCCTCCTCAAGCCGGACTGGGGGAGCCTTGCCGGGCAGGCACTGGCGCCGGCGGTTCCGGCTGAGGAAACAGTGACTACCTACTGGTACTACGCCATCGCCCTGTTCGGCGCCGCCATGACCCCTTACGAGGTGTTCTTCTTCTCCTCCGGGGCTGTGGAGGAAGGCTGGAAGGTCAAGGACCTGGTCCAGTCACGGATCAACGTCCTGGTGGGCTTCCCGCTGGGCGGGTTGCTGTCCGTGGCAATCGCCGGGTGTGCCGCCGTCGTGCTTCTCCCCGCCGGGATCGCCGTGACGTCCCTGAGCCAGGTGATCCTCCCGGTGGCCGAGGGCGCCGGAAAAGTGGGGCTGGCCTTCGTGCTGGTGGGCATCGTGGCCGCCACCTTCGGCGCGGCGCTGGAGACCACCCTCTCCAGCGGCTACACCCTGGCGCAGTTCTTCGGCTGGTCCTGGGGCAAATTCCGCCGGCCGGCCCAGGCCGCCCGCTTCCACCTGTCCATGATCATCTGCCTGTTCGTCGGCCTGGCGGTCCTGGCCACCGGCGTGGACCCGGTACTGGTCACCGAATACTCCGTGGTGTTCTCAGCCATCGCGCTGCCGCTGACGTACCTGCCCATCCTGATCGTGTCCAACGATCCCCAATACATGGGCCCGCACGTCAACGGCCGGACGGTCAACGTGCTGGCCATGATCTACCTGGTCATCATCCTGGTGGCCTCCATCGCCGCCATACCGCTGATGATCGTGACAGGAGCCGGAGCATGAACACTGTCCCAAGGTTGGCACCGGTGCCCCCGACGGCGGGGCGCACCCTGGATGCGCAGCTCCACCTGATGGACCGGCAGGTTTTGGATCACGACGGCGTCCCCGTCACCACCGTGGACGACCTCGAACTCAGCGGCCCCGATCTGGACGCGGACCTGCCTCCGGGGGTACCGCCGCCGGTCCTGACTGCGCTGCTCACCGGCCCGGTGCTGGGGACGCGGATCTTCGGCGGCAGGCCGCCGTCGTCCCGGCTGATCCGCATCCCGTGGAAGGACGTGGCCGACGTCGGCGTGGTCATCAGGCTCGGTGTGAGCGGCGAAAACCTCGACGCCGGCTGGGTGGAACGCTGGATCCGGGACAAGGTCATTGCACGCATCCCGGGAGGCCGTCATGATCCTCGGTGACCTGCTCGGAGCTGTTGTGTACGACGACGGCGGCGCCCGACTGGGCCGGGTGGCAGACGCCCGGTTCGTGGTGGACGGCGCCCCGCAGCAGCTGATGGCAAACGCCCGCCTGCTTGGGCTGGTGGTCAGTCCGCACAGCGCGTCCTCGTTCCTGGGCTACGAGCGGACCCCGCTCAACCAGCCCTGGCCCCTGCCGCAGCTCCTCAGGTGGCGGCACCGCGGATCATTCCTGGTGCTGTGGGAGGACATCGCCAGGGTAGGTACGGACTCGGTCCGGCTGCGCGAAGGATTCACCGCCTACAGCCCGGCTTTGGACGCCTCCGGACAAGAGTGACGGGCTATCCGTGGCTCAACCACCCACCAGGCCCGGCACCCCGTCCTGGATCGCGAAGGAGGCCTTCGTGCTGACGGGGGATCCCGGCGTCGTGACGTAGTCCAGCACCCGGAAGTCAGCGGTCAAAGCGTCCTTTGTGATGCGGGTGTTCACGTACCCGCGGTTGTCGTTGTAGAACTTCAGGTGCGGGTTCCACGCCATGGTGGGGTCCGTGGTGTAGCCGGTGCCGTTGCCGGTGGAGGTGATGGACGTGCAGACCAGTTCGGAACCGACCACGGGGGAGGCGGGGTCCTTGTAATCGACCTTGAGGTCGTTGGCCCAGTTGCGGTGCACGTCGCCGGTCAGGACGACGGCGTTGCGCACGTTCGCGTCCACCCAGCCCTGCGTGATGCGGCGGCGCGACGCGGCGTAGCCGTCCCACCCGTCCATGGAGACGTCGTCGACGTCCAGTGCCTGGGCCCGGTCCCGCTCGGCGAAGAACACCTGCTGGCCCAGGATGTCCCAGCGCTGGGTGGAGTTCCGGAAGCCGTCCAGCAGCCACTTCTCCTGTTCGGCGCCGGTGATGGTGCGGTCCTCGGCGAGGCGTCCGGCAACGTTCTTCTGCCAGCCGTCGCCGGCGAGCTGGTCGTCCCGGTACTGCCGCGTGTCCATCATGTGGAAGTTGGCCAGCTGGCCCCACTGGATGGTCCGGTAGATCTTCATGTCGAACCCGGCCGGCACGGACGAAGCCCGCAGCGGCATGTTCTCGTAGTACGCCTGGAACGCCGCCGCCCGGCGCTGCCGGAACCGCTCGGTGGTGTCGTTCAGCTGGTTGGCGTCCGTGTTTTCCGGGACCTCGTCCGCCCAGTTGTTGTCCACCTCGTGGTCATCCCAGACCACCAGCCACGGTGCGATGGCGTGCGCGGCCTGCAGGTCGGCGTCGGACTTGTACTGGGCGTGCCGCTGCCGGTAGCCGGCCAGGCTGGACGTCTCGGGGCCCTGGTGGTCGCGCGGGTTGCCGCCGCCGATCACGTAGCTGCCCTTCTTGTACTCGTACATGTAGTCACCCAGGTGCAGCACCAGGTCCGGGTGGTCCTGCGCGAGCCGGGTGTAGGCGGTGAAGTAGCCGTGCTCGTACTGCGAGCAGCTGGCGAACGCCATGGCCAGCGCCGCCGGCGTCTCGTGCGGGGCCGGGCTGGTGAGCGTGCGGCCCACCGAACTGACGTGACGGCCGGTGCGGAAGCGGTAGAAGTACTCGCGTCCCGGGCGCAGGCCTTTGAGTTCGACATGGACGGAATGCCCGGTTTCGATCCTGGCGGTTTCGACGCCGCGGGCTACCACGGTGCGCATGCCGGCGTCCTCAGCCACTTCCCAGGCGACTGCGACGTCGCGGGAAGGCATGCCGCCCAGGCCGTCCTCCGCGATCGGATCCAGCGCCAGCCGCGTCCAGATCACAAAGCCGTCCGGCCACGGCTCGCCCGAGGCGATGCCGAGCAGGAACGGATCGGTGCGGAGACCGGCGTCGTCCGCGGTAGAAACGGCGACGGCGGCACCCGGCAGGGCGGCGACCAGGCCGGCCCCGAGGCCGGCGGAAATCAGGGATCTGCGTGAAATGTTGTCCATGGCTTCGAACCTACGGAGGCCGGTTGGACTGGTTCTGAGGACGGCGTGAATAGGTGGTTAACTGCGTGACAAGAACTGTTAACCCGTTTAGGCAGCTCAACCCCGGGCCGGACCGGGGAAATCATGGATCCCCGTTACACTTGCCGGGCTGCCGGACATTAACGGGGTATGAGCTTACAAACGCCTCTGGGGGAGCGTGTGGAACTGGAACGACAAAAGCGGTTCATGGCGGCCCACGCTGCCTGCCACGACCGCATCTACCGCTACTTTCGCCGCCGCGCTGAGAATGCGTCCACCGCCGAGGATCTGTGCGCCGAAGTGTTCCGGATCGCCTGGGAGAAGTCGGGCCAGGGGGAGGAGCTCTCAGCGATGTTCCTCTTCGGAGTGGCCCAGAACGTTCTGCGCAACCACCTGAGGTCCGCCGCCCGCTCAGCCAATCTCATGCTCCAGCTCCAGCTGGAACGGACCGAGCAGGCCCGCGACGCCGACGGCTCCGTCCAGGAGGCACTGGCCCGGCTCAAGCCCGATGAGCGGGAAGTCCTGCTGCTCACCTACTGGGATGGCTTCAGCTCCACTGAGCTGTCCGACCTGCTCAACACCACCGCCACAGCCATCAGGATGCGGCTCCACCGTGCGCGCAAAGCACTCGGCCGCCTGCTTCAGACCGAGCACGAGCCAGAGGAGTACCAACGATGAAGGACCTGTCCGCTGCCGACGAGCAGCGCATCCTCTCCGCCGACCCCGCAGCCAACGTCACGGAGACCGAGCTGGCCCGGAGCCGGTCCCGAAGCCTGGCCTTCATGGAATCCGACGTGACCCACATCTTCGCCGGCGGCCCGGAAACTTACAGCAGGCCTCCTGCAAGGCGTTGGCGGGCGGCCGGAGCCTTCCTCGCAGCAGCCGCCGTGGCCGCAGCCGTCCTGACGGCCAACTTCCTTCCGAGCCTGGTGGAAACCCCGGCGGCCACCGAATCCGTCTCACCTCCCGCGCCCGCTCCCACCAGCGCGCCGGAGCCAGCCCCACCCGCGGGGCCGTTCCACGACCTTTTCGTCTCCGCCGACGAAGTGCTCGTCCTGGAGGCGCTGCCCAACGCGGCCCGGAGCCTCGGGGCGGGGCTCGGCGTCGAACCCGTCTACGTGCGGCAGGTGCTGAAAGGCGGCCTGGCCCCGGGCGGAACGTCTGTTGACGTGGCATCAGCAGAGGCAGGCATCAACGGGTCCCTTCTGTGGAGGGACAGCCGGGAGGAAGCGCCCTTTACCTACCTCGGGTTTTTCGCCCGGGGAGCTGATGGCGGGCTGCATCTGATGGAGGCGCCGCATGCGCTGCTGCAGATCCAGAACATCAGGACGGCGGCCACCGTGGACCCGGTCACTGACAAACCCGTGGAGATTGGTGCAGACCTGCAGTCGCGCATCAAGGTGGCACCGGTTGGGGACGTGCCCGTTGCCACGCACGACGGCGGCTCGTTGGCTGCAGCCGCGCCCGACAGGATCTGGGGCACCCAGGCCGCGGACGGTTCCAGGGACGGCGAGGTGCGCGGTTACGTTGCCGGGTCCGAGGCCTGCTTCACCTTTGCGAACAGTACCGAGAAGGTCTACCTGCGCTGGCCGGTGGGGTTCACCGCGAAGGTTACTCCCCTGATGGTGGACGCGGAGGGCCATGTTTCTTACGGTGGGACCACGGTGGCCAACAGGGCGGTCATTCTCAACGAATGGGGCTTCATCTACATGGCGGACCTGGATACGCGCCCGCTGGTTCAGGGGCAGTTGACCGCCGAGACCGCGTCGTGCGGGGGTGAGACGCTGCCGGTTTTCGACGTGTGGCCGGAGCGGGCGGGCGGGAGCCCGTTCCAGAAGGGCCGCGGGGTAGCGCTGCCCACGCCGTGATCGCGGGCGCCTGCCCTCATGCCGCCTTCCGAGGCCTGATGACCAGCCCCACTACGGCTGCCAGCGCGAGGGCGGAGAGGATGGTCGCCGACCAGAACCCGGCCCGCCCGCCGGTCAGGAAGTCGCCGGGGAAAGCAAACGCAGCGAAGGTCGAGGCCACAATGGCCAGTCCCACGGCGCCGCCGAGTTGCTGCATTGTCTGGAACAGCCCGGAGGCGGACCCTGCATGCTCGGGTTCGACGTTGCGAAGCGCGAGCGTGGTGAGCGGCATGAACGTCATGCCTGCCGAGATTCCCGTAAGGAGCAGGGCAACCATGACGATCACGAAGGGCGTGTCCGGACCCAGCTGGGTGAGCGGCAGGAAGGCCACGACACGGAGGGCTGCGCCCAGGATGACGAGGCGGATTGCACCGAAGCGCTCCACCAGCCGCGGGACGACCCGCGACATCGCGAAGATGCTCAGGGGCATCGGCAGGAACGCCAGCCCGGTCACCAGCGGTGTGAGGTGCAGTACTTCTTCGAGGTACTGGACCATGAGGAAGAACATCGCCAGCATCCCGCCGTAGGTGGCAGCCATCGCGGCCAGCGCCGCCACCCGGCTCGGGCTGCGGAGCAGCTCCGGGCGGAGCAGGGGGTGGGCCACCCGCCGTTCCGTGACGGCGAGCACGGCGATCAGCGCGGCGCCGACCATCAGGCCGCCGATCGTGCGGGGACTGGACCAGCCGGCGTCGCCCGCCTGGATAAGGGCCCACACGATGGCGACGGCGCCGCCCGTTGCGGTCACCGCTCCGAGCACGTCGAAGCGCCCGGGCCTTCGGGGGGTTTCAGCGACGAGGCGCGGCACGGCAATAAGAACGAGGACGCCGATCGGCACGTTGATGAAGAGGGTCCACCGCCAGCTGGTCAGGTCTGTGAGCAGGCCACCGAGGATGAGCCCGAGCGCTCCGCCCATCGAGGCGACGGCGGAGAACAGTGCGAGCGCCCGGTTCCGTGCGCCGTCGTCCCGTGCGCTTGTGGTGATGAGTGCGAGCACGCTGGGGGCGGCGAACGCGGCACCGAGGCCCTGGAGTGCGCGGGCGATGACGAGGAGGAGGGGCGAGGTGGCCAGGCCGCCGAGCAGGGAGAAGATTGTAAAGGCTGCGACCCCTACCAGGAACGTGCGGCGGCGGCCGAAAACGTCTCCGACCCGTCCGCCGAGCAGTAGGAGGCCGCCGAAGGCGACGGCATAGCCGTTCAAGACCCAGCTGAGTTCTGCGCGGGTGAAGTTCAGGTCGGCGGCGATGTGGGGGAGTGCGACGTTCACGACAGTCGCGTCGAGGACAAGCATGAGTTGGGCCAGCATGACCAGCCAGAGGCCGATGCTGCCGGCGCGGCCGCGCGCATTACCGCTTCTCCGGGTGGTCCCGGCGACCGCCTGTGTGGCGATTGTGGATGTCATGGGATGGTGTCCTGTTCTAGCCGATGGGCTGACGTACACTAAGAGGAGAGATTCTCCGTTTAGAACTATACGGAGATACTCTCCGTTTAGCAATGCTGTTTTGAGAGGTGTTTCTGTGCGCGCTGACGCTCAACGCAACCGCGACCGGATCGTGGAGGTTGCACGTGGGTTTTTCCGTGCCAAAGGATTCGACGCCGTTTCGATGGACGAGGTCGCCAAAGGCGCTGGGGTGGGCCCCGGCACCCTCTACCGGCATTTCCCCACCAAAGAGTCGCTGTACGACGCCATCCTTGAGTCCTGGGCAGAGAAGGTCAACGCCGCCGTCGACCGGGCGCTTGCCCTCGACGCCTCCGCACGGGTGCGGTTATTGACGTGGCTGACCGACTACTCGGCGATGCTGACCGAACACAAAGGTGCGGCTGCGCGGATCACCGCGGCGCTCGGCGATCCGGGTTCACCGTTCGCAGCCAAGTGCCAGACCTACCTCCGCGCCAATCAACGCCTAATCGACGGGTTGGACTCGGCCCTGCGCCCCGGGGTCGAGGCTATGCAAATCAGCCGGCTCGTTGGCGGCGTGGCTGCGGTGGTGGACACCAGCGAGCTTCCTGCCGACTCGGTGGCACCGATGCTCGCGATTGTCGCCGACGGACTGCTCGCCCCCTGACGGGTTCAGAAAAGCCTTCAGCCAGCCTCCCAAACCGCTTTTTTTGGGGGGCATGAATAGCCTCAGGCAACTGTACGACGACGGCGGCACGCGCCTGGGCCGCGTGGCTGACGCCCGGTTCGTGGTGGACGGAGCCCCGGGCCAGCTGATGGCGGAGGCCCGCTCGCGACCGGTTCCCTAGGCCGCTGGCGCGGTCCGCGTAAACGTGCGGGCGGCCCGTGAGCCCGCGATGGTGCTCGCCCCGATGCTGATGAGGGCCCCGAGGAGCATGGCCGCGGCTTCGCCCGGTTCCAGCAGATGCAATTGGGAGCCGATGGTGGCGGCGGCAACCGGCACTCCCAGCTGGGATGCTGCAAGCACCGCGAGCGGCAGAGGCTGGCCGAGTAGCCGCAGGCTTCCATGGACCAGCAGCGTTCCAAACCCCAGGCAAATCCCGAGGAGAATCATCCTGGGGCTTCCCACAAGGGTGCGCAAGTCAAGGGATGCGCCCAGCCATACGAAGAACACAGGCCCTAGAAAGCCATCGCTGACGGCGAAGAGTTGATGAGCCAGCCGCCGGGGTTCTCCCACCGCTGCGACCACCAGGCCGAAGGAGAACCCGGCCAGCATGATGGACACGTGGCCCGCGACGGCCAGCCCGGAGAGCGCGAAGAGCAAGGCGAGCTGGATCCTGAGCTCCAGGGCGAACTTCCGGTCCTCGGACACGTCATGCATCCGTCCGCGCGTGCCGCTGCGCTCCAGCCAGCGAAGGACGAAGAACAGGACCGCAGCGCACGCCGCGACGACGGCTGCCCCGACGGCTGCCCTCGGCGCATTGGGTGGGTCGACAGCAAGCGGAAGCGCCACAATGCAGGCGATGTCCGCCACCGCCACTTGCGCCGTCGTCGTGAGGACCTGTGGTCCCCTCAGCCGCAGCGAATCCACGATCGGCAGGACCAGGGCTGCCGAAGAGGAAGCGAGCAGAACGATGTAAAGGGGAGCCTGTCCGGTGCCAAAGGCAAACGCAATGCCGATTCCGACGACGGCAGCCAACACCGCGGCGATGCCTGCACGCAGTGCGCCAGCGCCCAGCGCCGGGCGGATGGCTTGGTCCCTCACGGGGACATGCGTCCCGGCGACGAACATGACGAGGGCGAACCCGACGTCGGCCACAAAGGTGAACGTGGCGTCCGAGGAGTCCACCAGTCCCAGACCCGTGCGCCCGATGGCGATACCGGCCAGTAACTGCCCCAGCACCACGGGAAGGTGCCATTTCTGGGATAGCGCCAGCAGCGGACCGAGGAGCGCGACCGCGGCGATCAGCGAAAGCTGAAAGAACGACACGTCCCTCCTTCTACCGGCGTTGCGGTTTCGTTTGCGGTGGTTATCGGGGCGCGTCAGCCAGTTTGAGTGGAATGTCGGTGTTTTCGTCCGTGTAGTAGCTTGCGCACACCCGGTGGTAGCCATCGGCCACCTGCGCGGGAATACCCCTGGCCAAGTCACCCCTGACCATCAGAATGGGCGAGAGCTTCTTGCCTTCCTTGATCTTCTTCAGGTCCGATGCCACGTGGGCGTTGTCCTCAGGTAGCAGCACCAGCCCCGCGGCCCGCAGAATGTCCTTTGCTTTGCGATGCTGGATGGGGGCGACCATGAGGGATGCAACAACGGTGGCAACGACGTCGTCGGATTCAAGCAAAGAC
The DNA here is from genome assembly GCF_031457335.1 of Arthrobacter sp. BE255. Taxonomy (NCBI): domain Bacteria; kingdom Bacillati; phylum Actinomycetota; class Actinomycetes; order Micrococcales; family Micrococcaceae; genus Arthrobacter; species Arthrobacter sp. BE255. Next base: position 71,336 of record NZ_JAVDWK010000014.1, on the reverse strand, counting down.
AGATAGTCTGCCGCGCCGGGATAATCTTGCTCCTCCGGCTGCGGCAACCAGCGGACCTCGCCCTTCTTTTCGTCAGGCATCTGTGGCATCTCCCCAACGGTGGTTCGCGTGCGCTGAGATTGCGAAGCCTTGCTCCGTAATGGGCTCGGTGACCGTGAACCTCCAGCGCACGGTGTACGGCAGCCAGCCCTTGGTGTGTAGCGAAAATGCCTTTCCCGTGCCGTCCGGGTACCCCGGATCCAATGGTAGGACGGTCAAGAATTCGTAGTCAGTTCTGCTCTTAGCATTGCCGCCCATTGCTGCCTTCCCACGGCGCGGTTGGATAGTGAACTCATGCTGTCACACCTGAGCTGGAAAGGATCTGGGCAGACCGGCCCGAATGAACTAGTTTTGGCTGATTGGCCGGCTCAGCCGCTCAGCCGCCCAGCCGCTCCTGCGCCCAGACCCAGCGGATCAGCTCCTGCTCCAGCCTGACGGATGGACCGTAGGCGTCAGTGCCCAGTGCCTCGTAGAGCGCAAACTCCTCAGCCGTCAGCCTCATGAGGGACGCCTTGGACGGCGACGGCTCTGTGCCCCACACGTCGCGGTGGGCCAACAGCGTGGCCTCGTCCATCAGCACGCTGACCACGTGCGGGTGGACCGCCCGCAGCTCATCCAAAATCCGGAAGCCGTGCGTGTCCAGGTCGCCCCAATAAAGGACTTCGCAGTCCCGCAGCCAACCGGCATCGCGCAGGGACGAGAAACCATACCCTCCGCCGTAGATTGCCAAGGTTTCTGGGCGCTCCGGAAGGGCCAGGAAGTTCACCAGGTTCTCCGTGACGATCACCGTCTTCACTGGCAGCCGCAAAGTCCCAAACGCGCCGGCGGTGACGGTGATGTCCCGGGCTTCACCCAGGAGCTGCACGTCCGGATCCAGCATGCGGAACCGGACAAGCTCAGGCGGATGAAGGAAACCGTGCCGCGCCGCGAACCGGGCGGCAGGAGTCCGCGCAGCGGTCTGGCCCAACAGGGAGCCGGGTTCTGCCGGCACGGCCGGCATATCCTCAGCGTCCGGCTCGGCCGCGGCGCCTGCCCTATCAGTCCCCAGAGCCTCCAGCAACTCGCCGATCACCTTCCGGTGGTTCTCGATGAACTTTGTGTGGACTCCGGGCAGGCTGAGCTGCCGGACGTAGACGCCGGGCTGAGAATTGTCGCGGAGCCAGAGCGCAACCCGGGCAGCGGTTAGCGCATCCGCGTCCAGTTCGAGCAGCTGCAGCGGGCGCCGCAGTGCCCAGGCACGGAACGCAGGGTCCAGTGCGGACAGCACCCCGGCAAGCCCGACAAACCGGGCCGCCTCCTTGGCCTTACCGGCAAACCCAATGTTATCGTTCACGGTGGCGAACACCGCCGCTGTTGGCAGCTGGTTTGCCCCGATCGTCCGGCTGCCCACCTCGGCGGTCTCCAGGCTGAACGGGCCGACGGCGGCCAGCAACTCAGCCGCCCACGTGCGGGCCGCGGCGTAGTCGCTGAGGAGGCCTGCCGCCGTCGGACGTTTCAGCGGACGACGGCGGGGGTACAGTCCGGTGGGTTCCAGCAGTTCGCGCAGCAGCGCACCGCTGCCCCAGGCCTTCAGGGAAAGGGCGCGCAGGTCCGCCAAGGTAGTCCACCCCTGCACCTTCCCTGCGGAGACCTCACCCCGCACGGCGGTCCCGCTCGTCCCGGTACTCCTGGATGGTCATGTTCCGCAGCTGCGAATCGTTCCCGTTGGTGTTGGCGACGAAGCCCACGTGTGCCACAAAAGGTTCGATCACGTGGATTTTCTGCAGGGGAGTGACGATCAGCAACTGGAGCTTCATCCGCTGGAACAGCTCCAGGCCGTACCGCGCCGATTCGTCGGATCCGCGGCCGAAGGCCTCGTCGATCACCACAAACCGGAAACTGCGGCCCTTGCCGGCGCTCCGGCCCGAAGCTGCGCCTGCTCCCTGACCGGCCCCCAGCCCGAACTGGAACGCCAGCGCCGCGGCCAGGATGGTGTACGCCAGCTTCTCCTTCTGGCCTCCGGACTTTCCGCCGGAATCGGTGAAATGCTCAAACTCCTCGCCGGTCTCGGTCCATTTCTCCGAAGCGGAGAAGGTAAACCAGTTCCGCACATCGGTGACCTTCGCCGTCCACCGCTCGTCAAGGTTGGTGAATCCGTCGCGCCCCCGGAACCGCTCGATCAGCCGTTCCACCTGCAGGTACTTCTGTTCGGAGTACTGGTCCTCGTCCCCGATGGTCCCCTCCGAGCAGGCCCGCAGGTCCGTCGCGAACTGCCGGACGTCAAGGTCCGTGGTGTTCTGGTGTTCCAGCTGGATGTGCCGGCCGCGGTTGTACTCGATGGTTGCCAGTGACAGGTTGATCTCCGATATCCGGCTCACGATGTCCTGCCGGCGGCTGTCCAGGAAGGCATTGAACGCCACCACCTCGTGGATGGTGTTCTGGTTCAGCGATTCCTTGAAGTGCGCCTCGAACTTGGGCAGATCATTCTTCTCCAGCTGGTCCAGCAGCCGCTCGTAGTCGCCCGCCGCGTCCAGTGAGGCGTCGATTTCGGTGGTTTCGTTCGGGTATTTGTTCCGGAAGTCGGCCATCAGGCGGACCGTGTCGGCTTCCGCCCTGGCCAGCCGCTTGGACAGCGCATCGATGGTGGCCGTGAGTCCTTGCCTTACCGCACTCTCCACCGCCACCGTGTTCTTGTAGGTGAGGACCTTCTCCCCGGGCGCCGCGGCGGCGAGGCCGGCGACGGAAGCCAGCAGCCCGGCGTCGTCCGTCAGCGGCTCAGCCTGGAGCTGCGCACGGCACTCCGCGATGGCCTCGGCAAGGTTCTCAGCGTCCTTCTCGTTGGCACCGAGCCGCTGCTGGAGTTTGCCGGCCCGCTCCTCGAACCGCCGCAGGTCCGCATTCAGCGCAGTTTCCCTCGCTGCCAACTGCTGCAGGACGTCGCTGGCGGACTCCAGCTGCCGGCGCTCCTCCTTCACCTCCTCAATCCGCCTGGCCGTGAGCTCCCAGCTGATCTCGCCGAAATCCGCGACTGACCGGACGGTCCCCAGCTGCTGGTTTTTTCGTCCGATGTCACCGAGCTGTCCGTCCACCTTGGCCAGCTGCGTCCCGGCCACCTGCAGCTGGCCCGTGACCTCGTCCAGCTCGGCCAGGAAACGATTGATTTTGTCCTGGTTGTCCCAGCCCAGCACGTAATTCCGCCGGTCCGCCAGGTCCTTCCGGTCATCCTTCTCGTGCCTGCCGCGGCCGCCCTTGAGCTGGCCATTGGCCGTGAGCGCCTTGGGGTGGCGGCGGAAGTCGGCCAGGTTATCGCAGCAGACGTAGTCGAACCGGCCGGCCAGTTCGTCCAGCAGGAAATCGCGGAACGGAGTGCCCTGCCGGATGGCAATCTTGGCGGCCAGCGTGCCCGGCTCTGCAGCCTTGGGGGAGTACGCGTCGCCCACCTTCAGGTAGACCAGGCGTCCCTTCAGGTTGTTCGCGTCCACCCAGCTGCTCACGGCCGCATAGTGTTCCGACGGCACCAGCAGCGACAGCGCAAAGCCGCGCAGCGTACGTTCCGCCGCGCCTTCCCAGCCGGCTTCGCCGTCGCGGACGCGCAGCAGTTCGCCGGCAAACGGCAGCGCCTTCTCCGGCACTCCCGTTCCCTCACACAGCCGACGCCGGATCTCCAGTTGCGGCAGCGGCAGCAGGTCGCGGCGGGACTGCAGGCTGGTTAGCTCGGCCTTGATGTCGGCCGCCCGCCCGTTGAGGACCGTGCGGGTCATGGTCAGTTCGGTGCGGTCGTCCTGCAGGTCGGTGTACTGCCGGCCCAAAGCGGATTCGACGGCGGCCAGGCCGTCCCGGTTGGCATCGAACAGCACGCGGTCCTCGGGGGCGCGGAGGCCCAGTTCCGCCGCGGCGGCGGTGTAGGTCTGGTAGCGGATCCGCTGCGCCGCGGCCTCGGTGCCCAGCCGGGCGACGTCGGCGTCGATGGCTGCCAGCCGGCCGCCTCCATTGGAGCGGATGTCCTCCGCGACGGCGCCGAGTTCGTGCCGGAGCCCGGAGATCCGGGCGGTGAGGGCGGCGTTGTCCTCATCCAGGCGTTTGCCGGTACTCTCCAGCTCCGCCGCGTGTTCCAGGCTCAGGATGAGGCGCTGGTTGGTGAACCAGGGGTGGAGCTGGTCCCGCTGGTCCCGGGCCACCTGGTCTTCACGGGTCAGGCCGGCGTGCCTGGCGGCACCGTCACGGATGGGGGTCAGAAGGCTGATCTGGTCCTTGGCCCGGAGCACGGCGCCGTGGGCTTTCTTGAGGTCATCGAAGTGGCTGATCAGCTTGCCGATCCGGGTTTCGACGTCGTCCTCGTCCAGCATGTTGGTGCGCACAAAGGAGGTGATGTTCTCCACCTGCTTCATGGACACCGTGCGGTGGAACAGCTCCATGGCCTGGTTCCCGCTGATGCCGAACTGCCGTTTGAAGGCAGCGGCATACGGCTCGAAGGCGTCATGCACGGCCACGCCGGCGGCTTTCAGTTTCTTCTTTAGCTTGGCGGGGTCCTGGCCGAAGTTGGCGAAGTCCTCGGCGATGGACTGGTCCGTTTCCGCCAGCGAGTAGAAGCGGTTGGGCTGGCCGGCCTCCTGGACGGCCCAGAGCGTGATGGCCAGCGTGACCGACTTGCCCAGCACCGCGTTGTGGAAGACGGCGAGCACCACTGTCAGCGCGCCGGTTCCGCGCAGCGACACCGGCTTGGAGTTCTCGCCGCCGGTGCTGCGGGTGCTCTTGTGGTAGCCCCGCACGTAGGACATCAGGCTGCGTTCCTTCTTCTGCGCACCCGCGGCCTTGTTGTACTCAATCTTGTTGGCAGGCAGGAGCAGCGTGGTGATCGCGTCCACCACTGTGGACTTGCCCGAGCCGATGTCGCCGGTGAGGAGGCTGTTGGCCCCGTCCAGCCGGAACGTGCGCACACCCTGGTGGAACGTGCCCCAGTTGAGCAGCTCCAGGCGATGCAGCCGGTAGCCGGGGGGAGTGCCGGCGTCGTCCGGTGTGTTTCCTCCAGGCTCCTCCAGGCTGAACAGGCTGTCCTGCAGGTCGGCGGTCACGGGAGTTCCCTTTCGGTGGTGCCTTCACGAGGTTCCGGGGCGGCGCCCGGTGAGCCGTCCAGCGAGGCGTGGTAGTCGGCCAGCCGTGCGTCGAATTCCTCCAGCCATTGGGCATCCACGTAGGCTTTCAGGATCCGGGCCACCTCGTAGGTGTCTGCCTGGCCGCGGAGTTTCCGGAGGAAGCCCAGCTCCACCACCTTCTTGATGTTGGCGCCGAGCCGGTCCAGGATGCGGGCCTGGTTGCTGGATTCGGGCAGGAAGACGGCCACCATGTCCGTGATCTCCTGCTCCGTCATGATGAGGCGGAGCTCGCTGCTGTTGGTATCGAATTCGAGCATCCGGCCGCGCAGCAGGGCGAGCAGGAGGCTCACGTCGAAGGTGAGCCGGCGGCGGGGGATAAGCCGGGGGAGGTCGCCCTCCGGATCCTCCCGCGACCTGAGGAATGCGTAGCCCTCCGACTCGTCCAGTATCAGGTCCAGCCCGAGCACTTCCACGTAGTCGCGGGCCTGGGACTCAAGGGTGATCAGCGACTGCCAGACCTTCTCGTCCGACTCGGCGTAGACCACGCCGCGGAAGAGCCGGGTGACGACGCCGGGGAGTTCCTCGGGCGTGCGGGCCTGTGTTTCGGTGATGTCCGTGGGGTTCATGCCGGCCTCACAAAGATGATCTGGTCGATGGTCGCTTCGCGGATGCTGCCGTCCGGGAGTTCCCACTTCAACTGCTGGGGCACATCGTCATGGATGCTGGCCCACGGGGATTCGCTGGCCAGCTGGTAGTACGCCACGATCTCGGCGAGCCCCTGCTGCAGCGGGTGGGCCTGGGTGACCTCCACCAGCGTGGCCTGTTCGGCGTCCGCCAGGGCGGCATCCACATTGGTCTTCAGGCGCTCCATGTCCACATGGAACTGACTGAACAGGGCACCTGCATCCACGTCCGCGTCATCGGCGGTGACGACGTCGTCGTCCACCATCACCTTCCGGCTGGGCTCATAGAGCGGGCGCTCGAAAGGCAGTGCCACGTCCACCGACTGCGCGGCGATCTCCATAAATACGCCCGACGGCGGTGCTTCCCGCGTGCCCAGCGCGCCGGATTCGATGCTGCGGATCAGCCTCATGATGCGCTTGTTTTCGAGGAAGACCTTGTCGTCGAGGAGGCGGCGCATCTGCTCGGAGAGCTGCCGGACCGTGGCCTGGGTCTGGTCGACGGCGGGCAGCCAGTCCTGGTGGAGCTTGGTGACGGCGTGAAGGTCCTTGATGCCGGACAGTGCCTCGATCTGTGTGGCGCGTTCCAGCAGGTCCTGCAGTTCGGTGCGGAGCTTCGGCGACATCAGGTAGTCCCAGAATCCCTGGAACGTGCGGCCCTGGAGGGAACTGCTGATGCCCTGCTGGTTGGCAAAGATGGTCTCCAGGAGGTCGCCCTGCCCACCCTCCCACGTGGCGATCTGCTCGCGGACCTGGCGGTCCAGCTTGCGGAAGTTCTGCTCGACCTCGCGGAAATCCGCCAGCAGGTCCTTGGCGAGGGTGGTCAGCTGCTGGAAGTGGTCCAGGGCTTCCGGAGCTGACATCACCTTGATGTTGCCGTCGCGGATCCGCTGCATCTCGGCGTCGATCCCGTCCCGCTGGCGCTGGAGCTCGGCCTGCCTGACCTCGGGGTCGGTTTCGGATTGCTGGACCAAGGCCTTAAGCACCGCGAAGATGCTTGTGAGCCTTGATTGGGTGGCGACGAAGTCCCGGCCACGCAGGTTCTCCACCCAGCGGACCACGTCCTCCGCAGCAGGGGTGAGGTCGTAGTGTGGCTCGTCCTGGCCGGACACGTAGTACTTGCGCAGCCAGGCCCGTTCCGGAGCGGCCCAGTCATCCAGATACTCGGCGGCCGCGCGCGGGAACTTGTCCTCGCCGTAGACGTCGCGGAGTCCGAACAGGACGTCGTCCAGATGGTCAACGAGCTCCTGCCGGCCGATGTCCCGCTTGTTGGGGCCGGTGAAGGCCTTCATGAAGAAACTGACGGCCAGCGGGGCGTTCTGCGCGCGGAGCAGGGACCATCCTGGGTGGTTTTCACGCAGGTTGTTGATGGCGTAGAAATCCATGGCGTCCTCGGGGCGGATCTGTGGCAGCAGTGCGGGATGACTGGTCAGCCCTAAGCTACACGCCGACACCGACAATTTCTGTGGGGGACCAGTGAATTACCTCCTCAGGACGGTCCAGATGCCGCACCCGGCGACAGGACGTTGATGCCGGCATCGACAGCTGCCGCCAGGAGTTCCGCGTCGTAGGCCACGAGAACGTCCGCCTGCAGGCGGATTGCAACGGCCAAGTGCATGGCGTCGGCGCTGCGCAACCTGCCAGGAAGGGCCGCTGCGTACATAAGGTCCGAACGTGCAAGATCAACGAGGTTGATGCCGCCGAGGGCCGCATTGACCAGCTCGCTGGGAATGGCACGACGGTGAGCTGCGCAGTGAAGCTCCGTATAGAGAAGCATCGAGGCGACCAGGGTATGGTTCCGGGACACGGATGTTGAGAGGTACTCGGCAAGGGCTGTTGATTCCCGCTCCTCCGCCACGAGTTTGAGAACGGCTGACGTGTCCGCGTAGATGATCAACGGTCCCCGCGAAGGTCGTCCAGAATCTCCTCCGTGCTGGATTCCAACGGGATCCGCGGCAGGGTCCTGAAGTCTACGGGGCCAGTCGCCGCGCGGACCTGGCCTGCCAGCAGCAGACGTTCAAACGGAGAAGCCGACGGCGGGATGAGCGTCGCGGCGATTTCGCCATTGTTGGTGACGTCGATCGTCTCGCCGTTTTTCACGCGCTCAAGGATCTTGCTGCTCTCGTTACGCAGTTCGCGGTGCGGAATAGTTGTCATGATTGCCTCCGTAGCAATCGTAGCAACTTCGGGACCTGAAGGTAAGTGTCAGCCCTTGCCTTCCGCCTGCTCCCAGTGCCGCCGGAGCAACCCGGCCAGCCGCTGCGGTTCGATCCGGTGCGGCGGGTCGAAGTGGTGGCGCTTGGGGAAGACCTCCAGATGGAAGTCCGGGAAGAACACCCGTGCCAGCCGGGTGGCAATCTCGCCGTAGTCATCCGGGTTGCTCAGGCCGCCCAGGGCGAAGAACACGGGCGGCCGCAAGGCGGCCAGGCGTGCCCTGTCCAGGTCATAGGTCTTGAAGGTGCGCAGGAAGGCCTTGATGCCCGCGGGCCGCTTGGCCATCCACGGCGGCGGGGGACCGTCCGGCGGTGGCGGCAGGACGACGTCGGGCCTCACTCCCAGCCTCATGAAGGCGGGCAGGAACTGCTCCGGTGGCAGTGCTTCCAGCTGCTCATACTCCTTCCAGAGCGCCGCGTGGGCAGGGCTCCAGTCCCAGCTCCCGGCCCAGGCGGGCTCGAGCAGCGCCAGGCTGAGCAGCCTGTCAGGGTGCTTGGCGGCGAACGCCAGCGCGGCCGCGCCGCCGCCGGAGTATCCGACGAGGTGGAACGCCTCCCAGCCGAGGGCATCGGCCTCCCGAAGCACGCCGTCGATCTCCGTGTCCAGGCTCCAATCCACCGGAGGCTCGTCGCCGGCATAGAGCTCCAGGTCCTTGGCGACCGCATGCACGTCCGGTCCCAGAGCCTCGATGAGCCCTGTGTAGGCGGGTTCGGCTGGGAGCACGCTCCCGGGAAGCAGGATGACCCGAATAGATTCCATGGCAGGATGCTACGCCCGGACGGTGGGGTGCGACAGGTGCGGCTGCCGCGTCCCGGGGACGGCTCAGCCAGCTCGGCCGGCGATGTGCTCCGCAACGTACTTGGCGTCGTCACCCACAAGCCCCAGCGTGGCCGACGCCTGGCGGGTCAGCCACGGCAGCCCCACTGCGTACAAGCCCGGAACCTCGGTGACGCCAGCCGTGTGCCGGGGGTAGTTCCACTCGTCCAGCACCGGGATGTCCAGGAAGCTGAAGTCCAGGCCATACCCTGTCGACCAGATGATGCTGGTGATGTTCTCGGCGCCCAGGTCCAGCCGGGCGCCGGACTCTCCGGGAAGCCACTGATCCACGGTGACCGGGTCGGCGGCGGGCGCGTCGATGCCGGCTTTCTCTATATAGGCGTCCGTCATGGCCTTCAGTCGCTGGCCGAACCCGGCCTCCACCATCGCCAGGCGTTCGGGAAGGTCGTCGCTGAACGCGAGTACGCCGTCGTCCGCTCCCTCAAAGCGGCCGTGCAGCCGCACCCCGCGCCGCCCCAGCTCCCGCAGGTGGACGCTGTGGCCGCCGTCATTGCCGGAGACCAGCGGATTGCACATGAAGCGCCCGGCGGGTGAGGGGAGGTTTTCCACCCGGAAACCGTTGAGGCCGTACTCCGGACCGTGCAGGTTGATCTGCAGGATCCAGTGCAGGACATCCTGGCCGCGGTACCGGCGGGGCGCCTCCGGGCAGGACGAGACGGAGAGGTGGACGGTGCGGCCGCCCGCCAGCAGGTCCTCGGTGATCTGCCCGCCGGACTGCCCGGTGCCCACCACCAGCACGGCGCCGGCCGGCAGCTGCTGAGGATTGCGGTAGTCCTGGCTGTGCAGCTGGTGCACGTGCCCCGGGATGTTCAACGACGCCGGCGGGATGCGCGGGCGCTGGAACGCACCGTTCGCAAGCACCACGTTCGTTGCCGCGAACCGCCCTGCGCTGGTTTCCACGCTGAACTGTCCGTCCGCCGCGGCGATCCGGGTGGCCTCCATGCCCAGCTGCACGGGCGCGGCGATCCGCTGCGCGTAGTCGCGGAACAGGTCGATGACGGCGTCGCGGGGGAGGAAGGCCTCCGGCTCGGGTCCGTCGTAGGTGAGGTCCGGCAGCCTGAACAGGAAGTTGGGGGTGTTCAGGTAGAACGAATCCCACCGGTCCTGCCATGCCCCGCCGAGCGCTTCCCTCCGCTCCAGCACCACGTGCTCCACGCCGTGCCGGGTGAGCCAGTAACTGGTGGCCAGGCCCGCCTGCCCGGCGCCGACCACCAGGGTGTCGACCCTCTGAGGGGCCCCTTCTCGTGATGCATCGGGGGAGGGCATGGCTACTTCTTGGCGGCCTTGGGCTTGCGTTCCTTTGGTTCCTTGGGCGGCATGGTGGCCACGTGGGCCAGCGCCTTCTCCACCCAGGCACGCACGCGGGCGTCGTCGCCGTCGCCTTCCGCGTTCCACACCTCCGGCAATCCGGCGTAGCCGGCCATGGGCCGTTCGGCCGGCCCGAACGGGACCGTCCGCTCGGTGCTTTCGAGCTCCACCCGCGCCTCGTCGTCGAGCTTCACCCCGATGACGGGGCCGAACAGTCCGGCGAACATGTTGCCGTTCACGAACGCGCCGAGGTTGCCGAACATCGGTTTCACCACCACGTCCGGGCGGTCCGGGACCACCGAGCGGAAGCGTTCCTTGTCGGCGTCGGACGCCTTGGGCATCTCCATGGTTGTTCTCCCGGGGGTAGGGGTGGGCTGGATCTGTTGGCAGGATATGCCCGCGTCGCCGCCGCGTACAGGTCCGGCATGCAGGGCACGACGGCGGCGGGCGTTTGGCTGCATGAGGCTCGGTCACCGCCCCGTATTGAGTTGTGGTAATTGCTGTCCGGAATCTCCTGTACAGTTGATTTTGTTGTTGTGTTTATGCAGTTGGTAGTTCAGGCAGTACGCGCGGTCGAAAGTCCGCGTTCTTCTGAAGTAGCGGTTTTGAACACCCCACACCGGAGGACCCGAAAGTCGGGACTTTTCCTCCACCTTCACGAAGGACAAAAATAATGGCTACTGGTACCGTCAAATGGTTTAACGCTGAAAAGGGCTTCGGCTTCATTTCCCCCGATGACTCCTCACAGGACGTTTTCGCACACTACTCTGCGATCGCTTCCTCCGGCTTCCGCTCACTCGAAGAGAACCAGAAGGTTTCCTTCGAAACCGAGCAGGGCCCCAAGGGTCCCCAGGCCGTAAACATCCAGTCCCTCTAATTCCTTAGAGAAACTGGGGCCTTAGGGTTTCATATTTCAAAGCAGGGCCGGTCATTGACCGGCCCTGCTTTTTGTTAACCCGGGTGTGCTTCTTATGGGGCTCAGGGCACTAAGAGCTGTATGGGCGGCGCGGTGACAGGCCCGCCGCACTGTTCCGTTCCGCCCACCCTGGTCCAAACAAGGTCCTGTTCCCGCTCGGCCAGCACGGCGCCGTCCGCCGCGAGGGCCCGCACTGTCACCTTTGCCGGATCGCCATAGCTCACGGTGAAAACCCAGGTGTCCTCGTCCTCCCGGCGGCTGTGGAACGGCGGATACGTGACGGTTGGCTGCGGTTCGGGGGAGAACTCCGTGACCACAGTCTTCTTGGGGCCCGGCGTGCCGGCTGTCGGCTCCGGTTCCGAGCATCGCGTCTCGTCGCACACCTTTACATCGCTGACGGCCGCGACGTTCCCCTCAACGTTCACCATCAGGGTTCTGGCGTAGCCGATGGCGGGGCACGCATTGATCGTGCAGCCCGCAGAAGGCATGACCACGACGGCTAACGCCGCGAAGACGCCCAGGATCCCCCGACCCGATTTCATGGTGCGAGTCTACGCCGCCTGTCTGGAACAATGGCCACCATGCAATCAGCCCGTCCCGTCCCTGCTCTTGACCTCCGGATCAGCATTGAGGACACGGATCCGCTGGTCTGGCGCACGCTGAGGGTCCCCGCGGCGCTGACGGTTGCCGAGTTCCACCTCGTCCTTCAGGCAGCCTTCGGCTGGGAGAACCGCCACCTCTACGCCGTCCGGTGCGTTGACCCCGCTGGAAAGCCTCGGGTGATCATGGGGCCCGATGACGCACTGGAGGACCTGGATGCAGAGCCGGCCTCCGGCGTCGTGCTTTCCGGGCTGATCGATGCCGAAGCGCCCACGACCGCGCTTGAATACGACTACGACTTCGGCGACAGCTGGACGCATCAGGTGCAGCTGTTCGGCTCAGCGGAGCTACCGGCCGGCGTGCTGCTCTGCGTTGACGGCGCCAACCGCGGACCTGTGGAGGATTCCGGCGGGTCTCACGGATACCGGCGGCTGGTCCAGATCCTCGGGGACCCGAGACATCCGGAACACCAGGACGCTTCTTACTGGACGCAAGGAATGACCGGCATATACGGCCCGTCCTTTGATGCCACCGAGTTCGACCTCGCGGCCGCCAACCGGAAGCTGCGGCTGCTCAGCCTCCAGTGGTGGCCGCAGCCCGTCACTGACGAGGAACGGGACTCCGTAATCCGTCCGGTCCGCTGGCTGCTCGAACAAGCTGCCCCCGAGGGGATTGAGCTGACCAAGGACGGCTACCTGAAACCCGTTATGGTCCTGCGCGCCGTGGAGGAGCTCGGCTGGAGTGATCCCGTCATGGGCAAGGGGAACCGGGAGGTGAATGTGCCGCTCGTCCGCGAGCTCCGGGAGCACTGCCTGGAATGGAAGCTGCTGCGGAAATTCAAGGGCCGGCTGGTCCTCACACCCCGCGGCAAGCGCGCGCTGGAACGGCCCGGCGACCTGTGGGACTACGTCGTGCAAGCCGTGGCCCTGCCCAAGCACGACGCCGTCCGCCTGGTCACCCGCCTGTACGCGGAGTGGCACCTCCGCGGCATCGCGCCGCCGTCGTACACCGACCGGACGGATGTGATCCGCGATGCCATGGAGACCATGGGCTTCGTGACCCGGTCCGGCCACCGCATACCGGACGAATGGGTCAATGACATACACCAGGTGGTGCGGTGGAACCTGAAGTGCCTGCGCCTGATGGAGCCAAAGGCGGGATACTTTGACCCGGACCTGCTGACCGACGGCGGTGCGAAGTTCCTGCTGGAGGTGCGGGAAGTGGAGCGGACGTCGTCAGACGCGAAGTAGCCGGACGCGCTAAGCAGGGCCGGTCGTTGACCGGCCCTGCTGTCTGTAAAGCGGTGGGTTATTTGTCCGGATTGGGATTCCGGACGTCCTTTTCGCCGATATCGGCGGCGCCCAGGGCTGCTGCCGCAGGGCTGTGGGTGGTGTCGTGTTCGCGGACGCGGAGCTCGGGGTGGTGCAGGTCCAGGGCCGGGCGCTCCGAGCGGATCCGCGGCAGCGACGTGAAGTTGTGCCGCGGCGGCGGGCAGGACGTGGCCCATTCGAGCGAGGCGCCGAAGCCCCACGGATCGTCCACGGTGACCTTCTCGCTGGAGCGCGCCGTGATGTAGAGGTTCCAGAAGAACGGGATCATCGAGGCACCCAGCAGGAAGGAACCCACGCTGGAGAACTGGTTCATCCACGCGAAGTTGTCTTCCACCAGATAGTCGGCGTAGCGGCGGGGCATGCCCATGACCCCAAGCCAGTGCTGGATCAGGAACGTTGCGTGGAACCCCAGGAACAGCATCCAGAAGTGGATCTTTCCGAGCCGCTCGTTGAGCATCTTGCCGGTCCACTTCGGCCACCAGAAGTAAAAGCCAGCGAACATCGCGAAGACCACGGTGCCGAACACCACGTAGTGGAAGTGCGCCACAACGAAGTAGGAGTCGGAGACGTGGAAGTCCAGCGGCGGTGACGCCAGGATGATGCCGGTCAGGCCGCCGAAGAGGAACGTGACCAGGAAGCCCAGGCTCCACAGCATCGGAGTTTCGAATGTCAGCGAGCCCCGCCACATGGTGCCGATCCAGTTGAAGAACTTCACGCCGGTGGGGACCGCGATGAGCATGGTCATGAACGCGAAGAACGGCAGCAGCACCGAACCGGTGACGTACATGTGGTGCGCCCAGACCGTCACCGACAGCGCGGCGATGGCGATGGTGGCGTAGACCAGGCCCTTGTAGCCGAAGATCGGCTTGCGGCTGAAGACCGGGAAGATCTCCGAGACGATGCCGAAGAACGGCAGGGCGATGATGTAGACCTCGGGGTGGCCGAAGAACCAGAACAGGTGCTGCCACAGGACCGCACCGCCGTTTTCAGGATCGTAGATGTGGGCGCCGAACTTACGGTCAGCGCCGAGGGCGAACAGTGCCGCAGCGAGGGGCGGGAAGGCCATGATCACCAGGATGGCCGTCGCCAGTGTGTTCCAGGTGAAGATCGGAATCCGCCACATGGTCATGCCCGGAGCGCGCATGCAGATGATGGTGGTGATGAAGTTGACCGCGCCCAGGATGGTGCCGAAACCGGACAGCGCCAGGCCGAAGACCCACAGATCACCGCCCACACCGGGCGTGAACGTCGTGTTGTTCAACGGCGCATACGCGAACCAGCCGAACGCTGCCGCGCCCTGCGGGGTGATGAAACCGGAGACCGCGATGGTGGATCCAAAGAGGAAGAACCAGAACGCCAGGGCGTTCAGCCGCGGGAAGGCAACGTCGGGCGCGCCGATCTGCAGTGGCATGATCACGTTCGCGAACCCTGCGAATAGAGGAGTGGCGAACATCAGCAGCATGATGGTGCCGTGCATGGTGAAGAGCTGGTTGTACTGCTCCTTGGTCTGCAGGATCTGCATGCCCGGTTCGAAGAGTTCGGCACGGATCAGCAATGCCATGATGCCGCCGATGATGAAGAACACGAACGACGCGATCAGGTACATGTAGCCGATGATCTTGTGGTCCGTGGAGGTGATCCAGCTGACCACCATGCTGCCTTTGCGCCGCGGTACAACGGCAGGTGCGGCAGGTGCCGCGGTCCCTGGACGTGAATGCCCGGTGATGGCCATTTTCCACCTCACAGTTCCGCCTTGACGGCGCTGATGGGCCCGTTGCGTGAGCCCCTATTTGCAGGCTACTCCAGGAGCTCGGCGCGCGGGAAGAGTCAGTTCAGGCCCATGGCGTTCCGGACCTCGTCCAGGATGTGGTGCATGGCGGTCTCAGCCGTAACCGCGTCCCCGCCGGCCACTGCGGCGGCCACGTCCTCGTGCGCCTGCAGCGCCTCGTTCCGCGGCTTGAACGGCATCAGCCCCTGCTGGGTGCGGCTGGTGAGCACCTCGGCCACCATGCCCTCCAGCGCCGTGAACATCTCGTTGCCGCAGCTGTGCAGCAGCAGGCGGTGGAACTCGATGTCCGCTGCCAGGAAGGCCTCGAGTTCGCCGGCCTCGCCCAGGCGGCGAAGGTCCGCCGCCAGCGACAGCAGCTTGGCGCGCTCGGCGGCGCTGGCCCGGCGGGCAGCGCCGGCGGCCGCAATGGGTTCGACGGCGATGCGCAGCTCGGTGAGGCTGCTGTACTGCTCTGCGCGGTTGGCTGAGGCGAGGCGCCAGCGCACCAGCTTGGGGTCGTAGACGTTCCAGAGCGCACGTTCCTGCACCACGATGCCCACGCGCCGGCGCGAATACACCAGGTTCATCGATTCCAGGACCTTCATGGTGTCCCGGGCGACAGTGCGGGAAATCCCGTACTCCTGCTGCAGCACGTCCAGCGTCAGCCGGCTGCCGGGCGGAAGGCTCCCGGACGCGATGGCAACGCCAACCGCCTCCAGAACACGTTCGTGCATCGCGGGGGAGGCCCCGCCGTCGTCCGCGTTATCCGCGTGGTCCACTGTCGCCGTCGACATGTTTCCTGCCTCTCTATGCGCCGCAGCGCACTCACAGGATACCGAAGATTAAGCCAAAGGTATGACTTGTGACACTCAAAGATAGTATCTGTGGCGCCAAATGGTGATACCTTATCTCCAGCGCACTTCGCAGCAGGTGTGCGGCGAGCTTCTTCCTTTAGCCAAAGACGTCTTCACCGGAGGTACAAACATGCAGAATCCAGCCACGCATCTGGTGGTGATGGGCGTTGCCGGGTCCGGCAAGTCCACCATCGCGGCAGCCCTCTCCCAGCAGCTTGGCTGGGCCTGCGCCGAGGCCGACGAGTTCCACCCGCAGTCCAACATCGACAAGATGACCCAGGGCATACCGCTCCAGGACGGGGACCGCTGGCCCTGGCTGCAGGAGATCCAGGACTGGATGACCGCCCAGGCCGCCGCGGGGAAGAGCACCGTCCTCACCTGCTCCGCGCTCAAGCAGACCTACCGCCAGCTGCTCTCCGAAGCGCAGGGCCGCGTGCTGTTCATCCACCTCGACGGCGGCGCAGACCTGATCGGCCAGCGCATGCAGGGCCGCGAAGGCCACTTCATGCCGCCCACGCTCCTGCCCAGCCAGCTGGCCACCCTGGAACCGCTGACCGACTGCGAACTCGCCGCCGGCAGCCTGCGCCTGGACATCTCCCTCTCCCCGGAGGAGATCGTCGCCGCCGTCATCGCCGCCCTCAAGCTGCCCGCGGACCAGGCGCCCAGCGCCTGCTGAGCCCCCGGCTTCGCCAGCCGCCCCGATTTTCCCCAACCCCTAAGTGCTGTTTCAAAGGAGAACCATGACCATCGAAGGATGGACCCAGACGCTGGGCGCAGGACCACTGCTGCTCATCGCTGCCGCGGCAATCGCCGTACTGCTGATCCTGATCATCAGGATGCGCATGCATGCGCTGCTGGCGCTGATTCTAGTCAGCCTCGCCACGGCCTTTGCCACCGGAATCCCCGCCAACAAGGTGGTACCGGTGCTGATCGACGGCTTCGGCACAACCCTCGGAACCGTGGCCCTGCTCGTCGGCCTGGGCGCGATGCTCGGCCGGATCGTGGAAACGTCCGGCGGCGCGAAGGTCCTGGCCGACTACATGATCGGCATCTTCGGCGAAAAGCGTGCCCCGTTCGCGCTGGGCCTGGCCTCCCTGATCTTCGGGTTCCCGATCTTCTTCGACGCCGGCCTGGTGGTCATGCTGCCTGTCGTCTTCGCCGTCGCCCACCGCCTGGGCGGGGGAGTGCTGCGCTTCGGCCTGCCCGCTGCCGGCGCGTTCTCCGTGATGCACATCTACCTGCCCCCGCACCCGGGCCCGGTCTCGGCGTCGGCCTTCTTTGACGCGAACATCGGCCTGGTGACCATCGCCGGCCTCCTCACCGCCATCCCCACCTGGTACATCACCGCCTACCTGTTCGGCCTGTGGACCGGCAAGAAGCTGGAACTGCCGGTACCGGAACTGCTGGGCCACGCCACAGCCGAGGCCGAGTCCCACCCGCCGCGCTTCCGCACCATCATCGGCCTGCTGCTCCTGCCGCTGGCGCTGATCTTCATCAACACCGGCCTGAACACCCTGGCCTCCTCCGGCGCGCTGTCCGCAGGTGTCAAGAACGAGCAGTGGTTCCAGCTGCTGCGCACCCTCGGCGAAACCCCGGTGGCACTGCTCATCACCGTCTTCGTGGCGATGTTTGTCCTCGGTGCCCGCCGCGGGGTCCACAACGGCGTGCTGGAACAGCTGCTCGAGTCCTCGCTGGGCCCGGTCTGCTCGGTCATCCTGATCACCGGCGCCGGTGGCATGTTCGGCGGCGTCCTGCGGACCTCCGGCATTGGCGCCGCCCTGGCCGACGTGCTGGGCAACATGGGTATCCCGCTCATCCTGGCCGCCTTCCTGATCTCGTCCATCCTGCGCATCGCCCAGGGGTCGGCCACCGTGGCGCTCACCACCACCGCCGGCCTGATCGCCCCGGCCGTTGCGGCGGCAGGGCTGACCGGCATGCAGGTGGCCGCCATAGTCATCGCCGCGGCCGCCGGTTCCGTGGTGGTCTCGCACGTCAACGACGCCGGCTTCTGGATGGTTGGGCGGTTCTTCGGCATGGACGTCAAGACCACGCTGAAGACCTGGACCGTCATGGAAACCCTCATTGGCGTGATGGGCTTCGGCATCGCGGCGGGCATCTTCGTCCTCGCGGGGGTTGCGGGCTAGCTTCCCCAACCAAGTAGCGCTAAGAGTCGTTTTGAAAGCTCAAAACGACTCTTAGCGCTACCTGCTTTTGGGGGTCCACCGTCACTCCCGGGCAGTTGCAGGCAGCTACTGGCCAGGGGCGCGGATGATGCGCCGCTGGGTTGCCGCGGAAATGGCGGCGGTGCGGTTGTCCACGCCCAGTTTTCCGTAGATGTGCACCAGGTGGGTTTTCACGGTGGCCTCGGAGATGAAGGTCTTTTTGGCGATGGCCCGGTTGGACAGTCCGGTGGCCAGCAGTTCGAGCAACTGGATCTCCCGCGGCGTCAGTGCAGGCGCAGGATTCGCGATCCGCTTCATGAGCAGGGCAGCTATTTTGGGAGCCAGGGCGGTCTGGCCGGCAGCGGCTGCCAGCACGGCCTGGCGGATCTGTTCAGGCGGCGCGTCCTTGAGCATGTAACCGCTGGCGCCTGCCTCCACGGCGGCCAGGATGTCCGCATCCGTGTCGTACGTGGTCAGGATCAGGACCGGCGGGGCCGGTTCCAGCAGCCTGATCTGTGCCGTCGCGGTGACGCCGTCCATGCCGGCACCCATTTGCAGGTCCATCAGCACGACGTCGACCGGCTCACCCAGGGTCTGCAGCCGTTTCAGCTCCCTGAGTGCCGCATCGCCGTCGGCTGCTTCTGCCGCCACGGAGATGCCCTCGAATTCGGTGAGCATGGCCCGCAGCCCGGCCCTGACCACGGGATGGTCATCGACCAGCAGAATGCGGATCCGGCTCACCGTCCGTCCCTCCCGGGAACGTCGTTCAGCGGCAGACGCACCGCCACGACGGTCCCCTCGCCCGGTGCTGATTCGAGTTCGAGGGAGCCTTCAAGCGCGGTCACCCGTTCCCGCAGCGACGGGATCCCGAAGCCGCTCCCGTCTGAACGCCCATCCATCCGCGCGGCCAGCCCGGCGGGGTCGAAGCCGGCGCCGTCGTCGTAGATGTCCAGGGTGACTTCGCTGCCCAGGAATGCGAGGGTCACGACGGCGTTGCCCGCCTTGGCATGGTCCCTGACGTTGGCGAGGCTGGCCTGGGCGGCCCGCAGGAGGGCCACCCGGTACGGCTGCGGCAGTTCAACGGGGTCGCCGTCGAGTTCAAAACGGCACCGCAACCCCGGGCCCTCGGCGGCGGCGCTGGTCTCGGTGCTCTCGCAGAGCCGGCGCAGGCTCTCCACCAGGGAGGACTCGTGCAGCTGCGGTGAAGAGAGTCCACGGACAAAGTTTCGGGCCTCCGCCAGGTTCTCCGACGCCGTCTGCTGCACCAGGGCAAAGCGCGCGGCAGCGGTGGCGGTGTCGCCGTCGGCCAGCGATTTTTCCGCCGCGCGGGCCACCAGCACGATGCTGGACAGGCCTTGGGCGAGGGTGTCATGGATTTCCCGGGCCAGCCGTTCGCGCTCAGCCAGGACACCGGCGTCGTGCTGGGATGCTGCCAGTTCCGCACGGGTCCGGCGGAGTTCATCCGCTGCCCGGCGCTGGTTCTCCGCCTCGCGGTAGAGCGCGCGGTAGGCCAGCCCGGTCACCACCGAGAACGCCGCCCCGAAGGCCGGACCCAAAACCACTGCGAGATGCGGCACGGCCAGCCCGCTGACAGCCCACTGGGCGGCAATTACCGCGGCCGTCATCAGCGCGATGGTCAGCAGCGCAATCCGCCGCGGGAGAAGGTGCAGGTGCAGGAAGAAGAGCGGGAACGCCAGCCAGGCGAAGTCGGCGCTGGCGGCCAGCAGAACCGCCCACAGCGCGGTGACGAGTCCCAGCCACAGCAGGCCGTAGCGGCGCGGGTCGAATCCTGTGCCGTTTGTGGCGAAGCGCTTTTCCAGGATGGTGCCGGCCAGGTAAACCCCGGCCAGAACTAGCGCGGTCCCGGCCCAGACGGGCAGCAGGGGGTCTCCGACACCTGATACCAGCAGCCTGAGGACGGCCACGCCCAGCAAAGCGGCGAAGCCGACGTGCAGGGTCACTCTCAGCACGTGCAGGATCGCCACGGACGGCGCAGGGTCCAGGCCGCTGAGCAGTGCGTCGTCCGGCCCTTCGGGACCGGTCCCGTCCAGGGGCGGCAGGGATTCTGTGGCGGGCATTTGACCAGCTTATGCGCGCCCGGACTGCGGCGGATCAATCAAATGGTTGACCCGGGAATCCACCGTATGTCTGCCGCCTCTCAACCGCCTGCGCGATGGCGCCGGCGCCCGGCCGCGGGAGGGTGGATACAAGGGCCCTGACGGCCCCGGCGTCATCCACTGAAGGAAGAGAAAACGTGTTTCTTGCTATCCGCGATATCCGCTTTGCCAAGGGCAGGTTCGCCCTGATGGGCGGCGTCGTCGCCCTGATCACCGTGCTGCTGGTGATGCTCTCGGGCCTGACGGCAGGCCTGGGCGAGCAGTCGACGTCGGCCATCGACAAACTCGGGGCCGTCACCGGCAGCGGCGCCGCCTCCAAGCCGGTGGACAGCATCGTCTTCGGCGCGCCGGGCACGAACGAGCCCAAGGCCTCCTTCACCGAAAGCGAAGTCACCGCAGCGCAGCTCGAGTCCTGGAAGGACCGGGCCGGCGTCGAAACCGCCGAACCTCTGGGCATCAGCCAGACCCGGTTCCAGGCCGTGGCCGCGGATACCGGAACGGGCACCGGAACCACCAACGTCGCCGTCTTCGGCGTCGCACCGGACAGCCGGCTGGCACCGTCCCCTGTCACCGCGGACACCGTGGTGATCGGTAAGACAGTCGCCAAAGCCCTGTCCCTGGCGGTTGGCGACAAGGCCAGCGTCGGCGGAACCGAACTGGCCATCAGCGCCATCGTGGAGGACCAGTGGTACTCCCACACCAGCGTGGTCTGGACCGCGCTTCCCGCCTGGACCAAACTCGCCCACCTGACGGGCCCGGAGCAGCTCGGAACCGTCGCCGCCATCACGTATAAAGACGGTGTCACCGTTGACGAGCCGGCCGGCAACGCCGCGGCACACACCGTGAGCGCTTCACGCACCGGATCCTTCCAGGCACTGGGCTCCTACAAGAGCGAGAACGGCTCGCTGACCCTGATGCAGGCCTTCCTCTACGGGATCTCGGCCCTGGTCATCGTGGCCTTCCTGACAGTCTGGACGGTCCAGCGGACCCGGGACATCGCTGTCCTGAAGGCTATGGGCGGATCAAGCGCCTACATCCTGCGGGACGCCATCACCCAGGCTGCGATCGTCCTGCTGGCCGGTGCGGGAATCGGCGGCGGGATCGGCATCCTCGGCGGCTTCTTCGCAGCGCAGTCGGCCCCTTTCCTGCTCACCCCCGCCACGACGCTGCTGCCCATCCTTGGAATCATCGTCCTGGGCCTGGCCGGAGCAGCCCTGGCCGTCGGCCGCGTCACCAAGGTGGACGCCCTCATCGCCCTCGGCGGGAACTAAAGCCCTCCGGCGCAGCCCCTCCGGAGCCAGCCAGCCGGCCGGTCCGTCCGCGGCCCGGCTCCGTCACAGAGTCCGCCACAGGCCCATTCTCAAAGGAAAAAACACCATGTCCACCAGCCCCCTGAACCTCGTCAACGCCACCCTCGAATACCCCGACGGCGAAGGAACCATCAAGGCCCTGGACACCGTGAACCTCACGGTCCAGGCCGGCCAGATGGTCTCCGTCGTCGGACCTTCAGGTTCCGGCAAATCCAGCCTCCTGGCGGCCGCCGCCACACTCGTCCGCCCCACCCACGGACTGGTGCTCATCGACGGCACCGACGCCACCGGGCTCGGCGACAGGGACCTCACCGCGCTGCGGCGGGAAAAGATCGGCATCATCTTCCAGCAGCCCAACCTGCTCGCCTCCCTGACCGCCGCCGAACAGCTCATCATCGGCGACCACCTGCGCGGAAAGTCCGTCAAGGCCGCCCGGGCCAAAGCTGCAGAGCTGCTCGACGTCGTCGGACTCAGCTCCAGCGCGGACAAACGGCCGCACCAGCTCTCCGGAGGACAGCGCCAGCGGGTCAACATCGCCCGTGCCCTCATGGGCGACCCCAAGGTCCTGCTCGTGGACGAACCCACCGCCGCCCTGGACCACGAACGCAGCGACTCCATCGTCCGGCTCCTTCGCCGCGTCACTGACGATTTCAGCGTCGCCACGGTGATGGTCACGCACGACACCGAATTCCTCCCGCTGACCGACTCTGTCGCCACCATGCGCGACGGCCGGCTCACCGCCCCCGTGCCGGCGAGGGCCTGAAACGCCTCCCGGACCACCTGGGCCATCCGCAGGCGGGACGGCGGGGAACACCGGCCGTCCCGCCGTCGTTGTGCCAGAGGCAGCGTGTTCCACCCGGGCGCTGAACTCAACCAAAGGACACCCCTTGACCCAACGCACCATCGTGATCACCGGCGCCAGCGACGGCATCGGCGCAGCAGCCGCGCGGACGCTGGCCGAAGCAGGGGACCGGGTGGTCGTCGTCGGCCGTTCCGAGGAAAAGACGCAGGCCATCGCGAAGGAGCTGAACGCCGACTACTTCGTCTGCGACTTCGCCGAACTGGCCCAGGTCCGCACCCTCGCCGCGCAGCTGCGGGACGACTACGACCGGATCGACGTCCTGGCCAACAACGCCGGGGGCATCATGGGCAAGCACCAGCTCACCGTGGACGGCAACGAATCCACCTTCCAGATCAACCACCTGGCCCCGTTCCTGCTCACCACCGAGCTGATGGACGTCCTCACCGCCAGCGGCGCCAAGGTCATCAACACCGCCAGCGGCGCCAACAGCTTCGGCAAACTGGACCTCTTCGACCTGAACGCCCAGCACAGCTATTCCACGCACCGCGCCTACGGCACCGCCAAGCTCGCCAACATCCTCTTCACCTCCGAGCTGCACCGGCGCTTCGGCGAGCAGGGGATCACGACGGCGGCATTCCACCCGGGGGTGGTCCGCACCAACTTCGCGGCGGACTCCACCAGCCCCTGGCGGCACGCGTACAAGACCCTGGCCAACCGCTTTATGCTCAGCCCTGACCAGGGCGCCGACACGCTGCTCTGGCTCATCAACGGCACCGCCGGCACCGACTGGGTTTCCGGCGCCTACTACTACAAGCGCGCCCTCGCCAAGGCCAACGCACAGGCGTACGACGCCGGGCTGGCGCAGGGTCTTTGGGAGGCCAGCGAAGAGCTCGTGGCCGGCTGAGCCTCCAGCAGGTGGCGGGTCACGCAGGGTAACAAGCGTGCAATATGAACAAGTTGGCATGATTTTAACGAGCGAAATTCGATGATTGTGCTAATTTCTCTCTGTTGACGTGCATATCTTCGTGACCCCGGGACGGGACAGGGGAGTGCGCCCATTTGCCGCACACCTGCTGAACACCCCTCCTGGAGACGCCCGTGGAATCCCCCTCACCCCTGACGCTCGACGCGACGCCCTCCGGGCCTGCGCCGGCCCCACCCGGGCTCCGGAGATCCATGGGCTCCCGGCACCTGGTGATGATCGCGATGGGCGGCGTCATCGGATCCGGCCTGTTCCTCAGCTCGGGCTACACCATTTCCCAGGCCGGTCCGCTCGGCGCGGTGCTCGCCTACCTGGTGGGCGCCTTTGTGGTGTACCTGGTCATGGCATGCCTGGGCGAGCTGGCCATCGCCTATCCGGTGTCCGGAGCCTTCCACATCTACGCCGCCCGCTCCATCGGACCCGCCACCGGCTTCGCCACCGCGTGGCTGTACTGGCTGTGCTGGGCGGTGGCGATCGGCTCCGAGTTCACCGCGTCCGGGCTGCTGATGCAGCGCTGGTTCCCGGACGTTGACGTGTGGGTCTGGTGCCTGGTTTTCGCTGCCGTGCTGTTCGGCTTCAACGCGGTGTCAGCCAAGTTTTTCGGTGAGTCCGAATTCTGGTTCGCCATCATCAAGGTGGGTGCCATCATCGGCCTGATCGTCCTTGGCGGCGCGGCGCTGTTCGGCTTCCGTCCGCTCAGCGACGGCGGCAGCCACCCGTTCCTCTTCGAGAACTTCAACACGGCGGACGGGCTCTTCCCCAACGGCTTCACCGGCGTTCTGGTCACCGTACTCGCCGTGTTCTACGCCTTCTCCGGTTCGGAACTGATCGGCGTCGCGGCAGGCGAGACCAAGGACCCCGCCACGGCCATCCCCAAGGCCATGCGCACCACGGTGATCCGGCTGCTGATCTTCTTCGTCGGCGCCATTGCCGTCATCGCCGCCACCATCCCGTATACCGAGGTGGGACTGGACGAGAGCCCGTTCGTCACGGTCTTCTCCGCCGTCGGGATCCCGTTCGCCGCCGACATCATGAACTTTGTCATCATCACGGCCCTGCTCTCCGCCGGCAACAGCGGGCTCTTCTCCTGCGCCAGGATGCTCTACTCCCTGGCCGACGAGGGCCACGCGCCCCAGGCCTTCCGGCGGCTCACCCGCCGCGGCATCCCGCTGATCGCCCTGTCGGTGAGCATGGTGGGCGGCATCGCGTCCCTCATCAGCAGCGTGGTGGCCCCGGAAACGGTGTACCTGGTGCTGGTGTCCGTGGCCGGTTTCGCCGTGGTGGGCGTGTGGATGTCCATCACCGCCTCGCACTATTTCCATCGCCGCGCTTTCGTGCGGAACGGCGGCGATGTTGGCGCCCTTGCCTACAGGGCCCCGCTGTTCCCGCTGGTGCCCATCCTGGCGTTCACCATGTGCGTCATCTCGCTGGTGGGCATCGCCCTGGACCCCAACCAGGTGGCCGCCCTCTACTTCGGCATCCCGTTCGTTGCCGCCTGCTACGCCTACTTCTACGTCCGGCATGGCCGCAAAGCACCGGTCGGCCCCTCATTGGGGAGCTGAGTCAACGACCCGGTAGTCGATGGCCGTGTGGCCGGTCACTTCATTGGAGCCGAAGCCGAAGGCTGCGTAGGTCATGATGGTCCGTTCGCCGATGACCAGCCCGGTCGTGGGGTCGATGATCATTTCTGCCCTCTGTCCGGCCCGCAGGGGTTCCGTCCGTCCGATCGCTATTCCCACCTTGCCGTCGAAATTGGCCTGCTCGCTGGCGGTGACCCCGGGGATCAGGGCCAGCGCGTCATAGAGGCCCGCGCGCAGGTCTGCCGGAATGAGTCCCACCCTCAGGATGTCGGTGATGCGGACGAAGTTGTTCTCATCCCGTGAGGCCGATCCGCCCTGGTAGCCGGCGTTGAAGTGGTCATACAACGCCTGCCCGTCCCTGGGCAGGGCAGCCAGCTCATCGTCGGTCAGGGTCCAGGGGCCGCCATAGAAGTATCCGTCCTTCGCCCGGATGACCTCAATTTCCATGGGCACGGGATGGCCGTCGCCCCAGTCGCGCCTGAGGACCCAGTCCTCGGTGGGGTTGCCCGGACGGTAAACGTCGATGGTCTGGACGTTCATGCTGTGTGTCATTTTTCCGGCCTGGTCGACGCCCGAGACGGACCAGTTGGCGTGCGTGCTGACCAGCAGGTACTGCCCCGGCCCTGGGACGGGATCAACGAAGGTCATGGACTGGTCGGCTGCCGCCCGCAGGACCCCCGCTGCGTGCGCGCTTTGGGCGGTGATGCTGATTTGGCCGACAACCAGCGCACCGACGACGGCTGCCGCTGCGGTGATCAGGATCCGCCGGGTTGGACTGGGGCGGCGGACCGGCGGGGAGACCTCCAGCGCGGCGTGGGCATCTGCGGGCAGCACGCTTTGGCGGAGCTGGCTGGCCACTGTTTTGCCGGGCCGGTACCGGCCCGGGTCCTCTGCGCCTGGAAGGGTGGGCAGTTCGACGAGCTGCTGGCGCAGGGCGTCACGCCTGTCGGACTGGAACTGGGAGGTGTTCATGGTGTTCTCCGTCCAAGAATTGCCTGGGCATCAGGCTCATGTTCCTGCACCATCTGGCTGTAAAGGGTCCCCAGCCGGGACTTTGCCCGGTGCAGCCGTGACTTCACGGTTCCGTCCGCGATGCCCAGGGCGGCCCCGGCCGCTCTGGCTCCCAGGCCCTCGATGATGCACAGGGTCAGGACGTCCCGCTCCGGTGGCCGTAGCCGGCTGAAGGCTTCCCTCAGCGCAGTAGTTTTGAAGCTGGATTCGTCGGCATCGGCGATGCCTTCGGCGATGTCGGATTCATCCGCCGGTGGCGGGAGCTGGCTGAGGAAATGCCGGTAGCGGCGCTGCTGGCGGACGTGGTTACGCAGGGTGTTGTTGGTGGTGACCAGGAGCCAGGGAAGGATTGAATCATTCACCATGCGGATGTTGGCCCGCCGTCGCCAGGCTTCGTAGAAGACCACGGCAGTGACGTCCTCAGCCACGTGGGGCTGGCCCAGCACTCTTTGTGCGTGACGCCAGACCCTGTCATGGTGGCGGTCAAAAAGGACGCCAAACGCATCGCCGTCACCGTTGACTATCTGGCCCCACAACGTCTCGTCCGAGACACCCGATTGATCGCCCATACCCCATAGTGTCCGGTCACCGGCGCCGGTTCCATGATTGGGGGACTGTTTTTGAGCACCGGCCCCGTCAGGTCACAGGCTTGAACGTTGGCTGGTTACAAAGAATAACCCGTCAGGAGTCCCCGTGGAAGAATGGGGCGAGCACCGGCAGTGAGGGGTAATACGCGTGGATTCGTCCGCTGAGGCGTCATCATTGGCGCAGGGCCTCCGGATTGTCCGGCTGGTGGTTGACCGCGAAAAACGCGGGCGGCAGCTGCTGGGCGTTTCCCAGCTGGCCGCGGAGCTGGACATGGACCAGAGCCGTGTATCCAGGCTGACGCAGGAACTGTGTGAGCTGGGCCTGCTGGAGCGGGTGGACCGGGGCCCGTTCCGGACCGGGCACCGGTACTTCGGCCTTGCCGCCTCCCTCAACACGGGCTGGGTGCGCGAAGCCAAACCCGAACTTGAGTCCCTGGTTTCCGCCCTGGGGCTGCGGGCCAGGCTCTCTGTCCGGGACGGCTACCGGGCCATCCTGCTGCGCGCCTCCAGCAATGACGCCGGCCTGGGCAGCTTTGTTGCGCCGGGCATGGTCACACCGGTGTGGTGCACCGGCGCTGGCAGGGCCTTGCTCTGGGACCACGACCAGTCCGCCCTCGACCAGCTGCTGCGCGAGGTGAACTTCATTGGGGTGGGCGGCCCGGGCGCCGCGCACTCCGTCGATGAGGTCAGGGAGCTGATGGTCCGCGACGCTGGCAGCGGCCATATCACCTGCGATGGGGAATTTGAGCACGACATCGTGGAGCTGGCCGTCCCCGTCCGGGATGCCGGCGGCAACATCCTGGCCGCAGTCAGCGTGCTGGGACGCCGGGCCGAAGTGGGCGATGACACCGCGCGTATTGCCGCTGTCCTGCGCGTCGCCGCGGACCGGCTCGGCACCCAGACCGCCAGCTGAGCCCGGCCGCCCACGCCAAGCGGCAGGCGCACGCCGCGGTGGTCACTCAGGCACGCCGGCGAGGTCGTCAGCGCCCAGCGGGGAGCTGGTAGATCGCCACGTGGATCTTTCCCGAGTCTTTCGGCGGGATGACTACCCGGAATGCCGGCCCCCGTCCGGAGTCTGTGTCTTTGGAACACAGGGTGGAACCTGGCTCAATCCCGACGCCGCGCAGCACCTTCGCGTCCTGGGCAACGATCTCCGCATTGGGAGCCACCATCGAACCCGCCGACACACAGATGGACTTCATCTCCTCAGTGTCGGCCGTGAAACTCGTCAGGGAAGCACCGGCAAAAGGCTCAAGCGGAGTCTGGTCCACCGCAATGCCGTCGGCACTCGCCGGAAGGCTTAGGTCCAGCGGTGCAAAAAGCGAAGCCGCCAGGCTGCTTGCGTCGCCGGGGGCAGGGGAATCCATGGTCATGTCAGGTCCTGTCGTCGTAGTGCCGGAGGCTTCCAAACGGGTGTCTGCCGGTGTCGTGCCTCCCGGCCGCGCGACACCGGGGGTGGCGCATCCGGCCAGCAAGATGCCGGTCACGGCCAGGGCCGCCGTCGCCATTCCTTTGCGCGCCGTCACTTGACACGTCCGGAGCTGTGGTGAGTTGAAGATTCGCCTGTCATGTTGTAATTCTGCGCGATCCCTACTTCGTTAAGGCGTCCAAGCTGCTTATCGGTGATGTTTACCGGCCCAATATCCGTGGACTTGGTGCCATCCCAGTTGTAGCGGTCGCGGTAACTGACGGTGGTTTCCGTGCTGTAGCTCCACTCGCCGCCCGGCGTTTTTGGCGGGTACACCGTCACCTGCCCTGTGCAGCCCAGCAGGCCGCTAATCCTGCAGCGGCAGGCTGCTGTCCGGGCGCTGATAGCCAAGCCTGGCCTCAAGCCAACGGCCCTGCTCCAGCAGGGCCGCGGCGCACTCGGCCCGGCGCGGCTCCAGGCGGGACCTGGTGCCCACGATCTGCAGTGCCGCCGCCACGTCGCCCTTGAAATCCCGGACGGGGACGGCCAGCGAGTAGAGCCCCGGCTCCGCTTCCTGGTCCACCACTGAGTAACCCCGCGCCCGTGCGGCGGCCAGCCGCCCGAGGAAATCGCCGACGTCGGACGGGGTATTGGGGCCGTGCCGCACAAAGTCGACGGCGGCGAACACGGTGCGCACTTCGGCGTCCGACGATTCCCACAGCACAGCCTGGCCGGCGTCGCTGCAGTACGCGGGGTAGGGCCGGCCCAGCCAGGAGCCCACCAGGTTGCTGCTGGCCGGAACGCTTTCGCCGATGGTCACGGTGCTCTCGCCGTGCAGCACGCCCAGGAAGCACCCCTCGTCGGTGTCGCGGGCCAGCCGGTCCAGCGCCACGGCGCCGTCTGAGTGCAGCCTCTGGGCCGTCAGTTGCTGGGCGTCGGTCAGGACGGACCAGTCCAGGGTGTAGGTGCGCTCGCCGGTCCGGCCGAGGAATCCCTCCTGCTCACCGGTGCGGAGGTTGCGTGAGACCTGGCTGCGGTCTTTGCCGAGGTCCGCGGCGATCCCTGCCACGGTGCCGCCCGGAAGTCCTGCCCCATGCCGTGCACCCAGTGCCAGGATAGCCAGCATGCCGCGGCCCATGCTGGAGGTTTTCGACATAGGCGAGAGTCTAGTGGAGCAGCCGGAATCCAGGGCGGTCACAGTTCGCCATGCTCGTTAAAGGCATTTCAAATTGCCTATGATGAATGAAGCCCTTCCCGCCGCCGAATCCCGGAGTGCCTGCCATGCCCCGCAACACCACGCTGTCCCGCCTGTTGGATGCCGGAGCGCACCTGACCGCGGACGGCGCCCTGGCCACCGAACTTGAGGCGCGCGGCTGCAGCCTGGATGACCCGCTATGGTCGGCGAAGGTCCTGCTGGAGCAGCCGCAGCTGATCCGCGACGTGCACCGGGACTATTTCGACGCCGGCGCCAACGTGGCCACCACGGCCAGCTACCAGGCCACGCCTCTGGGGTTCGCGCAGCGTGGACTTTCCGAGGAAGCGGCACTGGACCTGGTCAGGCTCTCGGTCAGGCTGGCGGACGACGCACGGCGCGGACACCTTGACCGGCACCCGCAGGCGGGCCCGCTGCTGATCGCCGGGTCGGTGGGCCCCTACGGCGCCTACCTCGCCGACGGCTCGGAGTATCGCGGGGACTACGTCCTGGACGCGGAGGCCTTCAAGGATTTCCACCGGCCCCGCATCGGCGCCCTGGTGGAGGCGGGCGCGGACTTCCTGGCCTGCGAGACGCTGCCGTCCTTCGCCGAAGCAGAGGCGCTGCTGGCACTGACCGCGGAGTTCGACGTCGAATCCTGGTTCTCCTTCTCGCTGCGGGACGGCGCGCACATCAGCGACGGCACCCCGTTGGCCTCGGTGGCGGAGCTCTGCGGGGCGGAGCCGCGGGTGATGGCCGTAGGAGTGAACTGCGTGCCGCTGCACCTGGTTTCCCCGGCTTTGGCAGCCCTGGGCGGGGCGGGTTCAAAGCCGCTGGTCACGTATCCGAACTCCGGCGAAAACTACGACGCCGCCACGAAGACCTGGACGCCCGCAGGCAACGCCGGTACACCGGTCACCCAGCCCGCCGGCCTCGCGGCCGGAGCCGATATTTGGCGGGAGCTCGGTGCCCGCATCGTCGGAGGCTGCTGCCGCACGACGCCCCGGGACATCGCCGCACTGGCTGCGTCGACCCGGGTTTCGTAGTTCGGTTCATTTGAGGACGCAGTGCCTCATATAAGCATTAAAGGCGCCAGAGCTCTCCCACCTTGCCGCCGACATGGTGTCTTGCATTGCATCCAGGTATCCCTCTACCTGTGTCATCGAGGCCGAGGACAACCCATTGAGGTTCACAAATAAGTTGAACTCACCCAGGGCGTAGCCCGCGTCCCCGATGCGCCGATTCAGTTCGTCCAGGAGTTCCCGGTCTGGGTTCGGGATCTTCGTGAAGTTTTGGCCGCTGATGCCGCTTCTGCTTCATCTTCGGGCGACATCATGTCTGAGAAGGATGAGCAGAGAGCATCCTTCAACAGTGCGGATTCTCGCTGCTTCATCTGAGCGGCAAATTCTGGGGTGACTTGTCGGCGAAGAGAGCCTTGCACGAGGACCACAGCGTCCTCACTAATGTTCTCTGCGATTTCATCGGAGACCCCAATCATCGACGCAAGTTCCTTCAGCAGCATGCTCCGTTGTTTGGCCGCGTCGAGGATTCGCTGCTCTTCGGCAGACATATTTGTTGTGGGGGATTTGGCGATGAGGTCGTCGAGTTTCTTGGCCGCCCCGTTGAGGCTGACTGGCGGCTCCAGATGAGTAGCGAGTTGAACAGTTTCGTCGGTGCCCTTTCCAAGATTCGCGAAAGCAGCACGAATAGCACCGCACGCTGTGACTGACATCAGCAGGAATGAAACAAGGAACACGACGCCAGTAATTCGCATGGGCGCCATTCGATTTTGCTCCATTGCTGCTCCTAGCGGAAACCCGATGGCTTCTCGGTATAGCAAGGGCAGTCCCGAGTGTCAACCAGAAAAATGCAAGCCAGAGAATTGCCACCCTATTTCGCCTCTAGACACTGACTTCGCAGAGGCATACGGTCAGGTCCACAAGACAAATATCCGTTGCCTGGAGCTGCAGAATGAACGATAACGATCAATCCGCCCCGATCAAAAAGACAGGAATGGTTGTCTATGTGCCTAGTCTCCAGTGGGATCCTGAAGAAAGTCATGACTTTCTTCAACGCCTAAAGGCGGACGAGTACTTTTTCGGGTGGCAGTTTCGGGTGTATGAGCACGGTATCGGCTATTTCAGTAAAGAAACGCCGCGGGAGGCTGCTGAAGGTCTGGCAGTTCAAATCCGCGATTGGTCCGGTGAAGTTGCGGGCGAGAACTTTCCCGAAGAGATAATCCTGATTGGACATAGCCTGGGCGGGCTTCTGGTTCGAGAGGCACTGTTGCAGGATGCAGAGGACGCTGCTCACAGGTTCATTCCGGAGCCAAGAACGCCTTGGACAAGCCGCGTTTCCAGAGTCGTCCTCATCGCCAGCCCTAACGCGGGATATGAGATCCGCCGAATGAATCGCCGTCTCAGATGGGGCGTGCGTCTGGCTTCCTTATTTGGCGACTACATGTTCGAGCAGTTGGAAGAAGGGTCGGAGTACATTACGGACCTGCGCTTGAGGTGGTTTGAATACATGATGAGTGCGGGAAACCCCGGGGATGGCGGGGCCGCAGTTCTCCCCGACATCGTTCAAGTCCTGGGTACAAACGACGAGCTCATATCCGAGGACAACATCCTGGACGCGAAATTCATACTCCAGGCTGCCACCGTCAAGATTAGTAACGCCGGCCACGACGATATCGTCGACTTGCGCCAAGCTGCCGACGCGGATGTGCGGTACGGGAATCTGCGGCAGGCAATCTGCGGAAACGTCCCTGGGATGGGTACCAGAGTGTCGGAAAGTCAGGATCCGGTCGTCTTCATCGTTCACGGAATCCGCTCATCCAAGACAGAGGGTTGGATAAGTAGGCTTGAGGGATTTATCCGCACACCGGCGAACCCCGACGTGGAACCTCTTGTTGACGAAGCCGATCTCGACTGGGTAGCAGCAAGCGTGATTGCACCGACATATGGGTACTTCGGAGCGGGAAACTTCGCATTGCCTTGGATCCGGCGAAGGAATGCGCGGAGGTTGCTGCGCTGGTATGGGGACAACTTCGTTACTCATGATCCGAACAGGATGTTCTTCGTTGGACATAGCAACGGTACATACATGCTTGGCCGAAGCCTATTGAATGTGCCGAGTATGCGTTTCCGGAGAATCTATTTGGCCGCTTCTGTCTTACCCAAAGATTTTCCGTGGCGCGACATAGTCTCAAGGCAGCAACTCGGACATTTTTCCACTGCAACGAGCATGTGGAAAAACGGCAACATCCATTGCGACCGCGGTAGACGTGACGTTCCCGTTGGCTGGCTGTGCTCCATGCTCAACGGTCTTGGAAGCCAGGACATAGGTACAGGGGGATTCGACGGATTCGATGATTTGGCCTCCAATTCCATCGAGCACAGATACCCCGGTGGCCACGGGCATATGCTGGCGCCGAAAGTTGAGAGGGCACGCAGAAGCGAAGCCCTGAGCACTCGAATGCGCGAGATTGCCGATTTCATCAGGGTGGATGCCTCGCATGATTCCCCTGCAACGGAGGAAGCGCCGATCTTTAGCAGGGTCAGCCGTATCCTTGGCAAGGTCACCAAGACCGGCGCGCTCGTTCTGGCAGGTCTCATCGTCATAGCCGTCATTGCAGGGGCATCCTGGTACTTCATCGCCGCTGGCGCCGTGATTTACGTCGGAGTCTTTGTGGCCAACCAGTTGTAGCGACTCCTGCCTAGGGCCGTGCCGGACGGGCCCGCTCGACGTCGGCAGCGCTCTCCGACTGCCCCCTCGCGCTGAGACCCTCAATCACGCCGTCGATGTCGGCGTCGGGCCTGTTCTGGCTCAGCTTGGCCTTCGCCTCGATCCGGGTGATGACCAGTTCGATCCCAACGATCGCGCGCAGCTGGCCGGAGATGTAGCGGTCGGGTGCATCGTCCACGCTCCACGGATGCTCAAAGCCTGCCTCGTTGACGCCGGTGAGGCGCCGGACCTGGCCTTCGAGCCAGGCCGGATCGTCGTGGACCACCAGGTTGCCGTAAACGTGCGCCGTGGAGTAGTTCCACGTGGGCACCACGCGTCCGTGCTCGGCCTTGGAGGCGTACCAGGACGGGGAAATGTAGGCGTCAGCACCCTGGATGATCATCAGTGCTTCCCCGGCCGCCGGCTCGGACCACTGCGGGTTGTTCCGGGCCACATGTGCCAGCAGCGCGCCGTGTTCACCCACCGAGGGGTCGTAGACAAATGGCAGGAGCGTGGCCAGCAGGCCCTGCGATGTCATGGTGACCAGGTTGGCCGCGCCGGGCCGGGTGAGCAGTTCCCGGACGGCGTCGGGGCCGGCGTCAAAATGGGCTGGGGTGTACATGGACTAATCCTTTGCAGGTTCGAGATGCGTTGTGGCGTGGACGGCGGCGGGTTGGACGGGCGCTGGCCTGAGCCGGACCCGGACGGCTGCGCCCGCGCAGAGGATGACGGCCAGGCCGCCGACCACAGTGGACCAGGTCAGTTCCTCGCCCAGCAGCAGCCCCGCCCAGCAGATGGTCAGCACCGGCTGGACGAGCTGGATCTGGCTGACCTGGGCCATGGGGCCGATGGCCAGGCCGCGGTACCAGGCGAAGAAGCCCAGGAACATGCTGACCACGCCGAGGTACGCAAAGGCCAGCCACTGGACAGGGGTGGCCGAGGGCGGCTGCTGCGCGACGGAGACTGCAGTCAGCACCACCATCAGCGGCGACGCGAGCACGAGCGCCCAGGACACCGTCTGCCAGGAGCCGAGTTCGCGCGCCAGCAGTCCGCCTTCCGCGTAGCCGACAGCGGCGGCCACCACGGCGCCGAGAAGCAGCACATCAGCCCAATGCAGCTGTCCGAAGCCGCCGGACTGCAGGGAGGCGAAGCCGATGGCGGCCATGGCGCCCGCGCCGGTGATCAGCCAGAACGCCAGCGGCGGACGTTCCCGTCCGCGGAGGACCGCCGCTGTCGCTGTTGCGGCCGGGAGCAGGGCGATCACCACGGCTCCGTGGCTGGCCGGCGTAGTGGTGAGTGCGAAGGAGGTCAGCAAAGGAAATCCGACGACGACGCCGGCGGCCACCACTGCCAGGCGCGCCCACTGCACGCCGCGGGGGAGCCGTTGCCTGGTCAGTGCGAGGGCGAACGCAGCGAGGAGGGCGGCCACCACCGCGCGGCCGGAGCCGATAAACAGCGGGGACAGGCCAGCGATGGCGGCCTTCGTGAACGGAACCGTGAAGGAGAACGCCGCTACTCCGGCAAGGCCCCACCAGAGCCCACTGGGCTGGCGCGACGGTACCACTGGCCGAATAAGTGTAGTAGCGCTACTATTGTCTCTCATGAACAACGATAGCAGTTCGCGGATTGTGGCGCACCTGAAGGCCTGGATCTCTTCGGCCGCGCCCGGCGCGAAGCTGCCGTCCACCCGGTCGCTCGTGGCCGAGTACACGGCAAGTCCCGTCACCGTTCAGAAAGCCCTGCAGACACTGACGGCCCAGGGGCTGATCGAGAGCCGGCCCGGTGTCGGGACGTTCGTGCGCGCCGTCCGGACTGCTCGCCCGTCCGACTACGGCTGGCAGACGGCGGCCCTCCG
The DNA here is from genome assembly GCF_031457335.1 of Arthrobacter sp. BE255. Classification (NCBI taxonomy): domain Bacteria; kingdom Bacillati; phylum Actinomycetota; class Actinomycetes; order Micrococcales; family Micrococcaceae; genus Arthrobacter; species Arthrobacter sp. BE255. The sequence continues at coordinate 36,985 of NZ_JAVDWK010000014.1, read as the reverse complement.
GTCCCCGCTGGCGCCGCTGCCCCCGGCCTCCAGCACCATGCGTTACGTGGCGAACGATGCCATCTCCTTCCACTCTGGCTACCCGGACCGCGAGCTCCTGCCGGAGCGGCTGGTCCGCGCCGCCCTCACCCGCGCGGCCCGCGGCGACGCCGCGCTGTCCCGTCCGCCCGCGGCAGGCCTGCCGGAGCTGCAGTCGTGGTTCGCGCACGAGCTCGGAGCTTCGACGCCGGCCGGCACCACCCCGCCGAACCCGAGTGACGTCGTCGTACTCCCCGGCAGCCAAAGCGGGCTGAGCTCCATCTTCAGCGCGCTCGCGGGACGGGGCCAGCCGCTGCTGATGGAATCGCCCACTTACTGGGGTGCCATCCTGGCAGCGGCGCAGGCGGGCGTGCGGGTTGTCCCGGTGCCCAGCGGGCCGGACGGGCCGGACCCGGCGGAGCTGGCCCGCGCCTTTGACGAAACGGGGGCGCGGCTCTTCTATGCCCAGCCCAACTACGCCAACCCCACCGGGGCCCAGTGGACGGCCGAACGGCGCGAACAGGTCCTGGACGTGGTGCGCGCGAAGGGTGCGTTCCTTGTGGAGGACGACTGGGCGCACGACTTCGGCATCACCTCCACCCCCGTGCCTGTCGCCTCCCGTGACGACTCCGGCCACGTGGTCTACCTGCGGTCGCTGACGAAGAGTGTGTCGCCGTCGATCCGCGTCGCCGCGGTGATCGCCCGCGGTCCGGCGCGGGAGCGCATCCTTGCGGACCGGGCTGCCGAATCGATGTACGTCAGCGGGCTGCTGCAGGCGGCAGCGCTCGACGTCGTCACGCAGCCCGGGTGGCAGACCCACCTCCGCAGCCTCCGCCACCAGCTCGAATCCCGGCGCGACCTGCTGGTCACCAGCCTGCGCCGGCACGCCCCGCAGGCGCACATCGGGCAGGTGCCCAAGGGCGGCCTGAACCTGTGGGCGCGGCTGCCCGACGGGACCGACCTGGAGAAGCTGACCCGCGACTGCGAAAACGCGGGGGTGATCATCGCCGGCGGCAACGAATGGTTCCCAGCCGAACCGGCAGGCCCCTTCATCCGGCTCAACTACTCGGGCACGAATCCGGGCGCCTTCCCGGAAGGCGCCCGGATCATCGGCCAGTGCATTGAGCGGAACGGGGCCTAGGAATTGGCGCGTCAGGATGCCAATGCTGCGCACACGTCGATCGACGGGCCGGACGTGCTCACGAGAGTGAAAACGCCGTCTGTTCCAATGGTGTAGACGATCTTGCCGGTGTAGTGGGTTGTTGACGGCCCTGCAGGCACGTCACTTGGAAACATGATGAGGCCGTTGTGTCCTGTTGCTGTCACGGTCTGAGAGCCATCGGGGTTGTAAACAGTTTCCGTGACTGATCCGTCGGTCCTGATGGTGATGGACTCGCCTGCAACCGGCTTCTTGGCTTTGGTTCCGTAGTTCGTATAGGTGTTGACCGTGCCCTTGCCGGCAGAAAGGAGACGAACCTTGTTGCCATTCTTGTCGAAAAACTCTTTGGTGTGCGTGATGGTGCCTGTCCATGACCATTCGAGGTTGAAGTCGGCACAGCCCTGCCCAATCGGGAGAAAATATGATCCGTCGGCCAGCGCCGGCTGCGCCGGTGCAACGAGAGCTGCTGCTGCCAGGGCGGACAGCGCGAAACCGCGGGTAATGCTGGTGGTTTTCATGGGATTTCCTTTCGAACGTTTTCGGATTGGTTTTCCCAGACTGGACCTGTGGACTTAATTGGTCCTTAATCGCTCCCAGGACACTGGACCGTCCGCCTCCTGCGGGAGCATGATGGGGTTGATGTGGCCGGAATTTCCAGGCCGCATCGTGTGTCGGGGCGGGCGCTATGGGGTCGCTGGTCGATGAGCTCCGCGGGACGGGTTTTTGTCAGACCCGGGACTGCGGCCGGTCGGTGAGGGGTGCTTGGCGATGGGCGCACTGTGGATCAGGACCCTGGGCCCGCTGCAGGTCGTCGCCGACGGCGCGCCGGTCGGCATGGGCAGCGGGAAGCTTCGGATCGTCCTGGCGTGCCTGGCACTGCGTGCAAACTCCGTGGTCGGCACCGATTTCCTGGCCGAAGCCGTCTGGGATGGCCACCCGCCAGCGCAGCCTGGCCCGCAGCTGCAGGTCTATGTGGCTAACCTGAGGCGCCTGCTCGACCCTCACCGCTCCAAACGAGTAGCGTCCCAACGGCTCGCAAGCCGGCCGGGCGGGTACGTGCTGATTGCCACCGCCGATGAACTCGACCTCCTGCAATTCAGGGAACACGTCGCCGCCGGTGAGCTGGCCGTGCAGGCGGGGAATCTGGAGGGTGGCGCCGACTCCCTGCGCCAGGCCGTGGAGCTCTTCCAGGGGCCCGCCTTTCCGGACCTTGCCGACGTCGAGCTCTTGGGCCCGGACCTGGACGGGCTGGACGAAGCCCGGCTGGACGCGTACCAGGACCTTTTCGACGTCGAGCTCGCGCTGGGGAGGCACAGCGCCTTGATGGGGGAGCTGCAGCGGCTGGTGCAGGAGCATCCTTACCGGGAACGTCTGTGGGCCGCACTCGTACTCGCCCTGTACCGCTCCGACCGGCAGGCCGATGCCCTGGCGGCGTGCCGGGAAGCGCGGCGCATCTTCGCGGCTGACCTTGGTATTGATCCCGGTGCACGCCTGCGGGAGTTGGAAACGCTGGTACTGCGCCAGGACGCATCCCTCGCGGCCCCCGCCGCAGACGGGCACCGCAGGATCAGGCCAAGGCTGGACAACTTGCCGGCTGAACTCACCCCGCTGGTTGGACGGGACGCCGAGCTGGGGGAGGTGTGTTCGCTCTACCGCTCGGAAGGCTGCAGGCTGGTGACCGTCACCGGTCCGGGCGGGACCGGAAAGACCCGGCTGGCGTTGGCGGCGGCAGCGGAGCTCGGCGAGCGGATGGCCGACGGCGTGAGCTGGGTTAACCTGGCCCCGCTCACCCGGTCGCAGCAAGTTGCCGGTGCCATCGCCGCCACCCTCGGCCTGGAGGACTGGGGGACCGAAGATCCCCTGAAGATTGCGTCGCGCTTCCTGCGCACGCGGCGGCTCCTGCTGGTCCTGGACAACTTCGAACACCTGGAGGAGGCCTGGCCGGTGGTGCTGGATATGCTCACCGCCGCCCCCGACCTCAGGATCCTCACCACCAGCCGGAGGCGCCTCGGGCTGCGCGCCGAGTACGAATACGGGCTCGCGCCGCTGGCCCTGCCGCCACTGGACCCGCCCCTGCCTCCGCGCCGGCTGCGGGAGGTACCTGCCGTAAAACTGTTCGTCACCCGGGGACGGGCGGTCCGTCCGCATTTCGACGTCGATTCAGGCAACGCTGCCGTGATCACCCGGCTGTGCCACCGACTGGACGGCCTTCCGCTGGCCATCGAACTGGCAGCTGCCCAGCTGCGGAACATCAGCGAGGCCTCGCTCCTGGACGACCTTGAGCTCAGCCTGGCTTCCTTGCCGGAGGCCTTCCGCGACCTCCCGGACCGCCAACGGACGCTGACCGCGACGATAGCCTGGAGTTACGAGTTGCTGGGCCAGGACGAGCGGCTGCTTTTTGACCAGCTCGGTGTCTTCGCTGCTGATCCTACTGTGGCGGCCGTGGGCGCGATTTGCGGCCGGATGGCCGGCGCGCCGCCGGACTCGGACGGAGTTCAGCCCGAAGCGTTGCTGTCCGCGCTCGCACGCCACAGCCTGCTCCGGCGGTACAGCGATCGTCCAGGAAGCAGCAGGGTTTCGATGCTGCACTCGATCCGCGAGTTTACCCGTGACAGGCTCTGCCTGCTCGAGGACCCGGCCGCGGTCCGGCGCAGGCATGCCCAGTACTATCTCGGTCTCGCTGAGAGGCTGGGTCCCCAGCTGTGGGGGCACGGCCAGCTGGAGGCCTTCAGGCTGCTGCACGCGGACGCGCCGGACTTGCGGGCCGCGCTGTTATGGGCAGCGGGACCGGGCGGCGCCACCGACGTTGCGCTGCAGCTGGTGGGGCAACTCTGGCACTACTGGGAGCTCACCGGGGACGTTGCTGAGCAGTGCGGGACCGCCGTGTCGCTGCTGGACGGAATCCGGGACGCGGCGCCTGCGCTCCTTGCACCGGCGCTAAGCGGAACAGCCACGTTGTGCTGGACTGTGGGGAGGTACGACCAAGCAGCCGGCTTACACCGCCGGGCACTGCATGCGTTCGGGCAGGCCGGAAACAACCGGGGTGCCGCATGGACAACCATGTGCCTTGCCGTCCAGGCGGCACAGAGTGACGAAATTGGTACTGCCGAGAGGCTGGCTTCAGAGGCATTGTTGATGACCGGCGCCAGCCACCGCACGCGGGTGGCTGCGCTGATTGTGCTGTCCCGGCTCGCTTTCTACGCCGGAGACCATGCCCGGGCGCTGGACCTGTCCAAGGAGTGTGCCGACCTCACCCGACCCCTGGGAGACCGCTGGCTTCTCGGAAACACCCTGGTCAACCTTGCCGAAAGCCGGGAACAAGCGGGCGACTACGACGCTGCCGAGCATTTGCTCTACGAGGCCCTGGGCGCGTTGCTTGAACTCGGTGCGAACGGAAACATCGTCGCTATCCTTGAATCCATCGCTGGCGTCTACGCTGCGCAGCACCGCGTCGAAAGAGCCATTCGCTTGCTGGGAACCACTGACGCCTACCGGATGGACCGGGGGCTTCCGCTCTACCCGGCAGAACAGCGCCGCGTCGATTCGGTCATCACCAGGGCGCGTACGGAGGCCGGGCTCATCCGTTTTGGCATCGCCTGGGCAGCCGGGAAGGCTATAACACTGACCCAGGCAGCCAACGAAGTACTCCGAGGCCGGAACGGAAGGAGCAGGACGGTGCACGAGGCAGGCCAGTCAAGGAATTCTGCGCCGATCTCACCGGAAAGTGTCCTGGACCCGGCGCCGTGGTGAACAGCCCGGTTTCCCCGCGCTATTCGCCCAACAGGCTGTAGGTGCTGATGACGTTGCCCTTGGCCGTCTTGTACTGGTCCTTCAGGCTGAGGCGGGTGACGGGGTCGCCGTCCTCGAACAGCCGCCTGCCGCTGCCGGCCACCACCGGGTGGGTCATGAGGGTGAGCTCATCCAGCAGCCCGGCGAACAGCAGCTGGCGCGTCACGGAGATGCTGCCCATCACGGCGATCTCGCCGCCGTCGCCATTTTTTAACTCCGCCACGAAGTCCTCCAGCGAACCGTCGATGAGGCGCGAGTTCTGCCACTCGAGCGGCTCGGTCAGCGTCCGCGAGGCCACAAACTTCTCCACAGGGTTGATGAAGCCGGCGAAGTCGTCGTCCACGGATGCCGTAGGCCAGTAGCCCGCCCATTCCTGGTAGCTCACCCGGCCCAGGATCACAGTGTCCACGCGCTCCATCATCCCGGTCATGCCTTTTCCGAGGTCCTCGTCGAAGCTGTCGAACTGCCAGAGGAACGGATCGGCCACCACGCCGTCAACGGAGTGGAACAGGCCGGCAGTGACTTTGCGCATGGGGAACCTCCAAGGTCAGGGGCAGTTGCCACCCACGCTATTCGGTTGGTCCGCGGCAGGGAAGAGGGCGCGTTTGATCACCCGGAAGTTAGGTTCGTCACCACCGCCTGCGTGTTGCCGAAATCCGCGGCCCGGCAGCCCCATACTGGTGTTGATGCGGCGTGTCACCGCAGCCCCCGGCCAGGCAGGAGGAAGTGCATGGAAACCCTGAAGAAGATCGTGAAGAACCAGTATTTTCCTGCTGCCGCGGTGCTGGCGGCAGTGGTGCTGTTCTGGGTCATCGCCATGTTCGGCGGGCTCTCGCTGCTGAACAACAACCAGCCGCCCATGGCCACCCTGACCTGGCTGCTCTTTGTTTACGCGGCCGCGGTCCTGACGCCGCTGGCCGGTGTTGTCGCCGCCGTCAACCTGGTCCGCCGCTGGCAGCGAAACCGCCAGTACGCGCAAGCGCTTGCAGAGACTGGCGTGACAGACGGGGCTGAGCCGGCGGAAGAGGCTACTTTGCCGGAACAGCAGGAGCCGGTGGTGAAGAGGCCAGTCGCGGCGGAGACGCCCGTTGAGCCCGCAGCCGTGACTGAACCCGTTCCCGAGCCCGCACCGGTAGAGCGCCAGCAGAGCCGCCCCGCGTCTCAGCCGCTCAAGAAGCCTGCCCCGGCCAAGCAGCGCAAAAAAGCCGCGTAGCCGGCCCCGGAAGCGCCAACCGTTACAGCGCCAGCTCCACCCTGTTCCGTCCGGCTGCCTTGGCCGCATAGAGCGCCGCATCCGCCTCGCCCAGGAGGGTCTCGGCGTCGGCCCTGTGGTCCGCGCTGAAGGCGGCAATCCCGGCGCTCAGCGTCAACTGCCCCATAGGGTCCCCGGCATGCACAATCTCCAGGTCCCGCACACAGACCAGCGCCCGTTCCATAAAGGCCTTCGCACCCAGCTGCGACTGGTTCGGCAGGACCAGCAGGAACTCCTCGCCGCCGTACCGGTACACGCCGTCGCTGTTCCGGGCCGCGCCCACCAGGGCTGCCGCAACTGCCCGCAGCGCGAGGTCGCCCGCCTGGTGCCCGTAGATGTCGTTATAGCTCTTGAAGTTGTCGACGTCGCACATGGCCACGCAGTATTCCTCGGCGTAGCGCTGGCTGCGGGCGTGCAGCTGTTCGAGGTCCTCGGACAGCTTCAGCCGGTTGTTCAGGCCCGTGAGCGGATCGGTCCGCGCCTGCTGTGACAGCACCTTCCGGTAATGCGCGAGGTCGGCGTGCAGCGTGGTTACCCGCAGAGCCACCAGCATCCGCGCGTGCAGGACAAAAGGGTCCAGCGGCTTGGTGACGTAGTCATCGGCGCCCGCCTCGAGCCCGGCGAGTACGTCGTCCCGCGAGCCCTGCGACGTCAGCAGCACAATATATGTGTACAGGTCCGCCCCGCGCGCCCGGATGGCCCGGCACAGCGCCAGCCCGTCCATCCCGGGCATCATCCAGTCAGTCACCACCACGTCCGGCTGGTGCTCCAGATACAGCGCCCAGGCCTCGTCGCCGTCTGCCGCCGTCAGGCAGTCGTGCCCGGAACGCTCGACGGCGGCCCTGGCAACCAGGAGCGAGCCCGGATCGTCATCCGCCACCAGGACTTTCACTGCGCCACCTCCAGTGCGAGATCGAGTTCAAAGTTCACCTTCACGAGCTCGGCCTCCAGCTGGCTGACCAGCTGCGGGCCGCCGTCGTGCTTTCCGCTGCGGCCCATGACTTCCAGTTCGCCGCACAGGGTGGCGACGGCGGTGGCGCCGATGTTGGCGGCCGCGCCTTTCAGTGCGTGTGCGGCCTGCGCCAGGGCAGCCCCGCCGCCGTTGTGCACCGACTCCCGCAGCACGGCGAGCCGGGCGGGGAGGTCCTTCCGGAACGCCTCGGCGGCTGCCGGCAGCAGGCCGAAGCCGTCCTCGGGGCCAAGGTCGCGCAGCATGGCCAGCCGGTCCGGATCCACCGACGGCGGTCGGCCGCCGGTGATGGCCAGCAGCTGGGGAGCCTGCTCGGGTACCCAGCGGGCCAGGGCGGCCTCCAGCTCCGCGGCGTCGACCGGCTTGGAGAGGTAGTCGTCCATGCCCGCGGCGAGGCAGCGTTCGCGGTCGCCGTCCAGGGCGCCGGCGGTCATCGCGATGATGGGCAGGCGGCTGTGCTTGCCGTCGCGTCGCCTGATGACGCGGGTGGCCTCGAATCCGTCCATCACGGGCATGTGGCAGTCCATCAGGACGGCGGCGTACTGGCTGCGGGCGGTGGCAGCCACCGCCTCGGCGCCGTCGGCCACGACGTCCACTGCGAAGCCGAACTTGGTCACCGTTGCGCGGGCCACCAGCTGGTTCACCTCATTGTCCTCCACCACCAGGATGCGGCCGCGCGACGGCCCCTCTGGCGTGGTGGCCGGTCCGGCTGCGGGGGCAGCTGCCGGCGAAGGTGTGGCTGGCGCAGCGGTAGCGGTGGCATGGTCGCGGGTGGACATCATGCGTACCAGGCGGTTGTAGAACTCGGAGCTGCGGACGGGCTTCATCAGCCATTCGCGGACCCCGGCGCCGGCGATCTCGGCCGCGTTGACCTGCATGGTGGAGGTGAGCATGATCAGCTCGATGTCCGCCAGCCCGGCGTCGGCCCTGATTTCGCGGGCCAGTGCCAGGCCGTCGGTGTCCGGCATGCAGAGGTCCAGGACGGCGAGGTCGAACGGCTCCCCGGCGGCTGCTGCCTCGCGTGCCCGGGCCAGGGCGGCCTTGGCGTCGGGAACCGCCTCCGGCTGCAGCTTCCAGCCACGCAGCTGCGATTCCAGGACCAGCCGGTTGGTGGCGTTGTCGTCCACCACCAGGACCCGGAGTCCGGCGAGGAAGCCGGCCGCGGGAACAGGATCGGTCGACGGCGGCGCCACCGGCAGCGGGATCCGGAACCAGAAGGTGCTGCCTTCCTCCAGGACGCTGTCGAGCCCGATCTCGCCGTCCATCGCCTCTGTGAGCCGGCGGCAGATGGCCAGGCCCAGGCCGGTACCGCCATAGCGCCGGGTGGTGGAGGCGTCCGCCTGGGAGAACGATTCGAACAGCCGCGCATGGTCGGCCGGATCGATGCCGATGCCGGTATCACGGACTTCGAAGTAGACCATGGCCGTGGCGCCGGGCTGGGCGTCGGGGGTCTCAACTTTCACCTGGATGGACACCTCGCCGGCGGCCGTGAACTTCACGGCGTTGGAGGCGAGGTTGAGCAGGATCTGGCGGATGCGTCCGGAATCGCCGTGGAGCCTGGCCGGGACGGCGGGCTCGCAGTACGCGATCAGCTCGAGGTTCTTGACCTGCGCGGGTTCGGTCAGCAGGCCGGCCACTTCCTCCACGAGCGCGCGGGGGTCGAAGGGGCGGACGTCGAGATCCACCTTGCCGGCCTCCAGCTTGGAGAAGTCCAGGATGTCGTTGATGAGGGACAGCAGCGCCTCACCCGCTCCCTTGACGCCCTGCGCATACTGCTGCTGTGTCTCGTCCAGGGGCGTCTCGAGCAGCAGCGCAGTCAGCCCCACCACGCCGTTCATGGGAGTGCGGATCTCGTGGCTCATGGTGGCCAGGAACTCGGACTTGAGCCTGCTGGATTCAAGTGCAGCTTCCCGGGCGGCCTTCAGTTCCTGCTCGGCGGCCCGGCGCAGGGTAATGTCCCTGGCGATGGTGGCCAACCCGCTGAGCCGGCCGGTATCGTCCCGGATGGGGGAGACAGTCATGGACACGGGAATGACGGTGCCGTCCTTGGACAGGTGCTCCATCTCGAAGCTCATCGCCTTGCCGCCGGCGCGGAGGTTGTCGAATATCTCGGCGGCAGCGGCGGTACCGTCCGGCGGCAGCAGGAACCGCGCGTCGCGGCCGAGCGCTTCCTCGGCCGAGTAGCCGTACTGCAGTTCGGCCCCGGGGTTCCAGCTGGTGATGATGCCCTCCGGCGTGGTGCTCAGGATGGCGTCGGAGGAGGAGTTGACGATCGCGCCGAGTCCCTCGAGCTCTGCCGTCCGGGCAGCCACTTCCTGCTCCAGCCCGGTGGTGAGGGTGAGGTTCTCGATGATGATCAGGACCTGGCGGACCAGGATGAGTGCCACAGTGACCCTGGCCACCACCAGCAGGAAGGCGCTCATCTCGCTGACGTGCGGCTGGGCGATCATCATGACGGCAATCAGGATCGGCGCGTACGGGAGCAGTTCCAGGGCCAGCGCAAAAGCCTTGCGGTCCGGCCGCGGGTTCTCCGCGTAGGGGAGCAGCGGTGCCAGCGCAATCAGGAGGAAAGCGCCGATCCAGCCCAGGGCGAGGGGGGATCCTGTGACGCCCGTGACGCCTTCGAATGTCAGCCTCACGTAGGTGCTGTCCGTGATGGTGAGGACCAGCAGGCCGCCACCGAAACACAGCCACGGCAGCCGCTCGCCGGGCTGCCGCCGCATCCCCAGGACCAGTATCAGGGACGTGATGACCACGTCCACTACGGGGTAGCCCATGCTGGCGAGCCGGGTCAGGAGGTCGCCTTCGGCGCTGAACGCCGGGCCCAGTGCGGTGTACCAGCTGACCACCAGGACTGCGCCGGCTATCACTGCCGCGTCCAGGACTGTCCGGGCCAGCCCCACGCGGGTGGTGCCGCCCGGCCGCCGGAAACTGAACAGCGCCACCGCCGCCGGCACCGAATACGACAGGAACAGGACGTCCGCCAAGGACGGGAACGGATACACGTGGTCGTTGGCGAGGCCGTAGTACGTCCAGACGAGCTGGCCGGCCGCCCAGACATAGGCGGCCATTGACATCAGTGTCCAGGCCCGGGCGTTGACGCCGCCACGGCGAGCGGCGGCGGCGCAACTGCGGCCTGCCAGGATGGCAGCGAGGAGGATGGACAAATCACCCGTGACCAGCGCAGCGGGAGTGCCGTTGTTAGCAGCAAAATACAGCCCAAGAACGGCCAGCACCACAGCACCAAGAGCGATCAGCCACACCAGCGTGGCCGTGCGCGTGCCTGTGGCGGGACGTTGCTCCAGGAGACCTGTCTGAGACACGCGGATCCCTCCCCATAGGTGCGCCCGTTACCCATAAAAACGTGAGACCTGGGCCCGCCCGAGACCTGGGCGGAGACGCATCCCTATGATATCCCTCACAGCTCAAGAAGGGCCGTATCTCGCGTCCACATGGACCACGTCCCTGCCGGCGCGCTGCAGCAGGCTGGCGGCCACCCCGGAGCGGTATCCGGTGGCGCAGTGCACCCACACGGTGCCGGCCGGAATCTCGGCCATCCGCCCGAGCAGCTCATGCAGCGGGATGTTCACCGCCCCGGCGACGTGGCCGGCGTCGTACTCGTCGGTCCGCCGCACATCCAGCACTACGTCGCCTGCGCCGCGGCCGTGCAGCAGCCCGTTCCAGTCCACGCGCGGATAATGCGCGACGGCGGTGCCCGGCGCCAGTGCCGACGGCTCGGTTCCGAGGGCCGCGTCGGGGGAGTCGATGCCGATCCGGGACAGATCGCGGATGGCCTTTTCGACGTCGTCGCGGGCTCCCACCAGGGTCAGCTGCCGGTTCCACGGCAGGACCCAGCCCAGGTAGGCGGTGAAGCTGGAGCCGCGGCCGTACTCGAAGCTGACCGACCCTTGCAGGTGGCTGCTGGCGAACGCCACGCGGTTGCGCAGGTCCACCACCCACTCGCCGTTTGCCAGCCGGTGGCTGAGTTCGGCCGGATCCAGCGATTCCGGCACCGCGAGGTCTGCGGGGACCGGGCCCGTCCGGTTGGCCGGGGCCATGTGCGCGTAGTAGGACGGATAGGCGGTCAGGTTGGTGATGAGCTCCCGCACAAAGTGGTCCTCGTCCGGATCCGTGAAGGCGTGGTTGGTGCCCTGCTGCTCGGCGATGGTGGAAGCATGGACGCCCGACGCCGGCCCGGACGAACAGAACGAGCCGAACCCGTGGGTGGGGTACAGGGCGGCGTCCGGCGTTGCCTCGGCGGCCAGGCGCCGGACCGAGGAGTACTGCGCGTGCGTGAGTTTTTCGGTGTCCTCGTCGCTGACCAGGTCCGTCCGCCCCACCGACCCGTACAGCAGGCTGCCGCCGGAGAACACCGCCTGGTCCACGCCGTCCGTCACCACGTAGCTGAGGTGGTGGTGCGTGTGGCCCGGCGTGGCCACCGCCTTCAGGGTGAGCCGGCCCACCCGGACGGTGTCGCCGTCGGCTATTTCCACGCGGTCAAACTCGACGGCGTCTGCCCCGTTCACGAGGTAGGCGGCGCCGTGGGCGCGGGCCAGGATCAGCCCGCCGGTGAGGTAGTCGTTGTGCAGATGGGTTTCAGCAACGTGGGTGATCGTGACGCCGGCCTCAGCCGCCACGGCCTCCACCCGGTCCGTGTCCCGCTGCGGATCGATGACCAAAGCCACCTGCCCGTCGTGGACCAGGTAGCTGCGGTCCCCGAGCGGCCGGGTTTCGATGACAACGACGTCCATGGGACCATTCTCCTCGCATAGGGGCTCGTCTGGCCGTGTCCTGGCGGCGACGCCGCCGCGTCAGCCCGGGCGGCCGTTAAGCGCGTCGATCGCCTGCTCCGCCTGCCGCACGGCAAGCTCCAGCCGGCTCCCCGTTTCCGGGAGCGAGAACAGGTAACCCTGCAGGGAATCGCACTCCAGCGCCGTCAGGTAGTCCGCCTGTGTGGCCGTTTCCACGCCCTCGGCAGTGACTGTCAGGCCCAGGCTGTGCGCCATGTTGATCATGGAACTGAGGATCGGCAGCCGCTCCTCACCGGTCCGCACCATGGACACAAATGTCCGGTCGATCTTGACGGTGTCCACGGGGAGCTCCTGGAGCCGGCCCAGCGAGGAATAGCCGGTGCCGAAGTCATCCAGCGCCACCCGGACGCCGGCCTCGCGCAGGCTGCTGAGCTGGTTGATCAAGCTGCCGTCGGCGTCGAAAAATACACTCTCGGTGACTTCCAGGACCAGCTGGTAGGCGCCGACGCCGCTGGCTTCGGTGAGGCCAAGCACGCCGGCGGCAAAGTTGGTGTCCTGCAGCTGCACGCCGGAGACGTTGACTGCGAGCGACCGCGACGGGTCTTCACCCAGCCATGGCGCCAGCTGCACGAGGCTGAGCGCCATCACTTCCTCGCCGATCTCGCTGATCAGTCCGCTGTGCTCAGCAAGCGGGATAAAGACCGAGGGCGGGACGCGCACGCCACCGCGGTCCCACCGGGCCAGCGCCTCGACCTGCACCACTTTCCCCATCCGCGGCGACACGATGGGCTGGAACACTACCGAGATCTCACCCCGGGGAACAGCCAGCTGGAGCCCGGCTTCCATGTCCGTGCGCTGCACCAGGGCCGCCATCATTTGCGGATGGAACCGCAGGAAGCGGTTTTTGCCCGCGGCCTTGGCCGCGTACATGGCAATGTCGGCCTGACGCAGCAGCTCGGACGGACTGATGGCGTCCGCACCGGCCGAGGCCATTCCCAGGCTCAGGCTGGGCCTCAGCACCGTGCCGTTGATGGTGACCGGCACGTGCAGGCACCTGACGATGCACGCCGCAATCTCATCGGGGTTGGGGCAGGCTGTCAGCAAAACCACAAACTCGTCCCCGCCCAGCCTCGCCACCACATCCGCGGTGGGGACGCAGCCGCGGAGCCGGCGCGCCACTTCAACCAGCATGTCGTCGCCGGCCTGGTGGCCCAGGATGTCGTTCACTTCCTTGAAGTCGTCCAGGTCAACGAGCAAGACGTCCACCGTCTTGAGGCGGGGCTCGCTCAGCGCCGCTGCCAGGCCGTCTTTGAAGACTGCCCGGTTGGCAAGCCCGGTCAGGTGGTCCTGGAAAGCCAGGGCCCGGAGCTGTTCGGCCTGGGCGGCGAGGTCCAGCATGGCCTGCTGCGCCTGCTCCTGCGCCTTCCGTCGGGGGGTGACGTCGCGGAAGCTCCATACCCGGCCCACGATCTTTTCGCCCACCCGCCGGGGCCTCGAATAGCGTTCAAAGGTCCGGCCGTCCTTGAAGTCCAGCACATCGTGGCTTTCTGATTCGGGGCTTTCTTCCACTTCGGTGAGCCGTGCGACAAAGGCCTCCGGATCCTCAACCTGGGAGATGATCAGCCTCATGACAGGCTCTTCGCTGTCGCCTTCCAGGAGCTCGGGCGGAATGCCCCACATCTTCAGGAACTGGTCATTGAACCCCGCAACGCTGCCGTCCGAGCTGATCACCAGGATGCCGTCCGCCGTGGATTCCAGCGTTGCCGTCAGCAGCGACATGGCCTCGCGCAGGTCTGCGTCCGCGGCCTTCCGGTGCGACGTGCTGCGGATGGACACCAGCAGCTGGGCTCCGTCGGGAGATTCCAGCAAGGCGCCGGCCATCTCGGCGGCGAACTCGGTGCCGTCGCTGTGGACTCCGTACACTTCACGCGGCAGGATCGGCTCCAGGTTTCTGAGGTGCCGGAAGATCTGCTCGATTTCGTTCCGGAAGCCCTCAGACAGCAGGTCCCGGTGGTCACTGCCGACCAGTTCGTCGGCTGCCACGCCGAACAGCCGGGATGCGGCGGCGTTGGCGATCCGTATTCGGCCGTCTTCGGCAATCGCGAGCAGCGCATCCGGGCTCGCCTCGAACATGGCGTTGCTGGCCGCTGATTGGCCGGTGAAAGTGGGGAGAGTGCCTGGGTTGGAAGTCTCCGCCGCGGCAGCGTCATCGCCAAAAGCTTCTGCCGACAAGTCCCCGCTGTGCCGTCCTGAACCCGCCATGACGCGATCACCCCCCACGCACATCATAAAGTGCGAATCCGGGATATCAATGCGGCGGGTGGAATCGGTTTCCGGTGGAGGAGCAAAGTGCCGGGCACAGAGAAAAGGCGCCGTTCCCCTTTTGCGGGGGACGGCGCCTTTCGTAGTTGCTGGTGATTGTTAGACGCGGCTGCCGCGCTTGGCGACCATGCCGTAGACCAGCAGGACAATGATGGAACCCAGGATGGCAAGCAGCCAGGTCCTGAGGTCGAAGAATTCAGCCAGTCCGCCGCCGAAGATCAGGGAGCCGATCCAGCCGCCCAGGATTGCGCCGACGACGCCCAGGACGAGGGTGACGAGCCAGCCTCCTCCTTGCCTGCCGGGCAGGATTGCCTTGGCAATCGCTCCAGCTATCAGGCCCAAAATGAGAAATCCAAGAATTCCCATGATCACACTTCCTTTTCGATAAGTGGTGCCGATGCCTCACCCCGTCATCCAATTCAATCAGTGTACTTACTACATCGCAAGGACTCCCGGATATCGAAAAGGCGACAATTAGTTGCGCAGTCCGGGCAGCGCAGCAGCAGTCTGGGGCACGGCCGGCCGGCCCAGTCCCCGGACAACCCAGCCCTCTGCCTCCCAGGCCCCCGCGTCCAGGACATTCCGGGCATCCACCATGACCCTGCGGCGGACCAGGCCGCCGGCCAGGGACGGGCACAGCTGCCGGTACTCCTCCCACTCGGTCAGCAGCAGCACCAGCTCTGCGCCCTCAAGCGCGCGGCGGGTGGACATCTCAAAACGCAGCTGCGGGTAGCGCATCCAGGCGTTGTTGATGGCTTTCGGGTCGGTCACGGTCACATGGGCGCCGGCAGCGGCGAGCCGGGCCGCGACGTCGAGCGCGGGGGAGTCCCGGATGTCGTCGGTGTCCGGCTTGAAGGCGGCACCGAGGACAGTCACAGTGCGGCCGGCCAGGTCCCCGCAGAGTTCGCGTGCCAGATCCACGGTGCGGGCACGCTGGCCCAGGTTGATGCCATCCACCACGCCCATCCACTCCTCCACGGAGTCCACCTGCAACGCGGCGGCCTGTGCCCGGAAGCTTCGGATGTCCTTGGGCAGGCAGCCGCCGCCGAACCCCAGGCCGGCGTGCAGGTACCGGCTGCCGATCCGCGGATCGAGGCCCATTGCTTCACCGAGTTCGGTCACGTCGGCGCCGGAGGCATCGCACAGTTCGGACATCGCATTGATGAAGCTGACCTTGGTGGCCAGGTACGCGTTGGCCGCCGACTTGATCAATTCGGCGGTGGCGAAGTTGGAGACGAGCCTGGGAATCCCGGCGTTCAGCAGCGGCTCGTAGACGGAATCCAGGGCCGCGGTCACACCACGCGGCGCACCCGAACCGGGATCGAAAGCGGCGGCCCGCCCGCCGGAGACGCCGTAAACCAACCGGTCCGGAACCAGCGAATCCTTGACCGCGGTGCCCTGCCGCAGGAACTCCGGGTTCCAGCCCAGCAGCACGTCGGGCCGCCGCGCCAGGATTCCGCGGAGCATCTCCACAGTGCCTACCGGCACCGTTGATTTCCCAACGACGACGGCGCCCCTCGCCAGGTGCGGGAGCAGCGCCTTGGCAGCGGACACCAGGAAGGTGAGGTCGGCGCCGTCGGATGTTTTGGACTGCGGCGTCCCCACGCACAGGAAATGGACCTGGGCGCGTGCGGCGTCCGCGAAGTCCGTGGAGAACGTGAGCCGGCCCGTGCCCAGCCCGTCCCGGAGCAGTTCGTCCAGGCCGGGTTCGAAGAAGGGCGCGTGCCCGTGGCTGAGGTGGTCCGCCCTGGCGGCGTCGACGTCGATGCCCACCACCGTGTGGCCCATCGAGGCGAGTGTGGCGGCGTGGACGGCGCCGAGGTAGCCGCAGCCGATGACCGAGATTCTCACAGGGTTGCTCCGCTCTTGGTTTCGAGGCGTCGAGGGGTTGCGGCAGGCCCAGCCACCGGCTGGCCGGCGATCACCGAACGGTAGTGCCGCACCAGTTCGGCGCTCAGCGCAGGCCAGGTCCGGTCCTGCACAGACGCGTGGGCTGCGGCGGCAAAGGCGCGGCGCTTGGCGTCGTCGCCGATCAGGTCCATCACGTGCGCCCGCAGGCCGGCCAGGTCACCGGGCTGGTAGAGCCAGCCGGTGCGGGAGTTTTCCACCAGATCCAGGGGGCCGCCACGGCCGGTGGCCACTACCGGGACACCCGATGCCATGGCCTCCTGGATGGTCTGGCAGAACGTTTCGAACTCGCCGGGGTGGACAAAGAGGTCAAACGACGCCACCGCCCGTGCAAGTTCCTCGCCGCCGAGGAAGCCGGTGAACAGGGCGTCCGGCAGGGCTTCCTCGAGGGCCGCCCGCTGGGGGCCGTCGCCCACGATCACCAGCTTCGTGTTCGGCACCCGGGCGAGGGCGGCCAGGTCCTCCACCTGCTTCTCGATGGCCAGCCTGCCCACATAGCCGATGATCCGCTGACCGCCGGGAGCCACCGAAGCCCGCCATCCGTCGTCGCGCTTTCCGGGCGAAAACCGGGCAGTATCCACGCCGCGCCGCCACATGTCCACGCGCGGAATACCGCGGCCGCGGAGCTGGTTCAGGGCGAACGTGGATGGGACCAGCGTCCGGGTGGCCAGCAGGTGGATGTTCTCCACCCGGTTCCAGGCCCAGTTCTCCAGGAACGGCACCCCGTACCGGGCGGCGTAGCTGGGGACCTCGGTCTGGTAGATCGCAACGGTGGGGATGCCCAGCTGGTGCGCGGCCTGGACCGCGCGCCAGCCCAGGACGAAGGGCGACGCCAGGTGGACGACGTCCGGTGCGTAGTCGGCAAGGATTCGCTTGACCCGGTACACACCGCCCATCGCCACGCGGACGTTGGTGTACCCGGCCAGCGGGACCGAGGGCAGCCGGTACACCAGCGCACCGTGCACAGCCTCGGGGACCGCGGTGTCCCTGGTGTCCAGCGTTGAAGGAGCAATGACCAGGACCTCGTGGCCCCGTTCCTCCAGGTGCTCCAGCACCCGCAGGATGGAGTGGGTCACCCCGTTCATCAGTGGCAGGAATGATTCAGCGACTATTGCGATCCTCACCCCTCCACGGTGGGCGCCCGGGCTGACGGTGCGGGGGCGCGCGGGTAGAGCGGAGGGAAAGGTTGGGTTAACAGATCAGGAGCGCCTGGTCAGGCGTTTTCGCCGTGCCGCAGCACCTCCGGAAGTTCGTCCACGTAGACGGTCTGCGGCGGTTCGAAGTAGATGACCAGCACTTCGTCGCCCACCGCGAAGGTGCTCGCCTTGTCGAACGGGTGGGCATGGAACGCGTTGGTGCCGCCCAGGTAGGGCAGCATGACTTCGCCGATGGTGCCGGGGCCGATGCGCCCGGTCACCCGCCCGATTTTGCCGGTCAGGCTCCGGTCAACGTCCTTATGCATCCGGGGCTTTCGGGGGCCGCTTGCCTTCCCGGCTGTTCTTCAGTGCCGCGGACAGGGCCGGGAGGTAGTCGCCCACCTGCGCCAGGATTCCGCCGAGCATCTTGTTGACGCCTTCGCCGCCGTTCAGCACCGTCATCTGGCCCACGTGGGAGAAGGGCTCGGCCGCTGCGGCGATGATGGCCGGCATGTTCTCGGCCAGCTGCTGTGAGATGACGGCTTCCTGGTTGGTCCCGAGTGCTTCGGCGCGGGCCTTGATGCCGTCTGCCTCTGCCAGGGCTTTGGCTTTGATGGCTGAGGCCGCGGCGTCCCCGCGCGCTTTGGTGGCTGCTGCTTCGGCTTCACCGGTGACCTTCGTGGCTCCGGCGGCGGCAGCGGCGGCGGTGGCGTTCGCCTGTGCCTGGAGCTCCGTCTTCCGGGCGTTGGCCTGGGCTTCGAGCTCGGTGCGGCGTGCCAGCGCCTCGGCCGCACTGATGTCCGCCGCCTTCTGGCCCTCGGCGTCGGTGCGTTTGGCGTAGGCCTTGGCGTCGGCGGGCTTCCGGACGGTGGTCTGGAGCTTCTGCTCTTCCCGGTCCGCCTCAAGCTTGGCCACTTCCGTTTCCTGGACCACCACCTGCTGCCGGGCCGTGGCATCCGCCAGCGGGCCCGCCTGGGCCGCGTTGGCCTTGGCCCGCTCGGCGTTGGCCTGCGCCACCGACTGCCTGATGGCCGAAACGCTCTGCGCGTCCGCGATCAGGGCAGCCGCCTCGGCTTCCTTCTCCGCCGCCTCACGGTTCCGGGTAGCCTCGGCGATGCGGGCCTCCATCTTCACTTGGGCGATGTGGGGCTTGGCGATGTTCTGGATGTACCCGGTGGGGTCCTGCAGGTCCTTGATCTGTAGGGAATCCACCACGAGCCCCAGCTTCTCCATTTCCACCCCGCTGGCGCTGCGGACCTGCGAACCGAGCTTGTCCCGTTCGCGGATGATCTCCTCCACGGTCATGCTTCCGATGATGGACCGCAGGTGGCCCTCAAAGACGTTGTAGACCTGGCTTTCCATTTTTGGCTGCTGGCCCAGGAAACGCCTGGCCGCGTTAGCGATAAACGGCGGGGCGTCACCGATTTTGTAAATAACCACCCCTTCCACAATCACCTGGATTCCCTGGGAGGTCACGCAGGAAACCTTGAGTTCTGTTTCATTCAGCGTGAGGGAGAGGGTGCGGACAGTCTGCAGGCCCGGAAATACCAAGGCACCCTTTCCGGTGACAATCTTGAAGTCCATGCCGGCCCGGGTATCCAGGGTTCCGCGGGTCAGGCCGGAGATGATCAGGGCCTCATTGGGCTCCGCCACTTTCCACATCAGTTTGATGGCCACCCACACAAAACCGACCACCAGTATCGCCCCGATAATCGCGGCAATCAGCGGGAAAAATGCTGACAGATCCGGCATGGCCAGGTCCTTTCACAGATGCGGAACAGCACCGCGGTAAAGCTCCGATATATGCAGCTGCCCATTCCCTGCCGGTTTTCCTGCATGCAATTCCGGCCGGCCTGGCCAGCTGTTGTAGCCAGTGTGATCGGCGCCCGCCCAAGAGTCCAGAGCACGGGCTGTTTCGGGCCTACCGTTGCCCTAGTGGCCGAGGATCTCGCGGGCAGCCCGCTGGGCCTCGAGCTCCTCGGGGGTCACGGTGTTTCCGCGGAGATAGCCGGCGGCGGCGATGAGGTGCCGCAGCTCGGCCTCGCTCCGCGGCGAGCTGACCCGGTGGTGCGCCATGGCGTGGCAGTTGGCGCACAGCGGAACCAGGTCCGTAAGAGGATCCAGCAGGTAACCGTTGCCAAGCTGCGACGCGGGCACCACGTGGTGGACGTGGATGAAATCCGCGCCAATTTCGCCATAGGCCAGTTCGAAGGAGAACCCGCATGCCGCGCAGTTGGTGCCACGATGCGCGATGCTCGCCCGCCGCGCCTCGGGATCGCGTTCGTACCGGTTGGCGGTAACCCGGGCGACGGCGCTCTCCGGGTACGTGCCGGGCACCGGCTGGGTCGGGTCGGTTCCTTGCGGCGGGCCATGCTCCGCCCAGAGTGCGCGGACGGCCTGCTCGTCTCCGGGTGCGAGTACGGTGCCTGCGAAGCCGGCGGTGTCCCATGCGGCCCCGGGCGCTGTTTCCCGGAGAACATCTGCGGACACCTGGTCGCCGAGGGGCAGGAGCGCGTCGAAGGCCACCTGCATGGTGATGTCAGCGCTGTCAGTGGCTGCCGACAGGACCACTCCATGGCCGATCAGGCCGGGCCCGTGGTCTCCCAGCAGGAGCAGCCACACATCCGTGCCGGCAGCCACGCTTCGGCTGACGGTCCAGGGCTCCAGGTGCAGCCCTGTAACGGCGACCTCTTCACCAACGGCGGCGTAGTTCCAGCGGTCCCAGCGGGCCGGGTCCCAGCCCAGGATGATGGCGCTCATGGGCCCATTGTTCCAGCGGCACAGGTTTTCCCTGCCACCTGAGGCGCGAACGTACACTTGGGGCCCCAACTTCTAAGCGCGAACTGGCACGTTTTACCCTCAAAACTCGGATTTTCCGGTAATACCTGCCAGTTCGCGCCAGGGGTGGGGCGGCCCCCCAGTACCGCCCCACCCCACCAGGGCCTAGCCGAGCCTGCGCATCGGGTCTGGCCAGTTGCCCACGGTCGACGTGACGATGGCGCGGTTGATCTCAGCGTTGTAGTTGGACATGACGGTTTCTCCTGACTGAACGTGGTGTCCGCGCGCCGGTGGTGCGCGGTGGTCATGTTCTGCCGCGAAAAGGGCAGAGTTGACCTGTTCAGTCGGGTGAAGACCCGGGATCGAAGGAAGGACCGGCCGGAAGCGTCTCGGAGCCGGACAGGTTTGCTTCACTGGTGGGAGTGGGCAGAGCCGGCCACGACCCGCCAAGGTCCGCCACACCCACTGGACCGGAAGATCCCGGGTTGGCCTGCCCGGCCTGGTTCGCCACGGCAGGAGGCGCCGGCGGGTGGGGGTTTTCAGTCCCGTCCTCCGGGCCGGAAGAAGTCACCTGTGCAGGCGGGGCCAACCCGGCGCGGTCCTGGGCAGGAGCGAAGCCGAACCGCAGAATGTTCGTGGCGGCTGTGCCCGCCAACCCCGTTTGAGCAGCAGGGACGGCCGCAGGGATCAGGACGGGAGCGTCACTGCCCGCACCCATGTCCGACGCCGGGAGGCTGGGTGCCGCGGTCGGCACCGGGCCGGGTGCCGGCGTCGTAAGCGGTGGAAGGCCGGGCAGCGGCAAATCAGGGAGGGGCAATGGCAGCGGCGCGGGCGGGAGCCCCGGCAGCAGCGGCGGCAACTCGTCAGGTAACGGCAGGACTTCGGGCAAGGGAAGCGGGAGGGGCGCCTGCACGAGGGGGAGTTCGGGAAGGCCCGGCACCATGGCAGTGGCTGCGTCAACAGTGCCGGCGACCACCGGAAGAGCCGGAGCGGCCAGGGAGTTTGCGAGGCCTGTCACGGGATTCACGAGGGAAGCTGCGGTGGCCGCGGCCACAGCACCGGTGCCTGCCACCACGGGAGGCGCCTTCGGAGGAGTCGCGTCCGCAAGAAGGGACGATGCAGGTTTCAGCGGATCCCCGGTGTCCGGGACCAGGCTGGAAGCGGTGGCTGTTCCGGCTCCCCACACAAGCCACGCCACGGCGGCCAGAAGAGCCAGCAGGAAGGACCGGAGGGCAGGGCGGCGAAGAGTCCGCGGTATCGCCCCCATCCGATCCACCCCCTAGTCCGATGGAACACCACGGTACGCCGGGTCCAACCCACCGTCCAGCATTAATTTTTCGTGGGCCGGTCCACGAAAAAGCCGGTACAGCTGTCCGCGTCACCGCGGTCAACTGCACCAGCCATTAGGACGAATATTCAGAATTTATTGAACTAACCTCATACGCGGCTCCTATATCCCGGTTTCGATATCCGGGTTACCTCCTGCCGCTGGCCATGTTGCGGGACAACAGCCAGCCACAAGCAATCATCGCTACGCCCAGTACCAGGTGGGTCCAGTTGTCAGCCATGTTGAGCGACAGGAAATTGGCTGCCGAACCTGCACCGACACTGAGACCGAAAATGGCAAGGACGATGTACAGCGCGCCGGCGCCCAAGAGGAAATTACGCGCGCCATGTTCGGTTCGTGACATTGCCCAGCCGGTTGCGCCAATGGCCAGCTGCACAATATTGAGCAGCATGGACACCTGGAACAGGCCAAGGAACATGGCGTGGGAATCGGGCCCAAGGAACATCAATTCGCTGTACTGCGTGGTGACGCCCGGGATAAAGCCCAGGATGCCGACCACGATCAAGAGAATACCTACACCCATGCCGGCATTCTGGACGTCTGCACGCCCGAAATGAACGCCGTGTGCATGTGGGGATGCGGTAGTCATTTTTCTGCCTCCAACCACTGATTGCGGACATTCCAATTTTACGGCTGACCTCTGGAAAAAGCTCCGGAAGGGCCGCGGATGGGGACTTCTGCCCAGCGACAGGACTGACGCATTCTGCTGGACTGGGACCCTTATGCGATCCGTCCCCCTGATGCTCCGAACTGTCCTAGCGGGCGCTGTCCTGCTGCTGTGCGCGGCCGGCTGCAGTGTTGCCGTCCCCGAAGGCCGGGCGCCCGCGGTCGGGGCGCTTGAGGTGAGCGGCCAGCGCCCGGTGGAGGGACCTGCTGAAGGCACGACGACGGCGCCATCACCGGCGGCGGATGCCCCGCCGTCGTCGTCCGCTGCCCAGGCACCGGCTCCCCAGGCGGACCGCCCGCTGAACCGGGCCGAAGAACTCCTGCCCAAGGTGAACGTGAAGCCCTGGCGGGCGGCGCTGCCGGTGGTGGTGCAGTCACGGAACCGCGACATGCAGTGCTCCATCGGGGCCGACGCCGCCGCCTGCCACCTGCTCAGCGACGTTTCCCCGCGCCCCGCTGATATCAGGGGCCAGTGCCGTGGCATCAGTGAGTACCGCGGCGGGTATGCTGTGGTCACGCTGGACGGCGGGCCGCAGTACGGCCTGTGCGGCGACGGCATCTCGCCCATGGAGGCCGAAGAGGTGGCGGGGCCGGACTTTCCCGGACCGTGGATGGAGGATGGGCAGACCGTGCGGATCGGCAACATGGTGTGTTCGCGGGAGCCGGGAAAGATGGTCTGCGCCCACCTCCGCACGGGCCACGGCTTCCTGATCAGCGTGGAGGACTACCAGCTCTGGTGAGGCGCGTCTCGTGGGCCTGTTGAGCCTGTCGCAAACGGGCGGGAGGGCCGCTCCGTGACACCATGGAACACGATGAAACTGCGCGCTGATCAGACCGGAGACCGTGGCCTTCCCATGCCCTTGTGGCTGCAGGGCGGGCTCGAGACGGCGCAGGCAGCCATCATTTCGGCGCTTGTGGTGATCGCGCCGATCGTCGCGGTCTGGGCTACGGCCGGATTCCAGAATTCGTCGTTCGACGTCCTGGCCCGGCTGGCCGGCCAGGCATGGCTGCTGATCCACGGCGTGCCGCTGGAACTGGCAGATGTCGGATCCGGCGCAGCCGGCGGCTCAGGGTCCGACATGCTGACGCTGATTCCTTTGGGGCTCACCCTGATTCCGTTCCTGCTTGCCTGGCGTGCGGGGCGGCGGCTGGCCCGGGCTTCCTATACCGACCAGCTGTGGCAGGCCCTGCTGGGATCATGGGTGGTCTACGCGGCGTTCGGCGCGGCCACGGCATTCGTGTGCCGCACGCAGGACGTCGTCATCAACCTCTGGTACGCCATGCTCATCCCGCTGATCCCGTACGCCCTGGGAATGGCGATCGGTGCCCGGCGCGAGGCAGGCTCGTGGAGCCGGCTGATCGGCGTCGACGCGGTGGCCTGGATTTCCCGCACCAGCCAGCATTCCCGCTGGGCAGGGTCCTATCTGGCCTCTGCAGCGAAGGCAGGCTTCGTGGCGCTGGCGTCCGCACTGGCCCTCGCGTGCGTGCTGCTCGCGGTGGACCTCTTCATCCACTGGAACCTGGTGGTGGCCGTCTATGAAGCGCTCGACGCCGGTGCCCTCGGAGGTGCCGCCCTGACCATTGCTCAGCTCGGGTACCTCCCCAACCTCGCCGTGTTTGCGCTCGCCTGGGCATCCGGATCCGGTTTTGCCATGGGCGTCGGATCGCAGGTGGGTCCGCTGGGAACCGCCACCGGGCCGCTGCCGTCCATTCCCGTGTTCGCAGCCATCCCCTCCGGCTCGCTGGAGTACGGGTTCGTGGCGCTGGTGGTGCCGGTGCTCGCCGGTGTACTGGCGGGCTGGTGGTTCCTGCGCGCAGGGGAGAACCATTTCGACGAATGGCTCTCCATCAAGATCCACGCCCGCTGGTTCACGGCCACCGTGTCTACGCTGGCACTTGGTGTGCTGATCGGGGCGGTCGCCGGGCTTTTGTCCGCCGGGCTCGCCTGGCTGGCACGCGGTTCCGCCGGCCTGGGACGCCTGACAGACATCGGGCCCGACCCGTTATGGACAGCGGTCTGGGTGGCCGCGGAAGTGGGCATCGGCGTCGTCATCGGTTACGCGGCCGGGCCCTGGCTGGAACGCCAGCAGCAGGTCGAAGAGGAAGCGGAGCTGGCGCTGTAGGCCCAGGTCCGGAGGCTTACCTTAGGGAAGCCGGGGCAACGAGTTTTCCACCGCGATCTGGCACCCTGACTTGGCCTGCTCCGTGATGGCCTCGCGGACGCATTGCTGGTAGCCGCGGAACTCATCGAAGAACACCGACGCGGCCAGGATCACCAGCACCATGAGCAGGGAAACGAACAGGCCCGAAATGGTACCGAAGAGCACCAGCCTGGATTCCTTGAGCCGGACCGCACGGATCAGCAGCAGGACGCCCAGGACAAAGCTCGCTGCCGTCAGGATGCCGGTGAGCCAGAGGTAGCTGATGTCGAGCTGGAAGACGAAGAACGAGCCCAGCACGGTGACGAGGAAAATCCGGAACAGGTTGTGCGTGGTGCTCAGCGAGCTCTTGGCCGCCTCGCTGAGCTGGGGTTTGGTCCGCTGTTGGCCAGCGGGTTCCGGGGTGGTGTTCATGTTTTCCAGCCTACGCGAGCCTGCCCATAAGCTAGACCCATGCGCATCGTAGTCCTTGTTTCCGGTACCGGCTCCAACCTCCAGGCTGTCATCGACGCCGTCAAGACAGGGGAACTGGACGTGGAAATCGCCGCGGTGGGCGCCGACCGGGAGGGGACGTACGGCGTCGAACGGTCCTCCGAGGCGGGGCTGGAAACGTTCGTGGTCAACTTCAACTCGTTCCCCACCCGCGACGAATGGGATGCCGCGCTGACCGCGAAGGTGGCTTCTTACGCCCCGGACGTGGTGGTCTCCTCCGGCTTTATGCGCATCGTCAGCGCCGACTTCATCGAGGCCTTCCATGGCAGGTACCTCAACACCCACCCTGCCCTGCTGCCTGCATTCCCGGGAGCGCACGGTGTACGTGATGCCATGGCTTACGGCGTGAAGGTCACCGGCTGCACGGTGCACTGGGCCGACGCCGGCGTGGACACCGGGCCCATCATCGCCCAGGAGGCCGTGACCGTCGAGGAATCCGACTCCGAGGAAACCCTGCACGAACGCATCAAAGTGGTGGAGCGCCGCCTTCTGGTATCCACCCTGGCAGCCCTCGCCGCCGCCTGACCCGCCAACCCGCGTCCCCGCCTCGGTGGGGTAATGGCGGCAGTGGCGGTTACTCGAGGCGGCGTTGCTTGGTCTCCGGGGCGAAGAACGCCATGAACAGCACCGCCACCAGCACAAGCCCGCCGGCCAGGGCAAAGGACGTAGCAAGGCCCAGTTCCGGCCAGAAGTAGTTCGCGAAGATCAGGGGTCCGAAGCCTGCGCCGAGACGCGAGAACGTGGACGCCCAGCCGAACCCGGTGCCGCGCAGTTCCGTGGGGTAGAGCTCGGAAACATAGGCGTACAGCACCGGGATGGCTACCTGCACCACGAAGCCAAACACCAGCAGCCAGAACACCGCAGCCGTGGGGATGTCCACCACAATGGCCACAATCACCAGGGTCATTGCGGACAGCGGCCCGGTGATGGCGAGGATCCATTTTCGGCCCACGCGCTCCACCAGCAGGGCGGCCACGATGACGCCCAAAAGTCCCACGGCGGCCATCGACGCCGTGGTCACGAACGCCTTGTACTCAGCGAAGCCCGCGCCGATGAGGATCCTGGGCATCCACGTCAGGGACAGGTAGTACACCAGCAGGATGCTGAAGAACAGGGCCCAGGCCGTGGCCGTGATCTTCCAGTTGAACTGCCACACCAGGCGAAGCTGGTGCCAGGCGCTGCCGGCGGAAAGCCTCGGGACCTCCTGGGCATCCGGCAGGCTATAGGCGCGCGGTTCGGCGCCGGTGGCTTCAACAAGATCGTCGATGACCTTTGCCGCTTCGTCACGGCGGCCCTTGCGGATGAGGAACAGCGGCGATTCCGGAACGCTGCGCCTGACCCAGAACACCAAAAGCGCGGGCAGCACCATGACCAGCATGGTCAGGCGCCAGTCACCGAACGCGGCCACCAGACCCGCAGAGACGAAGCCGGCCAGGGCGGCGCCCACCGGCCACCAGCCGTCCATGGCCGTCAGGACCTTTCCGCGCTGTTTCCGGGGAGTGAACTCACCTACCAGGGCGTAGTCCACCGGGATGCAGCCGCCCAGCCCAAAGCCGGCCATAAAGCGGAAGACGCAGAACCAGACAAAGTCGGGGGAGAAGGCACCCAGGACCGTGAAGAGCGAGAAGATCAGCAGCGTGGCCGTGAAGGCCTTCTTGCGCCCGATGGTGTCAGCGATGGTGCCCCACACAAACGCGCCCAGGGCCATGCCTATCAGGTTGGCAGTACCCACCCAGGCAACCTCGCCCGGGGCCAGCGCCCAATGCGTGGAAAGCAGGGGGATGAGGATGCCGTTGAGCGTGACATCCCAGGCATCGAACATAAAACCCAGGCCGCCGATGAGGAAGATCCGCCCCTGGACCTTCCAACGCCACGGCAGCTCCTGGACCACCTGTTCGCCGCTGGGCACAGTGGTGTACGTATTCATTTTTGCCTCCTGCCTAAATCTTAGAGGCACCCTTCGTTGCTGGGCCCGCTCTGCGTCGCTGCGGGCTCTCCAACCACGCAGAGCAGGCCCAGCAAGTGTTGTGGAGGGGAAGTCAATCCTCGGCAAGGGCCTTAAATTGTGGATAACCTCCCAGGCACCCCTCATCCGGGCCAGCATTGACCTATGTCGAAAGCCGCCCCGCTGCCAGCTCATCTCGAGGCCCGGGGCTTCCTGGTCAGCGAAGCCTACGCGGCAGGGGTACCACGCTGGCGTCTGGAAAGCACGGGACTGCTGACCCCCAGCCGCGGGCTCCGCCTTGCCAAAGGCACGCAGCCGGATCTGGAGCTGTTGGCCAGACTCCATACCGGAGTAACGCAGCGCTGCGCCGTCAGCCATGTCACGTCAGCGCTGTTGTGGCCACTGCCGCTGCCGCTATCGGTGCAGGCTGCGGCTACGGAACTTGGCCTCATCCACATCACGCGCCGAGCGGAGATAGGGCGGATCAAGCGAAGGGGAGTGGTCGGTCACAGGGCCCCGCTGCTTGCCCGCGACGTCCGGACGGTAAACGGATATTCCCTCACCTCGCCTGAATGGACATGGGTTGACCTGGCCGGGATGCTGGGCCGGGACGCGCTGGTGGCGGCCGGGGACGCAATGCTCTCCCGCACGGCGCCGTTGTCTTCGGTGAAGGCGATCCAGGAAGTCGTGAACCGGCGCCCCAAGGTCAAAGGCATACGGTTAGCACGCGAGGTACTGCCGCTGCTGAGACACGGCGTCGACTCTCCGCAGGAATCCCGCCTGCGGATGAAGATCCTCGACGCCGGCCTCCCGGAACCGGCAGTCACCCAACCGATCCACGATGAGGGCGGCCACTACGTGTCCACTCCGGACCTCCAATACAAGGAGTACAGGATCGCGCTGGAGTATGAGGGGGAACACCACCGCACCGATGCCATCCAATGGGGCCGCGACATTGAGCGGGACGACAGGCTGCGCGGAATCGGCTGGACGGTGCTGCGTTTCTCGAAGCTGCAGCTGGGCCGCGGATGGCCGGCATCGGAGCTGAAGCTCCGACGGGCGCTGGCCGAACGCGGCTGGCGGGGTCCGGCGTCGTAGATGAATGCCGTTGCGGGGCCTACTCTGCGGGGGTCTGGCGCCTCAACCCACGCAGAGCTGGCCCCGCAACGTAGGTCCGGCGTCGGGGCAGACCCGGCGACGCGATAAACTGGCGGTATCCCCACCAACCGCGGCACTGGTCCGCGAGATAAGACGGAGACTTTTGTGAGCTTCACGCAGCTTGACCGTGTTCCCATCCGCCGGGCCCTCATCTCGGTTTACGACAAGACCGGTCTGGAGGAGCTCGCCCAGGGCCTGCACGCAGCAGGCGTGAAGATCGTATCCACCGGCTCCACGGCCAAGAAGATTGCCGAGGCCGGCATCCCGGTCCAGGAAGTCGAGGAAGTCACCGGCTCGCCGGAAATGCTGGACGGCCGCGTCAAAACCCTGCACCCGCGCGTGCACGGCGGCATCCTGGCAGACCGCCGCGTCCCGGCGCACATGGAAACCCTCGCCGGCATGGAGATCGAAACCTTCGACCTCGTGGTGGTGAACCTCTATCCGTTCGTGGAGACCGTCAAGTCCGGCGCCGAGCAGGATGACGTCGTCGAGCAGATCGACATCGGCGGCCCCGCAATGGTGCGGTCGGCAGCCAAGAACCACGCCGCCGTCGCCATTGTTGTTGACCCCGGCTTCTACGGCCAGGTGGTCACCGCTGCGGCTGAAGGCGGCTTTGACCTGAAGACCCGCCGCCGGCTCGCCGCCAAGGCGTTCGCCCACACCGCTACGTACGACAACGCCGTGGCCACTTGGACTGCCAGCCAGTTCCTGGATGAGGACGGCGACGGCGTCATCGACTGGCCTGCCTACGCAGGTGTTGCGCTGGAGCGTTCCGAGGTCCTCCGCTACGGCGAAAACCCGCACCAGCAGGCCGCACTCTACGTGGACAAGGCCGCTCCCGCGGGTATCGCGCAGGCGGACCAGCTGCACGGCAAGGCCATGAGCTACAACAACTTCGTTGACGCCGACGCAGCCCTCCGCGCCGCGTTCGACTTCGCCGAACCGGCCGTCGCCGTCATCAAGCACGCCAACCCGTGCGGTGTGGCCGTTGGCTCCGCCGACGCTGAAGACCCGATCGCCGACGCGCACGCCAAGGCCCACGCCTGCGACCCCGTCTCCGCCTTCGGCGGCGTCATTGCCGCCAACCGCACGGTCACGGCCGGCATGGCTCGGACTGTTGCCGGCATCTTCACCGAGGTGGTCATCGCGCCCGCTTTCGAGCCTGAGGCGATGGAGATCCTGTCCAAGAAGAAGAACATCCGCCTCCTCGCCCTGCCCGAAGGCTACGGCCGCTACCCGGCGGAAATGCGCCAGGTTTCCGGCGGCGTCCTCGTGCAGATGTCCGACAAGGTGGACGCCGACGGCGACAACCCCGCCAACTGGACCCTCGCCGCCGGTGAGGCCGCAGACGAGCAGACGCTGGCAGACCTCGCCTTCGCCTGGACCGCCTGCCGGGCCGCCAAGTCCAACGCCATCCTTATCGCCGCAGACGGTGCCGCCGTGGGCATCGGCATGGGCCAGGTCAACCGCCTGGATTCCTGCCGCCTCGCCGTGGAGCGGGCCAACACGCTGGGCGTCAAGGTGGAGTCCGACGTCGACGGTGCCGGCGGTGCGTCCAACGCCGACGCGAGCGGCGCACCTGAGCGCGCACGCGGTGCCGTTGCAGCGTCAGACGCGTTCTTCCCGTTCGCCGACGGCCTGCAGATCCTGATCGACGCCGGCGTCCGCGCCGTGGTCCAGCCGGGCGGTTCCGTCCGGGACGAGGAAGTCATCGCCGCGGCCAACGCTGCGGGGGTCACCATGTACTTCACGGGTGCCCGGCACTTCTTCCACTAAGGCTTAACGTCGACGGCGGCTGTCCCCTGGGTGGGGACAGCCGCCGTCGGGCTTTAAGGACCTCTTAGGACTCCCTTGTTGAAGATCCGCGCCCCGCTGCTTGAGGCGCGGACCCCTCCTCCGGAAGCCGGAGCTCCCGGGGCTTTGCTTCCGCCAACCGCGCCGGCGTCCAGTACTCGAGGATCTCCTCGTGCGTCTGGGCGGGCTCGCTGTGGCTGACGGATTCGCCGCCTGGCGAGGAATCCTTAGGAAGCGGCTGCACTTTTGTACGTGTCCTGGATGACGGTGCCCCAGTACGGGCCGTACATCACCGGTGACCCGCTGTAGCCGTAACTGTTGATGGAGTTCTGCAGGCCGCTTGCGCCGGTTGTGGGGCTCGTCTGCGTGAACCAGGGGCCGCCCGAAGACCCGCCGGTCATATCGCACGGGATGCCCTGCGTTCCGAACCCACTGTTGTTGGTGTCCGGTGAGGCGGTGCCGGAGCAGCTCCAAAGCGTTTCACCGTTGAAGGGCCGTGCCGCCGGGTACCCGTAGGACTTGTACGTCAGGCCGCGGGCCGCGTTGAATTCGACGCCAGATTCGTTCACAACGTCTGACAAATACTGGCCGTTGAGGGTGTTCATCACCGCGAAGCCGGTGTCGTACTGCATGTCGCCATAGGTGCTCCAGTCGCTGGGGGCGTAATAGGCCCTGGCGGTCCACTTGCCGTACGGGGTGGCGCCGTTGTTGTAGGCAGGAACAAAGATGAAGTTCGTGGCGAAGGCTCCCGGGCCCTCGTTGAGGCAGTGCCCGGCCGTGGCCACGGTGCTCTTGTTCGCAGAGACAACCGCGTTGCCCGAGCAGACGTAGTTGGCGTTGCCGAGGGTGAAGAAGACTTTGCCGATGTGGTCGACCGCTGCTTCAGGCTTCGCTAGCGTGGTCTTGCCCTTGCCTGCCTGGATCCTGGTGTTCTTACCCTTCTCCACCGGGGCAGCGCTGGAGGTGTTGCCGCGCTCCAGGGCTTTTCCTGCCAGGACATCGCCGGGGATGGCGCTGCGCATGCGGTCGGCGGTCCAGTAGTCGGCGGCTCCCGTGCTGTCCACGGCGGCGCTGGTGACGGAGGGTTGCTCCTTGTCCCCGGATGCGGCGGGTGCTGCAGTTGCTCCGCCGGCCGTGGTCAACGCCAGCAGTGCGGCTGCGGAAAGGCTCAGAAGGCTGGTAGCCAGAGACCTCGTACGTGTCATGGTTGTCCTGTCTAAACGGGTGGGGGAGGGCTCCAGTCAAGCCCGCCGAGTGACCTACCGAATTTATCCGGATATGACAACTTTGTAAATAGTAGTGACGTCTCATGTATGGTCAGCGCCTGAACTGTGTGGAAGCCGCAGCGGAACCACAAAAATCCCGCAGAACGTGGTGAATCCGGGTGTCCGGTCTGGCAGCGACTCCCGGCGGCGGGTAATTTTGAAGCACAGCAATGGCTGTCCGACTGGGCTCCGGACATGTAAGAGATTTGGGGCCCTCGTCATGTTTTCCTTCCGCAAGCCCGCCAAGAAGTCCGCCCTCAATGGCCGTCACTTTTCCGCTGCCGAGACGCAGGAGGTTGCCGCGCACCTGGCAGCCCAGGCCGAAGCCTTCCAGCTGCGCGATGTTGACCCGGTCCACACCTTCACCGCAACGGAGGAGCTGCGCCGCCGCGATCCCAAGTATGTGCAGGTCTGGCCCAGTGATGTTCCCCACAAGCGCCGCTGACTGAACGGGCGAATTGGCACGCGACTGCCGAAAGCAACTCCCGGAAGCAGCGCGCGACGGCGGCCTCCCGCCCGGCGGTGCGTGGCGCCGTCGTGCGTTTTCCAACGCTGTAATCCGGCAGTAACGGAGCAGCGCGTACGGCTGCGGGTAGGGTTCAAACCCGTGTCCTCGGGTAAGTTAACCATGGTGAAATAGACCGGATTTTCCAAAAATCAGCCGACCTCCAGGGAGACGCCCGCGCATGTCCAAGATTATCTATACCCACACCGACGAAGCGCCGATGCTGGCTACCTATTCGTTTTTGCCGATCATCGAGGCGTTTGCTTCGACAGCAGGTGTGGAGGTGGAGACCCGTGACATTTCGCTCGCAGGCCGCATCATCTCCGTGTTCGGTGACTACCTCACCCCGGAACAGCAGATCGGTGACGCCCTTGCTGAACTGGGTGAACTGGCAAAGGCGCCGGAAGCCAACATCATCAAGCTGCCCAACATCAGCGCTTCCATCCCGCAGCTGAAGGCCGCCATCGCCGAGCTCCAGAGCCAGGGCTACAACCTGCCGGACTACCCGGACAACCCCTCCTCGGACGAGGAAACGGCCGTCCGCTCGCGCTACGACAAGATCAAGGGCTCCGCCGTGAACCCGGTCCTGCGCGAAGGCAACTCGGACCGCCGCGCGCCGCTGTCCGTGAAGAACTACGCACGCCAGAACCCGCACTCCATGGGCGCCTGGTCCGCCGACTCCAAGACCAACGTGGCCACCATGGGCAAGGACGATTTCCGCTCGAACGAGAAGTCCGTGGTCATTGACGCCGACGGCACCATCGCCATCCAGCTGGTCCGCGAAGACGGCTCGGTCAAGGTCCTGAAGAAGGCCTTCCCCGTTCTTGCCGGCGAGGTCATCGACGGCACCGTGATGCGCGCCGCCGCGCTGGACGAGTTCCTGGCTGCCCAGGTTGTCCGAGCCAAGGAAGAGGGCGTCCTCTTCTCCGCGCACCTGAAGGCCACCATGATGAAGGTTTCGGACCCCATCATCTTCGGCCACGTGGTGAAGGCTTACTTCTCTGAACTGTTCGAGACCTACGGCAAGCAGCTCACCGCCGCCGGCCTGAGCCCCAACAACGGCCTCGCCGCTATCCTGAACGGCCTCGAGGACCTGCCGGAGGACGTCCGCGACGGCGTCAAGGCACTCATCACGAAGGGCCTGGAAGACGGCCCGGCACTGGCCATGGTGGACTCGGACAAGGGCATCACCAGCCTGAACGTTCCCTCTGACATCATCGTGGACGCCTCGATGCCCGCCATGATCCGCAGCTCGGGCCACATGTGGGGCCCGGACGGCAAGGAAGCCGACACCCTGGCGGTCCTGCCGGACAGCTCCTACGCCGGCATCTACCAGGTTGTTCTGGACGACTGCCGCGCCCACGGCGCCTTCGACCCCACCACCATGGGCACCGTCCCCAACGTGGGCCTCATGGCCCAGGCCGCGGAGGAATACGGCAGCCACGACAAGACGTTCGAGATCCAGGAAGCCGGAACGGTGCAGATCGTCGACGCCTCCGGTGCGGTGCTGATCGAACACGAGGTTGCCCCGGGCGACATCTGGCGCGCCTGCCAGACCAAGGATGCCCCCATCCGGGACTGGGTCAAGCTGGCCGTCACCCGTGCCCGCGCCTCGAAGACGCCCGCCGTGTTCTGGCTGGACGAGACCCGCGCACACGACGCCAACCTCGTCGGCAAGGTCCGCGAGTACCTCAAGGACCACGACACCGAGGGCCTGGAGATCGAGATCATGTCCCCGGAGAAGGCAACCGCCTTCACCCTGGAACGCATCCGCAAGGGCGAGGACACCATCTCCGTGTCCGGCAACGTGCTCCGCGACTACCTCACGGACCTGTTCCCCATCCTCGAACTCGGCACCAGCGCCAAGATGCTTTCAGTTGTTCCGCTGATGAACGGCGGCGGACTGTTCGAGACCGGCGCCGGCGGCTCCGCCCCCAAGCACGTCCAGCAGCTGCTCAAAGAAAACCACCTGCGCTGGGACAGCCTGGGCGAGTTCCTTGCCCTCGCCGTCAGCTTTGAACACCTTGCCACCACCACGGACAACGCCCGTGCCCAGGTCCTGGCCGACACCCTGGACAAGGCCACCGGCACGTTCCTGCTGGAGAACAAGTCCCCGAGCCGCCGCGCCGGTGAGCTGGACAACCGCGGCAGCCACTACTTCCTCGCCCGCTACTGGGCCGAGGAACTGGCCAAGCAGACCGAGGACGCGGAGCTGGCGGCATCGTTCGCGGCTGTGGCCAAGGAGCTGTCCTCCAACGAGGAGACCATCATCGGCGAACTCGCCGCGGTCCAGGGCTCTCCGGTGGATATCGGAGGCTACTACCGTCCGGACGAGGCCAAAGCGTCCGCAGCGATGCGTCCCTCGGCAACGCTGAACAGGGTCATCGCAACCCTGAGCTAGTTCTAAGCCAGACGTAAAAAAGGCGGCGCCCCGGGAACCCGGGGCGCCGCCTTTTTTCTGTGTCAGCCGTCAGTCCTTGCCTTTGCCTTTGCCGTCGTTTCCCTTGCCGGGGGCGGGCGCCGGCGCCACCGGTGCGGGGGTTGCCTTGGCGGCCTCAGCAGCCGCGGCGTCGGCCTGCTGCTGCGCGGCCGCAGCTTCCGCGGCAGCTGCGTCTGCCGCTGATTTGGCCGCGGCGAGGTCGGCGCGGACGGCTGCGGCCGCCGTCATGATGCTCCGCCGGCGGTCCTCGGAGACCTGCCCGTTTCCGAAGGCGGCAGCCAGATCTGCCTCAAGGCCGTCCAAGGCAGCCAGCCCCCCGGCGGGGTCGTTGCCGGCCGCCGCCTCGCTGACGCCCAGGACACGCTGCTGGAGCTGCCGGGCGGCGTCGTGCTGAAGGCCAGTGTCGGCAGGGCCGCAGGCGGCCAAGGACCCGGCAAGCAGAAGGGCTGCGGCGGCCGCCACACCCCGGGCTCGTGGCAAGCGCCGGTGGCCGTTGTTTGCAGAGCTCATGGACGCACGCTCTCCTGGAGTTCCTTGAGATGGTCGCCAACGGTTCCGGTGACGGTGGGGTAGGGGACGACGTCGGGAGTCTGCTGGGGTGCCAGGCTGAACGTCAGTGCGGCCGCGACGGCCGCGACCGCCAGGAGGGCCAGGACAGCCACGAGCCAGACACGCTTTCCGCCGTTCCGAAGCCGCGCCCACGCCCGGGCCCGTCTCCCGGCCACGGAGTCTTGCCAGTCCCGCAGTCCCAGCAGGTTGCGGCTCACGCGGGTCGCGGGCACGTCCGATTCCGCCGTGATGGCTATGGATGGCGGCCTGAAGGGCATGGCCGGGAGCACACGTGTAGTTTCGGGTGCGAGCTCGCCCGGCGTGGAAGCCGGGGAAACCAGGGCCTGGCGCAGCGCGGTTTCCACGTCTGCAGCCGTGGGCCGTTCCAGGGGTTCGATGGCGGTCATGGAACGGATCAGGTCAGCCCACTCCGCAGGCACGTCAGCCGGGATTTCCGGCGAGCGGTGCAGCCTTGCCACGGCAGACTCGACGGCGCTGCCCGGGTACTCCATCGTCTGCTTGATGCATTCCAGGAGGACAAGGCCCAGCGAGTAGATGTCCGTGGCGGGCGACAGCGGGGAACCCATGGCCTGTTCGGGACTGAGGTACGCTGCCGTCCCCACCATGGTTCCGGTGGCGGTAAGCCGGGTTGAGTCCGCAATCCTGGCGATGCCAAAATCCGTCAGTTTAGGCCGCAGGGGTTCGCCCGGACGGATCTGCACCAGCAGGATATTGCCCGGTTTGATGTCGCGGTGGATGATGCCCAGGCTGTGCACGTAGGCCAATGCGTCCGCCGTTCCGGCGCCGATGACTGCCAGTTCGTCCAAGGGGACTGCGCTGTGCCTGATCCGGCTGCGAAGGTCCTGGCCCTCCACAAGTTCCATCGTGAGGAACGGCCGTGGTTCGTCCGGGATCCGGGTATCGATTCCGGCGTCGAACAGCGTGACCAGGCTGGGATGGTTGAGCGTTGCCAGCAGTTGGATTTCGGCTTCCTGGCGTTTGAGTTCGTCTGCGTCCGGAGCCTGCGGCGCGAAGAGCTTCAGGGCCACATCACGGCCCAGGTTCTCGTCCCTGGCGCAATAGACCGATGACATACCGCCGCGGCCAATCACTTCTCCCAGCCGATACCGTCCGCCGACTACTTCATGCTTGATGGAGCTAGGCGAATCCGCCACCATGACCAGTTCCCTCCGGTGCGCTGCGGCACTATTCTGCCTTAATTGTACCGGCCGGTAACGCCTCCTGGAGTGGTCCTCCCGCGCACCGGTGGCCCGGACGCAAAGGCCATAAGGCCTTGGCGTCCGGACCCTCGGTCACAAGGACAAGTACTGCCTAATTACGTTTCGTCGTAGGCCACCTCCTTCTGAAGGCTGCCGCGAACGGCAGGTACTGGTAACGCCTGAGGGGTTTCAAAACCACGTAGTGCTGGTTCTGATTAGGACGTCTTCCGACGCAGCAGCATCAGCAGGCCTGCAACCAGCAGGAGCAGCGCGACGGGAACCAGTGAAGCATCGATTCCCGTGTTGGCGAGGGCGGCAGCGCTGCCCTGACCCGTGGCGGTGCCCATGGTGTTTGCTGCTGCGGATACCGTCCCGGCGGTTGAACCGGACGTGGTGATGCCGGCCGGGACGACGGTGATTCCGGTCGCGCCGGACCCTGTACTGGTGCCGGTAGTGCCAGTGCCCGGAGCGTCCGTGCCGCCGGCCGTTCCGGTGCCGCCCGGAGTTTCCGTGCCCGGGGTTTCGGTACCCGGTGTATCAGTGCCAGGGTTTTCGGTGCCCGGAGTGACGCTGCCGTCCGTGGCGCCGCCGATGATGACGGATCCACCGACGCCGACGGTCACATCATCCAGGAGACCTGACGTGTCCAAGCCCAGATCGACGTCGACTGCGGTAGCCAGGCCACCGGTAGTGCCGGTGGCGCCGTCGCCCAGGCCGAGGCCGAGGTTGACGTCAGCAGCGACTGCGACGTCGGCGGTGGTTCCGCTGCCGTCAGTGCCGGTCACGTTGCCGTTTCCGAGGCCGATTGCGATGTCAGCCGCGGCTGCGACGTCGGTGGTCGGGTCGGTGGCGTTGCTGGTTCCGAGGCCGAGGCCGAGGTTGATGTCGGCGGCGGCTGCGACGTCGGCGGTGGTTCCGCTGCCGTCAGTGCCGGTCACGTTGCCGTTTCCGAGGCCGATTGCTACGTCGGCTGCGGCTGCGACGTCGGTGGTCGGGTCGGTGGCGTTGCTGGTTCCGAGGCCGAGGTTGATGTCGGCGGCGGCTGCGACGTCGGCGGTGGTTCCGCTGCCGTCAGTGCCGGTCACGGTGCCGTTGCCGAGGCCGATTGCTACGTCGGCTGCGGCGGCCACGTCGGTGGTCGTGTCGGTGGCGTTGCCAGTTCCGAGGCCGAGGTTGATGTCGGCGGCGGCTGCGACGTCGGCGGTGGTTCCGCTGCCGTCAGTGCCGGTCACGGTGCCGTTTCCGAGGCCGATTGCGATGTCAGCCGCGGCGGCCACGTCGGTGGTCGTGTCGGTGGCGTTGCCAGTTCCGAGGCCGAGGTTGATGTCGGCGGCGGCTGCGACGTCGGCGGTGGTTCCGCT
>NZ_JAVDWK010000013.1:0-189860 GCF_031457335.1 Arthrobacter sp. BE255 | reverse complement strand
CAACAACAGAGCGTCGCAATCATGCCGGGACCGGCAGGCCAGCACACCCCACATCCTGCACCAGAAAGGGGCTACGAAGAAGGTAACGAGCGTCCTGATGGGAAGGGCGGGCACAGGTGAGGGAGGGCCCTTGGGTGGGCCCTCCCTCACCTGTGCCTTACACCGGCACCTGCGTTCTAGGCCGAGGCGGCTACCGCGGTCCGCGTGCGGGCCGCTTCCTCCGTCAGTTTGCCCTGCTGGAGCCTGAAGCGGCGGTCGGTCTTGTTGGCCAGCGCCCTGTCGTGCGTGACCACCAGGATGGTGGTGTTGTGGTCCCGGCTGAGCGAGCTGAGGAGCTCGATGATGTGGTCGCCGGTCTGCTCGTCGAGGTTGCCGGTGGGCTCGTCGGCCAGGATCAGCTTGGGCTCGTTGGCCAGTGCGCGCGCAATGGCCACGCGCTGCTGCTCGCCGCCCGAGAGCCTGTTGATGCGCCGCACATGCTTCTCCGGGTCCAGCTGCACCTGCTCCAGGAGATCCTTCGCACGCTGGAGGCGTTCGGCCTTGCGCATCCCGGCGAACTCCATAGGCAGCATGACGTTATCCACCGCGGAGAGGTTGGGGATGAGGTTGAACTGCTGGAACACAAAGCCGATGTCCCGGCGCCGGTATTCGGTCAGCTTGCCGTCCGGCATGCTGGCCAGGCTGACGCCGTTTACGACGACGTCTCCGCTGGTGGGTTTGTCCAGAGCACCCAGGAGGGACAACAGGGTGCTTTTGCCGCTGCCGCTTTTCCCGACGATGGAGGCCAGGGTGCCCTGCTCGAGTTCAAAACTCACATCGTTGACGGGCTTGATGGTGCGGTCACCCGAGTTGAAGGTGCGGACCAGGTTCTTGACTTCAATCATGGCTATTCTCCTCGCAGGACTTCGATGGGACGGATGCGGGCCGTGAGCAGCGCCGGGACGAGGGCGCCGATGATGGCGACCCCGAACACTGCCGCGATACCGGCGGCAATGACACCGGGGGAGGCGCTGGCGGTGACGGAGGTCAGCAGCTGGGAGGCGCCGCCGAACGGTCCGCCCTGGCCGCCAGGGAAGCCGGCCCCGCCGCCCGGCAGCCCGGCGCCGCCGGCTGCCCCGGCCATGGCAGCACCGCGGCCGGTGGCGGTGGCCGCCGTCGTAGTTGTGGTGTTGCTGCTGATCAGTGCCGAGGCGATGCCGCCGCTGGCGAAAGATGCGATCGCGGCGCCCACTGCGCTGCCCATGGCCACCAGGACGAGGGCTTCGAGCACGAACTGCAGGCCGATGGTGCGGTTAGGGGCGCCAATGGCCTTCAGGACACCGATCTCGCGACGGCGTTCGCGGACCAGCATGACCATGATCAGCAGGATGATGAGCCCGGCAGTGCCCAGGGCCGCGACGAAAGCGATGAAGGAGATGTTCTTGACACTGCCGAGGGAGCTGACGGCCGTCTCCAGGTTCTGGCCCTGGGTGACGTCGGCCTTGTCCGTGCCGAGGGCGGTCTCCAGCGCGGCCTTGGTGGACGAAACGTTATCCAGGGAGTCAACGGTGACAATCATCGTGGACAGCTCGCCCGGCAGTGCTGCCAGTGTCTGTGCGGTGGGAAGAGTGACGTAGAGGGCGTTGTTGCCGAACGTGGTGCCGGAATCGAACAGTCCGGCCACGGTGTAGGTCTGGTCCTTGATGGTGAACGTGGAACCCACCGACAGGCCGTTCTTCTCGGCGAGCGTGGTGCCCAGCAGGGCGTTGGCCGATTCAGCCGTGTAATCGCCGAGGCCGGTGCCGTCGGTGATGGCCAGGGCCTTGCCAGTGCTGTCGATCTCCGCGCCGATTCCGGTTGCGGTGATGGGAAGCGAGCGTACCGGCTGCGTTGTGGTGGTGCCGGTGGTGCCGTTCGCTGCCTGGTTCCGGCCACCGAGGGTGCCGGCATCGACGGCAGCGGTCAGGCTGGTGGTCAGTGTGGTGGCGGACGCGCCGCCGGGTCCGCCTTGGCCTCCGCCGGGACCGGCCTGGCCGCCGGCGGCCGTCTGCGCGGCAGCTTCGGCAGCGTTCCGGAGCCTGAAGGAGCTGGTTCCGACGACGGAGCTCACGTTGGGAACGGCGGCGGCGGTGGCTGCCTGGTCGGTGGTCAGCGGTTCGCCGCCGCCTTCAAAGCCCTGGCCGCCGGCCGGATTGACCGTCAGAACAGTGCCGACGGAGGCATTCAGCTCCTGGACCTTGGCTCCCACGGCCTGGTTGGCCACCAGCATGGCCAGTGCCAGGCCGATTGCCACGGCCAGGACGGCAACGACTGCAGCCGTTCGAACCTTGTTTCTGAAGGCATTGCCTACACTCCGGGCAAGGACGCTCACTGTACTCCTAGGATCTGGGGCCGGCGGGAAAGGCCGGCGTTCGGATCCCAGACTCGCGCCCGACCCTGTGCGGGAAACCGGGTGAACCTATGTTTGCGCTGTGAAGTCCGTTCCGTCCGTGGAAGGGCGCCTGGAAAAGGACACCCCTTGACAGCTCTGTCACGACGGACGTAAGAATAGTAGTGCCGCTCGGAAAGCGTTTTCTGAGTGGCGGTTCCCCGAAATCACTACCCGCACCCGACTAGGCATGTGGTCTGTTTGGCATGCCGGAAATAAGGCCAATGACGTCCTCCACACGATTCAAATCAACGTCCGATTCAAGATTCATCCGCCTCCGCCGCGCCGCCGGAGTGGCGGCGTCCGCCTCCGCGCTGGCGCTCGCCGCCGGCCTCGCTGTGGCCGCACCCGGCAACACAACTCCTGCCGGCATGGCACCGGGCGATGCAGCGCCGTCGCTGACCGGCGGCGGCACCATCCGTCCCGACGACGCGGCACCCACCGGCTGGGCCGCCGTCGACGGTGTGACGAACGGCGGGGCAGGCGCCCCGGCCGAAAACCGCTACGAGGTGGGCACACTGGCGGAGCTGAAAACCGCGCTGGCCAACCACGGCGAGCCGAAGGCGCCCAAGATCATCAACGTCCGCGGAACCATCGACGGCAACCAGGTCCCGGACGGGCGCATCCTCGGCGAGCAGGACTATGCCCCCGGCTACGACATCAACAAGTACATGTCCTGCTTCGGGCCGGAGGGCAAAGCCTGGAGCGACCAGACCTTCGACTACTGCAAGTCCATGCGGCAGCTGCGGCAGACCGGCAGCAACAACATGAAGCGCCAGATCGAAGTGAGCCTGCCCAGCAACACCACGCTGATCGGCCTCGGCGATGATGCCGGCTTCGTCGGCACCAACATCGTGATCCTCAGCTCCACCAACGTTGTGGTGCGGAACCTCAGCGTGGAGGCGCCGGTGGATTTCTTCACCACCTGGTCTCCGGATGACGGCGACGGCGCCTGGAACGCCCGCTTCGACGCCGTGTCCTCGGTGACGTCCAACCACCTCTGGATCGACCACGTCCGGCTGACGGACGGACGCTACCCGGACAGCGCGGCGCCGATCGGATTCCGCGGCAAGCCCGCCAACCGCCACGACGGCCTGCTGGACCTCAAGGACGGCACGGACTACGTGACCATCTCCAACAGCAAACTGCACAACCATGACAAGACAATGCTGCTGGGCTCCGGCGACGAGCACGTTGACAAGGACGGCGGCAAGCTGCGCGTCAGCTACATCGGCAACCTGATGGAGAACATCCAGCAGCGCGGCCCCCGCGTCAGGTTCGGCCAGGTGCACATGGTGAACAACTACTTTGTGGGCAGCACCGACGATCCGCAGTACCCCATGGTCAGCCAGGCGCAGGGCGGCAGCAGCTACTTCCTGGGCGCAGGCTACGAGTCCCGGATCTTCTCCGAGTACAACGCCTTTGACTACACCGGACCCGGCGCGGACGCATCAATCATGGTCAGCAGCTACAACGGGCACCGCTTCAGCGACACCGGGTCGTGGTTCAACGGAGCCCCGGCGGACCTGGAGGCCGTGGCCCGGGCGTCCTACGAAACCCACAGGGCGGAGGCATTGGCGGAAGCAGAACTCGCCGGCACGCCTGCTCCGGACTGGACCGCGTGGGCCTTCACCACCGACGTCGGCTGGGATCCCGCTGACGCCTACAGCTACAAGGTGTTCACCACGCCGCAGTCGGTGCGCAACCAGGCGCTGCACTTCACGGGCCCGGGCGTCCTGCGGGTGGAGGACCCGGTGTCGTAATTCTGAAACTGGCGCGCACCGCATAAAAGGGAATGCCCCGGCTCCTGGTGGGCGCCGGGGCATTTCCGCGTTCCGTGTTACACGGTGTTCAGTGCTACTTAGTGAGCGGGCCGAGTACCGGATCGTCCACGTAGGCCGTCCTCACGTTGGCGGCGGTCACGATCGTCGGCGGCAACAGGAATGCCGGAACCCGCTTGAACTCGTTCTTGTAGTTGCGGTTGTCGTTGATCTCCAGGGCGGTGCCCTCCTGCAGGTCCTTGATCATGGTTATGGTGTGTTCCACGATCTTGCGCGTGTCCTTGTTGATGGTGGAGTACTGCTCCCCGGCCATGATGGACTTGACGGCTTGCACCTCGGAGTCCTGACCGGTCACAACCGGAACGGACTTGCCGGCGCTCTTGATGGACGTGATGACTGCCTGGGCCAGGGTGTCGTTCGGGGACAGCACACCGTCCAGTTCAGCGGAGGAGTAGCTGCCGGAGAGCAGGGAATCCATCCGCTTCTGGGCATTTTCCGCCTTCCAGTCCTGCGTGACGGCTTTCTGGAAATCAGCCTGGCCGGAGACAACCTTCAGCGTGCCGTCGGCTATCTTCGGCTGCAGGACGCTCATGGCACCGTCGAAGAACACTTTCGAGTTGGCATCGTCCGGGGAGCCGGCGAAGAGCTCCACGTTGTAGGGGCCGGCCTTCTTTGCCGCCATGCCTTCAAGCAGTGCTTGGCCCTGCAGCTCGCCGACCTTGAAGTTGTCGTAGGCCACGTAATAGTCCACGGCCTTAGTGTTCGTGAGCATGCGGTCGTAGGCGATGATGACGGCGCCGGCATCCTTGGCCTGCTGCAGCTGGCTGCCGAGCTGGGCGCCGTCCACGGCGCCGACCACAATCACCTTGGCGCCGGACGTGATCATCGTGGAGATCTGGTTCTGCTGATCCGGGACGCCGTTGGTGGCGAACTGGACGTTGGGCTTGAAACCGGCAGAGGACAGTCCAGTGTTGAACAGGTTCTCTGCCAGGGTCCAGTTCTCGCTGGTCTTCTTGGGAAGGGCGACGCCGATCAGGGAGTCCTGGGGGAAGCCGGACAGGGCAGTGCCTGCCTTGGCGGCCTCGGCGTCGACGTCGGACCGGCCGCACCCTGTCAGGGAGAGCGTTGCGACGGCCGCGAGGACGGTCAGGGTCTTTGCGATTTTACGCATGTGGGTTTCTCTTTCTGGGTCCAAAGGCAGCCGGGCGTGCCGGCCGCCGTCGCGGGCTATTTTGACTCGGCTGGTTCTGCGGGAGCGATGATGTCGGAGGTCCTGGCAATCTCTTTCTCCGGGGTGGGCGGCTGGTTGGAACGCAGGCCGTTCATCAGCATTCCGATGATGGAGCGCCGCCCCTGGCTCTTGTTGTAGACATCGATGGCCACGGCGATCAGCAGAACCAGGCCCTTGATGATCGACTGCATGTCGGCGCCCACGCTCAGCAATTGAAGGCCGTTGTTCAGCACAGCCATAACAAGACCGCCCACGATGGAACCGATGACGGTGCCGACGCCGCCGCTGACTGCGGCGCCGCCGATGAAGACGGCCGCAATGGCGTCAAGTTCCCAGCCCACGCCGTCGGCGGGTCCGGAGCTGGTGGACCGGGCCACGAACATCATGCCGGCGATTGCCGCCAGGACTGACATGTTCATCATGACGAGGAAGTTGACCTTTTTGGACTGCACGCCAGACAGCTCTGCGGCATGGCGGTTGCCACCCACGGCATAGACGTGCCGGCCAAGGATGGTCTTGCTGGTGATGAAGACATAGAGCGCCACCAGGCCCACGAGGATCAGTCCAGAAACGGGGAACGAGGTCCCGTAGCGGCCGGTGGAGAACAGCCAGGTCACATACAGGACCGCGCCGGCAAGCAGGACCAGCCGCGTGATGGGCACCCACACCGGATCGACCGTGGCGCCAGTGCGGGCCTCGATGCGGCGGTTGCGGAACTCCAGGAACACCACGACGGCGATCAGCAGGAAGCCGAGGACCACGGTGGGGGCGTTGTACCGGGCGAAGTCGCCGATTTCCGGCAGGAAGCCCGCGCCTATGGCACGGAATTCCTCGGGCACGGGAACGGTCAATGACTTGCCCACAAACTGGTTGGCACCCCGGAAGAGCAACATCCCGGCCAGGGTGACGATGAAGGCGGGAATCCCTACGTAGGCCACCCAGA
The DNA here is from genome assembly GCF_031457335.1 of Arthrobacter sp. BE255. Lineage (NCBI taxonomy): Bacteria > Bacillati > Actinomycetota > Actinomycetes > Micrococcales > Micrococcaceae > Arthrobacter > Arthrobacter sp. BE255. Next base: position 183,498 of record NZ_JAVDWK010000013.1, on the reverse strand, counting down.
ACCCTTGCCACGCACCGATCACTGCGCCCAGGACCACGCCAAGGAGGATGCCAAGGTACCAGGGGATGCCCCAGTCCCGCATGGCAATGGCCACCACGATGCCCACTGCTGCGGCAACGGAGCCGACAGAGAGGTCGATATGGCCGGCGATGATCACCAGCACCATGCCGATGGCCAGGACCAGGATGTAGGAGTTGCCGTTGAACAGGTTGATCATGTTGGTCGGCGTCAGGACCTTCCCGCCGGTGAATAACTGGAAGAACAGCACGAGCGCCACGAGGGCAATGATCATGCCGAACTGGCGGGTGTCACCGCCGAAAATCCTTTTGAGTGCTTTCATAATTGTTCCGTCCTCGGGCTTATGCGGGTTGTGCAGTGGGGGCGGCGTTGTTGCCGGCTCGGGCTGACGTCATCAGTTTCATCAGGCTTTCCTGGGTGGCGTGCTCCTTATCCAGCACTCCCGTGATGGAACCCTCAAAAATGGTGTAGATCCGGTCCGATAGTCCGAGCAACTCAGGCAGTTCGGACGAGATCACGATGACGCCCTTCCCCTGCTGCGCCAGTTGCTGGATGATGCCGTAGATCTCGTACTTTGCGCCGACGTCGATTCCGCGCGTCGGCTCGTCAAGGATGAGGAGGTCGGGGCCGGTGAACATCCATTTGGCCAGCACAACCTTCTGCTGGTTGCCGCCGGAGAGCTTGGACACGCCTTCATTGACCGTGGGTGCCTTGGTTCGAAGACTCTTGCGGTAATCCTCGGCCACCGTGAATTCCTTGCGCTTGTCCACCACAAGGCCTTTGGTGATGGCCTTGAGGTTTGCCGAGACGGTGGTGGTCTTGATGTCATCCAGCAGGTTCAGGCCGAGGCTCTTGCGGTCCTCGGTGACGTAGGCCAGTCCCGCTTTGATGGCCTGCGGAACATTCCGGATGTGGATTTCCTGGCCGTTTTTGAAGACCTGGCCGGAAATGAAGTTCCCGTAGGACCGTCCAAAGAGGGAACGGGCAAGTTCGGTACGTCCGGCGCCCATGAGGCCGGCGAAGCCCACGATCTCGCCGCGGCGCACCGTGAAGCTGGAGTTCTTGCAGACCAGCCTGTCTGCCACCTGGGGGTGGCCGACGGTCCAGTTGCGGACCTCGAAGAGCACCTCGCCGATCTCGGGGGTGTGGTCCGGGAAACGGGACTCAAGGGAGCGGCCCACCATCCCCTTGATGATGCGGTCCTCGTCCACGCCATCTGCCACGATGTTGAGCGTTTCCACCGATTTCCCGTCGCGGATGATGGTGATTTCGTCCGCGATCTGTTCGATCTCGTTGAGCTTGTGGGAAATGATGATGGACGTGATGCCCTTGGCCTTGAGGCCGAGCATCAGGTCCAGCAGGTGCTGGGAGTCGGATTCGTTCAGGGCGGCGGTGGGCTCGTCCAGGATGAGCAGTTTCACCGACTTGTTCAGGGCCTTGGCGATTTCCACGAGCTGCTGCTTGCCGACGCCGATTTCCTTGACCGGGGTGTCCGGATCCTCGCGAAGGCCAACCCGGGCGAGGAGTTCGATGGAGCGCTTGCGCGCCTCGCCCCAGTTGATCACGCCGCGGCGTGCGGGCTCGTTGCCCAGGAAGATGTTCTCCATGATGGAGAGTTCCGGGATCAGTGCCAGCTCCTGGTGGATGATGACGATTCCGGCTGCCTCGCTGGCACGGATGTCCTTGAACTGCTGGACCTCGTTCTGGTACACGATGTCGCCGTCGTAGCTGCCGTACGGGTAGACGCCGGACAGCACCTTCATGAGCGTGGATTTGCCGGCACCGTTCTCACCGCAGATGGCGTGGATCTCGCCGGCTTTGACCCGGAGGCTGACCTCCGACAGCGCCTTTACGCCGGGGAACTCCTTGGTGATGGAGCGCATCTCGAGGATTACTGGATCACTTTGCGTGGTTTGGGACGTCATATGCCCTTACGCCTCCAATGACTTCGTTGTCCGTCCCCGCAAACCGCGGGGCCGTCTGATGAAAAAGTAAACTGGATCACAGTCGTTGTCGTCAAGTCTTGAACGCAATCGGCGGCTACCTAATCGGTCTGGGCCCGCCGGATACCGGCGTACTGGAAGACCAGCGCGGCCGCTCCAAGTGCTTCGGCGCGGTCCCCGAGCGAGGACATGGTGAGAGCGGTGGTCTCCCCGATGACCGGCACGGCATGCCTGACCAGTCCGCGCCTGATGGGCTCCAGGAGGAGGTTGCCAAGGCCTGCCAGGGGCCCGCCCACCACGATTACCTCGGGGTTGATGAGGTTGGCCACGTTGCCCAAAGCGCGACCCACGGCCAGGCCGGCATCGTCCACAACGCGGAGGGTAGCGGGGTCCCTCGCCAAGGCCTTGCGGACGATGTCTGCCGGGGTCAGCGGCCGGTCCTCGCCGCGGCTTAGGAGCTCGATCATGGTAGTCGTGGACGCGATGGTTTCGAGGCAGCCGCGGTTCCCGCATCGGCACACGAGCCCCTGCTCGTGGATGGTGGCGTGGCCGATTTCTCCGGTGATCCCGATGTTTCCGTAGTAGGGCGCGCCGTTGAGAATCAGGCCCGCACCGATGCCCGATCCGATCTTCAGGAACATCAGGTTGCTGACCCCGGTATGCGGTCCCCAGGTCACCTCCGACCAGGCGCCCAAATTGGCGTCATTGTCAACGTAGACGGGGAATTTGAGGGTTTCCTCGAGATGCTGGAGGATGTTGATTCCCACCCATTCCGGGAGGATGGCGCCCTGCGCCACCGTTCCGGTCCGGCGGTCGATCGGCCCGGGAATTCCGACGCCGGCGCCCACCACGGCGCTCCGGTCCACTCCGCTTTCGCGCAGCAGCTTTTCGAGCAGGACCACCGCCGCCTGGATGCCTTCTTCTGACTGGTGGCCGAGTGGAAGCATCACGGATTCCTCCGCGATGACGTGGTAACTCAGGGATGCCAGGACCACCCGGAGATGCCTTCGTCCGAAGTCGATCCCGACGGCGACGGCACCGTTGCTGTTCAGCCTGACGTTCAGTGCCCGGCGGCCGGAACTCGTGATGGGCTCGGTGGATGCCAGCCCCGAATCCTGCATGATTTTGACGATGTTGGAGACCGTGGCGGTGGAGAGGCCTGTCTGCCGGGAAAGCTCAGCCTGGGTGGCAGGTCCGCCCATCAGGGTTTCGATGATCCGCTGCTGATTCAACTGCCTGAGCGCGGATTGAGATCCTGGATTTTTTGGGTTGCTCCTCGTCGAGCGCGGTGTTGCGGACATGCAAAGAAGATTGCCCTATTTTGACTCTTGTAGTCAAGAAGTTAACGCAAGGAGTCTGCGGGGTGAGACAAAGTGGTGGGACGATCCGTCCATCATGAGGGACGGGCCGGTGCAATTGGCCCCATCCGGCGTTGCGTCAGCTGGCTAGGCTGGCACAAGAGGACGCGTACTGTGTCCGTCCCGATCATGTGAGGTGGTAACGGTGCTGCTGGCCCTGATGCAGGCAAACGCCCGCGTACTCGACGTCGATGCAAATTTCGCCGCCCTGGATGCTGCCGCCGGGACAGCCGCCGCGGCAGGGGCCGCCGTCCTGGTCACGCCCGAACTGTTTCCTGTGGGCTACGCCCCGCTGCGGCTCCGCGCGGAACTGGACCCCGCAACGCTTCCCGCCGTCAAAGAAGCGATGAACGGCATCGCGCGCCGGCACGGGATCGCGCTGGTCTACAGCCTGCCGTCAGTTACGGACACCGGCAGATGGCACATCACCTCCACGCTGGTGGACGCCGCCGGGGCCGAGCTTCTCAGCTACGCGAAGGTGCACCTCTTTGGCGACGACGAACGGGCGGCATTCCGCCCCGCCGCGGCAGGGCCCGCCGTCGTCGACTTCAACGGGTTCCGGACGTCCATGGTGATCTGCTACGACGTGGAATTTCCGGAAACGGTCAGGGCGGCGGCGCTGGGCGGGGCAGAGCTGCTCCTGGTGCCCACCGCACTGGCGCACGGTTTTGAGTCCGTTCCCCAGGTGCTGCTGCGGGCCCGCGCACTTGAGAGCCAGCTGACCATCGCCTATGCCAACCACTCCGGAACCGAGGAGGGGGTCGAGTTCCTCGGCGGCAGCGTCATCGCCGGACCGGACGGTTCGCTGCTGGCCGCGGCGGGACCCGGAACCGAAATCCTGTACGCCGAGGTGGATCCGGATGCCGCCCGAAAAGCCCGTGAAGCGGTGCCCTATCTCCGCGAACGCCGCCCGGAGCTCTACAGGTCCTGGGGCATCTGAGGCTCCACGCCGTCCACGTACTGCAGCGCAATCCACAGCTCCGCCCGCACCTGCGCAGAGGAGAGGTCCATGGACAGCAGTTCCGCCAGGGCGTTGATCTGGCGCCGCACGCTGTTCCGGTGCATGCCCAGGACCTTGGCGCTGGCATCCCAGTTGCCGTTTTCGCCCAGCCATGACTTCAGGACACTGAGCTGGGAGCTGCGGCGGTCCGGCTCCTGCGCCAGGACCGGTTCCAGCAGCCGTGCGGCAAGCATGGTGCCCGCCCCTCGGCCCAGCAGCCCCGTGACTGACCAGCTGACGTCGTCCACGCGAACACTCTCCCCGCTGGCCTGGACGCGGGGCCGCAGCGACGCCGCACGCTGGTAGGAGGCAGGAAGTCCGGCCATTTCCGTGGGTTCGCCCACCACCAGCCGCCAGCCGAGGTCCTCCACCTCATGCAGCAGCGCGTCGTCCACCTTCAGCCTGGTGACCGCGGCAAACCCATAGTCCGTCAGCTCCACCATCTTCGTGTCGAACAGCCTGCGCCACTGCAGCAGCTCCCGGACCGGGCCATCCGCGGACGCAGGCGCCGCGGCATCCGCGCGGACGCCCTGGACTACCCGCAGGGCACCGGACCGGGTTCCGGAAACACTTTGGGCGAGGAGGTCCCGAAGGACGTTCAGCTGCCGGGTTGAGCCGGCGGCCAGGCTTTCCGGATGCAGCAGCAGTGCCGTTGCCAGCTGGCTGGGGGCGAGCGAGCCGCTGGTGCGCTGGCGGACCAGCAATTCGAGCAGCCCAACCACCGAGGAGACCACACTGTTCTGGGCCGGGGTCAGCGGCCTGTCGGTACCCAGGATGAGCGCCCCGAGGGTGGCGTCCTTGGTGCTCCGGAGCGGGTGGCCGAACACCAGGGCTGAACCGTTCGCGGGCAACGAGTCCGTCTCCACCCGAGGGCCGGTGCCGGTCAGGAGCCGCTTCAGCAGCGGCTGCAGGACGGAAGGCTCGACGGCGGCCGCAGGGCTGGTCCCGCCGGTTCCGGCTGCTGCGGCCCGGGCGCGCACCCGGCCGTCCGCCCCGAAAAGCTGGGCCCACACCGGGACCCGTTGCGCCAGGGCGGAGAGGAGCTCATGCTCGGGCCTGGCCGACAGCACCGCCCGCATGAGTTGCCGGTTGGTGTCCGCCAGTTGACGGAAGACGCGGGCGTTGCCGGATTCCAGGAGCTGGGAGAACTCCAGGCCGATGGCGGCGAAGGGGACGCTGTGGGGAATCTGGACCAGCGTAAGCTGATGTGTTTGGCACGCCGAGAGCACGGGGTCCGGGACGGCCTCGAAGTAGGGCTCCAGGCCGAACCCCAGGGCAGCGACGCCTGCCCCGACCAGCCGCCGGACGTACGCGTCCGCCCGCTCCTTCGTGCCGCCGTCGTCCAGGAACGGCAGTCCCGCCGTCAGGACGAACTCCCCGTCCAGCAGGTAGGGCGTGGGATCCTCCAGTTCGCTGGGCTCCACCCAGCGCAGCGGCGCGGCAGAGTTGCCGGCATCGTGCAGGACTGTGACGTCCGCCGGGAGTGCTGCCAGGAACCGGCCGAGGGTCACCGCGTCTAGGTTTTCCGAGCCATCCGCCAATGGTGCATTACGTCTCATGTATGAAGACTACAGGTCACTTTGCACCCCACTGAGATGCCGCTCACACGCCTACGCTGGGTGGGGGAAACCGACAACTACTCACGAACGGACGTCAACGATGACTGTGCCAACACTTTCCGGACCGGCCACGGGCCGTGCGGCCGGCCGTCCCGGGCTGGGCGCGCAACTGCTGCGCCGGAAACCGATCGGCCAGATGGTCAGCGAAGCGGAAAACGGCCACGGCGGACCGAAACTCCTCCGCAGCTTCGGGGTCCTGCAGCTGACCATGATCAGTGTCGGCGCCACCCTGGGGACCGGGATCCTGGTGATCCTCGGCGAATCCGTTCCGCTGGCCGGCCCCGCGATCTGGATCTCGTTCGCCATCGCCGGGTTCGCCGCACTCCTCTCCGCAGTGTCCTATGCGGAAATGGCGGGCATGGTTCCCGTTTCCGGTTCCAGCTATTCCTACACCTACGCCACGATGGGCGAAGGCATGGCCTGGATCTGCGGCTGGTGCCTGGTCCTTGAGTACGCGGTCTCGGTAGCGGCCGTCGCCGTGGGGGCAGGGCAGTACGTGAACGAGGCCCTCGCCGTGTTTGGGCAGGTCCTGCCCGACGCCATTTCCCAGCCGCCGGGCGACGGCGGCATGGTCAACATCCCGGCCATGTTCATCGTGGTGCTGGCAACCGTCCTGCTGGTCCGCGGGGCCAAGGAAAGCGCCTGGATCAACACGTCCATCGTTGTGGTCAAAGTCGGCATTCTCCTCTTCTTCTGCGCCGTGGCCTTCACCGCGTTCAACGCCGGCAACTTTGAGCCGCTCCTGCCCATGGGTGCTGCCGGAGTTTCCGCCGCCGCGTCCCGGGTGTTCTTCTCCTATATCGGCTTTGATGCCGCCTCCACCGCCGGCGAGGAAGCCCGCAACCCCAAGCGCGACCTTCCCCGCGCCATCATGCTCTCCATGGTCATCGTCACCACCATCTACGTGCTGGTGGCCGTCGCAGCAATCGGCGCCCGCCCTTGGGGCTGGTTCGACGGCACCGAAGCTGCCCTGGTGAAAATCCTGGAGGAAACCACGGGCCAGCCCTGGATCGCCCTCGTCTTCGCCGTCGGCGCCGTACTGGCCATCGCCAGCATTGTGCTCACCGTCCTCTATGGCCAGACCCGCATCCTGCTCTCCATGTCCCGCGACGGCCTCATCCCTAAGGTCTTCGGCCGCGTCTCCCGCCGCACCGGCACCCCCGCGGCCGGCACGCTCCTGGTGGGCACCGCCGTCGCCCTCACTGCCGGGCTGGTCCCGCTCGGTGCCCTCGCCGACGCCACCAGCATCGGCACGCTGTTCGCCTTCGCGCTGGTCAACGTGGCCGTGATCTACCTGCGCCGCACCCGGCCCGAACTGGAGCGCACCTTCCGCGTGCCACTCTTCCCATTGACCCCGGTCCTCGGTGCCCTGATGTGCGCCTACCTCATGGCCAACCTGGGCGCTGACACCTGGGTGACTTTCGGAATCTGGATGCTGGTGGGCCTGGCGGCCTACTTCGGCTACGGCCGCCGGAACTCCAGGGTGGCGGCGCTGAGCCACGAGGAATACCGTGAGCTGAGCAGGCCGGAATCTTCAACGCTGTCCACCACCGAACGAACGAAGGCAGAGCTTTCATGACCGTCGCCACCGAACTCCCGGCTTCCGACCCGGCCAGCACCCAGGCCGGCCCCATCACCATGCTGAACCCCGATTTTCCGTTCAGCTACGACCACTACCTTGCCCACCCGGCGGGGCTCGGTGCGGTTCCGCCGGAGCTCTACGGCACCGAGGTGGCCGTCGTTGGGGCGGGCCTTTCGGGCCTGGTCACGGCCTACGAACTGATGAAGCTGGGCCTGCGCCCCGTGGTCTACGAGGCCGACCAGATCGGCGGACGCCTGCGCACGGCGAGCTTCCCGTCCGCCCCCGGCGTGGTGGCAGACCTCGGCGGCATGCGGTTCCCCGTATCCGGCCGGGCCTTCTACCACTACGTTGACCTGCTGGGGCTGGACACCCAGGATTTCCCCAACCCGCTGGCACCGGTCACCTCCAGCACCGTGATCGAACTGGCTGGCCAGAAGCACTACGCCGAGACCGCCGCGGACCTGCCGCCGTTCTTCCGCGAGGTGGCCGATGCCTGGAAGGCCGCGGTGAACGACGGCGCGAAGTTCGCCGAAATGCAGGAAGCCATCCGTGCCCGCGATACCGGCCGGATCAAGGACCTCTGGAACGAACTGCTGCCGCTCATGGACGAACAGACCTTCTACGGGTTCATCGCCGGAAGCGAGTCGTTCAAGGAAGCCGGCTTCGCGCACCGTGAGGCCTTCGGCCAGGTGGGCTTCGGCACCGGCGGCTGGGACACCGACTTCCCCAACTCCATCCTGGAAATCCTCCGTGTGGTCTACACGGACGCCGATGACCAGCACCGGCTCATCAGCGGGGGAGCCCAACGGCTCCCTGAGGCACTCTGGCAGCACGCGCCGTCGGGCATGGCCCACTGGCCGGACGGAACGTCCCTCGCATCCCTGCACTCCGGCTCACCCCGCGGTGCCGTGGGCAGGATCAGCCGCGACGCCGACGGCGGCCTCCGGATCCGGGAGCGCTGGGGCCGCGAAGCCAGCTACCCCGCTGTGGTGACCACCTGCCAGTCCTGGCTGCTGTCCACCAGGATCCACACCGAGGAGGCGCTGTTCCCGGCCGAGCTGTGGACCGCGATCGAGCGCTCTCACTACATGCAGTCGTCCAAGACGTTTGTGATGGTGGACCGCCCGTTCTGGAAGGACACCGACCCGGACACCGGCCGCGAGGTGCTGTCCATGACATTGACGGACCGGCTGAACAGGGCCACCTACCTCCTCGATGACGGCCCGGACAAGCCTGCCGTGATCCTGCTGTCCTACACCTGGAACGACGACGCGCTCAAATGGCTGTCGCTGGATGCCGACGAGAGGGTGGAGCTGATGCTGCACTCACTGGAGCAGATCTACCCGGGCGTGGACATCGCCAGCCACATCGTGGGCCAGCCCATCACGGTCTCGTGGGAAGCCGACCCGAACTTCATGGGTGCCTTCAAAGCAAACCTGCCCGGGCACTACCGCTACCAGCAGCGGCTGTATACGCACTTCAAGCAGGACAAGCTGCCCGAATCCCAGCGCGGGATCTTCCTGGCCGGGGACGACGTGTCCTTCACCGCGGGCTGGGCCGAAGGCGCCGTGACCACGGGCCTGAATGCCGTGTGGGGAGTGGTGAACCACCTGGGCGGCGCGTCGGCGCCGGACAACCCCGGACCCGGTGAACTCCTGGACTCGATCGGCCCAATCTCATTGGACTAAGCGTGCAGTTCCCTGTGCGCCCGCGCCAGGTCGACGTAGCGGGCGGCGTTGGCCTTCACGCCGTCGAACTCCTCGTCAGTGAGTTCCCGCCGTACCTTGGCGGGGACGCCGGCCACGAGTGACCGGGGCGGCACAACCGTGCCTTCCAGGACGACGGCGCCGGCCGCCACGAGCGAGCCGGTGCCGATCACCGCGCCGTTCAGTACTGTGGCGCCCATGCCGATCAGGCAGTCGTCCTCCACAGTGCAGCCATGGACGACGGCGGCATGCCCCACGCTGACGCCCGACCCGACGCTGCAGGGGAAGCCCGGGTCGGCGTGCAGCACCACGTTGTCCTGCAGGTTGCTGCCGGCACCCACGGTGATCGCGGCGGTGTCGGCCCGGACGGAGACGCCGTAGAAAGCGCTGGAGTCTTCCGCGAGGGTGGCGTTGCCGATGATCGATGCCGTGGGGGCGACGAAGGCGGAGCCATGGACGGCCGGTGATGCGCCGGCGAAATCGTAAAGAGGAGCCATGGGCCAAGCCTAGGACATCCGCGACCGCAAGTTAGCTGGGGGAGGCGGGGGTACGGAGGATCAGGAACTGGTAGTGCTGCGTCCAGTGCCCGGCGCCCGGGCCGGATTCCTCTCCTGTGCCTTCGGGCCAGGTGACAAAATCCTCGATCACTCCGTGCCGTCCGAAAACCCGCCGCACGGTTTCGTCGCTGCGCCGGCTGAAGAACCGCGGTGGTTCTAGGTCGTCTTCCGGGTTCAGCACCTCTTCGTCGTCACCGGACCAGAGGCCGACGGCGATGGGCGCGCTGGGTGCCGTGACGCGCACCAATTCGCGCAGGACGCCGTCGATATCAGAGGCGGGGATGTGCAGCAGCGTGCTCATCGACCACACCGCGGGAAACGCGCCATCGGCGAAAGGCAGCCTCCGGGCGCTCGCGACCGAGACGTCCAGGCCCTTCGACCGGGCCTGCCGGACGTGCTCCTCCGCGAGGTCAACGCCGGTGTAATGGATGCCGGCCTGGACAAACTTCAGCCCGTCCGTCCCGGGGCCCGTGCCGATCTCCAGGACGTCGTGGCGGCCTTCGGACTTCAGCAGGCTGATGAACCGATCGCGTTCTTCCACGCGCCGCGGCGACAGGGGATGATCCCAGCCGGACGCGGCACGGCGGTTGTAGAACTCGGCGAGGTGCTGTTCGCTGCCGGCTTCCTCCATCCCAACCCCGGATGCTGCGTCCATGCTGGTCCCCGTCCGTCAGTTGAAGCCCGTCAATTAATGCCGGTCAGTTAAAGACGACGGTCCGGTTGCCGTCCAGCAGGACCCGGTGCTCGGCGTGCCACTGGACCGCCTGCGCCAACGTGCGGCCCTCCACGTCCCGGCCCATCTGCACAAACTGCTCCGGCGTGCGCGCGTGGTCCACGCGGATCACTTCCTGTTCGATGATCGGTCCCTCATCCAGCGCGGCCGTGACGTAGTGGGCGGTGGCGCCGATCAGCTTGACGCCGCGGGCGTGGGCCTGGTGGTAAGGCCGGGCGCCCTTGAAGGACGGCAGGAAGGAATGGTGGATGTTGATGGCCTTGCCGGTCAGCTCAGCACAGAGGTCATCCGAAATGATCTGCATGTAGCGGGCCAGGACCGTCAGTTCGATGTCGTGCTCGGCCATGATTGCCCGCAGCTTGTCCTCGGCCTGCGCCTTGGTGTCGGGCGTGACCGGAATGTAGTGGAACGGGATGCCGTAGAACTCCGCGAGCCCGGCGAGGTCGCGGTGGTTGGAAACGATGGCAGGGATCTCGATGGGCAGGGTACCGGAGCGCTGCTGGAACAGGATGTCATTCAGGCAATGCGCCGAAGTGCTGGCCATCAGCAGGGTGCGAACCTTCTGGCCCACGGCGTTGAGGCTCCACTGCATTCCGAAGGCCTCGACCACCGGCTCCAGCGCCGCCTTAAGCTCGGCCTTCCCGACCGCCGTCGTGACCTCAACGCGCATAAAGAAGTTCCCCGTGGCGGGGCTGCCGTACTGCTGGGAGTCCGTAATATTGCATCCCGCCACCAGCAGGGCACCCGCCACGGCGTGCACGATTCCGGGGCGGTCCGGGCAGGACAGGGTTACTATATACGCTTGGTTCAGCTGCTCATCACTCACGCCTACCAGCCTACCCGCGCGGGCCGGCCGTATTTGGTAGTCTTGTGGCGTCGCAACTGGCGTTGGGTGGCTAACCACCAGGGAGCGGCAATCACGAAGACCACGGATCGTACGCCTGGGCCGAGGGTCATGTCTTGCCGGACAAAGTGCTGCAAACCCTGATGGGGGAGCAGCACCATCCCGCGTACTTTCACGCCCTGTCATCAAGGGGCGGGGGCGTGCGCCAGCCGGTAGCCTGACCTTTAGCAGTGCCCGTATCCCTAGCCAGGAGTTTTTCGTGACTACTACCGCCACCACAACAGCCGCCGTCAGCAACCAGTCGCTGGCCGAGCTTGATCCCGAAATCGCCGCAGTCCTCGACCAGGAACTCGGCCGCCAGCGCGGCACCCTGGAAATGATCGCTTCCGAAAACTTCGCTCCGCGCGCCGTGATGGAAGCCCAGGGCTCCGTCCTGACCAACAAGTACGCCGAAGGCTACCCGGGCCGCCGCTACTACGGCGGCTGCGAATACGTGGACATCGCCGAGCAGCTGGCCATCGACCGCGTGAAGGCACTCTTCGGCGCCGAGTACGCCAACGTCCAGCCGCACTCCGGTGCGCAGGCCAACGCCGCTGCGCTGTCCGCCATGATCACCCCCGGTGACAAGATCCTGGGCCTGTCCCTGGCGCACGGCGGCCACCTGACCCACGGCATGAAGCTCAACTTCTCCGGCAAGCTCTACAACGTGGCCGCCTACCAGGTCGAGGAAGACAACTTCCGGATCGACATGGACAAGCTGCGCGAGCAGGCGATCGCCGAGAAGCCGCAGGTCATCATCGCCGGCTGGTCCGCGTACCCGCGCCACCTGGACTTCGCTGCCTTCCGCTCCATCGCCGATGAAGTGGGCGCGCTGCTCTGGACCGACATGGCACACTTCGCCGGACTGGTGGCAGCAGGCCTGCACCCGAGCCCGGTGCCGTACTCCGACGTCGTCACATCCACCGTGCACAAGACCCTCGCCGGCCCGCGTTCCGGCGTGATCCTGGCCAAGCAGGAGTGGGCCAAGAAGCTCAACTCCAACGTCTTCCCGGGCCAGCAGGGCGGCCCGCTCATGCACGTCATCGCGGCCAAGGCTGTTGCGTTCAAGATCGCCGGCACCGAGGAATTCAAGGAACGCCAGGAGCGCGTCCTCGAAGGCGCCAAGATCATCGCCGACCGCCTCAACCAGGCCGATGTCGCCGAAGCCGGCGTCTCCGTCCTCACCGGCGGCACCGACGTGCACCTGGTCCTCGTTGACCTGCGCAACTCCCAGCTGGACGGCCAGCAGGCCGAGGACCTCCTGCACTCCGTGGGCATCACCGTGAACCGCAACGCCGTGCCGTTCGACCCCCGCCCGCCGATGGTCACCTCCGGCCTGCGCATCGGCACCCCGGCCCTGGCCACCCGCGGCTTCGGCGCCGAGGAGTTCACCGAAGTCGCCGAGATCATCGCCACCGCCCTGAAGGCCGGCTCGGCCACGGACGTCGAGGCCCTGCAGTCCCGCGTGGACAAGCTCGCCGCCGACTTCCCGCTCTACCCGCAGCACGAGCAGTGGTAACCCCGTCCATGGCGCAGACCGCGAAGATCCTTGACGGCAGGGCGGCCGCTGCATCCATCAAATCCGAGCTGACTGACCGCGTTGCGGCCCTCAAGGCCAAAGGCGTAACACCCGGCATCGCCACGGTGCTCGTGGGCGCGGACCCGGCCTCGCAGCTGTATGTGTCCATGAAGCACAAGCAGTCGGTGGAGATCGGGATGAACTCCATCCAGCGTGAGCTTCCGGCGGATGCCACCCAGGAGCAGGTTGAGGCCCTCATTGACGACCTCAATGCGGACCCCGCCTGCCACGGCTACATTGTGCAGCTGCCGCTGCCCAAACACCTTGACACCGACGCCATCCTCGAGCGGATCGACCCCGCCAAGGATGCCGACGGCCTGCACCCGACCAACCTTGGCCGGCTGGTGCTCAACGTCAACGGCGAGATCACCTCGCCGCTGCCGTGCACGCCCCGCGGCGTCATCGAGCTCCTGGAGCGCAACGGCTACAGCCTCGCCGGCAAGCACGTCGTGGTGGTCGGCCGCGGCGTTACGATCGGCCGCTCGATCGGCCTGCTGCTCACCCGGCGGGCCGTGAACGCCACCGTGACCCTGACGCACACCGGCACAAAAAACCTCTCGGAGCTGCTGCGGCAGGCGGACGTCATCGTGGGCGCGGCGGGTGCCAAGCACATCGTCAAGGCCGCGGACGTGAAGCCGGGCGCTGCAGTGCTTGACGTCGGTGTCACCCGTGAAACCGACCCCGAGACGGGCAAGAGCAAGGTACATGGCGACATCGAACCCGCCGTTGCCGACGTGGCAGGCTGGATTTCGCCGAACCCCGGCGGTGTCGGTCCCATGACCGTGGCGCTGCTGATGACCAACGTGGTCGAGGCCGCGGAACGCCAGGCGGGAATCGCCTAGCACCAAGGCACAAAAGCAACGCCCGACGGCGGCACGCACCTTTGCACTCAGGGGCGGGCCGGCGTCGGGCGTTGCTTGTTAAGCCCGCGGCTACTTCAGCTGGCCCCGGATCTCGCCGCCCGGGAAATCCACGTTGTGCACGTTGATGTAGTACGCGCCCGGGTTGGCCTCAATGGCGGACAGAACGGCCGCACTCGCCGTGGTGCAGGTATCAACCGTCCAGTCGGTACCGCTGACCACCTGCAGCGGAACAACCACCGGACCGGCTACATTGCGGGGTCCGATGTGGATGTGGGCCGCCGTGGCCGGGGCGGACAGATCGCGGGCTGTCAGCGTGTAGCAGAGCTCGTTGCCGTCGATTGTGTAGCTGAAGGATCCGCCGGCTCCGGTACGGACGGATTCGGCCTCCTGGCCCGTGTTCAGCGGAATGGCCGGAACGCCTCCCGGTTTTGCCTCGGCGGGGGCGGTGATTCCCAAGAGGGAGACGATGGCTGCGGCCACCGCGGCGGTCCTCAACCCGGAACTTTTCATGATGCGTCCTCAGTTAGTGGTTGTTGTTCCATCCTCCAGTGAAATCACGCTACGCCGGGGCCACAGCAGGCTCAATAGCCGAGGATTGGGCTGGTGGCGGGTGCCGCCGTCGGCCGTTCCCGGAGCCCTACTGCAAGTCCTCTTTCACATTCCGGAGGGCTGAACTAGTCTGCGGAGGGTGCACAATAAAGCCATCGTGTCCTCCACCCCCTCTGCCGGCCATCCGATCAGGCAGCGCACAGTCATCGCCGCGCAGGACCTGCGCAAGACCTATGGCGACGTAGCCGCCGTCGACGGAATATCCTTCAGCGTTGCGTCAGGGGAGTCCTTCGGCCTGCTCGGACCGAACGGAGCCGGCAAGTCCACCACGATGAAAATGATCGGCGCGGTCACCCAGCGAACGTCGGGAGAGCTAAGCATCATGGGCCTGGACCCCGACAGCCACGGGCCCGAGGTCCGCGCGCACCTCGGCGTGGTGCCGCAGCAGGACAACCTGGACGAGGAGCTTCGGGTCCGGGACAACCTCCTGGTGTACGGCCGCTACTTCGGGCTGCCCATGAGCTACCTGAAGCCGAAGGCCGACGAGCTGCTGGAGTTCGCCCAGCTCACCGACAAGGCGAAATCCAAGGTCGACGCGCTGTCCGGCGGCATGAAGCGGCGCCTCACGATCGCCCGCTCCCTTATCAACGAGCCGCGGATCCTGCTGCTGGACGAACCCACCACCGGGCTGGACCCGCAGGCACGGCACATCCTGTGGGACCGGCTGTTCAGGCTCAAGGAACAGGGCGTCACCCTCATCCTGACCACGCACTACATGGATGAGGCGGAGCAGCTGTGCGACCGGCTGATCGTGGTGGACAAAGGCCGGATCATGGCCGAAGGATCGCCGGCGCAGCTGATCCGCGAGCACTCCACGCGGGAGGTATTGGAACTGCGGTTCGGCTCGGAGCGCAACACCACAGTCGGTGCGGAACTGCAGGGGATCGGCGAACGCCTCGAGGCCCTGCCGGACCGGGTGCTCATTTACGCGCACGACGGCGAAGCCGCCCTTGAGGAGGTCTCTTCCCGCGGCCTGCGGCCGCTGACATCACTGGTCCGGAGGTCCTCGTTGGAGGACGTTTTCCTCCGCCTGACCGGCAGGAGCCTCGTTGACTGAGGACGCTGCGCTGACCGCGACAGCGGCCCGCGCCCACCCGCCGGAAGTCTCGGCCGCCAAGGCGCGCCGCTGGGGTTCCTTCTACTATGCGGAGCAGGTCCTCCGGGTCATGAAGGGCTACAGCTGGTCCATCCTGATGTACAGCGTGGGGCAGCCGGTGGCCTACCTGTTCGCCATGGGCGTGGGGTTGGCCACACTGGTGGACACCGGGGACGCAGGCGCCTTCGGCGGGGTCAGCTATCTGGCCTTCATTGCACCGGCGCTGCTCGTGTCCGCCGCCGTCATGACCGCCGCCAACGAGTTCACATTCCCGGTCATGGGCGGCTTCAAGTGGCGCCGGACCTACTACGGTCCGCATGCCTCTCCGCTGACGCCGGAGCAGATTGCCGGCGGGCAGATCATTGCTGTCACGGTGCGGCTGATTCTGCAGTCCGCCATCTACTTCGCAGCCGTGGCACTGTTCGGGGCCTCTCCCTCCGGATGGGGCTGGGCGGGCATCGTCGTGGCAACCCTGGCCGGGCTGGCCTTCGGCCTGCCGCTGATGGCGTACTCCGCGTCCATCAAGGAGGACAAAGGCCAGTTTGCCCTGGTGATGCGTTTCATCGTGATGCCGCTGTTCCTCTTCTCCGGGACGTTCTTCCCGCTGGACACCCTGCCGTGGGCCGTCCGATGGATCGGCTGGATCTCGCCCATCTGGCACGGCACCGAACTGGGCAGGGTCTTCAGCTACGGCTACCAGGAACCTCCGGTCCTGACCGTCGTCCATATTGTGGTGCTGATGGCGCTGGCGGTGCTGGGCTGGGTCCTCACCAGGCGCCAGTTCGTCCGGAGGCTGGGGCAATGAGCACCGTCACTGGCAGCCACGCCGTGGCGGAGGAGGCCCGGAACAGGACGTTCGGGCCGCTGTATTCGCGCAACGCCAAAGCCGTGATCTCCCGGGGCCTCATGGCAACCAGGAGCACAAACTGGCTGGTCATGCTCTCCGGATTCTTTGAGCCCGTGCTGTTCCTGATCTCGATGGGGGTGGGCCTGGGCGCCATCGTGGGCGCAGTGCAGGGACCTGACGGGACGGAGATCAGTTACGCGGCCTACATCGCCCCGGCGCTGCTGGCCGTCTCCGCCATGAACGGGGCCGTGTACGACTCCACCTGGAATGTCTTTTTCAAGATGAACTTCGCCAAGCTGTACCAGGGCATGCTCTACACCTCTCTGGGACCGCTGGATGTGGCCCTGGGCGAAATCTTCCTTGCCCTGCTGCGCGGGCTGCTCTATGCCACCGGATTCACGGCGGTGATGGGCCTGATGGGACTCATCACCACACCCTGGGCCATCCTGATGATCCCGGCCTCCGTGCTGATCGCCTTCGGCTTCGCCAGCCTGGGGATGGGCATCACCAGCTTCCTGAAGACCTTCCAGCAGATGGACTGGATCAACTTCATCATGCTGCCGATGTTCCTGTTCAGCGCCACGTTCTACCCGCTCAGTGTCTACCCGCAGTACATCCAGTGGCTGATCCAGGCCATGCCGCTCTGGCACGGCGTGGAGCTGCTGCGGCAGATCAGCGTTGGCGCGTTCACGCCGGCCACCGCCATCCATGTTGGCTACTACTTGCTGATGACGGCGCTGGGAATGCTGCTCACCACCGTCCGCCTCCGAAAGCTGTTCCTGAAGTAGCGCCCCCTAATTGGCGTGTTCGCCGGGGGTGGAAGGTACCGGTGCGTGCCGCGGCGTTTGAGACAATATAGGAATGCAATCTCTGGGTAACCCTCACTCTGCGTCCAAACCGGCCAAGGGCGGCTTCTCCATGCTGCGGATCAGTGGCCCCGGCATGATGATCTTTGTCATCGCCTTTGTGGTCGCGGTCATCTTTGCGGCCAACCAGAACGACGTCGTCGGCTGGGTTGTGGCGATCATCGCCGCCTTCTGGCTCGCACTGGCAGCGTTTGTGGTCTTCAGCATCCAGAAGGCCGCCAAAAAAGCCGGCGCCAAGCTGACTGAAGCCCAGAATGCCTTCAACAGCGCAGCCGGCCGCGCGCCGTCGTCGTCCTCTGCGGACCATGGCGGCACCCGGGTGGTCTACGAGCGCTCCGAAGCGGACGAAGTCCGCGACCTCAAACTGGACCACTCCTTCAAGATCGTGCAGGTGCAGGTCCGGGTGGTGGAGCAGGAGCGGGCCAAGGGTGACGCCGCTGATCTGGACACCATCAGCCGTGCCCTGGAGACCATCGAAATCACCGCCACCAATGCCCGGGACATGATCCGCTCCTCGGGCGGCACGGAGGACCCGGTCACTGGAACGGTCATCGACTAGAGTGGAGCGGGTGAGCTCGGCATTGAAGAAGGACCACCTTCGCATCGCATCAGTCAACGTCAACGGCCTCCGCGCCGCCTACAGGAATGGCATGGCGGAGTGGCTGGAGCCCCGCGAGGTGGACATCCTTTGCCTCCAGGAGGTCCGCGCCCCGGACGCGATCGTCCGCCAGTTGCTGGGCGACGGCTGGCACATCCTGCACGCTGAAGCCGAGGCCAAGGGCCGCGCCGGCGTCGCCATTGCCTCCCGCGAAGAACCGCTGGAAACCCGCAACGGCATCGGCGACGACTACTTCGCCACCGCCGGCCGCTGGGTCGAATCCGATTTTCGGCTGACCGACGCAGCGGGTAACCCGGTGCAGCTGACCGTTGCCAGCGCCTACGTGCACTCCGGTGAAGCCGGAACCCCCAAACAGGCGGACAAGTACCGTTTCCTGGACGCCATGAGCACACGCCTGCCGGAACTGACCAAGCACAGCGACCACGCCCTGGTGGTGGGCGACCTCAACGTGGGTCACACCGAGCTGGACATCCGGAACTGGAAGGGCAACGTCAAGAAGGCGGGCTTCCTGCCCGAGGAACGCGCGTACTTTGACCGCTTTTTCGGTGAAGAGATCGGCTGGAAGGACGTGCACCGTGGCCTGGCAGGCAGCGTCGACGGCCCCTACACCTGGTGGTCGCAGCGCGGCCAGGCCTTCGACAATGACACTGGCTGGCGGATCGACTACCACCTGGCCACCCCGGAACTTGCTGCGTCCGCATTCTCCGCAGTCGTTGACCGGGCGCCGTCATGGGACACCCGCTTCTCTGACCATGCACCGCTGGTAGTGGACTACCGGCTCTAGATTTAAGGCCCCAACGAATGACCACCTCCCCAACAGTCACCGGCCCCGCCGCATCCCCGGCAACTGACGCCGTCGCCGCCCAGCCAAAAGCGAGCCAGCCCGGTACCGGCGTCCGGCACCGCATCCTGTCCGGCATGCAGCCGTCCGCGGACTCACTCCACCTCGGCAACTACCTGGGCGCCCTGGTGAACTGGGTCCGGATGCAGGACGAATACGACGCCGTGTTCTTCATCCCGGACCTGCACGCCATCACCGTCCCGCAGGACCCCGCCGAACTGGCCCGGCGGACACGGATCACCGCGGCCCAGTACATCGCCGGCGGCGTGGACGTCCACAAGTGCACCCTGTTCGTCCAGTCCCAGGTACCGGAACACGCACAGCTCGCCTGGGTCCTGAACTGCATCACAGGCTTCGGTGAGGCTTCCCGGATGACCCAGTTCAAGGACAAGGCGCAAAAGCAGGGCACCGATTTCGCCAGCGTGGGCCTCTTCACCTACCCCATCCTGCAGGCAGCGGACATCCTCCTGTACCAGCCGCAGGGTGTCCCGGTGGGCGAGGACCAGCGCCAGCACGTAGAGCTGAGCCGCGACCTCGCCACCCGCTTCAACTCCCGCTTCGGCGAGACGTTCACGGTTCCGCAGCCCTTCATCCAGAAGGAATCCGCGAAAATCTACGACCTGCAGAACCCCACGGCCAAGATGTCCAAATCGGCCGAATCGCCGGCGGGACTCATCAACCTCCTCGACGAACCCAAGGTCACGGCCAAACGGATCAAGTCCGCCGTCACCGACACCGAGACGGAAATCCGCTTCGACCGCGAAACCAAGCCGGGTGTCTCCAACCTCCTTACCATCTTCGCCGGCGTGACGGGCCAGAGCGTCGAGCAGCTGGTGGAGGCCTACCAGGGAAAGATGTACGGCCACCTGAAAGTGGATCTGGCGGAAGCTGTGGTAGACCACCTGACTCCCATCCGCGACCGCGCCAACGAGCTTTTGTCGGACCCTGCCGAACTGGACAGGCTCCTGGCCCACGGCGCGGACAAGGCCCGGGAAATCGCCGCGGCTACGCTCAGCGACGTCTATGCCAAGGTGGGGTTCCTTCCCTACGGCGGCGCCCCGGGAGCCCGCTAACCCAATGTCGGCCTCGAGCAATGTCAGTGAAGGAATGAGCGTAGGCGTCATTCTGGGATTCCCCCCTGCCATCGCGGAAGAACTTCAACGGTGGCGCGCCTCGTTCGGTGACCCCATGGCCGGGGTGGTCCCTGCCCACATCACCCTGATCACCACCACACCCACCCTGGACTGGGAGGCAACCCGGGAGCATGTCCGTGAAGTCGCCAAAGCCCAGGCACCCTTCATGGTGACCATTGCGGGGACTGGAACCTTCCGGCCCGTGTCCCCGGTGGTTTTCATCAACGTGGAGGACGGTTTCGACGCCTGCGTTGACCTGCACGAAAAGCTCCAGACCGGACCGCTCCAGCGGGACCTGCCCTTCTCTTACCACCCGCACGTGACGATCGCCCACGATGTTGCCCCCGAAAGCCTCGACGAGGCCGAAACGGTGCTTAAGGGCTATAGGGCAACGTTCCCTGTGGTTAGCATGGGACTTTACGAGCACGATGCTGACGGCATCTGGCAGCTACGGGAAGAGCTGGACTTTGGGACCGAAACTGACAACGAAGCCGGCGTCTGGGCAGCGGACGCAGCCGCCAACTCCGGCGGAGCAGCCGCTTCCCACTGAGCGTGGCAAGCTGTTGCTCGCGGTCATCCAGAAGCGGATGGAGTGGGGCAAAGCCAGGAGGTCCGACGCCGGCCCGATGGCCAGTCTGTTGGCAATGTTCCAGTGGCTCCTCGCCCGGCTGGACGCGTTCCGGCCCATGCGGGCCTGGCAGCACTACAACCTCCAGCACGGCCCGCTGATGAGCGCGGGCATCGGCTTCAACATGTTCTTCTCGATCACCGGCCTGCTGGCCACGGGCTTCTCGATTGCGGGCCTGGTGCTGCGCGATCAGCCAGCCCTCCTGGACACCATCATCGGAAGCGTCGCCCAGAGCGCGCCCGGACTGCTCAAGGTGGGAGGGGGCGAAGGACTGGTTGATCCGCAGGACCTGCTGAACCCTGACGGCCTGGGGTGGACAGCCGTCATCGCCGCGGTGGTCACCGTGATCACCTCGCTGGGCTGGATTGCCGGGCTCCGCGACGGCCTCCGCGGCGTGATGAAGCTCCCGCCCCTGAAGATCAACCTGATTGTCCTGAAACTGCGCGACGCCGGCACCCTCCTGCTGCTGGGCGCCGCCCTGGTGATCAGCGCCGGCGCTTCACTGGTCTTCGGCACCGCCGCAGGCTGGGCCACCGATTTCCTGCAGCTGGACGACGCCGTGGCGGGCCCGCTGACCACGCTGATCAAGATCGGCGTGCCCCTGGCGCTCAACTGGGTCACGGCGGTCATCATGTTCCGCCTGGCCGGGGGATTGAAACTGTCCAGGCAGGCATTGCTGGAAGGCACCATCCTGGCGGCATTCGGCACCACGGTGCTGCAGGTCTTCAGCACCGAGCTCCTCGCCGGGGCAGGCCGGAACCCCATCCTGGCGCCGTTCGCCATCATCATCGGGCTGCTGATCTGGTTCAACCTTGTCAGCCAGGTCTACCTGGTCTCCGCCGGCTGGTCCGCCATCCGCGACGAAGACCTCAGGAACGCCCCCGCGGAGCACGAGAAAGCCGGGTGGGGTCCACGCCAGGTCCAGCCGGGCAAGGTGCCCGTGGAGGCGCGTGGCGACCACGCCAGCACGGCCGTTACTTCCCGGCGTCGAGGTATTGGCCGGCCCAGGCAGCGATGACTCCGGCAACCTACGGCGCGGCGAGTACCTCGATCACGGCCAGGTTCCACATGTCGTTGGTTGGTGCCGTGTCGTTGATGGTGACCAGTGTTCCCGTTGCCGCCGTCGGAGCGTTCTGTCGCTGCAGCCAATAGGTATCCCCGGCAGGAGCGAGGAACTGGTCCACCAAAGTCTGGTTCGGACCGACGGTGCGGGCAGTGGGGGACGCCCAGTCCGTACCCACACCCCAGACCCACGAGCCTGCGCGGGTAGTGGTGAGGCTGGCCGTGGGAGCCCCGGACGCGGCGCTGGCACCGGCCACCGCACCGTTGGCTGTATCGGCGTTCAGGAAGGCGACCACCGACATGGACGACTGCCAGGTACCAGAGTTCTGTGTGGCCGTGACAGTGGCATTGGTCAGCGGTGCGGGCGAAACGGCCTGCCAGATTTCCGCAGTGCCGGCCTGCGTGTTGGCACGTTGGCGCAGCGTCCACGTGAGGCCCGCACCGGCCACCGAGCGGATGGAAGCGGTTCCGCCGCCGCTGGGCCCATCGGAGCTGATGAAGGCCAGCAAGAGCTGGTTGGCTGCCGTCGTGGTCAGGCCGGTCACGGCCACCGTTGAGGAGTTGGTACCTTGGTGCCTGGTGACGATCCTGTCCACGGTAACGGTCTTGGGGCCGTCAGAGGCAGTTGCGGTGGCGGCGTTCGAGTCCCCGCTGACATTGCCGGCCGCGTCCTGTGCAGTCACGGTGTACGTGTACTGGGTTCCGGCTGTCACTGCACTATCGACATAGGTTGTGCCCGTGACGTTGGTCAGCGCCGCCCCATTCCGGGAGATGTTGTACCGGGCCACTCCCACGTTGTCGGAACTTGCCGTCCACCCCAGCGAAATCTGGCCGGTCCCTGCCGTTGCGGTAAGGCCCGCCGGAGCCGTGGGCGGCGTTGTATCACCGGACACCTGGCCGCTTGCTTCGTTCGACGGCGGACTCTGGTTGGAGGCGGCGTCCTCGGCTTTGACTTGATAGAAGTAGGTGCCGGCCGCCAGACCGGAGTCCCGATAAGACGTGGCGGTCCCCGCGACCTGGGCAACCTGGGTGGTGGGACCAGCGGTAAATCCGGCCGTGCCTGAGCGGTAAATCGTGTACTTGGCGACGCCGATATTGTCGGACGACGCTTCCCACGCCAGGTCCACCAGCCCTGTGGACCCTGCGGCGGACAGCCCGGCAGGCGCGGTCGGGGCCACGGTGTCCTCGAACGGTGCAGGGAACCGGACCATGGAGGCAACGGATGGAACGCCGTTGCTGTTCACAATGGACAACATGTAATGCCCTGGAGGTGCGTAGTTTCCATTCGCAGGCATCTGCACGCTCAGCCCGCCCGGCGTCTGCGTGAATGACAGGGACAGCGCACGCTCGTTTTGGTCGAAGGCGTGCGTCACTGCGCCCGTCCTGATCAGGGAGACCGATTGTATTGAGCCTGCGTCAGGCGTTTCCACCAGTACGTTGGCGTTGTACTGAACGGTGCCGGGTACGGAGGTTATGGCCGGCCGGGGACCCTTGAACAAGTATGGGGGCGAGTAGATCTGGTAGTTGTTCTGGTCGGTAACGCCTGCGTCTCCTCCGCCGCCGGAAACGAATACCCTGCCGTCCGGGAGCAGAAGTGCCGTGGAATGATACAGCCGCGGTACCGCCATCTCAGCTGCGGTCCGCCACAGCCCGGTGGCGGGATCCCAGATTTCAGCGGCCTTGACGGCCTTGCTGTCATCAAAGCTGGATTTTTCCGTGCCACCTCCTACGGCCAGTACGGAGCCATTCGGCAGATTGGTGAGGTTCATGAAGCTGCGCGGATACTGCATCGAGGAAGTCGGCTGCCAGATCGGGTTTCCGGCATTCAGGTCCAGCGTGAAGGCAGTGTTCGACGAGGGGCCCGCAAAGCCGCTGTCGGCAGCCGACCCTGCCTTCATGAACTTTCCTGGTGCGTAGTTCGTGATGGAAGCGCCGTCGATGATGCGGCCATCGATAGTGGTCCACTGCTGTGTAGCGACATTAAGGGCGAGGGTCGAGGTTGCCTGTTCGGAAGCTCCTGCCTGTAGTACCCGCCCGTCAGGGAGTTGGTACATGAAGGGGTAATACGGGATATTGCGCGTGGCAGCGGTCAAGTCGCTCCACGAGTTGTTCCTGGTGTCGTAGAGCTCGGGGATTTGGATGATGTCCGTCGAGTTCAAATTGGCGCCCGAGGTGACCAAGACCTTGCCGTCCCCCAGCGTTGTCCCGGTTGCGTACCAGCGGGCGTAGTGCATTGGCGCGAGTGGCTGCCACGCTTTTGTCACCGGGTTGAAGGCTGTGATGTCGCGGATGCCGAGGCCCCCCGTCGTCGACGTACCGCCGACCACCATGACCCGGCCGTCGGCAAGGGCGATTTGCCCCGCGCAGAACAGGTCCACGGGCGCGGCAGGAAGTTGCTCGTAGGTTCCGGTCACTGGATCAAGGAGGTACTGCTCTCCGCGCTGGGAAAAATCGCCCTCAAAGGTCAGGATTTTGCCCGTATGGGTGAGGACCGCGTGGATGGACACCTGGGGCCACGGCTGCAGCGGGCCCCAGGATCCAACGACGGCAGGATCCTGCCCGGCATTGTTGACCGTAACGGACACGCTGGCCGAGGTGGTCACGTTTCCTGCGGCGTCCCTTGCCCTGGCTGTGATGGTATGTGCGCCCGCGCTGGCTGTGGTGGTATTCCACGTCAGCGAATAAGGGGCAACGGTGTCCTCGGCCTGCAGATTGGCGGCGTCCAAGGTGAACTGGACTCCGGCCACGCCCACGTTGTCTGCTGCTGTTGCCGCCACCGTTACCTGCCCGGAAACTGTGGCACCGTTCGCCGGGGCGGTGACGGAGACAGTCGGTGCCGTGGTGTCAGGTGCGGGGGTGGCGGTGGTGAAAGTGGCATCGGGGGAGACCGCGAGGTTACCGGATGAATCGGCGGATTTCACCCGGTAGTGGTACAGCGTGCCGGCGGCAAGGCCGGACAGTGCTTGGCTGTGCGAGGTGGTCAGCGCTGAGTCCTGGACGGTGCTGGATCCGTAGGACGAAGTGGTGCCGTATTCAACTTGGCTGGTGGATGGTTCGTCGCTCGTCCACGTGACTGTGGCCCCGGTCTGGCCCGGCGTTCCGGCCGACACGCCGGCGAGGGCCGGCGGTGTAGTGTCGGCACTGCCGCTGGCGGCACGGACTTCGATCAGCGCCAGGTTCCACATGTCATTCGTGGGGGCTGTGTCGTTAATGGTGACAGACGACGGCGACGCTCCGCTGGGCGCCGTCTGCCGCTGTGTCCAGAAGGTATCACCGTGGCTGGACGTGTATTCGTCCACCATTGTCTGGCCGGCGCCCACTGTCCTGGCCACGGACTTGCTCCAGTCGTTGCCCACTCCCCAGACCCATGAACCGTTCCGGGTAGTCGTCAGCGCCGCAGAGGGTGCGCCTGTGGGACCGCTGGCACCGGACACGGCGCCGTCGGTCGTGGTGTCCGCCCCAATGAAGGTGGCAACCGTCATGGATGCCTGGTAATTGCCTGGGTGGGTGGCCGTGACTCGGGCGTTGGTGAGGATCCCGCCGGCCACCGCCTGCCAGATCTCCGCCGTTCCATATTGGAGGTTGGTCCGTTGCCTGAGCCGCCAGGTCAGGCCGCCGCCCGTGACAGCGGTGAACTGCTGGCCCCGGCTGACCGCGGGACCGTCCGCCGACACAAAGGCGACGACAAGTTCGCCGGGCTGGGTGGTGGTGAAGGCCGGGGACATGATTGTCGTGGACGGGGCTGACTGGTGCCTGCTCACCACCTTGTCCACGGCGAGTCCCGCGGCACTGGCCGGCGGCGCCAGGACCACGCTGCACGCGAAGGCAAACAGGCTGATCACCAGCGCAGTGGCCATGTGGGAGGGTCGGGTCAAGGGGCTGCGCTGCATATTGTCCTCGCAAACTCACGGCTATCCCTTGAACTTGGCCCTGACACAGCAGAATGTAAAGAAGCAGGGACTAAGTAGGGGGCAAGTTAGGGGGTACCGCGGCGCCGCCGCCTGCACCTTCGCAGCCGTTACTTCCCGGCGTCGAGGTATTGGTCGGCCCAGGCAGCGATGATCCTGGCCGCCCGGGCTGCCTGGCCCTTGCCCGTCAGGAGGTGGTCGCTGCCCTCGAGGGATACGAAGTTCCGGGGGTGGCGGGCCGTCTGGAAGATCGAGCTCGCGTTCTCGATGCCCACGGTGTTGTCGGTGGGGGAGTGCAGCACCATCAGCGGCTTGTGCAGCTGCCGGATGCAGTCGGTGAGGTCGGCATTCTCCAGGTCCTCCACGAAGTGCTTGCGGATCTCCACGCGCTTCCCGCCGAGGTCCACTTCGGCGCTGCCTTCGCTGAGGATTTTGTCCAGGGCGGCGTCGAAGACGTGCGCCACGTGCTTCGGTGAGAACGGGGCACCTACCGTTGCGACGGCGTCGAGCTCCGGAATCAGGCGCGCCGCGGAAAGCACGGCGGCACCGCCGAAGGAGTGGCCCACCAGCAGGGAAATGGCCTTCCCCTGGGCGCGCATGAACTCGGCGGCCTTGACCGTGTCCGCCACCTTGTGGCTGAACGAGCCCTCCGACCAGTAGCCCGCGGAGTCGCCCAGCCCCAGGTTGTCGAAGCGGAGCATGCCGATCCCGGTGTCAGCCAGTGCCTTGCACATCCGTGAGGCCGATGGGCTGTCCTTGCCCAGCGTGAAGCCGTGGGAGAACACGCCCCAGCCACGCACGGGCCCCTCCGGGACGTCGATGATGCCGGAGAGGAGCTCGCCGGTGGAACCTTCGAAGCTGACTTTTTCGGAGCGGGACATGGCGTCCCCTTTCGTTGTGGCTGCTGTGTGTTAAAACGACGACGGCGCCATTCCCACCTAAGTGAATGACGCCGTCGTCCGCTAAGACCTGATTAGATCTTGCGGGAGAGGATTGCCTGCTTGACCTCGGCAATTGCCTGGGTCACCTGGATGCCGCGGGGGCATGCTTCGGAGCAGTTGAAGGTGGTGCGGCAGCGCCACACGCCTTCCTTGTCGTTCAGGATCTCCAGTCGCATGTCGCCGGCGTCATCACGGGAATCGAAGATGAAGCGGTGTGCGTTCACGATCGCGGCCGGGCCGAAGTACTGGCCGTCGGTCCAGAACACCGGGCAGGAGGACGTGCACGCAGCGCACAGGATGCACTTGGTGGTGTCGTCGAAGCGCTCACGGTCCTCTGCGGACTGCAGGCGTTCCTTGGTGGGCTCGTGGCCCTTGTTGATCAGGAACGGCATGACTTCACGGAAGGACTGGAAGAACGGCTCCATGTCCACGATCAGGTCCTTCTCCACCGGCAGGCCCTTGATCGGCTCGACCGTGATGGGCTTGGAGGTGTCCAGGTCCTTCAGGAGGGTCTTGCAGGCGAGGCGGTTGCGGCCGTTGATGCGCATGGCATCGGAGCCGCAGACGCCGTGGGCGCAGGAGCGGCGGAACGAAACGCTGCCGTCGATCTCCCACTTGACCTTGTGCAGGGCATCCAGCACACGGTCCGTGCCGTACATGGTGACATGGAAGTCGTCCCAGGTGGCGTCCTCGGACACCTCGGGGTTGTAGCGGCGCACGCGGAGGTGGACGTCGAATGTGGGGATCTCGCCGCCGCCACCAATGTGTGCGGGCAGTTCGATCTTTGAGGCTGGCTCAGCAAGTTCGGCGGACATCTTAGTACTTCCTCACCATCGGCTCGTAGCGGGTAAAGACAACCGGTTTGGTGGCCAGGCGGATGCCGGCGATTGCCTCTGCAGAGCCGTCAGCCGGGGCGTGGTCGTCCTTGTACGCCATGGAGTGCTTCATGAATTTTTCGTCGTTCCGGTCCGGGAAGTCCTCGCGGAAGTGTCCCCCGCGGGATTCCTCACGGTGCAGTGCCGCCACGGTCATGACCTTGGCCAGCTCCAGCAGGAAGCCGAGTTCAACGGCTTCGAGCAGGTCCAGGTTGAAGCGCTTGCCCTTATCCTGGACGCTGATGCGCTTGTACCGTGCTTCGAAGGACTCGATGTCCCTGAGGACCTGGTTCAGCGTGTCAGCGGTGCGGAACACCTGCATGTTGGCGTCCATGGTGTCCTGGAGTTCCTTGCGGATCACGGCCACCTTCTCGTCGCCGTTGCCGTTGCGGGCAATGTCCAGCAGCTCGATGGTGTACGCCTCGGGGTCCTCCGGGAGGTCCACGAAGTCAGCCGTCTTCGCGTATTCAGCGGCGGCGATGCCTGCGCGCTTTCCGAACACGTTGATGTCCAGCAGCGAGTTGGTGCCCAGCCGGTTGGAGCCGTGGACCGAAACACACGCCACTTCACCGGCGGCGTAGAGGCCCGGCACCACGGTGTCGTTGTCCTGCAGGACTTCGGTGGTGATGTTCGTGGGGATGCCGCCCATGGCGTAGTGCGCAGTGGGGAACACCGGAACGGGCTCCGTGTACGGCTCCACACCCAGGTAGGTGCGGGCGAACTCGGTGATATCCGGCAGCTTCGCGTCGATGTGCGCGGGCTCCAGGTGGGTCAGGTCCAACAGGACGTAGTCCTTGTTCGGGCCACAGCCGCGGCCTTCACGGACTTCGTTGGCCATGGAGCGGGCCACGATGTCACGGGGTGCGAGGTCCTTGATGGTGGGGGCGTACCGCTCCATGAAGCGCTCACCCTCGGAGTTGCGCAGGATGGCACCTTCACCGCGGGCTGCCTCGGAAAGCAGGATACCCAGGCCGGCAAGGCCTGTCGGGTGGAACTGGAAGAACTCCATGTCCTCCAGGGGGATGCCGCGGCGGAACGCGATGCCCATGCCGTCGCCGGTCAGGGTGTGGGCGTTGGAGGTGGTCTTGAAGACCTTGCCAGCGCCGCCGGAGGCGAACACTACGGACTTGGCCTGGAAGACGTGCAGTTCACCGGAGGCGAGGTCGTAGGACACGACGCCGGCAACACGCTTCTGCTTGTACGGCGTGCCGTCCTCGCGGACTGCGTCCTCTTCGACCGTCAGGAGGTCCAGGACGTAGTACTCGTTGTAGAACTCAACATTGTGCTTGACGCAGTTTTGGTACAGCGTCTGCAGGATCATGTGGCCCGTGCGGTCAGCGGCGTAGCAGGCCCGGCGGACGGGAGCCTTGCCGTGGTCACGGGTGTGGCCACCGAAGCGGCGCTGGTCGATGCGGCCCTCGGGCGTGCGGTTGAACGGCAGGCCCATCTTTTCCAGGTCCAGCACGGCGTCGATGGCCTCTTTGGCCATGACCTCGGCGGCGTCCTGGTCAACCAGGTAGTCGCCGCCCTTGATGGTGTCGAAGGTGTGCCATTCCCAGTTGTCTTCCTCGACATTGGCAAGGGCCGCACACATGCCACCCTGCGCCGCACCGGTGTGGGAGCGGGTGGGGTAGAGCTTGGTCAGTACTGCTGTGCGGGCGCGCTGACCGGATTCGATCGCGGCGCGCATGCCAGCGCCACCGGCACCGACGATGACGACGTCGTACTTATGGACCTGCATACCAGACGCTCTTTCTCTCAAAATTCTCTATAAAACAACGGGCGGGCGAAGCCTGCTCCGCAAAACGCAGCCCGCGGCTAGCCGCGGGCCATGGATGTTGCTATTAGGCGGCGGGGCAGAAACCACCCGGCAGCGGCACGCCGTTGACGTCCAGCGGGCACGGGTTGAAGGTGAAGATCACCAGGGTGCCCAGGATGATGATGACGGCGGTGGCCGCGTAGAGGACTGCCTTGAGCCAGAAGCGGCTGGAGTCCTTCTCCGCGTAGTCGTTGATGATGGTCCGGACGCCGTTGGTGCCGTGGAGCATGGCGAGCCACAGCATGGCCAGGTCCCAGAACTGCCAGAACGGGTCGGCCCACTTGCCGGCCACGAAACCGAAGTCGATGGCGTGGATGCCGTCGCCCACCAGCAGGTTCACAAAGAGGTGCCCGAAGATCAGGACGACCAGGACCACGCCGGAGAGCCGCATGAACAGCCAGGCAGCCATTTCGAAGTTCCCCTTCGATCCGCCGCTGCGGCGGTACTGCGGGGAGATCTTGCCGCTGCGCGGGCTCTGGATTTGAGTTGCAGTCATGGCTTAGTGACCTCCAAGGGCGAGGGAAAGGTGGCGGATGGAGAAGCCGACCATAACGACTACCCAGAGGGCCAGGACCGTCCACAGCATCTGGCGCTGGTACTTCGCGCCCTTCTTCCAGAAGTCGACGGCGATGATCCGCAGGCCGTTAAAGGCGTGGAAAACAATCGCGGCAACAAGACCCGTTTCACCCAGGGCCATCAGGGGATTCTTGTAGGCACCGATGACAGCCGTGTAGGCCTCGGGGGACACACGCACCAATGAGGTGTCCAGCACATGGACCAACAAGAAGAAAAAGATCACAACACCGGTAATGCGGTGTCCTACCCAGGACCACATGCCTTCACGGCCGCGGTACAAGGTGCCAGCTGGTTTTGTCGGCACTGAATAAACCTCCCTGCAACACAGCGGCGCTGGCATGAGATCCACGCGGGGGGAACGCCTGCTGCGAGAGCACTCGTAGCTCAGGCCTAAATCTAGGCTTCGCTCACAGCTTATTCAATTTAGGAACTCCTTGGTGACTCGCCCTTCCGCGGATTTGCGGTTGTTTTGAGACGAACGACACACGAACCGGCGGATTGGGGCGTGCCCGGCGTCGTTTGAAGGGACCTTCGGGGCGGGTCGGCTAAAGTAAGCGGTGATGAGTACAGACAAAGTGACAAGCCCGGATTCGCCCCTTAGCCGCTTTATTGCGGTGATTCCGGCAGGTGGGGTGGGGACCCGCCTCTGGCCCCTGTCACGTGCAGCAGCTCCCAAGTTCCTTCACGACCTCACCGGGTCGGGCAGTACTTTGCTTCGTGCGACGTATGACCGGCTGGAGCCACTCGCGGGCAAGAACGTCCTCGTGGTCACGGGCACGGCGCACCGCGCCGCCGTGTGCCGCCAGTTGCCTGAGCTCCAGGACTCCGACCTTGTCCTGGAAAGCGAGCCGAAGGATTCCGGCGCGGCCATCGGACTGGCGGCCGCCATCCTGCATGAGCGGGATCCGGACACCATCATGGGCTCCTTCGCCGCCGACCAGGTCATCAGCCCGGACCACCTTTTCCAGGATGCAGTCCGCGAGGCCATTTACACGGCAGCGGCCGGCAAGATCGTGACCATCGGCATCAAGCCCACCCACCCGTCCACGGGTTTTGGCTACATCCGTGCCGGACATGGACTCCGCATTGAGGGCGCCCCCAGTGCCCAGGCTGTGGTGGAGTTCGTCGAGAAGCCGGACGAGGAAGTTGCCCAGCAGTACGTGGACAGCGGCGAGTATGTATGGAACGCCGGCATGTTCGTTGCCCCGGTTGCCCTGATGCTCAAGCACCTTGAAGCCAACCAGCCGGAGCTCTTCAAGGGTCTGCAGGAGATCGCCCAGGCCTGGGACACTCCCGAACGTGATGCCGTCACGGCACGCGTGTGGCCCACCCTGCCCAAGATCGCCATCGACTACGCAGTGGCCGAACCTGCCGCCGCGGCCGGCGACGTCGCTGTTGTTCCGGGCACTTTCGGATGGGACGACGTCGGCGACTTCGCTTCCGTGGGCCGGCTCAACAGTGCCCGCGAAGTGGACGACGTCACGGTTATCGGTGAAGGCGCCCGGGTCTTCACCGAAAATGCCAGCGGCGTCGTGGTCTCTGATACAAAGCGGGTTATTGCCCTGATTGGTATCAAGGACGTTGTCATTGTGGATACCGGGGATGCCCTTTTGGTGACCACGAAGCAGCACGCCCAGCGGGTCAAGGGTGCCGTCGATGCGCTGAAGGCCAGTGGCGACACCGACGTCCTGTAGCGCCGATGTCCGGGCGATGCCCGGACGAGTAATCCGTAACGCGCCGCCGGTGATGCCGCTATTCCGTGGACGCTCGCTAGAGTAAATCTGTGCGCAATTACACTACTGAAGCCCAGCCCACCGCATTGGTGGGGCCATGGCTGGAGCCGCTCCTTCCGGAACTGATCGACTTCCGCCGTGACCTTCACGCGCACCCGGAGCTGTCCTTCAAGGAATTCCGCACCACTGACCGGCTCGTGGAACGGCTCGAAGCCGCCGGTCTCCAGCCCAAGCGGCTGGACGGCACGGGTTTGACGGTGGACGTGGGTGAAGGCCCCATCGCCACTGCCCTGCGCGGAGACATCGATGCCCTGCCCATCATCGAAGAGACGGGGCTGCCGTTCGCGTCCAAGAACCACGGCGTCACCCATGCCTGCGGACACGACGTCCACACCACCACCATGCTGGGCATCGCCCTGGTGCTGCACCGCATGCATCAGGAAACTCCGCTGCGCGGCCGCGTCCGCATCATCTTCCAGCCGGCGGAGGAGACCATGCCGGGCGGTGCGCATTCGTGCATCGAGCAGGGGGTCCTCGAAGGCGTCCCCCGGATCCTTGCGCTGCACTGTGACCCGCGGATCGACGTCGGAAAGATCGGAACGCGCATCGGCGCCATCACCTCGGCGTCGGACACCATCCGGATCGAGCTGTCCGGCCGGGGCGGGCACACCTCCCGCCCGCACCTGACCGAAGACCTCGTTTTTGCGCTGTCGCAGATAGCGGTGAACGTGCCTGCCGTCCTGTCCCGCCGCGTCGACGTCCGCAGTGGAGTCTCCGTGGTCTGGGGGCAGATCTCCGCCGGATCCGCACCCAATGCCATTCCCGGCAGCGGATACATGGCCGGAACAATGCGCTGCCTCGACCGCGACGCGTGGCACAGTGCGGGGGAGCTCCTGGACGAGGTAGTCCACCAGGTCGCCGCACCCTACGGCGTGGATGTCCGCCTGGAGCACACCCGAGGCGTGCCGCCGGTGGTCAACTCCGAACATGAAACCGCCCTCATTGAAGCAGCCGCCCGCGCTGAAATCGGCGAAGGCGCCGTTGTACTGACCCCGCAGTCCATGGGCGGGGAGGACTTCGCCTGGTTCCTGGCGGAACTGCCCGGTGCCATGATGCGTCTGGGCACCAAGACCCCCGGCGGCGAAGAGTACGACCTTCACCGCGGCGACTACATCCTGGACGAGCGGGCCCTCGGCTTCGGCATCCAGGTCCTGACAGCCGCAGCCCTCCGGACCATCCGCGACCTCAACACCGCCTAACCCCCTTGGCGCGAACGTACACTTAAGCCCCCCAAGAAGCGCGAACGTACAGTTGAGGCCCCACTCGGAGGGCCTCAAGTGTACGTTCGCGCACCTCTTTGGCTAAGTAAGTTGTGCGCAATTGAATTGTGCACTATCGTTTAGGTCATGACTGAAGCCCCACGCCTCGACCGCCAGGTGTGCTTTGCCCTGTACTCCGCCTCCCGCGCGGCAACAGCGGTGTACCGGCCCATCCTGGACGACCTCGGCCTGACGTACCCGCAGTACCTGGTGATGCTGGTCCTCTGGGAGTCCGAGCCGAGGGGAGTCAAGGACCTGGGGGAGGAGCTCGGCCTCGACTCCGGCACCCTTTCGCCCCTGCTCAAGCGCCTTGAAGCGCTGGGGTTCGTGGAGCGGCGCCGGTCCGGCGAAGACGAACGCCGTGTGGCCATCCACCTGACCCCGGCCGGGCGGGAACTCAGCGGCAAGGCGACCGGGATTCCCCAACATCTTGCCGACGCCGCCGGGCTGTCAGCCGAGGAGCTTGAACAGCTCCGCACCACCCTGGGCAGGCTGACGGAAGCACTCCACCGTTCGCACTGAACACCCACAAATTTCCGGTACCCACATCCAACAGGACGGACCACACATGAAGACTCTCTACACGGCCGAGGCCCTGGCTTCCGGCGAAGGCCGCGACGGCAACGCACGCACCAATGACGGGAAGCTGGATGTCAGCCTGGCCAGCCCCGTGGAACTGGGCGGCAATGGGCAGGGCACAAATCCCGAGCAACTCTTCGCCGCCGGCTACGCCGCGTGCTTCCACTCGGCGCTGCGCCTCGTTGGGCGCAAGGAACGTGCCGACCTCACCGACTCGGCGGTGGCCGCCAAGATCCACTTCGGTGCCCTGGCTGACGGCGTGGGCTACGGCCTCGCGGCTGAACTCGAAATTGCCGTCCCGGCACTGGACCTCGCCACCGCCGAATCCCTGGTTGCCAAGGCCCACCAGATCTGCCCCTATTCCAACGCCACCCGCGGAAACATGACCGTAGATATCAAGATCCTGGAGTTCGCAGCATGAGCACAATAACGGCACTGCCCACGTCCACCCGTGAAATCCGCCTCTCGTCGCGTCCCACGGGACGCCCCGTCCCGGAAAACTTCCGGCTGGCCGAATCACCGCTGCCGGAGCTTCAGGAAGGCCAGATCCTGGTCCGCAACCTCTTCATCTCCGTTGACCCCTACATGCGCGGCCGGATGAACGACGTCAAGTCCTACTCAGCGCCCTTCGCGCTGGATGCAGCGCTCGACGGCGGGGCCGTGGGTGAGGTCATCGCGTCCAGGGCCGAGGGACGCACGGTGGGGGACGCCGTCGTCCATCAACTCGGGTGGCGGGAATACGCTGTGCTGGACGCATCGGCGACCTCCGTTGCCCGTACGGACCTCGCGCCGGCGTCGGCGTTCCTCGGAGCGCTGGGAATGACCGGCCTTACCGCATACGCCGGCCTGCTGAAAGTGGCCGAATTCAAACCCGGCGACGCCGTATTCGTCTCCGGTGCGGCCGGAGCCGTGGGCTCGCTCGTAGGCCAGATCGCCAAGGCGATGGGCGCCTCCCGGGTCATCGGCAGCGCAGGCACGCCCGACAAGGTCGCACGGCTCCTGGAACTGGGCTTCGACGCAGCCTTCAACTACAACGACGGGCCCGTTCGCGACGAGCTTGCCAAGGCCGCAGGCCCCGGCGGCATTGATGTCTACTTCGACAACGTGGGCGGCGAGCACCTGGAAGCTGCGCTGGCTGTCCTCAACGTGGGCGGCCGCGTGGCCATGTGCGGCGCCATCGCCCAGTACAACTCCACCGAGCCCACGCCCGCCCCGCGGAACCTCATGCTGGCCATTGGCAAGCAGCTCACCCTGCGCGGGTTCCTGGTGGGCGGCTACTGGCATCTCATGGGCGAATTCGCCGAAAAGGCTGCAGGCTGGATTGCTGACGGAACCCTCCAGTACGACGAAACGGTGGTGGACGGCCTGGAGAACGCCCCGCAGGCGTTCATGGACCTGCTCGACGGCGCCAACACCGGCAAGATGCTGGTCCGCCTCTAGGCACGTCCCCACAAGATAGACAGCGCGAACGAACACTTGAGGCCCTTTTCGCGGGGCCCCAAGTGTTCGTTCGCGCTTAACCCGCGGGCTGCGGAGGCCGCTGGAACGCCGTTCCCTACTGCTTGGTAACAAAATCTCAACAATCTCCAGAATCGGGCCGGAATGTGCTATCCGATGTGGCGCAGGACACTAAAGTTGCTTATATCAGAGCGCTTCGGCGCAGTGCTGCGGACCGTCAGTGAAAACAGAATTTCAGGGTTGAAACAGACACTCATTGAATTCACGTCGTAGCGCATCTCTCTTCATCCTGGAGGAATCTTGAAGACATCACTGCGTGAACACCTCAAACGCGGTTCAGTTGCAAGCGTGGCCACCATGGGTGCTACCGCACTCCTGCTGGCCGGTTGCGGCGCGCCTCCCGAAGCCGGCAGCCCGAGCGCGACGGCCAGTGACTACACCGGCTGCATCGTTTCGGACTCCGGCGGATTTGACGACCAGTCGTTTAACCAGTCATCGTACGAGGGCCTGAAGAAGGCAGAGGCCGATCTGGGAATCAAAGTCAACCAGGTCGAGTCCAAGACGAATAACGACTTCGAGCCGAACCTGCGTGCCATGGTTGCCGCCAACTGCGACCTCACCCTGACGGTCGGCTTCCTGCTCGGTGATGCCACCAAGGCCCAGGCCGCGGCCAACCCGAACAGCCACTTCGCCATCATCGACTTCGGCTACGACCCGCCCATCAGCAACGTCAAGCCGATCATCTACGACACCGCCCAGGCCGCTTTCCTGTCCGGTTACCTGGCGGCAGGCACCACCAAGACTGGAAGCGTTGCCACGTTCGGCGGCAGGAAAATCCCCACCGTGACCATCTTCATGGACGGCTTTGCCGACGGCGTCAAGTACTACAACGAAAAGAAAGGCACGGACGTCAAGGTCCTTGGCTGGGACAAAGCCACCCAGGACGGCAGCTTCACCAACGATTTCGAAAAGCAGGACAAAGGCAAGCAGCTGACGCAGAACTTCCTCGACCAGGGAGCGGACATCGTGCTTCCCGTCGCCGGCCCGGTAGGCAAAGGCGCCGGCGCAGCACTCATGGAGGCGAAGGCTGCGGGCAAGGACGTCAAGCTCATCTGGGTTGACTCCGACGGCTTCCTGACTGCTCCGGAGTACAAGGACATCATGCTTTCCTCGGTGATGAAGCTGATGGGCGAAGCTGTTGAAACCGTGGTTAAGGATGACAAAGACGGCAAGTTCACCAACACGCCCTACGTCGGCACGCTGGCGAACGACGGCGTCCAGTTGGCACCGTTCCACAGCTTCGACTCCCAGGTCCCGGCCGGGCTGAAGTCCGAGCTGGAGCAGCTCAAAAAGGACATCATCGACGGCAAGCTGAAGGTCGAGTCTGCGGCGAGCCCCAAGGCTTAGTCATCCTCACAAAAGCGCCACCCCCCGGATGGTCATCGACTGGCCGGGCGGTGGCGTTTTTTGTTGGAGTTCGCCTATCGGCGAGACCGCCCGCGCAGGACTGCACGCACTAGGCTGGTGCTGCAGCCACATATCCCGTCCGGTGGGATTCACCGGACGCTTCGAGATTGGTCAGAGTTTTGAAACTTGAACTCAGAGGGATCACCAAACGCTTCGGCTCCCTGCTCGCCAACGATCACATCGACGTGGTGGTTGAACCCGGACAGATCCACTGTCTGCTGGGCGAGAACGGTGCCGGCAAGTCCACCCTGATGAATGTGCTGTACGGGCTATATGAGCCCACCGAGGGTGAAATCCTCATTGACGATAAACCGGTCTCCTTCCGGGGCCCCGGCGACGCCATGGCCGCCGGGATCGGCATGGTGCACCAGCACTTTATGCTCGTTCCCGTTTTCACGGTCGCCGAGAATGTGGCCCTTGGAGCCGAGTCCACAAAAACCGGCGGCTTCCTGAACCTGGATGACACCCGGCACAAGATCAAGGAGATTTCGGACCGTTACGGGTTCGATGTCGACCCCGACGCCCTGGTGGAGGACCTCCCCGTGGGCGTACAGCAGCGGGTGGAAATCATCAAGGCACTGGTCCGCGATGCCCGGGTCCTCATCCTGGATGAGCCGACGGCGGTGCTGACGCCCCAGGACACCGATGAGCTGCTGGACATCATGCGCCAGCTGAAAAGCGGGGGAACGTCCATCGTCTTCATCTCTCACAAACTCCGTGAGGTCAAAGCGGTGTCGGACACCATCACGGTGATCCGGCGCGGCAGGGTGGTGGGAACTGCCAGCCCGGAGGCGTCCACGAACGAACTCGCCTCGCTGATGGTTGGCCGCGCCGTGAGCCTCACCCTGGACAAGGCTCCTGCCAAGCCGCAGGAGAGGACGTTCCAGGTCAAGGACCTCACCGTCATTGCCCCGAGCGGCCAACACGTCGTGGACGGCATCAGCTTCGACATTGCGCGGGGCGAGATTCTGGCGCTTGCGGGAGTCCAGGGAAACGGGCAGACGGAACTGACCGAGGCCATCCTTGGCCTGCAGGAACGCGTGCACGGCTCGATTACGCTCGACGGCGAAGAGCTCCTGGGCCGAAGCGTCAAGGACGTCCTCAACTCCGGTGTCGGGTTTGTTCCGGAAGACCGCTCAGTGGACGGCTTGATTGGCACGTTCTCCATCGCTGAGAACCTCATCCTGGACCGCTACGACCAGCCCCCGTTCGCCAAGGGGATCAGTATGAGCCCGGCGAAAGTCCTCGAGAACGCCAAAACGCGGATTGGCGAGTTCGACGTCCGCACCCCGTCAGGGTCCCTGGCTGCGGGAACGCTGTCCGGAGGCAACCAGCAGAAGGTGGTCATGGCCAGGGAACTGTCCCGGCCGTTACGGCTGTTCATCGCCTCTCAACCCACACGCGGTGTTGACGTTGGGTCCATCGAATTCCTGCACAAGCGGATCGTTGCTGAACGCGACCACGGAACGCCTGTCCTGATCGTGTCCACGGAACTGGACGAGGTGATGGAACTCGCCGACCGGATTGCTGTCGTTTATAAAGGCAAGCTGGTGGGCATCGTTCCGGCGGGTACCGGCCGGGACGTCCTGGGCCTCATGATGGCCGGGATATCGCCGGAGGACGCTGCACCAACGGACACGTCGCACGCCGACAAGCTGCCCGCAGACAGCGGGCATCCGGGAATTGGCACCACCGAGACCCCACGGACGCCCACTGCCAGCGCCGAAGGAGGCGACCATGTCTGAGAAGGATCCCCGCAAACACGCGGCTGACCAGCATGCCAAACCCGTTGAGGCCAGTCCCGCTGCCGAGGAGACGGCCGCAGTGGTCGCCTTGGATACAGCCGGCGGAGCCATGGAGCCGTCTGCGGTTCCGGCCACCGCGCAGAGCGGCAAGCTGCCCGGTGGTTCCGAAACGCTGGCCCGGAGGATCTTCACCGGCAGCGGCATGGTTTCCGTACTGGCCGTGCTGCTTGCCCTCATCATCGGAGGCCTGCTGATTGCCAGCACGGATGAGCGGGTCGGCGCCACCTCCACCTATTTGTTCGCCCGGCCCACTGATTTCCTCTCCGCTGTCTGGACCGCCGCTACCGGTTCCTACGTCGCCCTGTTCCAGGGGGCGATCTTCAACCCGCTGGCTTCAAACGTCGGGGTCCAGTTCGCCCCGCTGATGGAAACCCTGACGATCGCGACCCCCCTGATCACGGCTGGTCTTGGCGTGGCCCTGGCATTCCGCGCCGGCCTCTTCAACATCGGCGCCCAGGGCCAGATCATCATGGCGGGCATCCTCGCCGCCTGGGTGGGCTTCGCACTGCACCTGCCCGTCGGACTGCACCTGCTGCTGGTCCTCGTAGCCGGCATCGTCGGCGGTGCACTCTGGGGCGGGCTGGTGGGGCTCCTCAAGGCGCGGACAGGCGCCCACGAGGTCATCGTGACCATCATGTTCAACTACGTGGCACTGTACTTCCTGGGGTATCTGCTGAACACGCCGGCCTTCCAGCGACCGGGCGAATCCAACCCGATATCGCCCATCCTGGATCCCACGGCCGTCTACCCCCAGATCCTTGGCTCGCAGTACCGGCTGCACCTGGGCTTCATTCTCGCCATCGCCGCAACCGTCCTGGTGTGGTGGCTCCTTAACCGGTCCACGGTCGGCTTTGAATTCCGGGCCGTAGGTGCCAATCCCAAGGCGGCCCAGACGGCGGGCATCAACGTGTCCCGCTCCACCATCCTGGTGATGGCCATCGCCGGAGCCCTCGCCGGCATGTCAGGGGTGGCCCAGGTGGCCGGCACGGAAAAGGTCCTCACCGACGGCGTCGCAGCCACGTACGGCTTTGACGCCATCACCGTTGCATTGCTGGGACGTTCGACGCCGTGGGGCACTTTCGCCGCCGGCCTGCTGTTCGGTGCCTTCCGCGCCGGAGCCGTCCAGATGCAGATCCAGACCGGCACCCCCATCGACATCGTCCTGGTGGTGCAGTCCCTGATCGTCCTCTTCATCGCGGCTCCGCCGCTGGTGCGGGCAGTCTTCGGGCTGAATCCGCGGCGCAGGAAGCCGGCGAAAGCCGGAAGGTCCCAGAAGGCAGCAACCACAGGAGGCGCAGCATGAGCGCAACAGCAACATCGCCCCTGCCAGGAAAGCGGGGGCCTGGAACCGCGCAAGGCACAGACCAGTCGTTGGCAGTCTCGGCCAAGCCGGTGACGTGGAAAACCCCAGTCACGCTGGCGCTGCTGGCGCTCGTGGCCTTTGTCTTTTTCGGCCTGATGGGACCCAACCAGACCGCCGAGTTTGGCATTTCCACCGGCGGTGATTTCTTCCAGCTCCCGGCCCTGGAAGTGCCCGCGTTTCTTGGCGGCATCGTGCTTTCCGTGTTCCTGCTGGGGCTCGCAGCGTATGCAGTCTTCCTCAAAACGAAGGACCAGGCCGCACCGGCGTGGCTGCCCATCACCTTCACCGTGCTGTTCGTGACAGCCTTTCTGATCTGGGTTGTAGGCGGAGCGCGAACGCCCAGCATTTCGCTCGCGGGCCTCATCGCAGGATCCGTCACGCTGGCCGTTCCGCTGGTCTTCGGTTCCTTGTCAGGCGTCCTGTGTGAGCGCGTCGGCGTCGTGAACATCGCCATCGAAGGTCAGCTCCTGGGCGGTGCCTTCACCGCCGCCATGGTGGCGACCATGACCAGGAACCCGTTCCTGGGCCTGCTGGCCGCGGCGGTGGCAGGCGCCGTCGTCTCCATGGTCCTGGCCGTCTTCAGCATCAAGTACTTGGTCAACCAGATCATCGTGGGAGTTGTCCTTAACGTTCTGGTGTCCGGCCTCACCGGTTTCCTGTTCAGTACCGTCATGCAGGCCAACAAGGCCCAGTTCAATTCGCCGGTGGGCCTGGATAACATCGAAATTCCTGTGCTGTCGGGGATTCCGATCATCGGGCCCATCCTGTTCAAGCAGACCCTGGTGGGCTACCTGATGTACGTCGCCGTCATCGTGGTCTGGCTGGGCCTGTTCAAAACCAAATGGGGGCTCCGCGTCCGTGCCGTGGGCGAACACCCGCAGGCCGCTGACACCCTGGGCATCAACGTCAACGCCACCCGCTTCTGGAACGTCACTATCGGCGGCGCCATCGCAGGCATCGGCGGATCGTTCTTTACCCTGGTGGCGATCGACAGCTTCACCAAGGAAATCTCCGGAGGCCGCGGGTTCATTGCCCTTGCCGCGCTGATCTTCGGCCGGTGGAACCCCATTGGCGCTTTCTTTGCGGCCCTGCTCTTTGGGTTCGCGGACAACCTGCAGAGCATCGTGACCATCATCGGAACGCCCGTGCCCAGCCAGTTCATGGCCATGCTGCCCTACTTGGTGACCGTCCTCGCCGTCGCCGGGCTGGTGGGCCGGTCCAGGCCGCCGGCCGCAAGCGGCATCCCGTATGTCAAGGGTTGACGGCCGTGACTGTTGACTGGCAGGAGCTCGAGGCGGCCGCAGTGGGCGCTATGAACAATGCCTATGCGCCGTACTCGAAGTTCCGGGTGGGGGCCGCGGCCCTCACCGACGACGGGCGGATCGTCAGCGGCTGCAACGTGGAAAACGCCAGCTACGGCCTGTCGCTTTGCGCCGAATGCGCGCTGGTGGGCAACCTGCACATGACCGGCGGCGGCCTTCTGCGCGCCTTCTACTGCGTGGACGCGGCCGGCCAGGTCCTGATGCCGTGCGGCCGCTGCCGCCAGTTGCTCTACGAATTCCGCGCTCCCGGCATGGAGCTGATGACCACCCAAGGCATCAAGACAATGGACCAGGTGCTGCCCGATGCATTTGGCCCCCACAACCTGGAGGACTGAAGGTGACACAAGGAGCTGACGTGTTCGACGCCGTCGACATCATCCGCATCAAGCGGGACAAAGGCGTACTGAGCCCCGAACAGATCGACTGGACCATTGACGCCTACACCCGCGGTGCGATCGCCGACGAGCAGATGGCAGCGCTGAACATGGCCATCCTGCTCAACGGCATGGACCGGGCGGAGATCTCCCGCTGGACGGCGGCCATGATCGCCTCGGGGGAGCGGATGGACTTCTCCGGCCTACGGCGTCCCGACGGCGGCGTGAAGGCCACGTCCGACAAGCACTCCACCGGGGGAGTGGGGGACAAGATCACCCTGCCGCTGGCACCGCTCGTTGCCGTCTTTGGCGTTGCCGTGCCGCAGCTGTCCGGCCGCGGGCTGGGCCACACCGGCGGAACGCTGGACAAACTCGAGTCGATCCCCGGCTGGCGCGCGGACCTGAGCAACGACGAGATGATGGCCCAACTGCAGGACGTAGGCGCCGTGATATGCGCGGCCGGTGCAGGGCTGGCGCCGGCGGACAAGAAGCTCTATGCCTTGCGGGACGTCACCGGCACCGTCGAAGCGATTCCCCTGATCGCCTCCTCGATCATGAGCAAGAAGATCGCCGAAGGCACGGGCTCGCTGGTCCTGGACGTCAAGGTGGGCAGCGGGGCGTTTATGAAGGACGAGGCAAGGGCCCGGGAACTGGCGGAGACCATGGTGGCCCTCGGGAAGGACGCCGGCGTCAACACCGTTGCCCTGCTGACCAACATGAACACGCCCCTGGGCCTCACCGCGGGCAACGCCATCGAGGTGGAGGAATCCGTGGAGGTCCTGGCCGGCGGCGGTCCGGAAGACGTCGTCGAACTCACCGTCCGGCTGGCAGAGGAAATGCTGGCGTGCGCCGGCATCCACAACGCCGATCCCCGGGCTGCGCTGAAGGATGGCCGGGCAATGGACGTCTGGAACCGCATGATCCAGGCGCAGGGCGGGGATCCGCGGGCCACACTGCCGGTGGCCAAGGAATCCGAGGTCATCTATGCACCGGCGGACGGCGTGCTCGTTGAGCTCGACGCACTGTCGGTGGGCGTTGCGGCCTGGCGCCTCGGCGCCGGCCGGGCCCGGAAGGAAGACCGCGTCCAGGCCGGAGCGGGCGTGCGGATGCACGCCAAACCGGGCGCCGTGGTCCGCGCCGGTGAACCCCTGATGACGCTCCTCACGGACACTCCGGAAAAGTTCGCCCGTGCCAAGGAAGCCCTGGAGCACGCGGTGCTCATCGCTCCGGAAGGATCGCGTCCCGCCCAGCAGCTCATCATTGACCGAATAGCATAAAGACAATGCAGGCCATCAACGATTTCATCCTCGCTGCCGCCGGGCAGCCCTGGGTGCTGTTCCTGGTCCTGGCCTGCTGCCTCATTGACGGCTTCTTTCCGCCCATACCCAGTGAATCCGTGGTGGTGGGACTCGCCGCGGTGGCTGCCACCGCGGACGTTCCCAACCCCTGGATGCTGATGCTGGTAGCAGCCCTCGGGGCCTTCTCCGGCGACAACATCGCCTACGCCATCGGGCGGAGGGTCGGAACGCGCCGCTGGTCCTGGATGCGGGGCCCCCGAATGCAGAGCGCCTTCCGGTGGGCCGGAGGGGAACTGCGAAAACGGCCGGCGTCGCTCATCCTGGTGGCAAGGTTCATCCCCATCGGCCGGGTGGCCGTGAACCTTACGGCCGGCGTGACGCATTATCCGCGGCTGCGGTTCATTGGCCTCACCGTGCTTTCCGCCACCCTGTGGGCCAGCTATTCGGTAGGGATCGGCCTGTTTTTCGGGCAGTGGTTCGAGAACAACCACTTCCTGGGCGCGGTCATCGCCATCATCTGTGCCGTGGCGCTTGGCATCGTTGTTGACCTGGTCATCAACCGCATCCGGGGAAGGGTGCCGGTAGTTGAACGGATGAAGGATCCGGAAGCCTCGGCCGACGGCGGGACTCCGCCCCGGGACTGACGCGTCATCCCTGCGGATATCAGCCCGCAGGACGACGACGGAACGCCGCTCCCACCGCTAGATTTGGAAGCGTACTTCCACGGCCGGGGCGTAGCGAACGACGCCTTGGCCGTGGGACACTGAAGAGCGATTTCCGTCACTTTTGGCTGCGTTATTTTTCGTCTAGGAGCAAGACCCGCGTGGAGTTTATTAATGAGGCCGTGCTCCATGCAGCGGGCCAGTGGTGGATTTACCCCGTCCTTCTGGTGTTTTTCTTCGTGGACGGCTTCGCCATGGTGGTCCCCAGCGAGACCCTCATTGTCGCGTTGGCAGCTTTCTCCCGCCATAGCGGCGAGCCGAACCTCTGGATCCTCGGGATCACTGCGCTGGTCGGTGCCATTGCAGGGGACAACATGGCCTTTATGCTGGGGCGCCGGATCGGCCTTGAACGCTGGAAATGGATGCGCCGGCCCAAGGTGCAGAAGGCCTTCGGCTGGGCGAGGTACGAACTGGAAAAGCGGGGCGCCGTCCTCATCTTCACCGCCCGCTACATCCCGTGGGGCCGGGTGGCCGTGAACTACGTGGCCGGAAGCACCGGCTTTGCGCACCGCCGCTTCTTCCTGCTCGATGCGTTTGCCTGCATCACCTGGGTGGGCTACTCGATCGGCATCGGACTCCTCGCCAGTTCCTTCCCGTGGCTCCATCACAACCCGCTCCTGAGCGCAGGCATTGCCGTGGTGTTTGCGATCGTCCTGGGCATCGTGATCGACCACGGCCTGCGCTGGTGGCACAAGCACCTTGCCCGCAAGGACGCCGAAGTCGTGGATGAATGGCTTGACGGCGGTCATGACGGCGCGCTCCCTCCACGCCCGGGGACGGCACCCCTTCTCACCTCGGCTGCCGGCGAGGGCGATCCGGCCGCAAAATAGCGGCTGGCTTTGCGCGTCCGCCGACCCTAAGGTTGGAACCGTGACTGAGCCCATTGTTGACGCTGCCCCTGCCATCGATTTCGACCTGAAGAGCCTTCCCAAAGTCTCCCTCCACGACCACCTGGACGGTGGCCTCCGTCCGGCCACCATCATCGAACTGGCTAAGGCCGTCGGCCACACGCTTCCCTCCGATGATCCCGTGGCGCTGGGCGAATGGTTCCGCGAGTCAGCCGACTCCGGTTCGCTGGTCCGCTACCTCGAGACCTTCGACCACACCGTTGCCGTGATGCAGACCAAGGAAGGGCTGTTCCGCGTCGCCAAGGAATTCGTCGAAGACCTCGCCGACGACGGCGTGGTGTACGGCGAAGTCCGC
Source organism: Arthrobacter sp. BE255 (assembly GCF_031457335.1). Taxonomy (NCBI): domain Bacteria; kingdom Bacillati; phylum Actinomycetota; class Actinomycetes; order Micrococcales; family Micrococcaceae; genus Arthrobacter; species Arthrobacter sp. BE255. Next base: position 139,194 of record NZ_JAVDWK010000013.1, on the reverse strand, counting down.
TGGGCGCCCGAACAGCACCTCCAGAACGGCCTGTCCCTGGACGAAGCCGTCGAGGCCGTGCAGGAAGGCCTTGAAGCCGGCGTTGACGCCGTCGCCGAGACCGGACGCGAAATCCAGGTCGGCCAGCTGATCACAGCCATGCGGCATGCAGACCGCGGCCAGGAGATTGCCGAACTCGCCGTGCGCCACCGCAACAAGGGCGCGGTGGGTTTCGATATCGCAGGCGCTGAGGACGGCTTCCTCCCGTCCCGGTTCAAGGACGCCTTCACCTACCTCGCCGAGCATAACTTCCCCGCGACCGTGCACGCCGGCGAGGCCGCCGGGCTTGAAAGCATCCAGTCCGCGCTGGTCGACGGCCGGGCGCTGCGCCTGGGCCACGGCGTCCGGATCGCCGAGGACATCATGGTGGAGTTCGACGACGAAGATGCAGAGAATGATGAGGACAGCATCGGACTGGTCACCCTGGGCGACCTTTCCAGCTGGATCCGGGACCGCGGCATCGCCCTGGAGATCTGCCCCTCCTCCAACCTCCAGACCGGAGCGATCGCCGGATTCGGCGAGGGCATCGAAAGCCACCCGCTGGACATGCTCTACCAGCTGGGCTTCAACGTGACCATCAACACCGACAACCGGCTCATGAGCGGCGTCACCCTGACCGACGAGTTTGAACTCCTGGTTGAAACCTTCGACTACGACCTCGACGACCTCCTCGAACTCACCCTCAACGCCGCCGAGGCATCCTTCCTGCCCCTGGAGGAAAAGGAAGCGCTGGTGGAATACATCAACGACGCCTACGCCAACCTTGGCTGACCAGCCGGCACCCGTGCCGGAGCTCATCGGCGTGATCGCCGCCCTCCGGGAGCACTGCCCCTGGATGGGCGCGCTCACCCATGAGTCCCTTGTGGAGTACCTCCTGGAGGAGGCCTTCGAGGTTGCCGAGACCATCGAGACAGGTGCGGACGACGCCGAACTCCAGGGCGAGCTGGGCGACGTCCTGCTCCAGGTGGTACTGCACGCCCGGCTCGCCGAGGAACGGGGAAGCTTCGCGTTCGACGACGTCGCGCGCGGCCTGAGTGCCAAGATGGTCCGGCGCAATCCGCACGTCTTCCGGCCGGACGGCTCCCTGCAGGAAAGCTTCCCGGCCACGGTCGAAGAGATCGTGCAGAAGTGGGATGCCGTCAAAAGGGCCGAACGGCCGGAGCGCAAGGATCCCTTTGAAGGGATCCCGCACGCGCTTCCCGCCCTGGCCAAGGCCCAGAAGGCCCTGGACCGGGCAGCCCGCGCCGGGTCGGTTGGCGGGGAACCCGCCGTCTCCCGGCAGGCTCGATCACCGCAGGAATTCGAAACCGAGGAAGAGCTCGGCGAGCTGCTGCTCGCCGTCGTCGGCTCTGCACACAGTAAAGGATTCGACGCCGAACGTGCCCTCCGGGGCGCTGTCCGGCGGTACCAGGCCGCCTACGAGGGCACTGCCGCGCCATCATGACGTCCGGGGGATGGATAGGTTTCCGTAACCTCCACCACTCTCGACTACGCTTGTCCCTGACGAGGACGTCGATTTTTCCGCTAGTTTTCCGCTATCAGACTCCCAGTTATCGCCCATAAGGAGCATATTCATGGCGCTTATCGATGCCATCCACGCCCGCGAGATCCTCGATTCCCGTGGCAACCCGACCGTAGAAGTTGAAGTCCTGCTTTCCGATGGCCAGATCGGCCGCGCGGCAGTTCCCTCCGGTGCCTCCACCGGCGAGCATGAAGCCGTTGAGCTCCGTGACGGAGACAAGGGCCGTTACCTCGGCAAGGGTGTGCAGAAGGCCGTTGACGCTGTCATCGACCAGATCGCTCCGGCCCTGACCGGCTTCGACGCCACTGACCAGCGCAGCATCGACCAGGCCATGATCGACCTGGACGGCACCCCGAACAAGGCCAAGCTGGGCGCCAACGCCATCCTCGGCGTTTCCCTCGCCGTGGCCAACGCAGCCGCCGCTTCCGCTGACCTGCCGCTCTACAAGTACCTGGGCGGCCCGAACGCCCACGTGCTGCCCGTTCCGCTGATGAACATCCTCAACGGTGGCTCGCACGCTGACTCCGACGTCGACATCCAGGAATTCATGGTTGTCCCTCTGGGTGCCGAGACCTTCTCCGAGGGCCTCCGCTGGGGCGTTGAGGTTTACCACGCGCTCAAGGCTGTCCTGCAGGAAAAGGGCCTCTCCACCGGCCTCGGCGACGAAGGCGGCTTCGCGCCGAACCTGCCGTCCAACCGTGCAGCGCTGGACCTGATCCAGGAAGCCATCAAGAACGCCGGCTACACCCCGGGCAAGGACATCGCCCTGGCACTGGACGTTGCCTCCTCCGAGTTCTTCACGGACGGCGCCTACCAGTTCGAAGGCAAAGCGCTTTCCGCCACTGAGATGAGCGCCTACTACGCCGAACTCGTCGCCGACTACCCGCTGGTTTCCATCGAGGACCCGCTGGATGAAAACGACTGGGAAGGCTGGAAGACCCTCACCGACACCATCGGCGACAAGGTCCAGCTCGTTGGCGATGACCTCTTCGTCACCAACCCGTCCATCCTGCAGCGCGGCATCGACACCAAGACCGCCAACTCGCTGCTGGTGAAGGTCAACCAGATCGGTTCGCTGACCGAAACCCTGGACGCCGTCAGCCTGGCCCAGCGTGCCGGTTACACCACCATCACCTCGCACCGCTCCGGCGAGACCGAGGACACCACCATCGCCGACATCTCGGTGGCCACCAACGCCGGCCAGATCAAGACCGGCGCCCCGGCCCGTTCCGAGCGTGTTGCCAAGTACAACCAGCTGCTGCGCATCGAAGAAGAACTCGACGACGCCGCACGCTACGCCGGCCGCAGCGCGTTCCCGCGTTTCAAGGGCTAGTAGCCGCGCAAACAACTGACCGGTGGCTATGGTTGAAAGACCATAGCCGCCGGTTTTTGTTTTCGCCCAGCTGTTTAGCCTGCACGGCTCTTGTCCAGCCGCGGTTTATTCAGCGCAGACAGTTGCTGCCCAGGCAGGCCGCACGTTTCAGGAGTGTCATGGCTACCCGCCGTCCCAAAGTTCCCAGGGCCGCCAACAGGCCGCAAGCCACACCGGAGCCAGCCAAGGAAGCGGCCGACGTCATCCGGGCCGATTTCGGCGGCGCCAAGGACAAGACGGCCCCATCCAAAGGCCCTGGAGCGTCCAAGCCGGCCACCACGACGCCGGCTGCGAAGACGCGGGGGAGCGGCGCCGCCGCTTCCACCAGGAACGGGACGCCGCAAGGCGGCCCCGCCAGGGATGACGCCCACGACGACGGCCACCCGGTTCCCGCCAAGGCCTTCTCCGGCCGGATGCTCGCCCTGGCGGTGGTGATGATTGCGATCACCATCATGCTGGCCCCGACGGTGAAGATCTTCTTCGACAAAAAGGCGGAAATCGACGCCCTCAACGCCGACATCGCGGCCAGCCAGGCGCAGCAGGACAGTCTCCGGCAACAGGTGTCACGGTGGCAGGACCCCAACTACGTGAAACAGCAGGCCCGCGACCGCATTAACATGGTTATGCCGGGTGAGACCGGCTACTGGGTATTCGGCAGCGACCTGCCGGCCGGTAGCAGCAGCAGCCAGTCCGGTGCTGCAGCACAAGACCCCGCCGATCTGCCGTGGGTGGATTCCCTGTGGGAGTCCATCAGGCGTGCGGCCACAGACTGAACCGATAGGAAGGATGGCCGCGCCAGTGGAAGAAAACACGGCAACTGCGCCGGAGGAGTCCCGCCAGCCATCAGCACACGATCTCGAAGTACTCAGCCGCCAGCTGGGACGGCCCGTCCGCGACGTTGTGGAGATCCCGGCGCGCTGCGTCTGCGGCAACCCGCTCGTCGCAGCCACCGCCCCGCGCCTTGCCAACGGCACACCGTTCCCCACCACGTTCTACCTGACGCACCCGGTGATCACCTCGGCCGTCTCCCGGCTGGAAGCAGCCGGGCTCATGAACGACATGAATGAGCGGCTTGCCGCCGATGAACCCCTCGCCGCAGCCTACCGGTCCGCGCACGACGCCTACCTGGCGGCCCGCGCCGCCATCGGGGAGCGCTCGGGAGTGGGCGCCGTCCCTGAGATTGACGGCATCTCCGCCGGAGGCATGCCCGCCCGCGTCAAATGCCTGCACGTCCTGGTGGGTCACGCGCTGGCGGCCGGCCCGGGAGTTAACCCGCTCGGTGACGAGGCGATCGCGGACATCAGCGAATGGTGGACGGCGGACCGTTGCTATTGCGACGGCGCCTGGGACACCGCGGGGGAGGCCCCGTCCAGGGACCTGAGCAGGCACGGACCCCAGGGGCTGCCCGGCATCGTTGGCCGCCCCGCGCCGGTCCGAAAGTCCGCAGGCACTGCTGAGGCGGCATCATGAGCCGCGTCGCCGCCATCGACTGCGGTACGAACTCCATCCGCCTGCTGATAGCCGACATTGACCGCAGCAACGGGTCCGCGAAGCTCACCGACGTCGTCCGTGAAATGCGCGTGGTCCGGCTGGGTGAGGGCGTGGACGCCACCGGTGAACTCGCCCCCGCCGCGTTGGAACGTACATTCGCTGCCACAGCGGACTATGCCCGCCTGATTCGCGAGCACGGCGCCGCCAAGGTGCGGTTCGTGGCCACCTCCGCCAGCCGGGATGCCCGCAACCGCCAGGTCTTCGTGGACGGAATCCGCGACCTCCTCGGCGTCGAACCCGAAGTCATCACCGGCGACGAGGAAGCAGCGTTGTCCTTCGCCGGCGCCAGCAGCGTCCTGCCCATCCTTGACGGGGACCAGGTGCTGGTGGTTGACCTGGGCGGCGGAAGCACCGAATTTGTGCTCGGCACCGCTGACGGCGTCACCGCCGCCAGGTCGGTCGACGTCGGCTGCGTCAGGCTGACCGAACGCCACCTCCGGCAGGATCCGCCGACGGCCGAACAGATCGCCGCCGCGGAAGCCGACGTCGACGCCGCCATCACCAGTGCGGGCCTGGACGTTCCGCTCGAGCGTGCCACCGCCGTCGTCGGGGTGGCCGGATCGATCACCACCATCACGGCCCACGCAATGCGCCTCCCGGAGTACTCCCCGGATTCCATCCACGGCACGGAGCTGTCCATCGACGACATCCGCCTGGCCGCCACCGACCTGTTGGAAATGCCCAGGGCAGAACGCGCCGCATTGCCATACATGCATCCGGGCCGGGTGGACGTGATCGGCGCCGGCGGCCTGGTGTGGCGGCGCATCCTGGAACGGCTTGGCGGGCTCAGCGGCGGCCGGATCGTCACGGCCACCGCCAGCGAACACGATATTCTTGACGGTATTGCCCTGAGCATCAGCTGAGCGGCACCAGCCCGGCAGTGTCAGCCAGACGCAGCGAGCGGCCCGAGTTCATGCCACCAACCATGGGACCCCAAATGACCAGAGCAACAGCCCGGCTTCGCCGGACCGCCTCCGCTCTCCTGGCGATGACCCTGGCCGGAGCAAGCCTCGTCACAGGCCTCGCGGTCGCTCCCGCGGCACAAGCTGACGCGGACCGTGACAAGCAGTATTGGTTGGCCGAATCCGGCATCACGAAAGCCTGGGAGGTCTCCAAGGGCGCCGGCGTCAAGGTCGCCGTGATCGACAGCGGCGTGGACGGGCAGCATCCGGACCTCAAGGGGGCCGTCACCGGCGGATTCGATGCGTCCGGAGCCGGAAATCCGGACGGGCAAAAGAGCATCGGCGGGAAGCCGGAACATGGCACGCTTGTGGCCACCATGCTGGCCGGCCGCGGTCACCAGCCGGCAAGCTCCACGGCAAGCCCCAGCCCGGCCCCGTCAGGCGCAGGACCCGACGGCATGGTGGGGGTGGCCCCCGAGGCGCAGATCCTGTCCGTCTCGACATGGCTGGGATCGGCGAACCCTGCCGGGAAGAGCGACCAGGACCAGATCCCGGAAGCGGTCCGCTGGGCCGTGGACAACGGTGCCAAGGTCATCAACATATCGCTGGGCAGCACCACGCCGCAGTGGCCACAGAGCTGGGATGCGGCGTTCCTGTACGCCGAGCAGAAGGACGTGGTCATCGTGGCCGCCGCCGGCAACCGGGTGGGTGGCAACATCCAGGTGGGTGCTCCCGCGACGATTCCGGGCGTGCTGACCGTCGCCGGGCTGGACCGGAAAGGTGTTGCGAGCGTCGATTCGTCCTCGCAGGGAATCAGCATCGGCGTCGCAGCCCCGGCAGAAAACCTGCTCGGCGGGCTGCCCGGCGGCGGCTACGCCGAATGGGCCGGCACGTCCGGGGCCACGCCCATTGTGGCCGGTGTCGCGGCACTGATCCGGTCCAAGTGGCCGGAAATGAGCGCCAAGCAGGTCATCAACCGCATCGTCACCACCGCCAAGGATGCCGGTGCGCCGGGCAAGGACCCGCTCTACGGCTTCGGCGTCCTCAATGCCGAAGCCGCCCTGAAGGACTCCGTTCCGGAAGCCGGCAGCAACCCGCTGGGTTCGATCTCGGACTGGATCCGGGTCCATCGCCGCGGAAACCTGTCAACGCCTGCCCCGGTCCCCACCACCGACATTCCCAGCGCCGTGCCCACCCTGCCCGAGGCAACAGTGCCCGCCGCTGAGGCGCCGTCACAGCGTGACACTGCCTTCGGCGCCGCCGTCGTCATCGGCTTCGCAGTGCTGTTTGTTGTGATCATCGCGGCGGCCGCCCTCCAGCTGAGGCGGGCGGCCCGCAACCCCCGCCTTGCCCATGAAGAGCCCGACACAGGGGTCCTCGACACCGTCGATTCCGGCGGTAAAACGTAGCCCGGACGTAGTTAGTGAAGATTTTCACAAAGTGCTGTATCCTTAAATCATGGCAACCACCCCAGAGCTCCAGGACCGTCCCAGGGTACTCGTCGTCGGCGGCGGGTACGTCGGCCTGTACGTAGCACTCAAACTGCAGAAGAAGATCGCGAATGCCGGTGGCATCGTCACCCTCGTGGATCCCCTGCCCTACATGACCTACCAGCCGTTCCTCCCCGAGGTCGCCGGCGGCAACATCGAGGCCCGCCACGCAGTGGTCTCCCACCGCCAGCACCTCAAGCAGACGGAACTGATCCAGGGCCGTGTCACCTCGATCGACCACGCCAACCGCACGGCCGTTGTGGCCCCCGCGGACGGCGGCGAGAACTTCGAGATTCCTTACTTCGACGTTGTGATGGCCGCTGGCGCCATCACCCGCACGTTCCCCATCAAGGGCCTGGCGGACAAGGGCATCGGCCTGAAGACCATCGAAGAGGCCGTGGCCCTTCGCAACAAGGTGCTGGAGCGCATTGAAGCTGCTTCCACCATCACCGATCCCGCAGCACGCGCCAAGGCACTGACCTTCGTGGTTGTAGGCGGCGGCTTTGCCGGCATCGAATGCATCACCGAGATGGAAGACCTGGCCCGCGCCGCGGTCAAGAACAACCCGCGTATCAGCCAGGAGGAAGTCCGCTTCGTCCTGGTCGAAGCCATGGGCCGCATCATGCCCGAGGTCACGGCCAAGCAGGCTGAATGGGTTGTGGAGCACCTCCGCAGCCGCGGCATCGAGGTCCTGCTGAACACCTCGCTGGACAACGCCGAGGGCTCCATCAAGCTCATCAACCTCCCGGACAAGACGCCGGCGCAGGACTTCGAAGCAGACACCCTCGTCTGGACTGCCGGTGTGCAGGCCAACCCGATGGTCCGCTCCACCGACTTCCCGCTCGAGCCGCGCGGGCGCATCCGCACCCTTCCCGACCTCCGCATCGCAGGGGACGAAGGAATCGTCGAGAACGCCTGGGCTGCCGGCGACCTCGCAGCCGTGCCGGACCTCACCGGAAGCGGCCTGCCGGACGGCACCTGCGTCCCGAACGCCCAGCACGCCCTTCGCCAGGCCAAGCGCCTCGCCAAGAACCTGTGGGCCTCCCGCTGGGACAAGCCGCTGAAGGACTACAAGCACAAGAACCTGGGTGCCGTGGCCGGCTTCGGCGAATGGAAGGGTGTCGCGAACATCAACCTCGTCGGCAGCATCGGCCTCAAGGGCCCGCTGGCCTGGCTGGCACACCGTGGCTACCACGGCATGGCGATGCCCACGTTCGAGCGCAAGTTCCGGGTGATCTTCAACTGGATCATCAGCTTCTTCGCTGGCCGCGACACCACCCAGCTGATCGACCTCGACAACCCGCGTGGTGCCTTCGTGGCAGCAGCATCCCCGGCTCCCAAGCCCGCTGCCGCACCTGCTGCGCCTGCGGGTTCGCCGGCCGACGCGCCGACGCCGGGGGCTCCCGGAACTGCTGAGAAGACAAAGGTCGACCCCAAGCAGTCAGTCACCGCTGACGCAAAGTAAGGCCAGCGTTCCGCCCGGCCTGCAGCTCTAACGCCCGACGGCGGCTGTCCCCTTGTGGGGGATGGCCGCCGTTTGCGTTAGGCAGCTTCCCCGGAGTGCCCTCGTGGTCTGGGCGGTCCGCCCTCCTAGACTGGCACCATGACTGGTGAAAAGAACCTCCAGACCCTGCTGGCCTCGATCCACCCCGTCCTGCGGGAGGGGGAGTACGTCTACGTCCTGTGGCCCCACGGCAAGCCGCTGGCGGCCGGGATCGAAGCTGCGGTGCGTGAGGCTGAAGGCCTCACCGTCGTCCTGCCCAGGGATGAAGCGGACCGCCTGGGCCTTGCCTATGACTTCGTGGCAGCGTGGATCACCCTTCAGGTGCATTCGGAACTTGAGGCAGTGGGCCTGACCGCCGCCGTCGGAAAAGCCCTGACGGATGCCCATATCAGCTGCAACGTGCTGGCCGGCTTCCATCATGACCACCTTCTGGTACCGGTCGCCGACGCTGCCCGCGCCGTCGAGGTCCTGGCCGAGCTGCAGGCGGAAAGCCGGAACCAGCCCCGGCCTGAGCTGTTGCTGCGCAACGAGACGGAGGCCGATCGCGCTGCGGTCCTGGCACTGACTGCCGAGGCTTTTGCCATCTCGCCGGCCACCGGCCTTCCGGCGGAGGGGGAGCCAGTGGAAGTTGAAGTGCTGCGCCAGTTGTTCGAATGCGACGAGTACCTGCCGGAGTTCAGTATCGTTGCCGTCCTGGACGGCGAAGTAGTGGGCCATGTGATCAGTACGCGCGGGTGGGTGGACGGGCATGAGCTGCTGGGGCTTGGGCCGATCGGCGTAACGCCCAGGCTCCAGCGGCACGGCATTGGGAGCGCACTGATGAACGAAACCATCTCACGGGCCAACGCTGCGGGGGAGAGCGGCATCGCGCTTCTGGGGAGCACAGAGTACTACCCGCGCTTCGGATTCGTGCCCGCAACGTCCCTGGGTGTCCGGCCTCCGGAAGAGGTTTGGGCCGATAACTTCCAGCTCCTGCCGCTGGCGGTGTGGCCCGGCGGAGTCCACGGGACATTCCGGTATGCCGGTCCGCTGGCACGCATGTGACGGGATACCATAGACCGGGCGCCCCAGTAGCCCAATTGGCAGAGGCAGCGGACTTAAAATCCGCGTGTTGCGAGTTCGAGTCTCGCCTGGGGCACAAATTCTCCCACTGATGCCTTCATCCTGCGCTGCATCGCGTGTCGTCCTTGACCTCAACGGATCCTGCGGTCCGGAGATTTCGCATATGCAACGACTGTTATAAGGATGTGACCTCAGTCACTTATATCCGTCTGGGATATGCACTAGCTTGAAAGTTAAATCAGGAACACCTGATCATCCGCGTCAAAGGCCGTTCGCACCTTTCGATCCAGGAGATTGTCAATGATTTCACTTTCCCCGGCGGCACCCCGTCTCGCAAAGCTCACAGCGCTTAGCGTCGGCGTCGCCTTTCTGGCTACAGCTTGTGGTGGTACCTCCACGCCGAGCTCGACGGAAACCACCACCGCCCCTGCAGGCGCAATCTCCTGCCCAGCGGGAGACGGTGCCGGTGCCAGCAAATCGGCCGCCGCAGCTCCCAGCGGAGCCGTCCCGGCCTCAACCACTACCAGTCCCGAACCTCTGAAGATCGGCTCGCTGCTGCCGACCACCGGAAACCTCGCCTTCCTCGGCCCGCCCGAAATTGCCGGCGTGGAGCTCGCGAAGAAGGAAATTAACGCCGCCGGCGGCGTACTCGGCAAGCCGATTGAGGTCACCCACCGCGACTCCGGCGACACCAAGACCGACATTGCGACACAGTCCACCACTGCGCTGCTCGGCATGGGCGTCAACGCGATTGTCGGCGCAGCGTCCTCCTCGGTATCCAAGACCGTGATCAACCAGATCACCGGCGCTGGAGTAGTCCACTTCTCGCCGGCCAACACGTCCCCGGACTTCACCACCTGGGATGACAAGGGACTCTACTGGCGGACCGCGCCCTCTGACGTGCTCCAGGGCAAGGTGCTCGGCAACTTCATGGCCACCTGTGGCGCCCAGACGGTTGGCATGATCGTCCTGAATGATGCCTACGGCACAGGCCTGGCGAAGAACGTCAAGGCGGCCTTTGAGGCAGCTGGCGGCCAGGTTGTGGCAGAAGAGCTGTACAACACCGGTGACACGCAGTTCAGCAGCCAGATTGACAAGGTGGTGGCCGCCAAGCCGGACGCCATAGTGCTCATCTCCTTTGATGAGGCCAAGAGCATCCTGCCGCTAATCACGGGCAAGGGCGTCAAGTCGGGCCAGCTGTTCCTCGTGGACGGCAACACGTCGGACTACAGCAAGGTCCTCCAGCCCGGAACCATGACCGGGGCGCACGGCACCTTCCCGGGCACCTTCGCTGCTGAGGCCTTCACCAAGGAACTCTTGGGAGTTGACCCGGCCCTGAAGGACTTCACCTACGGCGGCGAGTCATATGACGCCGTGAATCTGATTGCCCTGGCCGCAGAGTCGGCCAAGAGCGTCAAGGGCGTGGACATCGCCGCGAAGCTGAAGGAAGTGTCGCTGGGTGGAGAGAAGTGCACCACGTACCCGTCGTGCGTCACTCTCCTCCGGAATGGCAAGGACATCGATTATGACGGCCAGTCCGGCCCCGTAACGTTCTCCGACGCCGGTGATCCCACGGAGGCCTACATCGGCATCTACGAGTACACGGCCGAGAACACGCTCAAGCCGGTCAAGTCGGAGTTCGGCAAGCTGTAAGCCGCTTCCGAAGACAGCCTGAAGCCCCCGTCCGATCCAACGGACGGGGGCTTCTTGCTGTGCACAGGTTGGCCGGACCCGCCCCGGTTGCCCGGCCGCAACAGAAAAGGGCCGCTGCCGGCATCATTCGCCGGCAGCGGCCCTCCTGCGCAGGATGGGGTGGAACCTAGTCCTGGTCGGCCAGGGTCCCCAGGTAGAGCTGGATGACCTTGGGGTCCTTCATGAGCTCCCTGCCCGTGCCTGTGTAGGCATCCCGTCCCTGGTCCAGGACGTAGCCGCGGTCACAGATCTGGAGGCAGCGGCGCGCGTTCTGTTCCACCATGATCACCGAAACGCCGGCCCGGTTGATCTCGTGCACGCGAAGGAACGTTTCATCCTGCTTGACGGGGGAGAGCCCGGCCGAGGGCTCATCCAGCAGCAGGACGGCCGGGTCCATCATGAGTGCCCGGCCCATTGCCACCATCTGGCGCTCACCGCCAGACAACGAGCCCGCACGTTGGGCCCGGCGTTTCCCGAGTTCGGGGAAGAGGCTGGTGACAAAGTCGAACCGCTCCGCGAAGTCCTTGGGCCGCTGGAACATGCCCATCTGCATGTTTTCCTCAATCGTCAGCGCCGCAAAGACGTTGTTGTTTTGAGGGACAAATCCCACGCCCTTGGTGACGAGCTTGTTGGCCTTCAACCCGGTGATGTCCTGCCCGCGCACCACAACAGTGCCGGAGTGGACCTTCACCAGGCCGAACATGGCCTTGAGCAGCGTGGACTTGCCAGCGCCATTGGGGCCGATGATGCCGATCAGTTCACCCTTGCGGGCTTCGATGCTGCAGCCGTTGAGGATGTTCACACCCGGGAGGTATCCGGCCACCAGGTCCTTGACGGTGACAACTGCGTCATCAGTGGGTGCTGGCTGTGCGGACGGAGCCGTGCTCGTGGCGCTCATTCCGTACCCCTTTCTTTGAAACCGGGCTTTTCACGGTCCTCCTGCTTGAGTTCCGGCGCCACAACGTCGACGGCAATGATGCCGGCATTCTCCGTGCCCACAATCGACTCTTCGTCAGCCTCAAGTTCAGCCTCGAGCTCCTTGATGCCCTCGGCGTCGCCGAGGTCGACGTCGTGGTGGGCGCCGAGATAGGCGTCGATGACTGCGGGGTTCTTCATGACATCGCCGGGTGGACCTTCGGCCACCACCTTGCCCTCGGCCATGACCACCACCCAGTCGGCGATGTGGCGGACCATGTGCATGTCATGCTCAACAAACAGCACCGTCATCCCCTCGGATTTGAGGTTCTTGATGTGGTCCAGAAGTGACTGGGTTAGCGCAGGGTTGACCCCGGCCATGGGTTCGTCCAGCATCACCAGCTTGGGACGCACCATCAGTGACCTGGCCATCTCGAGCAGCTTTCGCTGCCCTCCCGACAACGAGGCCGCGTAGTCGTCCTTCTTGGCGTCCAGCTTGAACTTCTCCAGCAGTACTTCAGCCTGGGCCGTGATCTCCTTTTCCCTGACTCCCCAAATGTTCTTGAAGAGGGCCTTGGACAGGCTTTCGCCGGGCTGGTTGGACGCGCCGAGGCGCATGTTCTCCATGACCGTCAGCTTGCCCATCACCTTGGTGAGCTGGAAGGTGCGGACCATGCCCATGCGCGCCACCTTGTACGAGGAGACTCCGGCAAGGCTGTTGCCCTCGAACTGCCATTTCCCGGAGTTCGGGGTATCGAACCCGGTCAACAGGTTGAAGAGAGTTGTTTTGCCGGCGCCGTTGGGGCCGATCAGCGCCGTGATTTTGTGGCGCGGGATTTCGAGGTATTCGACGTCCACGGCGTTGATGCCGCCAAAGCTCCGGGTGACGTTTTCGGCCACCACGATTGGATCGCGTTTCTTGCAGCCGGGTGCGGTTTCGCCTAGTGCAATGGGCCGCTGGTCCGTCATGTAGTCGACGTTTTCTTCCGCGGCACCCGCGGCGGGATTTTCGCTGTGCTTGCTCATGCGAACGCCAGCTCCTTTTTATTGCCAAAGACGCCCTGGGGCCTGAAAATCATCAGCAGCATCAGGGCGATGCCAACGAGGATGTAACGCAACTGCCCGGCCTGGACGGTGTTGAGCCAGGTGACTGCCCCGGATTCGATCAGGCCGTAGAGGATTCCCTGGGTCAGCGACAGGACCACCCAGAAAATCATGGCGCCGACCACGGGGCCCAGGACGGTGCCCAGGCCGCCGAGAAGCAGGCAGGTGTAGAGGAAGAAGGTGAGTTCTGTGCCGTAGTTGGCTGGCTGCACCGACCCGCGGGGGAGGGTAAAGACCATGCCTGCCAGGGCGCCAAGGACACCGCCGATGATCAGGGCCTGCATTTTGTAGGAGTACACGTTCTTTCCCAGGGACCGGACGGCGTTCTCATCTTCGCGGATGCCTTTGAGGACGCGTCCCCAGGGGCTCCGCATCAGGAGCCACACCAGCAGGCAGCAGATGATCACTACGCTCCAGGCGACTACGCGGATAAAGAAATCGCGGTTGTTCATCCCCAGGTAGGACCCCTCGGGGAAGGGGTTCATCGCGTAGAACCCTAGCTCGAATGCGGCGAGGCCGTCGGCTGAGCCGGTGACATCGGTGAGCTGGTTCGTGGTGACGATGTAGCGGACGATCTCTGCCGCAGCGATGGTGACAATGGCGAGGTAGTCGGCGCGCAGCCGGAGTGTGGGTATGCCCAGCAGCAGGGCGAAGATGGCAGAGCAGACCACCGCGATAAGCAGCCCCACAAAGAACGGGACACCAAAGGTGAGCGTCGAGATGGCGAAGCCGTACGCGCCGACCGCCATAAAGCCGGCCTGCCCGAAGTTCAGCAGCCCGGAGTAGCCGAAGTGCACGGCAAGGCCCAGGGCGGCAAGCGCGTAGGCAGCGGTTGTTGGAGTGAAAATTTCGCCGAAAGCGCTGGCAAGGATGAATCCAAAGTCCATGTCCGTCTCCTAACCCACGCGCTCGCGACGGCCCAGGATGCCCTGCGGCCGGAACAAGAGGACAACAATCATGATGAAAAGTGCTCCCACGTATTTGAGGTCTGCGGCAAGGCCGACCACGGTGGTCAGTTCGACGAAGATGCCGACGATGATGGACCCGATAAGTGCGCCCCAGACAGTTCCGAGGCCGCCCAGGGTGACGCCGGCAAAGATGAGCAGCAGGAGCTGGGACCCCATGTCGAACGTGACGCCGGGGCGGTAGTAAGCCCAGAGTATGCCGCCCAGGGACGCCAGCATGCCGCCGGCGACCCAGACGATGCGGATGACGTTGTCCACGTCGATCCCGGATGCGGCTGCCAGTGCGGGATTGTCAGCCACAGCCCGGGTTGCCTTGCCGAGCCGGGTCTTGAGCAGGATGACGCCGAGGATGGCGATGACGACGGCACTAATGACCAGCGACCAGAGGTTGTTGGGGGAGATGGACACCGGGCCCAGCTGGATTTCCGGGCTCTGCGCGAACGGCAGCTGCTGCGTGGCGCCGCCGAAGTTGAACTGGATAATGTACCGCACGGCCAATGCGAGACCGATGCTGACAATCATCATCGGGACCAGCCCGGTGCCACGGTGCCTCAGCGGCTTCCACAGCCCCGCGTCCTGGACGTAGCCAAAGAGGCCGCCGCCAAGGAGCGCCAAAAGGATGGCCAGCCAGAAGGGCATGCCAACCGCGTTACAGGTAAATACCAGGACCGCGCCGAGGGTGACCATCTCGCCATGGGCGAAGTTTGTCAGGCCGGTGGTGCCGAAGATGAGCGATAGCCCCACTGCCGCCAGTGCCAGCAAGAGGCCAAAGCTCAGACCCGCCACGAGGCGGTTCAGCAGGTTCTGTCCGAAGTCCTGCTGCTGGACCACAATGCCTTTCCCGAAAGCAAAAATGACTGACAGGTTCGACGTCTGGCTGAAGGTCACTGAGCGGGGGTTATCCTGGCCATCGGCCAGCTTGATCCCTTCCGGCAGGGTGGACTCATCCAGTTCGATTTCATATGTACCTTGTTCGGGGACTCCGATGTTCCACGAGCCGTTCGCAGCCGACTTCGTGGTCCCGGTGAAGTCGCCGCTTTTGGCGGTGACCGTGACATTGGCAAGCGGTGCCCGGGTGTCATCCCGAAGGAAGCCGCTGATGTTGTTCTGGAATGTCGTATTCGACGGGGATGGTGTCGGTGACGGGGAAGTGGCCTGTGATGCCGGTGCAACGACGAGCAGGATTGCCAGGATGGACGCAGCGATGGCCCCCATCATTCTCAGCAATCCGACGCGCCGCCGGTGCGGCAGGCCTTTGGATGTACTTCTCAAATTGAAAAACCTCCACTTGGGGGTGGTCTCGGCTGCGCCATTGCAACCGCTGCGAACGTAGCCGGGACAGACAGTGATGCGGTACTGACATCGGGAAACGCTGTACATCTGTGATTTCCGTCACCCGGCTTGGCCTTATGTTACAGCGCTCAGGGCGCAATAAATGCCGCCAAAAGCGGCCGCGGGGTCGCGATCGGATAACAACTGTGTAGCGGCGCACCCGCCCATCTTTAGCATTCCTAAAGAAACTTTTGTTGATTCCCGGTATTTCTTAACAGTTGGCTCGCGGCGAATGGCGAAGGGACGGGTTCGAAAGGCAAAGCCCCATGTCACAGTTGGGTTGCGTCCACAACGGCAGGGAACTTTTGGCGGCGCCAGTGCGTGGAAATTGGTAACGTGAATCATAAGGTTCAACACCTATCCCTTACTTGGAGGACACCAGCAATGGCACTTGGCGGAAACCCGATCTTCAACGGAAAGAACTTCCGTGGAGCAACGCAGGCGCCGCCTGTCCCGCAGGCGCCCTACGGACAGGCACCTTACGGCCAGCAGCCCTATGGTCAGCCGTACGGACAGCAGTCGTTTGGCCGCGCGCCCGGCCAGGTTATGGACGGCCAGGGCGGCTACGCCCAGCAGAACATGACCAACGAGCAGTTGCAGCAGATGTACAACCAGCCGGCTGCGGGCCCCGCAGACACCGGCCGGATGACGTACGACGACGTCATCGTCAAGACCGCCGCCTGCCTCGGAGTGCTGCTCGTCGGTGCCGCGGTGACATTGTTCGTCAGCATGGGGCTCGCGAGCCTGCTGATGATCGTGGGCGCCCTGGGCGGCTTCGTCCTGGCGCTCGTCAACACGTTCAAGAAGCAGCCGTCGCCGGCACTGATCCTGGCCTATGCAGGCCTTGAGGGGCTGTTCCTCGGCGGACTGACCCGCGTCCTGGACACCATGTACCCGGGTGTGGGGCTCCAGGCTGTCATCGGCACTCTGTCCGTCTTCACCGTGACGCTGCTCCTGTTCAAGAGCGGCAAGGTCCGTGCCACCCCCAAGGCCATGAAGTTCTTCATGATCGCGTTGGCCGGCTACGCCCTGTTCTCCCTGGTGAACCTCGTCATGATGGTGACGGGCCTGACCACTGAGCCGTTCGGTCTGCGCAGTGGCATCATCGGTGTGGCCATCGGCGTCCTTGCCATCGGCCTGGCCGCGTTCTCCCTGGTTATGGACTTCACCAGCATCGAGGCGGGCGTCCAGAGCGGCGCCCCGCAGCGCTTCTCCTGGACCGCAGCATTCGGCCTGACCGTCACCCTCGTGTGGCTCTACGTCGAGATCATCCGTTTGCTCGCCATCCTGCGCGGCGACGACTAGCACCCAAGCCGGCGTCCGCCGTCGTCATTCCAACACAAAGGAGAGGGTCCCCGCCTGGTGCGTATTGCACCGGCGGGGACCCTCTCCTCTTGTGTCTGGAAGCGCCCTACGAAAGGCGCATTGCGCCGGCCGCGGGCGTGACCGTGAAGATGTCAGGTGCCTTGTAGCCGGCCTCCGCGAAAGCGTGTTCGACGGCGGCACGCACCTGGTTCTCCACGTCCACCGGGGTGAGCGCAATGGCCGCCCCGCCAAAGCCGCCGCCGGTCATCCGGGCGCCGATCGCCCCGTTGGCTCGCGACGTCGCTACGGCCAGGTCCAGTTCCGGACAGGAGATCTCGAAGTCGTCCCGCATGGAGGTGTGGCTGGCATCCAGCAGGGCGCCAATGGAGCCAGGGCCCTCACTCGCCAGCAGCTCGACCGTCTGCAGCACACGGTCGTTTTCCGTCACTACGTGGCGTACGCGCCGGTAGGTGACCTCGTCCAGAAGTCCGGCGGCCTCTTCGAGATCGTCCACCCGGACGTCGCGCAGCGCCTTGACGCCGAGGACCTCGGCGCCCAGTTCGCAGGATGCCCGGCGGGAGGCGTACCCTCCGTCGGCGTGGGAGTGGGAGATCTTGGTGTCGATCACCAGCATCACCAGGCCGGCAGGCTCGGCTTCAAAAGGAACCAGCTGGACACTCTGGTCGCGGCAATCAAGGAACACGGCGTGACCCTTGGAACCGCGCAGTGAGGCCGACTGGTCCATGATGCCCGTGGGGGCGCCAACAAAATCGTTTTCCGCCCGCTGGGTGGCGAGGACCATTTCCTCGGGCTCCAGCGCGGCACCCGTCAGGTCGTTGAGGGCTGAGATGACTGCGCACTCGATGGCGTGGGATGAGGAGAGGCCGGCGCCAAGCGGGACATTGGAGTCGAGCAGCAGGTCCAGGCCCGGAACTGCGATTCCGCGCTCCTGCAGGGCCCAGATGACACCGAGCGGATACTTCGTCCAGCCTTTGGCAGCGGCGGCTTCCAAGGTGCCGAGGTCGGCGCTGACCACGCCCTGGTCCCCGTAAGTGGACAGGAGCCGGATCGCGGAGTCCGCCCTGGCTGCGATGGCCACGCGGGCGGTCTTGTCGATCGCGAACGGAAGCACAAAGCCTTCGTTGTAGTCGGTGTGTTCGCCGATCAGGTTGACGCGGCCCGGTGCCTGCCAGACGCCGTCGGGAAGCCTGCCGAACTCCCGCTCAAAGCGGGCGGCGAGGTCCGCCGCGCTGGGCGGCGCCTGTGTTGTCAACGGATCGTGTGCGGCGCTC
The DNA here is from genome assembly GCF_031457335.1 of Arthrobacter sp. BE255. Lineage (NCBI taxonomy): Bacteria > Bacillati > Actinomycetota > Actinomycetes > Micrococcales > Micrococcaceae > Arthrobacter > Arthrobacter sp. BE255. The sequence continues at coordinate 121,147 of NZ_JAVDWK010000013.1, read as the reverse complement.
ACGCGTGTGCTCCTTCAGATAGGGCCCCCAGGGGGAGGGCTGTAGTGGCGGGGGTGGACTCCGGGACGGTCACGGCGCGGAGCCGCTCCGCCACGCTTTCGGGCGTGGTGTCGTTGATGAAGGCGCCCATCGCGGCTTCGGATCCGGCCAGGTACTTGAGCTTGTCAGCCGCCCTGCGCGGTGACGTCAGCTGGAGGTGCAGGTAGCTTGCGGGGCGCAGGAGGTCATCGAGGGGGGCCTGGTGCCATGCCGAGATGTACGGCGTAGGCGTGGGGTACAGGGCATCGAGGCGTTTGAGCAGGTCCAGGTACACATGCGCCAGTTCGTCCTTTTCCTCCCCGCTCAGGGCGGCCAGGTCGGGCACCTGCCGGTGCGGCACCAGGTGGATCTCAAGCGGCCAGCGCGCAGCGAAAGGTACGTAGGCACTGAAGTTTTCACCCTCCATCACCATCCGGCTCCCGTCCTCCCGCTCGGACTGCAGCAGCGACCCCGTGAGGGTCTGCCGCCCGTCCGACTTATCGTAAAACTTCCGTGCCGCGGCGCCGAGGACCCCGGCCCTGGGCGTGACGTACGGGTAGGCGTAGATCTGCCCGTGCGGGTGGTGAAGGGTCACGCCGATGTCGGCACCCCGGTTTTCAAAGGGGAACACCTGCTTGGTCCCCGCCAGGCTGCTGAGCGCTTCGGTACGGTGTGCCCAGGCCTCCACCACTGTCCGCGCCCGGGCCTCGCTCAGTCCGCTGAACGATCCGGTGTGGTCCGGAGTGAAGGACACCACCTCGCAGCGCCCGTACGCCGGGCCGGTGGTTCCCCATTCAGGGGCGGCCGGTGTTGGTCCGACGGCGGGGCCCAGGGAAGGGAACCGGTTTTCAAACACCACAACGTCGTAGTCCGGCGCCGGTATCTCTGAGGGATTGTTCGCTGTGGTGGGGCAGATGGGGCACTGGTCCGCGGGCGGCAGGTGCGTGCGCGCCTGCCGGTGGGCGGCAACGGCCACCCATTCATCAGTGAGGGCATCGAACCTTACTTCGCCTGGCTCGCCGCGTTCCGGAAGAGGCCGGCGGTCAGTTGTGGTTTCCGCGGTCCGTGGCTTGGGCGTTGCGGCGTCGTCGAAATAGATCAGCTCCCGGCCATCGGAAAGCTTGGTGCTGGTGATACCTGTCATGGCGTTTTTCCTTCGGGTGCTGGTGGCTGGGATCGCCGTGTGTCGCGGTCCGCGCGGGCAGTGGCTGGTTTTGCAGGCCCGTCCCGGCCGTCTGGAATCCTTGCCGTCCGGACGTCGGGCACGGTTTGTCGGAGGGCAGCCAGGGAGGCCGGATTGAGTCCGCTGTCCGTCACCAGGGTGTGGATGGCGGACAGGGGGCATATGCCGGCCAGGCCAATAAGGCCGTACTTGCTGGAGTCCGCGAGGACAACGAGCTGTCCGGATGCTGTGACCATGGCGGCGTTGACCTCGGCCTCGAGGAGGTTGGGCGAGGTCAGCCCGGCCTGGGGGTCCAGGCCGTGGGCGCCCATAAAGCAAAGGTCGGCGGCAACGGTGCTGACGGCCCGGACGGTCAGTGGCCCCACAAGCGCTTCGGATGGCGTCCGTTCCCCGCCGAGCACCAGGGTCCGGATTCCCCCGTCCTCCCCGGCGGGATCCGCAGCCGCGAGCGAGTTGGCCACCATGACCGAGTTGGTGGCTACGGTCAGATCGAAGTTCCGTGGCAACATCCGGGCCAGTTCAAACGTGGTGGTGCCGCCCGAGATGAGCAGGGTCATCCCGGGCCTTACCAGGCTGATGGCTTCTGCGGCGATGGCAGCCTTGGCGGGAAGCCCCCGCGTGGACTTGCTGGCAAATCCGGGTTCCAGTGCGCTGAAGCTGTCCGTCCTGGCCGCTCCGCCATGGACGCGCAGGACGAATCCGCCGGCGTCGAGGACATCGATGTCACGGCGGATGGTCATTTCGGAGACGTCCAGGCGCGCTGCGAGGGTGGCCACCCGTACCGTTCCCTCGCTGTGGACCTCCTGGAGGATCAGGTGTTGCCGTTGTGCCGCGAGCATCAGATCCTCCTTCCTGCAGTGCGTCGCCGTCGTCATCACAATTGTTGCATGGTTCGCTCAAAAAAGAATAGTTTCAAACAAAAGATAACAATTACCGGGTGTTGGGACTGCCGGTGCCGCGCCATGTACGGTGGTGCCCATGACAACAGGTTCAATCCCGGATTCCAGCGCCCCCTCCGAGTTCCGGGCGTACGCAAGCGGGCGGCAGTACGAGCTCAGGCGGGGTGACGCGCTCGCCGTCATCACCGAGCTGGCCGCCGGCCTGCGGCTCTACAGCAGGGCCGGAGTGCAGCTGACCGAGACCTACGGCGATGCCGAGATTTCCCCCGGAGCCGCCGGCATCACCCTGGCCCCGTGGGCCAACAGGGTGGAGGACGGTGTCTGGTACCTCGACGGCAAGAAACAGCAGCTGGATATCACCGAGGTGTCCCGGAACAACGCGAGCCATGGACTCCTCCGGAACGCCGCCTACAGCCTGGTGGACGAATCACAGTACTCCGTCACCCTCGAAGCGACGGTCTTCCCCCAGCATGGCTACCCGTTCCTGGTCCGGCACCGCGTGCAGTACCTGTTGGCGGAGGACCTCGGCCTGATGGTCCGGCAGACACTGGCCAATGACTCCAAGGCGCCTGCCCCCTTCGTCCTGGGTGCCCACCCCTACCTCCGGCTCGGCGACACGGACCTGGACGACCTGCTGCTGACAGTGTCCGCCGGAACCCGGCTTGTCGCCGATGAGCGGCTGATTCCGCGCAGCGCGGAACCGGTCAGCGGAGACACGGACCTCCGTGCGGGCCGGCGGGTGGGAACCCTGGACATCGACGTCGCCCTGACTGACATCACGTTCGACGGCGGGGTGGCCCGCCATACGCTGACCGCCCCGGATGGCCGCAGCGTCAGCCTGTGGCAGGACGAAACGTGCGGCTACGTTCATGTCTTTGTCACCACGGACTTTCCCGGCAGGGCGCGGGCCGTGGCGATCGAGCCGATGACGGGACCGGCCAATGCCTTCAATTCCGGTGACGGGCTCCGCTGGCTGGCCCCGGGGGACAGCTTCACCATCGCCTGGGGGATCGACGCCGTCGTGGGACATGCCGGGTAGCGGTTTCCCATAACCCCGTGGCTGGGGAAGTATTAGGCTATGACGCCAGCCGAGGACGCCACCCCGACCCACCGATCCGCCATCCCACAGCAAGGCAGGCCGGGGGCAAACCCGGCAGGCCGTGCAGACGCTGTCCCGCAGCTGCGCGTGCTGGCAGACCGTGAACTGGACCGCGACATCCCTTACGGTGTCCGCATCGCGGCGTCGTGGGCATGGCGGCTGGGGCTCATCATGTTGGTGGGAGGCGCGTTGATCTGGCTCCTCAGCCGGATCAGCTTCCTCATCATTCCTGTTATGGTCGCGGCCCTGCTGGCCGGCCTGCTCAATCCCATCGTGGGCTGGCTGAGGAGCCGCCGTCTTCCCAGCGGCGCCGCCGTGGCCGTCACTGTCCTGGGTTTCCTCGGGCTCATTGTCGGGTCCCTGGCGCTCGTGGGACGGCAGCTCGTGGCGGGGTTCAGCGAGCTGTGGAGCGAGGCGCTGGCCGGGATACAGCAGATCCAAGGCTGGCTTGCGGAGGGGCCGCTTCACCTGTCGGCTGCCCAGATCGACCAGTACCTGCAGGAGGCGACAGCTGCGCTGCAGAACAACAGCAGCAGCATCCTGAGCGGTGCCCTGTCTTTCGGGAGTACTGCAGGGCATTTTGCCGCCGGACTTGTCCTCGCGCTGTTTGTCCTGATTTTCTTCCTGCTTGAAGGTGACCGGATCTGGGCGTTCCTGGTCCGGCTGTTGCCGAGGAAAGCCCGCGCAGCCACCTTCGGGGCAGGGCGCAAGGGCTGGGCGTCCATGGTCAGCTACGCCCGCATCCAGATGTTCGTGGCTTTTGTGGACGCCGTGGGCATCGGCGTGGGTGCTGCAATCATCGGAGTTCCGCTGGCACTTCCGCTGGGTGTGCTGGTGTTCATGGGCTCTTTCATCCCCATTGTCGGCGCCCTGGTGACCGGAGCCGTGGCCGTGCTTCTCGCCCTTGTGGCAAACGGCTGGGTCAACGCGCTCATCATGCTGGGAATCGTGCTGCTCGTCCAGCAGCTGGAAAGCCACATCCTGCAGCCGCTCGTGATGGGCAAGGCCGTGGCCCTGCATCCCGTCGCCGTGATCCTGGCCGTGGCGGCCGGTTCTTACCTCGCCGGCATCCCCGGCGCCCTGTTCTCTGTCCCCATCCTGGCTGTAGCAAACTCGGCGATTCGCTACATCGCCGGCAGAACGTGGGAACATGAACAAGTGCTGGCAACCCCCGGAGGGCCGGTGACGGTTGGCGCCGGCGAGGACAACACCTTCAAGGACGTCCGACTGCCCGGCCTCAAGCCCAGAGGCAGCAAGGAAGCTGCAGCCAGCACAAACGCACACAATCCGGAGGCCCAGGCCGGCACCGCAGGCCAGGGCACCGGAGCAGAATCCGCCAAAGGAGAATAGTCCGTGAACATCCTCGAAACCCTTCCCGTCACGCTGGACGATGTCCTGGAGGCGCAGAAGCTGCTTGAGGGGATTATTACCCGGACACCTGTGGAATCCTCGCGTGCCCTCGGCAGCATGGTGGGCGGGGAAGTCTTTTTCAAGTGCGAAAACCTTCAGCGGGCCGGATCCTTCAAGGTCCGGGGAGCCTACGTCCGGATGGCACGGCTGTCCCCGGAGGAAAAGAAGCGCGGGGTTGTTGCGGCCTCCGCCGGCAACCACGCGCAGGGTGTGGCTGTTGCGGCCAAAAGCCTCGGCATCAAGGCACGCATCTACATGCCACTGGGCGTAGCCCTCCCCAAGCTGGCGGCCACCCGCAGCCACGGCGCGGAGGTCATCCTGCACGGCCACAATGTTGACGAGGCGCTGGCTGAGGCACAGCGCTACGCGAATGAATCCGGAACCGTTTTTGTCCACCCCTTCGACAATGTGGACGTGGTGGCAGGCCAGGGCACCATCGGCCTGGAAATCCTTGAGCAGGTCCCCAACGTCGACACCATCCTTATGGGCGTTGGCGGGGGCGGCCTGCTGGCCGGCGTCGCAGTTGCCGTAAAGGCCCGCGCCCGTGAACTGGGACGGGAAATCCGCATCATCGGCGTCCAGGCGGAGAACGCAGCCGCGTACCCGCCGTCGCTGGCGGCAGATGCCCTCGTTCCGCTGAAGAAGGTTTCCACCATGGCCGACGGCATCGCCGTGGGCCGGCCCGGCCAGCTGCCGTTCAGCATCATCCGCGAACTGGTCGACGATGTTGTCACTGTCAGCGAAGATTCGCTGGCCCGTGCGCTGATTTTCCTGCTCGAACGCGCCAAGCTGGTGGTGGAGCCCGCCGGCGCCGTCGGGGTTGCCGCCCTGATGGACGGCAAGATCGAGAATCCCGGTACGACGGCGGTAATCCTGTCCGGCGGCAACATCGATCCCATGCTTATGCTCAAGGTCATCCAGCGCGGCCTGTCCGCCGCCGGCCGTTACATGACCGTGCGGATGATGCTGGACGACCGGCCGGGCTCCCTGGCAACCATCGCCAGGATCATCGCCGAGAACGATGCCAACGTGACAGGGCTGGACCACACGCGGGTAGGCGGCTCCATCAGTATGGGAGACGTGTCCATCACCGTGAATCTTGAAACCAAGGGACATGAGCACTGCGAGCAGGTCCTCGGAGCACTCCGGGCCGAGGGCTTCCAGCCCATCGTCGTGCATTAAGGGGCAGCCATGCTTGACGCGCTGGGGGACGGAAGACCAAGAAGCCGCGAAACGACGGCGTCCCGCGCCAAGGGCGGGATCCTGGTGGTGGGCGGGTTCGTCGTCGCCCTGTTTGTGATTGAGATCGTCAACATGCTGACCCTCCATTCGCTGAACAGGACGTTCGGACTGCGGCCACGGAGCCTGGATGGGCTCCTGGACATCTTCACGTTCCCCCTGCTGCACGCGAGCCTGAACCACCTGCTTTCAAACACGCTGCCGCTGATCATCTTCGGATTCCTGGTTTTTCTGTCCGGACTGCGGGTGTTCCTGACGGCGCTGGCATTCAGCTGGCTGGGTTCCGGGCTGACAGTATGGCTGATCGGCGACGGCGGCGTTACTGTGGGCGCATCCGGACTGGTCTTCGGACTCTTCGCGTTCCTGCTGGTGCGGGGATTCTTTAACCACAGCTGGCGCCAGATCCTGCTGGCCGTCGTGCTGTTCATGGTCTACGGCAGTATCCTGCTGGGCGTCCTGCCCTTCGTGGCGGGATACATTTCGTGGCAGGCGCACCTGGGCGGGGCAGTGGGTGGAGTGGCGGCTGCACTGCTGATGCGGCCCCGGCGCGGAGTCTAGTAATACCAGGGCAGACGTAAAGAGCCGGCCACCTGACGGTGACCGGCTCTTTTTGTGTGGACTGATTCCTAGGCGGCGTAGGGCCTGGCCGAGAGGATCTCCACCGTGATGTCCTTGCCGTTCGGCGCGGTGTAGCTGAGGGTGTCGCCCTCTTTGTGGCCCACGATCGCAGCGCCGAGCGGTGACTTTTCGCTGAAGACATCAATGTCGGAGTCGCCGGCGATTTCGCGGGAACCGAGCAGGAAAGTCTCTTCGTCACCGGCGATTTTTGCCACCACGATCATGCCGGCCTCGACGATTCCGTCGTCGGCGGGAGCTTCCCCGACGTGGGCGTCACGCAGCAGCGCGGTGAGCTGGCGGATGCGGGCCTCGATCTTGCCCTGCTCTTCCTTAGCCGCATGGTAGCCGCCGTTTTCCTTGAGGTCACCCTCCTGGCGGGCTGCTTCGATCTTCTGGACAATTTCCGCCCGGCCAGCGCCGGAAAGGTGGTCCAGCTCTGCCGTCAGGCGGTCAAAAGCTTCCTGTGTGAGCCAGGCTGCAGGCGCGCTGTTGGTGGTCGACACGGACTTCTCCTCTTCGGTCATACATGCAAAAGACCCCGCCACGGTGGCCACTTGTGGAACTCAGTAACCAGCTCAGCGGGGTAAAGGTATTGCTCCATTGTAGTCAATCCTGTGGACATAACCCAACAAGCAAGCGGCGCAGATCACATTCCGCTATTTGCTGCCGTCCGGAATCCAGCAGCTGTCCACTATCCCGGACACAGACAGGGACTCGGTCTTCAGTACCGTGCGCTGGGAAATGGTCCGGCCGCCGTCGGCAGTCGCCTCAGCCTCGCCCGGCGGGATGTCCACTACTTTCCAGCCCACCACTGCATACTTGGAATCCAGCGCCTTTACGGCGCATTTGACGGCCGTTCCCGGCTCCCGGGTGACTTGGAAGTCCACTTCCGCCTGGGTGGCGTCCGTAGTGCTGTAGCCGATGTCCTTGAACGTGACGCTGGAGGTGGCGGAGGACGTGGATACCCAAGCCATAAAGCCGATTCCGGCGGCAAGTGCCGCCGCCCCGATGATGCGCTTCGCGTTCCGGGAGAGGGTCCGCTTTTGACGGCCATAACGATTGGCTAGGCTAGTGTCTGCTGGCGCGGAAACGGCGGGCTGATCCTGGGAAGTCACCAGTCCAGTTTAGTGCGGATCCGGGTCCGGGTTCTCCGGACCAGCCAGCCCCACCAGTACAAGCGGCCAGCACAGCGGCTACAGAACATAAAGGAGCCGTCCACCGATGACAGCGTCCAGCTCCACCCAGGCCCCGCTCCGGCTGCTTGCCGTCCACGCCCACCCGGACGACGAATCCAGCAAGGGGGCGGCGACCATGGCCATGTATGCGGCCTCCGGCGTCGAGGTCATGGTAGCCACGTGCACCGACGGGTCCAGGGGAGACATCCAGAACCCCGCCGTGGAAGGCGAACCCCATCCGAAGAGGGACATGGCGGGCGCACGACGCCTTGAGATGGGCCAGGCGGCCAAAGTATTGGGCATCCGGCAGCGCTGGCTGGGCTTCGTGGACTCGGGCCTTCCCGAAGGCGATCCGCTGCCGCCGCTGCCGGCAGGCTCGTTCGCCATCCAGCCGCTGGAGCGCGCCGCCGCGCCGCTCGTGCGGCTTGTCCGGGAGTTCAAGCCCCAGGTGATCATCAGCTACGACGAAAACGGCGGCTACCCGCACCCCGACCACATCATGGCCCACCGCGTGGCCGTGGAAGCTTTCGAGGCGGCCGGTGACCCGGACCGCTACCCGGACGCCGGTGACGCCTGGGAACCCAGCAAGCTGTACTACGACCGCGCGTTCAGCCCGGAACGGTTCCGGGCCCTGCATTTCGCGCTGGAGGAGGCCGGCCTGCAGTCGCCGTATGCGGAACGGCTCGCCGCCTGGCTTGAGACCGACGCCGAAGGGCACACACCCCCGCCCGCCGGCCACCCCACCACTACGCAGATCGACTGCGGCGACTACTTTGAAGCCCGGGACGACGCCCTTCGCGCCCACCGGACACAGGTGGACCCGCTGGGCTTCTTCTTCGCCGTCGCCCCGGAGATGCAGCGCCGCGCCTGGCCGTGGGAAGACTACTCCCTGATCCAGTCCCGGATCCCCGCGGAGCTGCCGGAGAAGGACCTTTTCGCCGGGCTAAGATAGAGGCAGCAGGCAATTTCTATGCCGCGTAGAAGAGTGGCCCGCCGGGGCCGGATCCTCCGCCGCCGGCCGGATGCCTATCAGTTTCCATAGAAGGTTTATACAGTGCATCACTTGCTCCTCGCCCTGGCCACCACACCGTCGCCGCTGCCCACCCCCTCCCTGCGTGAGGGTGTATCAGAGGACCAGATCACTCCCGGCCTGTGGGGCTTCATCATGACGGCCTTCTTTGTGCTGGCCACCACCTTGCTCATTGTGGACATGGTGCGCCGCATCCGCCGGGTCCGATACCGTGCGCAGGTGGAGGAGGAACGCCTGGCGGCAGCAGCAGCCGCGGATGTTGAGGCGTCCGACGCCCATGACGGCATGGCAGGCCCGGAAGGCGATGCCGGGGTCGACGGGGACGGGCAGGCACCGGCCCCCGGCCGTTCCGGGCCGCGGGACTAGCGAGGCCCCGCTCCGGGGCAACTGCCGGGTCCAGGATCTGGATCGCTACGGCGTCAACTCAGGACGGCGATGGCGATGGCTGTGAAATGCGCCGCGAAAGCCAGCACCGTGAGCGCGTGGAACAGTTCGTGGAAGCCGAAGTGCTCGTAGCTGAAGTTTGGCTTCTTGAGGGCGTAGAAGACGGCGCCGGTGATGTAAAGGATCCCGCCGACGCAGATCAGGATGGCAGCGGGAACGCTGGCCGCAAAAAACTCCGGCAGGTAGAACAGCGCACCGCAACCCAGCGCGATGTAGATGGGCACGTACAGCCAGCGCGGCGCATGCGTCCACAGCAGCCGGAACAGCACGCCCAGGATGGCGCCGGACCAGATGACCCACAGCAGCAGCACGGCCTTGGGCCGCTCCAGCAGTGACCAGGCAAGCGGTGTGTAGCTGCCGGCGATGACCAGCATGATGTTGGTGTGGTCGAGCCGCTTCAGGACGATCCTGACGCCGGGAGACCAGTTGCCCCGATGGTAGACAGCGCTGATGCCGAAGAGCATGACGCCGGTGGCGGCGTAGACGGCGGATGTGATTTTGCGGTCGGCCGTGGGGGCCAACAGGACCAGGACAATCCCGGCGGCCAGGGCCAGCGGTGCAGTGACCGTGTGGATCCAGCCGCGCCATTTGGGTTTGATCATCAGGAGTTCGGCCAGACGGACAGCGGCTTCATCGACGGGGCCGGCCCCGCCCTCCGGCGCCGGTCCTGGCTGGCTGTCTGGAGTCTTGGTGTTCATGGGTCCAGAATAACCTACGCTTCAGTAAGTTACTCATCGGTAACAATTGCTGCGCCGGTCATACGGGGTCCCGGCACCGTGCTCCCCGCCGCGGACGGTAGCCTAGGATGTGCAAGCGTCGTACAGCAAGGGAAGTCAGGTGAGTCTCCGCGTGGAATTGCCCGGCTTCCTCTATGGCTTCTACGAGCGCAGGCTGCTCAGGGATCTTGCCGGAGACCGCATCCCCAGGCACATCGGCGTGATGGTTGATGGAAACCGGCGCTGGGCGAAGCAGTTCAATGCGCCCACCAGCCAGGGCCATCAGGCTGGAGCGGACAAGATCCACGAGTTCCTCGGCTGGTGCCAGGAACTCGGCGTCAAAGTTGTCACCCTGTATATGCTGTCCACCGACAACATGTCCCGTTCCAGCGAAGAGCTGGACCTCCTGATGGGGATCATCGCCAACACCCTGGACCGCCTGGACGACGACGCGAACATCTCGGTCCATGCCATGGGCGCTCCGGAACTGCTTCCCGACTACCTCGCTGAACGGCTCAACAAACTCACAGCCCGGACGCCCGTGCGGGAAAAGATCCACGTCAACGTCGCAGTGGGCTACGGCGGGCGCCGTGAGATTGTTGACGCGGTCCGGGAGCTGCTCCATGATGCGGTTGCCAAAGGCGCGGACATCTCCAAACTGGCCGACAGCCTGAGCGTTGATGACATTTCGCGCTTCCTTTACACCCGTGGCCAGCCCGATCCCGACCTGGTGATCCGGACCTCCGGAGAGCAGCGGCTGTCCGGCTTTCTGATGTGGCAGAGCGCCTACAGCGAGTTCTATTTCTGTGAAGCACTCTGGCCGGCCTTCCGCAAAGTGGACTTCCTCCGTGCCCTTCGCGACTACGCAGGCAGGCAGCGGCGCTTCGGGACCTGAGCCGGCGCCGTTCACGCGGAATTCACATGGCCGCAACAGGAATCGCCGACGGATGAAGCCGGAAATTACTTGGTATGGATTTACGTTGTAGCTATCAGCAGGCAAAACCGCCGGCTGATCGGGGAGGCCAGTACATGGAGCGAATTTTCGCACCGGTTGTATGGGAGGCCGAGCCCGGCCTCCAGGCCGAGCCGCCTCACCAATAACAATTCCGGGCATGCCCGGGGCTGGAGTCGATGTGGCTATTTCTGAACAACTGCCCGAGCTCGTTTTTGATCAGGGACAGAAAGCTACCTCTCGCGCCACGCGAGCCACCTCAACAACCGGTGCAGCAGACGAAAAGCCTGCGGCCGGTTTTGCTGTCTCCGGAGGGGGAACCACCATTAGCAGTTTCGTCATTGACACATCCGTCCTGCTCTCTGATCCGCGGGCGCTGCTTCGCTTCGCCGAGCACGAGGTCATTGTTCCGATTGTGGTTATCAGCGAGCTGGAGGCCAAACGGCACGACCCCGAACTCGGCTACTTCGCCCGCAAGGCCCTGCGGCTCCTCGATGACCTGCGCGTCAAACATGGCGGCCTGAACCGGCCCATCCCGATAGGTGACGACGGCGGCACCCTCCTGGTGGAAATGAACCACATTTCCGCTGAGGTGCTTCCGCTGGGCTTCAGGAGCGGCGACAACGACAGCAGGATCCTAGCTGTGGCCAAGAACCTCGCCAACGAAGGCCGGAACGTCACGGTGGTCTCAAAGGACCTGCCGATGCGCGTCAAGGCCTCCGCGATGGGGCTGACCGCGGACGAGTACCGCAATGAACTGGTGAAGGATTCAGGCTGGACCGGCGTTGCGGAAGTGGAGGCCAGCGAGGACGAAATCTCCACGCTCTACGGCCACGAGCCCGTCTTTATCCCCGCGGCTGCGGAAATGCCCGTCAACACCGGGCTGGTGCTTCTCTCGAACAGGGGTTCGGCCCTGGGCCGGGTAGGCGCCGACAAGCAGGTGCGGCTTGTCAAGGGAGACCGGGACGTTTTCGGCCTGCATGGACGCTCGGCGGAACAGCGGCTGGCCATCGACATGCTGATGGATCCCGCCGTCGGAATTGTGTCCATCGGAGGCCGGGCTGGCACCGGTAAATCGGCCTTGGCCCTCTGTGCCGGCCTGGAGGCAGTCCTGGAGCGCCGGGAGCACCGGAAAGTCATTGTGTTCCGCCCCCTGTACGCCGTGGGCGGACAGGAGCTCGGCTACCTGCCCGGCTCCGAGTCGGAAAAGATGAACCCCTGGGCGCAGGCGGTCTTCGACACCCTGGGCGCCCTGGTCAGCCAGGAAGTCGTGGAGGAAGTCATGGACCGGGGCATGCTGGAAGTCATGCCCCTGACCCATATCCGCGGCCGTTCCCTGCATGACGCCTTTGTGATTGTGGACGAGGCCCAGTCGCTGGAGAAGAACGTGCTCCTGACGGTCATGAGCCGCATCGGGCAGAACTCCAAGATCGTCCTCACCCACGACGTCGCCCAGCGCGACAACCTGCGCGTCGGCCGACACGACGGCATAGCCGCCGTCGTCGAAACCCTGAAGGGTCACCCGCTCTTCGGACACATCACCCTCACCCGCTCCGAACGCTCACCGATCGCCGCACTGGTAACAGAGCTGCTCGAAGGGGCTGAGATCTAGCCTCCGCTGCGGTTCGGGAGGGGCCGTGGTTCCGTTCGTCGGGCCACGGCCCTTCTCCGTCGCTAGGTGCGTGGCGTGGTTCCGTTCGTCGGGCCACGGCCCTTCTCCGTCGCTTAGCGCGGAGGTCCCTTCCCAAGGCTCGCAAGCTCGCCTCGGGTCCCTCGGGACGCCGCTTACAGCGCCTGGGGGTCCCTGCGGTCGCTGAGCGACCTCCGGGTCCCGATGCGCCGCGATGCGCTCCTACGAGAAGGCCCGGGGCCCGACGTGTGCGCAAAGATCCGTCTCGAGAAGCGCATCGCCGACCAGAGCGTGGCGCAGGTCGCCCAGCGACCGTAGCGGCGCGGCGGGAGGTGTCAAAGCGACGGCGAAGTGCTGGGGGCGGACGGACCCAGCCACGGACACTTACGAAGCCCCGAGAAATGCGGCGGCGGGTTCGTGGCCCTCTACTTGCAGGGTCCAATCCGGGCGCTTGAAGGTTGCCGGGGTGAGGCGGACTTTTTGGACGTCCTCGACTTTGTCCCCCCAGCTCATCCGTGTGACGCCGTTGAGTTCGTAGCCGAGTGCGCGGGATACGCCCAGGGAGGCGGCGTTCCAGGCTGCGGCTTCTGATTCGGCAACTTCGGCTTTGAGCCAGTCGAACGCGTAAAGCACGACGGCGGCACGCATCTCCTTGCCGAGTCCCTGGCCGTGGACGGACCGCTTGAGCCAGGAGCCGGTGCTGACGGTCTTAAGCGCGGCGAAGTCCTTGGCGCCGATGTCCTGGCAGCCGATGAACTCCTGTCCCTGCCAAATGCCCAGGAGCAGGGTCCAGTCCTCGGCAGTGGCCTGGCCGCGGCAGCGCCAGTACCATTGAGCCATTTTCGGACCCAGCTCCTCTACGGGGAGTTCAGCCCAGGGTGTGCTGAACGGGTTGCGGCCGGGCTCGTGGACTCCGCTGCGGGCAGCAGCAACTGCCGCCGGAATGTCGTCGTCGGTAATGGGCCGCAGCACCAGCCGGGGTGTGGTCAGTGTGAGGCCGAAAAGGGGCCAGAGGGAAGTCAGCGCGGTCATCAGGGAAGCCTAGCCGATGGCTCAGGCGGAGATGTCCCAGCTGATATGGCGCCGGACGTCAGTGAGGTTCATCGACTCCGCCAGGAAAAGATCATCCAGCATGTATTCGTCGACTGCGATGACCCGAAGCCAGTGCCCATACTCCGGTGTTGCCGATTCCAAGGACCGGCTGGCCACGCAGACCCCGGTACCGACGTCGATCCGGACCCGGCTGGTGCCGGGCATGCAGAGCGGCGCTCCGGGGTCCGCCGGGTGGTAGGCGGACGTTGGCGTGACCTCGGCCTCAACGGCCTGCCGCCCTTCGTGGTCGACAAGGCGCACATCATTGATTTCCACTGCGTTGTTGCCCGGAAATTCCAGGGGGACGGGAGCGTTGCCTGCCAGCTCAACGGGGTCGAGAGCGGCGGAGAAGCGGCCGTTGCCGAAGCCTGGTTCACCGTACGCGGCCTCGGGGCGGCGCCTCACCAGGCCGCCGTCGTCGTAAACGGGCGCCACGAGGTGCGGCGGCAGCAGCCACGATTTCCGGGTGGCGCTGACGTAGAACCCGTCTTTGGAATCGTTGATCCCCGTAGTGCTGTGGAGGACGAGTCCGTCGGCGGTTTCGAGGCGGAGGGCGCCCGGCCGGCGCAACCAGGCACGCACCAGCGGTGCCGACGGGTCGGGGGCGGAGGTAAACGGTTCATCCCAGTACTCAAAACGGAGGCTTTGCCATTTCCATGGTGAGGACCGGCAGAGGTTGCGGAACACCGTAATCAGGTCAGCGGGCGAGCCGCTGCGGTCCGGATCCGGCCGGCGCCTGGTGTCCCATGTCGACATATCCACAGTTTACGCGTGGGCCCTCCGGCAGGAAGGGAAAATCCAGTAGCATCCGAGGAGTGATCCGACGACTGGACGAACTTTGGGAAGCAGCCCCGCTGGCCTTCTGGCTGGTCCTGGCGGCATGCGCGTATTTTGCGGTGATGGCGGTCCGGCTCACCATTATTGACGTACGCCACCACCTGTTGCCGAACCGGATCGTCTTTCCGTCGTACGCCGTGGCCGGCATCCTGTTGGCTGCCGCTGCGGTTGTGCCGGCGGTGACCGGTGCCTGGACGCTGCCGGCCGGGCCGGATGGCGCTGCCGCCCTGTTCGGGGTCCCGGCACTGCGCATCATCGCCGGGGGAGCGGTGCTGTGGGCCTTCTATTTTGTCCTCCGGCTGGCCTATCCGCCCGGTATGGGGTTCGGCGATGTCAAGCTGGCAGGCGTCCTGGGCATGTACCTCGGATATCTGGGCTGGACACATGTTTTTGCGGCGACCTTTGGAGCCTTCCTGCTGGGCGGACTGTGGAGCCTTGCCCTGCTGGCAGCCCGCCGGGGAACACTGAAATCATCCATCCCGTTCGGTCCGTTCATGTTGGCGGGCGCGGCCGCCGCAATGCTGCTGCCAGCCTGACCCGGTCCGCATGCCGTGCCGATTCCGCCCTGCCAGTGCCGCCGTCAGCCGATAGGCTGGAAAAATGCCTGCTCCTGACTACATACTCAAACTCCGCGAGAAAATCGGCCATGACCCGCTGTGGCTGCCCGGCGTCCGCGGAGTGGTCTTTGACGATTCCGGCCGTGTTCTCCTGGGGCGCCGTGTCGACAACGGCCACTGGGCACTTGTCAGCGGCATGCTTGACCCTGGCGAGGAGCCGGCCCGGGGACTTGTCCGTGAAATCTTCGAGGAAACCGCAGTGGTGGCGGAGGCCGAACGGGTTGTCTCGGTGGGCACGGTCGGGCCGTTCACCTATCCCAACGGTGACGTCTGCGAATTCCTCGACGTGGTGTTCCGATGCCGGTACGTCTCAGGCACGGCACGCGTCAATGACGACGAGTCCCTGGAGGTCGGATGGTTCAGCCTCGACGGCCTGCCGGAGCTCATGCCGGGCCACCTCACAAGCATCCGCCGTGCTTTGTCCCCGGAGGAGGCGGCCCACTTCGAGCCGTGACCGGAAACGGCAGGTCGGCGACATGCCGCAGGGGCACCGCAACCCCCAAGATTGCGGTGCCCCTGCAGGCTTTATGGCTTACTGCCTTACGACGGCGGTCAGCGGCGCTGGGAGGACAGCTCGCCGTCGTCGTCCTTGATGCCGCCGGGAGCCCCGTCCCCGGCCCCTGTCCGCGCGTTGCTGCCGGCCGTTTCGGCGTGCAGCAGGGCAAGGTGCTCGGCTTCGAGGCGTTCGGCCTCTTCGCCGCCGACAGCCTCGCCGCGGGCAACCATTCCGGCGGTGTCCGAGAGCGGGATCTGCTTCAGCGTGACGGCCAGGACCAGTGCGATGGCCAGGAACGGCACCAGGTACCAGAACACCGGGGCCAGTGAATTTGCGTAGGCGTTCACGATCGCGTCCCGAAGCTGCTCCGGGAGCTGGCTCAGCGCCTGTGGGTCCAGCGTGCTGGTGGACTGCGCCGCCTGCTCGGTGGACGCCCCGGCGCCCGTGAACGCGCTGGTCAGCGACTCTGAGAGCCGGTTGGTGAAAATCGCACCGAAGACTGCCACGCCCAGGGACGCTCCGACTTCGCGGAAGTAGTTGTTGGTGCTGGTGGCGGTGCCGATCTGATCCGCGGGGACCGAGTTCTGCACCACCAGGACGATGACCTGCATGATCGATCCCAGTCCTGCGCCGAAGACGAACAACTGGACGCAGATGACCCAGATGGGCGTTTCTGCGGTCAGAGTGGTCAGCCACAGCATCGCCGCGATCGTCAGGGAGGCGCCGAGGATGGGGAACATCTTGTACTTGCCGGTCTTGGAGATCCGGATTCCCGAATAGATGGCCATGCCCATCAGGCCCACCATCATGGGCAGCATCAGAAGCCCGGATTCAGCGGCTGAGGTCCCGGAGGACATCTGCAGGAACGTGGGAACGAAGGCGATGGCAGCGAACATGCCCAGGCCGAGGGTGAAACCGATGGCCGTGGCGTTGACGAAGATCCGGTTCCTGAAGAGGCTGAGCGGGATGATGGGGTCCTCCGCCCGGCGTTCAACCATAACGAAGGCTGCGGCCGCCACCAGCAGTCCGGCGCCGAATGCCCAGGTTAGGGGTGAGTCCCACCCCTGGTCCTTCTTGCCGCCGAAGTCGGTGAAGAAGATCAGGCAGGTGGTGGCGGCGGAGAGCAGCAGCACACCCAGGACGTCGATCCGCTTTTCGGCTTGCTTGTTCGGCAGGGTCAGGGTGAACCAGGCGATGGTGAACGCGGCGATGCCGATGGGGATGTTGATGTAGAAGGCCCATTCCCAGGTCAGGTGGTCTACGAAGAATCCGCCGAGCAGGGGACCGGCGACTGCCGAGAGACCGAAGATGGCGCCGAGGGGACCCATGTACTTGCCGCGGTCCTTGGCAGGAACGATGTCGGCGATGATGGCCTGCGAGAGGATCATCAGGCCGCCGCCGCCCAGGCCCTGGATGGCGCGGAAGATCACGAAGCCCCAGAAGTCGGTGGCGAAGGCGCAGCCCACCGAGGCGAGCGTAAACAGGGCGATGGCCACCAGGAAGAGGTTGCGGCGGCCGAGGATGTCACCGAATTTGCCGTAGATGGGCATCACGATGGTGGTGGCCAGGAGGTAGGCCGTGGTGATCCAGGCCTGGTGCTCCACGCCGCCGAGCTTGCCGACGATGGTGGGCATGGCGGTGGAGACGATGGTCTGGTCAAGGCTGGAGAGCAGCATTCCGGCAATGAGCGCCGAAAAGATGATCCAGATGCGTTTCTGGGTGAGCAGCAGCGGTCCGGCTGCTGCCTTGGGACTGACGGTGGTGCTCATGGGTGTCCTTCTGCGGGTACTGGTTCTGGGAGCGGCTGGGAGAAGAGTTGGCTGGCGGCGGAGATGTTCTCCATCAGCAACTCGGCGTACGGGCGGGTGTTGCCTTCGGAGAAATAGGCCATGCTGCTTTTCCGGGCGATGGTGCCCAGCAGTACGACGGCCATCTGGACCACGGGGTGGTCAGCCGCCACGCCCTCGCGCAGCGCCACGTCGCGGGCGAATTGCGCTTCACGCTGTTCGGTCACGCCGATGATCCGGAGGATCAGCTGGGGTTCCTTCTTGACCACTCCGATCAGCTGGCGGGTTTCCTCTTCGGAGGCTGCCATGTGCTCGGAAAGCCGCAGGGACAGCCTGACGAGGTCCTGGAACAGTGTGGGGGAGATCTCCCCGGCCGGCGATGCCTTGCCGCCGGCGACGAATTCCTCGAGGACGTCTGCAGGGATGCCGTCGTCAATATGGCCGAGGATGGCGTCTTCCTTGGTCGGGAAGTAGTTGAAGAACGTCCGGCGGGAGATGTCGGCACGCTCGCAGACTTCCTCCACGGTGTAGCCGTTGAGGCCGTGTTCGGCGGTCAGGGCCCGCGCGGCTGCGGTGATGGCCGCGCGGGTAGCGGCGCGCTTGCGCTCGCGGAGGCCGCCTTCAATTACTGCACTATCATTCACAAAGTAAAGTTTTGCACTTATTTTCAATTAGTGCAACTTTGATTCACGGCCCGGGGACGGCGCGAACGTACACTTGGCGCCCCTGCTGCGCCCGGTGGCCTTAACGCAAAGCGGCCGCCCACCTTCGCGATGAAGGTGGGCGGCCGCCGTCGTACTTAAGGGAGGCGGTGGGGACCTATGCCTTGTGCGGCGGGCGCGTCATGGACATAACGTCCAGGGCGGTGTCCAGCTGCTCCTCGGTGACCTCGCCGCGTTCCAGGAAGCCCATGGCGATCACGGTCTCGCGGATGGTGAGGCCCTCGGCGACGGCCTTCTTGGCAATCTTCGCCGCGTTTTCGTAGCCGATGTACTTGTTCAGCGGGGTGACGATGGACGGCGATGCTTCGGCGAGGAAACGGGCACGCTCCACGTTCGCGGTGATGCCGTCGATCATCTTGTCAGCCATGACGCGGCTGGTGTTGGCCAGCAGGCGGACGGACTCGAGCAGGTTGGCGGCCATGACGGGAATGCCGACGTTCAGTTCGAAGGCGCCGTTGGTTCCTGACCACGCGATGGCGGTGTCGTTGCCGATGACCTGGGCGGCCACCATGATGGAGGCCTCGCAGATGACGGGGTTGACCTTGCCCGGCATGATCGAGGAGCCCGGCTGGAGGTCCGGGATGGCGATTTCGCCGAGGCCGGTGTTGGGGCCGGAGCCCATCCAGCGGAGGTCGTTGTTGATCTTCATGAAGGAGATCGCGATGTTGCGCAGCTGGCTGGACGCTTCGATGAGGCCGTCGCGGTTGGCCTGGGCCTCGAAGTGGTCGCGGGCTTCGGTCAGCGGCAGGCCGGTGTCGGTGGCGAGCAGTTCGATGACGCGCTCCGGGAAGCCGGCGGGGGTGTTGATGCCGGTGCCCACGGCCGTGCCGCCGAGCGGAACTTCGGCAACGCGGGGGAGCGAGGCGTTGATTCGCTCGATGCCGTAGCGGACCTGGGCAGCGTAGCCGCCGAACTCCTGGCCGAGCGTGACGGGGGTGGCGTCCATGAGGTGCGTGCGGCCGGACTTGACGACGTCCTTGAACTCAACGGCCTTGCGTTCGAGGGACTCGGCCAGGTAGCCGAGGGCCGGGATGAGGTCGTTGATCAGGGCCGAGGTGGCTGCGACGTGGACCGACGTGGGGAAGACGTCGTTGGAGGACTGTGAGGCGTTGACGTGGTCGTTGGGGTGCACCACCTTGTCGCTGCCTGCCGCCTTGAGCGCGCGGGTGGCGAGTTCGGCGATGACCTCGTTAGTGTTCATGTTCGAGGACGTGCCGGAGCCGGTCTGGAAAACATCGATGGGGAAGTCGCCGTCGTACTTGCCTGCCGCTACCTCATCGGCAGCGTCCGCGATCGCCTTGGCGAGCTCGCCGTCGAGCACTCCAAGTTCCGCGTTGGCCTGGGCGGCTGCCTTCTTGACCCGGGCAAGGGCTTCGATGTGGGCGCGTTCCAGGGTTTTGCCGGAGATCGGGAAGTTTTCAACTGCACGCTGCGTCTGTGCACGGTACAGGGCGTTCACGGGGACGCGGACTTCGCCCATCGTGTCATGTTCAATGCGGAATTCTTCAGTGGAAGTCATGGGGCTAGCTTAGGGCGATTGGCCGCCGGGGCTAAAACCGTGATCCGCATGCTACGGGCCCTGTACCGGGCCGGGCCTAAACCTCGCCGATGCCGGAAACCACGTTCGCGCGGCCCTCCGCCAGGCTGTAGGAGAGGCCGATCACCGCGGCGCGGCCGTCCTCGATTGCGGCGGAAATCACACGGGAGCTGTCCACCAGGCGCTGGGACGTCTGCTTGACGTGCTCCACCACCATGTCGTTGACCTCGTGCTCGCCATTGCGGATGGATGTCAGCACTGAGGGCGTGATGCGTTCCACCAGGTCGCGGATGAAGCCCACCGGCATGTGTCCGGTGTCCACGGCGGTCTTGGTGGCGCTGACTGCGCCGCAGCTGTCATGCCCGAGGATGGCGATCAGAGGAACCCCCAGCACACTGATGCTGTACTCGAGGGAGCCGAGGACGGCGTCGTCGATCACCTGGCCGGCGGTGCGCACCACAAAGGCGTCCCCCAGTCCCAGGTCGAAGATAATTTCTGCGGCGAGCCGGGAGTCCGAGCAGCCGAAGATCACGGCGAACGGGTGCTGGTTTTCCACCAGCGAGGACCGGCGGGACGCGTCCTGGTTCGGGTGCGAGGATTCGCCGGCGACGAAGCGTTCGTTGCCTTCGCGCATGCGGCGCCAGGCAAGGGCAGGAGTCAGGTAAGTAGCCACGGGGTTACTTTACGGCGAAGGTGTGGCCGAGGGTGAAACTGTGGCGGCCGGGTTACTTTCCATTGACTTCACGACGGCGTCCGCCAGGACCGCGAACTCGTCCAGTTTGGCGGGTCCGGTGAGGATGACGGTGGTGCCCCGGTAGTTCAGCACCATGCTCCGGTTGCCCTTGCCCGAGTCCCGAAGCTCCCATTCCTGGCCTCCGGCATTGCGGGATCCCGTGACGGGTGCGTTTCCTGTTTCCTGGAGGAGCCAGGTGGGATTGGCCTGCCGGGTCTGGATCAGACCGATGAAGGAGTCGTTTGGTGTG
The DNA here is from genome assembly GCF_031457335.1 of Arthrobacter sp. BE255. Classification (NCBI taxonomy): domain Bacteria; kingdom Bacillati; phylum Actinomycetota; class Actinomycetes; order Micrococcales; family Micrococcaceae; genus Arthrobacter; species Arthrobacter sp. BE255. Next base: position 100,663 of record NZ_JAVDWK010000013.1, on the reverse strand, counting down.
AGGAAACCCACTTCCCAGGTGGGGACGCCGCTGCCGCTTCCTGACTCCCATCGGGCGTAGTTGGACGTAAATGTGTCACCGGTCTCCGGCGCGACGGGTGTGAATCCTGCCACATCCGCGGCGTTCCGGGCCACAGTGCTCACATCGATGTCCGGCCGGAAGCCGTCACTTTTCGGGAACGGATTCATGAGCACGATCGGCAGGAAGGCAGCGATGCTGACGACCAGGGCAATGATCATGCCCATCACTGATGCGTTGGCGCGTTTGGCCGCTGCCGCCGGGATCACGGGCTTCACGGGCTGCTGCTCCGCGGCATCCGGGGCCTGGTCCGCGCTCCCGGAACCGGAGGCGTCCTGGCCCGGGCTGGTCTTTTCCTGCATATCACTCACCCCTCTATAGTCGCGCATTCAGGCGCTCAACTCACACTCGGGGCGGCAGCAACGGCGCCCCTGCCAGGTCCTGCACATTGCGGGCCCGCGTCATGCCATGCCGGGAAGGCGGCGCCCCGACTATGATCGGAAGCAGAGGAATCACCGTATCCGCCTCAACCGGTGGAACGGGTCCAATGATCGCCACTCGAAGAAGAGGTTCACGTGTCACCAGCGCCTATGACCCAGCAGTACTCCACGATTTCGCCGTCCCTGGCTGTGGGGATCGACGAGCCTGACCGCAACCTTGCCCTTGAACTTGTCCGCGTCACCGAGGCAGCGGCCATCGCCGGCGGCCACTGGGTTGGCTTCGGCGACAAGAACAAGGCCGACGGCGCCGCCGTTGACGCCATGCGCTCCTTCCTTCATACGGTCCACTTCAACGGCGTTGTGGTTATCGGCGAAGGCGAAAAAGACGAAGCCCCGATGCTGTTCAACGGCGAACACGTGGGCGACGGCACCGGCCCCGAATGCGACGTCGCGGTGGACCCCATCGACGGCACCCGCCTGACCGCGCTGGGCATCAACAACGCCCTCGCTGTGCTGGCCGTCGCCGAACGCGGCTCCATGTTCGACCCCTCCGCCGTGTTCTACATGGAGAAGCTGGTCACCGGCCCCGAAGCCGCCGACATGGTTGACCTGCGTTTACCGGTCAAGCAGAACCTGCACCTCATCGCCAAGGCGAAGGGCGTGAAGGTCAACCAGCTCAACGTCATGATCCTTGACCGTGACCGCCACCGCCCGCTGGTCGAAGAAATCCGCGAAGCCGGCGCGCGCACCAAGTTCATCATGGACGGCGACGTCGCCGGCGCCATCGCCGCGGCCCGCTCCGGAACGGGTGTTGACGCACTCATGGGCATCGGCGGCACCCCCGAAGGCATCGTGGCCGCCTGTGCCATCAAGTCCCTGGGCGGCGTCATCCAGGGCCGCCTGTGGCCCACCTCGGATGATGAGAAGCAGAAGGCCATCGACGCCGGTCACGACCTGGACCGCGTGCTGTCCACCAACGACCTCGTGTCCAGCGACAACTGCTACTTCGCGGCCACCGGCATCACCGACGGCGACCTCCTCAAGGGCGTCCGCTACTCCAAGGACAAGGTACTCACCCAGTCCATCGTGATGCGCTCCAAGTCCGGCACCATCCGCTTTGTTGACGGCGAGCACCAGGCCAGCAAGTGGGAAGGCTACGCCCGCAAGAACTAGGTTCTTCGCCCGCGCCGAGAACGCGCGAACGTACAGTTGAGGCCCCGGATCCAAGCAGATCCGGGGCCTCAGCTGTACGTTCGTACCTCGTGCCGTACGTCCGTTCGGACTGAGGGATCAGCCGTTGGCGCCTGAATGGCGCTCGGCTCGGTGGTTCGTCCGTCGCCGAGTGGCCGCCCTGACTTTTTCCAGAACGAAGGGCTTATCACCTTCGAGGTCCTCCTTGAAGACTCTGATTTCGGTCCAGCCCAGCCGCTCCGTGGTCACGCGTCTCATTTCATCGAGCCTGATCTGCCGTGGATCAGAGTGGTGGCTCCCGTCGTACTGCAGTACGATCCGATGGTCCGGGTAGGCGGCGTCCGGCCAAACAGCCGGTTGACCCCAGCTGTTGCGGATCACATGGTTGAGCAGCGGTTCGCCAAGGCTCGTTCGAGCAAGGGACAAACGCATTCTCGTTTCCTGGGGCGAATCCGCGCCGATGCGGATCTCGTCGATGGCCAGCCGGGCGGTCTTCATACCACGCATACCCGGATGCGCGGCAATCATGCGCCGCAGATCATCGATCGTTGCCAGCGGATTCTTCGGCCGGGGAAAGTCAGGCCCATGGGCCACAACAACCGAATCTCCGGCCGCGATCAATTCGTCTACGGTGAGGAGGCTCGCGAGATCCAGCCACGTCCGCGCCGGCGAGGTGACCCGGACGCCGTCGTGCATCACCACCTCGCCTGGCTGGAATGACAGCCGGTGGCCCACCACGTTCCTGCGTCTGGGCTTGCCGTCTGACCGGCCGCGGGCTATGTGGATCCGCCAGTCCTCCTCCAGCCCGGGAGGAATGCCGAGCGCCCAAATCCTGGCTCCCGATTGATACGTCAGCGCCGATGTCTTGTCCAACGCCGTATACGCGCGAAGGTTCGCAGGCACTGCCGCATTTCCATTCAGGGGTACGCGGATGCCGCGGGAAGGAATGACGACGTCGGGCTGCCGCTGCCGCTTGCGCGATACACCGGAGCTGGCGGCGATGGCCGGCGTGAAAGAACCTGCCAGCAGCTCGTCGGGAAGCGGTGAGAGTGCCATGCTTCAGTGTGCGGGAAGAAAACAGCCCCGAGAGGGTTATCCACAAGTCCAACAACGTCCCAGCGCGCGAACGTACAGTTGAGGCCCTAAACAGACGCGATTTAGGTCCGCAAGTGTACGTTCGCGCAAGAGAGGTGGGGCTTAACTGTTCGTTCGCGCGGAGGGGGAGCGGAGGGTCCTGAGCTTGTCACGCAGCCGCCGCGCCACCTGGTAGGCGTTGTAGCGGAGTTTCTTCACCGGGAGGTCCCAGGCGCCGGGGTACGCGATTTCGTGGCCGCCGAACGACTTCTTGAAGGCCGTGAAGCCGGCCCACTTGTGGTCGGGCTGGTCCGCCGGTGCCACGCCCCACAGGTCCACCTGCTTCAGGCCACGCTCCTTGGCGTCGGCCATCAGGGTGACCAGGAGCGGAATGCCCGCGCTGAGCTTGCGGTGGGCGTCATCCAGGGCCGCGTGGGCGTACGTCCGGGTGTCCGCGGAGTCGTAGGCGAGGGCCGCGGCGATGGGCTCGCCGTGCAGTTCCGCAATAAACAGGGTGGCAGCGCCTGCCGGCATCAGCGAAGCAGCCACACTGGTCAGGTAGTCGTCGCTCTGCGGTTTGAATCCGTTCCGCCGGGCCGTCATGTGAAGGAAGTCCAACAGGATACCGATGTCCTCCGGGTCCTGCGAAGACCGGAAGGTGACGCCCTTTTTGTGGATGTTCCGGTAGAGGTTCCGGTTTACGGGCTTCATGGCGGCCAGGACGTCCTTGAAGTCGCCCGCCAGGTCCACGATCCAGCTGAGCTCCGGCTGCGGGTTGCTCGGTGCCGGCTGCAGCCCCCGGCGCCGGAGCTCGTCCGCGGCAGAAGGAAGGTCCAGCCCGGCAGTCACCGGTTCGATCCGGACAAAGACAGCACCGCAGGACCGGGCCAGTTCCACGAGGGCGGCCAGGGCGGCGTCGAACGCCTCAGGGGAAGAAGCCACCGGGCCATAGGGGGCGTAGAGCACCTTGCCTGCGGGGTTTGTTTCCTCAACTGCCAGAAAGCGCCAGCCCGGGCCGGACTGCTGATGGACTGTGCGGCCCAGGGATGACTGGACGTCCGCCCACGCGGGTGTCTGGAGGAAATACTCCACCGGTCAGGCCCTCATCGATGTGGTGACGGCGAACGCGACGGCGGGTGCTTCCGCCCCGGCGACCGGGTGGACGTTGACCGGAGCCTCGGCGGCAGCCAGGAAGGCGCTCCCACCCCGGCCCAGCTGCAAGTCGCCCTTGGGCGAGTCGAGGTAGACAGACCCCGCGACCACGATCACCACGGCCGCCCCGGACTGGGCCAGCGGTACGGGGGCAGCGCCCGGGGCCAGCTCGATCCGCTGCAGCTGGAATTCCCGGAACGGCGGCTGGTAGAGCTCCTGGCCGAGGCCGGAAATCCCGGCGGCCAGCATCGGCACTGCCACCGGCTGAAACTCGATGGTGCGCAGGAGTTCGGGTACATCGATGAACTTGGGCGTCAGCCCGCCGCGGAGCACGTTGTCGGACGATGCCATGACCTCCACACCCAGGCCATGCAGGTAGGCGTGCACGTTGCCGGCGGGGAGGTAGACGGCTTCACCCGGAGCCAGCGAAATCCGGTTCAGCAGCAGCGAAATCAGCACGCCGGGATCGCCCGGGTATTTCTCATTGAGGCTGATCACCGTGGACAGCTCGGACCGGTACGGCTCAAGGGATGCGCCGGAGACCAGCACACCCGCCACCAGCGCAGTAGCCTCAGCCACGGCGGGCCCGCCCGGGATCAGCCGTTCGAAGGCCTTACGGAGCCCGGCGCCCTCGTCAGCCTCACCGAGGTCCTCCAGCAGGTCGGTCAGGAGCTGCGGACGGCCGGCCCCGGCGGCGTCGAAGGCGGCCGCCAGGTGGAGCAGGATGCGGCGTGTTTCAGCCGCAGCGCGGAAGCCGCACAACGCCTCAAAGGGCGTCAGGGCAAAGATCATTTCAGGCTTGTGGTTGTCATCGCGGTAGTTCCGGTGGGCCGCGTCGGCCGCGACACCTTCAGCATTTTCCCGGGCGAATCCGGCCCTTGCCTGCTCGAGGCTGGGGTGGACCTGGAGCGAGAGCGGCTGGGCTGCCGCGAGGACCTTGGTGAGGAACGGAAGCCGCGGTCCAAATCCTGCCACCGATTCAGCGCCGAGGAAATGTTCGGGATCGCCGGCGATCAGCTGGTCCAGCGGCACCGTGGAACCGTCCGGCAGCCGTGCGACGGAGGGGGAGTCCGGGTGCGCGCCAATCCAGAGCTCAGCTTCCGGGCCGCCGGACTCGGTGCGGCCCAGGAGCCCTGCGATCGCCGTCGTGGATCCCCAGGCATAATCGCGGAGGACATTCTCAATTTCGTACACAGCGGGTGTCCATTTCTTGGTCTTCAGGTATACGGGCAGGCGGTCTACGGGGAAGCAGGTTACAGCGGCGCGCACTGGCCGTTCGAGGCGACCAGTTCACGGAGTGTCTGCTCGTCGCCTTCGCTCTTGAGCTGGTTCAGCATCGCCTCGGTGATCGGTTCGCCGTCGGGGGTGGTGGTCACGGGGGTGAAGTCCGACGACGGCGGGGTGGGCTGCTGTGCCAGGGCGCTGCCAGCTGCCAGCACAGTGGGCTGCTGCGGGCCGGATGCCTGCAGCCGGCCGCCCGCCGCGGGGGTCTGCACGAAGCCGTCAACGGGCGCAGCGGCCTGCGGTCCCGATGCGGAGGCAAGCAGCTGGTCCACCTTCTCGTGGATGACGTCGAAGTCCGGCACGGTGGAGAAGGACGCGTCAAAATCGGGCGGTCCGATGGTGAGCCGCTTCACCTCCTGGCCCTTGGCCTTCATGGCGAGGTCCACAAAACTGCCCAGCTGGGACGAGGAGATGTTTGAGTCCACAACCTTGGTGCCTGCGTTGGCAATGTCCTCGAATTTGGACAGCAGCGTGGCCGGGTCCAGCTGCTTCAGCATGGCCTGCTGGACGCACTGCTGGCGTTGGATGCGGGCGTAGTCGTCGACGAATTCGCGGGAGCGTCCGTACCAGAGTGCGTGGTAGCCGTCCAGGTGCTGTTCGCCGGCGGGGATCCAGCCCAGCGGCATGCCGTGGATGCCGTTGGCTTCGTCGATCATGTTGCCGCTCATGGGTACCCAGCCGCCCGCCTTGATCCGGATTCCGCCCATGGCGTCGATCAGCTTGGCGAAGCCGTCCATGTCAACCAGCACGTAGGCCTGGACGGTGATGCCGAGGGTGCCCGAGACGGCTTCAAGCGTGGCCTGGGCGCCGGGATCGGCCACGCCGGGGTAGAGGTCCGTGTGCTCGTTGGTGACTTCGGTGTTGATGGCGTTGATCAGGCATTCGTTGCCGCAGTCGTAGCCGTCCGGATAGATCTGGCGCATGGGGGAGCCCTCGCTGAACTGGGCGTTCTGGAGGTTGCGCGGCACGGAGATGATGGCCGTCTGGCCGGTCTTGGCATCAACGCTGAGTACGGAGAGGCTGTCCGGCCGCCGGCCGGTGCGGTCATCGCCCGCGTCGCCGCCCATCATCAGGAAGTTGTAGCGTCCGTCTACAGGATCGATCGCCGGGCCGGCCGAGAAAATGCTGCCGATGGCGTTGCGGCCCACGTTCAGCAGGTAGGCGGCGTAACCCAGCGAGCCGCTGCTCAGGACCAGGGCAAGGACCAGGGCAATGCCAACGGCGGGACGCGCCCCGGGGGCCAGCAGCACAGGGCGGATCAGCCGGAGGGTGTTGATGAAGAGGAAAGCCCACCCGAGGGCGAGGGCAACCAGGACCACAACGATCAGCAGCGAGGCAAACGGATTGGTCAGGATGTTGATCAGCAGTGACCGGTTGAGGACCAGCAGCAGGAGGGTGGCCACCAGCAACGCCCAGACGCACAGGGTTATCCGCAGCGCGATGCGGCCGAGCTTCCGGTCGCCGGCCACAATTTGGGCACTGCCCGGCACCAGGAGGGTCATCAGCAGCAGGACAAAGGCCCGTTTGGTCCGCACCGGGGCCGAGGCGCTGGACGGATACCGGACGGGATCAGTCATGACCGCTCCGGCTGAGGGCTGCTGCGTTTCGCTTCTGGACATGTTGCGGTGCCTTAGCGGCTGCCCCGGAGGACACCATTGCCGTCAGCGAAGACTTCGCTGACTTTCTGCCTGAGGTTGGCGCCCTTCCGGGTGGCAACCTCATTGAGCTCCTGGGCGAAGTCCAGGAGGTCGGCCCGGAGTGAGGCGGCCAGTTCGTCCGTGCCCGATGCCAGGATGCGGACCGCCAGCAGGCCTGCGTTGCGGGCACCGGCGATCGAAACGGTGGCCACCGGGACGCCGGCCGGCATCTGGACGATGGACAGGAGGGAGTCCATTCCGTCCAGGGTCTTCAGTGGGACCGGGACTCCGATGACAGGCAGGGGCGTCACGCTCGCGAGCATGCCCGGAAGGTGCGCAGCGCCCCCGGCGCCGGCAATGATGACCCGGAGCCCGCGTTCGTGGGCCGTCTGGCCGTAGCGGATCATTTCAGCAGGCATCCGGTGCGCGGACACCACGTCCGCTTCAAAAGGTATGCCGAATTCGGCCAGCGCGTCTGCCGCGGCTTCCATGACCGGCCAATCCGAGTCCGAGCCCATGACCAGGCCGACAATGGGGCTGGTTTCAGTGATGCTGGTGTCTGGTGAAGTTTCAGTGCTCATGAGTTCTCCTCGGAAATCCGTGCTGATTCTTCGGCCGGAACCCGGCCGTCGCGGATGATGCCAGCCACCCTGGAGGCACGCTGCCGGACCGAGTCCACGTCGTCAGTGGAGGCACCCACCAGGTTGACGTGGCCAATCTTTCGTCCGGGCCGCACCGACTTGCCGTAGCAGTGGACCTTCGCTGCCGGCTCGCTGGAGAGGGCGGCCGGATACGCGGAAAAGAGATCCTGGTTGTCTCCGCCCAGGATGTTCTTCATAACAACAACCGGCCCGAGGACGTCAGTGGCGCCCAGCGGGAGGTTCAGCACGGCCCGGAGGTGCTGTTCAAACTGGCTGGTGACAGAGCCGTCCTGGGTCCAATGGCCTGTGTTGTGCGGCCGCATGGCCAGCTCGTTGATGAGGAATCCCGCACCGCTTCCCGGTGTTTCGAAAAGTTCCACGGCCATTACCCCCGTCACGCCGAGTTCGCCGGCGATCCGCAGGGCTGCGTCTTCAGCTGCCGCCGCTACGTCCACTGCGATATCCAGGGCGGGCGCGATGACTTCGTCTGCGACACCGTCCACCTGAATCGTGTGGGCAACGGGCCAGGCCCGTGACTCGCCGTCAGGGGTGCGTGCCACCAGGGCCGACAGTTCCCGGCTGAAGTCCACCTTGGCTTCGGCGAGGAGAGGGCTCATGGCTTCGAACCAGGGTGCGGCCTCTGCGGCGTCGTCGGCGGAGTCGACAATCCGCACACCCTTGCCGTCATAGCCGCCGCGGGGCATTTTGAGGACCACCGGCCAGCCGATCCGGTCGCCGAAGCTGACCAGGGCCGCCACATCCTGGACCGCGGCCCAGGCAGGGTTCGGAAGCTCCAGCCTTTCGATGGCTGCCCGCATCACCAGTTTGTCCTGCGCATTGACCAGGGCATCCGGACCCGGCTGGACGTTCACGCCCGCAGCCAGAAGCTCCCGGAGGTGGTCCGTGGGCACGTGTTCATGGTCGAACGTCATGACATCGAGGCCCTGCGCGAAGTCCAGGAGCGTCTGGAGATCCCGGTAGTCGCCCACGGGCGAGGTGGCAACGGCCGATACGGCGGAGACGTCCTCCGCCTCGGCCAGGACTCGGAGTTCAAAGCCTAGGGCGGTGGCGGCTGGGGCCATCATGCGCGCTAGCTGGCCGCCGCCAACCACGCCGATTACTGGAAAAGTCACAAGTGCCAGCCTACAGAAAAGCGCGCCGGATCCCGGCTTTCCGGCGCCACGGAGGCCGAATTTAGGGTAATTCGGCCCTCAGTTTCCCAGGGGCGGAGGCAGCTCGGGTGATTTCAGCGCTAAAATGGGCCTTTGGCCGTGTGGCCCAAAGTTCTGACGGCCATGGAGGGTCATGTATAACGCACTCGCAGATCGTATCCGGGGGCTAGCCTCGCTTTTTTGGCGTGAGGTAGCCAAATTCGGAGCTGTCGGCGGTGTTGCCTTCGTCATTGATAACGGACTGACGTATTACCTCATGCACGGCCCGATGACCGACAGCGAAGCCAAAGCGCGCTTCGTCGGCGCGAGCATCGCGACGATTTTCTCCTGGATCGCCAACCGGATGTGGACGTTCCGGCACAGGCGGCAGGCCAACGTTCTCCGCGAGTTCCTGATGTTCATACTCATCAACGGCATTGGGATTGGGATCTCCACAGGATTCACTGCCCTGGCCAAGTACTCGTTCAACGTGACTGACAAGAACATGCTGTTCGCCGCCGGAGTTGTGGGGATTTTGGTAGCAACGGTGGTCCGCTTCTTCGCCTACCGCTTCCTTGTGTTCAATGAAGAACTGGACCAGGAGCCGGAGTTCTCCCACGACCACGAGCTCATCGAGCTGCACCACCACGAGAAGGCCGCTGCCGCCGCTGCCCAGCGTGGGGAACAACTGGACAAGGACCCCTCGGAAACCCCCCGGCAGCCCTAGCCTCCGGGGTTCCGGCTCTCACGGACAGCGCCGGTCCGAGTCCCTACTTGCCGTGGATGCGTTCTGCGGCCAGGAGCTTGTCGGTCAGCTCAACATCCGGGTGTGCAAGCAGCACGGATCCGCCGCTGCTCCAGGCTCCAAGTGAGTTCGACAACGCCGCTTCGAGGCCGTCGGCGGCCGCAACCAGCAGGCGTACGCCGTCTTCGTGCGGGGCGGCGAATCCCGTGAGCAGACCCTCGTGGAGGTGCTGCTGGCCGTCGTGGGCGCGGATGGCGCACACCGAGGCCGAGGGATCGGTGTGGGCCATAAAAACGTCACCGTGGGAACGGACTTCGGAAGCGTAATCGATGGACCCGGCGGGCAGCTCACCCGGCCAGCGCATGGCGAGGGCGGGGAGGGCAACGGCGATAACGGCGTCGTGCCTGCCTGATGAGTCGGGCCGGTCCGTCACGAGGTAGTCTGCATCACCGCCGTCCAGGACTGTCTCCATCCCGAGTTGCCAGGCTGCCAGCGCCCAGATAACCGACTTCCAGTGCGCCGGAAGGGCAAGGCCCAGTCGCATCCCGGGTTCGGCGTCGAGTTCGTCCTGCAGCAGGTTGCTCGTCTTGGCAACCCAGTTGTCCAGCACCCGCCCCGATAGCTCCACGCGCTCGGAATCCGGCCCGTACCAGGTCAGCCGTGGTGAGGTGGAGTGGCCGGAGCGCAGAGTTGTCATCAGATCGATCGCCGGGATGCTCATGGCTACATCTTGCCACGGGCGCCGGGACCCGTCACCGGAAATTCGGGCCTCGGGCCGGTCCGAAACCGGCGACTTACATCCGCGAATTAGCTGTGATCTTACTCACAGTATTTTCTCATTTCGCTTGCGTTATTCGGCTCCAGGCTGTATTTTCCCCCCGGATTCCTTGGGATCCGGGGGAATGCGCGCTCCGTTGGGTTCCAGCCCTCCTGCCCGGCAGGCGTGTCGGCGAAAATTGCCGGGCGTGGCGTGCGCGTATTTGGCCGCAGGAGTTGATTATTATCCCTCCACGGCTTGACTCGCCTGTAGTTACACACGTGTAATTAGATATCGAACGCCATTGCGCAAATACCGGCACACAACCGAGTGTCCAAGTATCCAGGCAGGGGCAGCAACATCAGGAGGGTCGCCGTGGGGCAAGCAGAGCGTATCCATGAAGATGCAGTCGTCGCCGGTCAGGCAACGGCTAAGTACCGTTCACGAGGTGTGCCGAGCGATTGGTACGTGGATCCTGCGGATCCCGACGCCGCTGAACGCTACAACCGCAACACCAAAGAGTCTTTCGAGGATCAGGCCACTGCTTTCCTCGCAGCCCATGAAGCCCTGCTGGACGGGGGACAGGACCAGGACGATGACGACCTGGATCCACCCATGGAGCTGCAGACGCCCAACGGAACCACCTCGCAGCCGGTGTGGATCGGGCTGCCTTTCCAGCAGGACTTCGATGACGAAGGCGAACTGGGCTGGCAGACTGACGCGCTCTGCGCCCAGACTGATCCGGAAGCATTCTTCCCTGAAAAGGGCGGATCCACCCGCGACGCCAAGAAGGTCTGCGGTGCGTGCAACGTGCGGTCCCAATGCCTTGAATATGCGCTGGCTAATGACGAACGGTTTGGCATTTGGGGAGGCCTTTCCGAGCGTGAGCGCCGGCGGCTAAGGAAGCGAGCAATCTAATTCTTCAGGAAGTGCACGTCACTGCCGTTGTGGTGTCCCACAACGGCAGTGCCTATCTCCCCAGAACCCTGGCTGCCCTCGCGGACCAGACCCGGCCTGTCGACTCGGTCATCGGTGTGGACACAGGCTCCAAGGATGACTCCGAAACCCTGCTGGCGCGGGCTCTCGGCGGAGCCAACGTCATCACGTACCCGCACGCCAGGTCCGGTATGGGCGGCGCCGTGCGTGCCGGTCTTGAGGCCCTGTCACCCTGGACCGGGCAACCTGAACATTCCGGCCGGGAGTGGATCTGGCTGCTTCACGACGACGCGGCGCCCGCCCCCGAAGCGCTGGCCGAACTGCTGGGCGCAGTGGAGCGTGCACCCTCGGTCACGGTGGCCGGCTGTAAGCAACTGGACTGGCACGCCGAACGCAGGCTGATCGACGTCGGTCTTTCCACCAGCAGGTGGGCCGAGCGCCTCACGCTGATCGACGCCGACGAACTGGACCAGGGCCAGTACGACGGCCGCAGCGACACCTTCGCCGTGAATTCTGCCGGAATGCTCGTCCGCCGGGACGTCTGGGAACAGCTGCAGGGGTTTGACCCGGCGCTGCCCGGCAGCGGCGACGACATCGACTTCTGCTGGCGGAACCGCCTCGCCGGACACCGCGTCGTGGTTGTGCCCACCGCACGGATGTTCCATGTGGCGCACAGGCCGCATGCCCTCGGGAATGCGTCTGCGGCAAGGAAAGCACAGGTTCATCTGCGGCTCAAGCACTCGCCGCTGTGGAAAGTGCCGCTGCACGCGGTCGGCGCGCTCCTGGGGAGCATCTTCAAACTTGTCCTCAGCATCGCGGTGAAGGATCCCGGGCACGGCTTTGCCCAATTCGCGGCCACCCTGGCGGCGCTGGGAAGGCCGGGGGCGGTGGCGAAGGCGCGTCGAACGGCCGCCCGGACGCGACGGATCCGCCGGTCAGTCGTCAGTAAGCTGCAGACCTCCCGCCGCGAGGTCTGGAGCCACCGCCGTTCCCTCATGGAAGCGCTGGGATCCGACGCCTCGCCGTCAGAAGGCCTGGAAAAGGATCCACTCGCCAACCAGCCCAGCGGTGACTCCGCCGATGACTTCGCGGCACTGACCAGCAGCGAGCGCGCCTGGGTGGGTAACGGCGCTCTGGCAGCAGTACTCATCGCCGCTGCAGCATCACTGACTGCACTGACCGGTCTTTTCCGTGCCGAGGCTGCCTCCGGCGGCGCCCTCATCCCCGTTTCATCGACGCTTGGCGAAATCTGGCACCACGCGTCCAGTTGGTGGATCAGCCTGGGCGCCGGGCTGCCCGGCAAGGGGGATCCGTTCGGCTATGTGCTGTGGATCGTGGGCGTCCTGGGTGGGGGAGATGCAAACAGCGCCATGGCCTGGCTGCTCCTGCTGGCAGCCCCGCTGTCCGGCCTGACGGCGTGGTTCGCGTCAGGAGCCCTGACGCTGCGGCGCCGGTTCCGCTTCATCGCCGCCCTTTTCTGGGCCGCCGCTCCTGCACTGCAGGTCGCCCTGAACCAGGGCCGTATTGGCGCCCTGATCGCCCACCTGATGATTCCGCTGGTGGTCCTGGCGCTGCTCCGCGCCACCGGCACGGCCCTTGGCCAGGGGCGCTTCCTGCTGCCCACGCCCGGCGACAGGCGGTTCACCGAAAGGCCGCCGGAGAAACCAGGAATCAACGGCATGCCATCCTGGACTGCTGCAGCGGCCGCTGGCCTGGCCCTTGCGGTGGCGACTGCATCCGCGCCTTCGCTGCTTGGCCCCGCCGCCGTCGTCATCATTCTCTGCGGCCTGTTGCCCGGCCGGCGCGGCCGCACCGTGTGGTGGGCCCTCCTTCCCAGCGCCGCGCTGTTCATCCCCTTCGCTTTGTCCGTGCTGGACAGGCCCCGTGCCCTGCTGGCTGATCCCGGCGTGCCGCTCGGCTTTGTGGGCGCACCCCTGTGGCAGCAAATACTCGGGCAGCCCATCCGGTTCACGCCCGACGGCGGACTGTCCGGGCTTCCGTTCTTCAGCGGCGATGTGCCGTGGGCCCTGCTGCTCGCCCTGCTGGTAGCCGTGCCCGTGCTGGTCCTCGCCGTCCTGGCCCTCCTGCTGCCCGGCAAGCGGAGCCGCGCGGCCCGCGCCCTCTGGATGGCGGCACTCGTTGTCCTCGCCGCCGGCTGGCTGGCCAGCCACGTTGCCACAGGTGTCAACGCGGACACCGTGGTGACCCCTTTCACCGGTCCTTCGGTCTCGGCCGCCGGCTTCGCCCTGCTGGGGGCTGCACTGATCGGCGCCGAGCGGCTCCTCGACGCTGCAGACAAGGCCTCAGCGGCACGAGGCCCCCGGAAAATTGTGGTGCGGTCTGCCGTCGCCCTGGCCACGGTCGTCCTGCTGGCCGGCCCCATGGCCGGAATGGCGGCCTGGTCCGGGCAGAACCTGCTCCGGTCAACCACCGCGGCGGGCCTGCCTGCCGGTACAGCGGGCGACCCGCTGGGAGCGCCCCGGCTCGTGGAGGCCGGCGATCCCAGGACCCTCCCCGCCACCGCCATCGACCGGGGAACAGGCCCGGAGCAAACACGAACGCTCCTGATCAGCACCTCGGACGACGGCACCTTCAACGCCGCCCTGATGCGCGGTGCCGGCACCACCCTGGACAGCCTGTCCGCCATCGCGTCCGCCCGGAACATCCTCGGCGCGCCCGGCACCGAAACAGTCCGCGACGACGACACCGTCACCGCAGCCCTCCGCAGCGTGGTCGCAACCATCGTCGCCGGACAGGGCGTGGACCCCCGCCCTGAACTGGAACAGCTCGGCGCAGGCTTCGTGGTCCTGCGTTCCGCCGACACCGCAGCGCAGCTCACCGCCAGCAGGATGGACGCTGTGCCGGGACTCATCGCCGTCGGACAGACGGACGTCGGCTGGCTCTGGCGGATCACACCCCTGAACCAGCCCGTTCTGCAGCCCGCGGACGTTGCCCACCGAGCCCGGATCATCGACGGCGACGGCGCCACCGTCGCGCTGCTGCCCTCGGGTTTCGACGACGTCGACACGTCAGTTCCGGAGGGAACGGACGGACGGCTCGTGGTGCTTGCAGAACGCTCCGATCCCGGCTGGAGCGCCTGGTTCGATGGCCGGAAGCTCACCTCCACCACGTCCGGCTGGGCGCAGGCTTTCACTTTGCCGCCTTCGGCAGGGCAGCTCACCATCCGCTACGAGAATCCCTGGGCCGTGTGGTCCGGCATCCTGCAGATCACGGTCATCGGGCTCACCGTCATGCTCGCGGTCCCCATGCCGGCCCGCCGCCCCAACGCCGGGCTGTCCCGGGACGAGGGCTCCTTGCGTAAGGAACACCAGAATGCATAAGGACACTTCCCCGCAGCGGGGAAAGTCGGCCCGCAGGGGACTCTTCACCGGGCTGGCCTCGGCTGCGGCAATTGTTGCCGCTGCCGGGGGACTGGTAGCCGCCGCCTCGCTGGCTCCGCAACCCGCCGGCAGCCGGGCCCTCCCTGCGGCGTTGGCCGCTGTGCCTGCAGGTTCCAGCGTCGGAGTCTGTCCGGGTCCGGCCCGGCTGCTGGAAGGCACCGAAGCCGGCACCGATCCCCAGTTCAGCCCGGAATCCGCAACCGCCCGCAGCACCGTCTCCGGCGCAGTCATCAGTGCACCCGGCGGAGTCATGCCCGCCAGCCGGCTTTCGGCGCTTGGCGGGGCCACCGCCGTCGAGATCGGCAGCGGAGGCGCGCAGGCCAGCGGGGCAGCCGGTCCGCAGGAGCTCAAGGCCGGCGTCATCGAACAACAGGCCGTGGACGCCGCGAGCGTCCTAAGCGCCGATGCCCGTGAGGGCCAGCAGGCGTCGGCGGCCGCCCTCATGAAGTACTCGGCCACCGACGGCGACCTCCAGGGGTCCGCAGCGGCCAACTGCCAGCAGCCCTCCAACGACGTGTGGCTCGCCGGAGCCAGCACCACGTTGGGGCGCACCTCGGTCCTGACCCTCAGCAACGCCTCAACCACACCCGCCACGGTCAGCCTGGAACTCTACGGCTCCAAAGGCCAGATCCAGGCCCCCGGGAGCCGCGGCCTCCTGGTGGCACCGGGCACTACCAGGTCCATCGTCCTGGCAGGGCTCGCGCCGGGCGAAGCCCAGTTGAGCGTGCACGTCCGGAGCGCCGGTGGCCCCGTCGCCGCGGCGATCCAGCAGAGTGTCCTGCGCGGGCTGACGCCTGGCGGCGTCGATTTTATTTCCCCGGGGGCCGCCCCCGCCGCGCGGCAGGTCATGACAGGGATCGACATCCAGGACGGCGGCTCCATCGCCTCGCTCACCGGCCAAAAGGGCTATGCGGATGCGGGCCCTGCCCTGCAGCTCACCGTGCCGGGGCAGTCTGACGCAGTGGTGGAGATCAAACTGTTTGGCCGCGACGGCCAGAAAGCATTGCCGAACGGGGGAGTGGTGACCGCCAAAGCCGGCTCAGTAACGGAGGTGTCGCTGGCAGGCGTGCCGGCAGGACACTACACAGTGGCCGCCACTTCCGATGTGTCGTTTGTGGCTGCGGCACGGGTTACGCGCGGGCTCAAGGAGGGCCAGGCTTCCGATGTCGCGTGGGCGCCGGCCGGAGTCAGGCTGGGCAGCCAGCACGTAGTGCCAGTGCCCCAGGGCGGCGGACGCATCCTTGTTTTCGGAGCTTTGGAGGACCGGGCCTCCATTTCGTACTCCGCCATTACGGCCGACGGCAAGATCCAGGCTGCTTCGACTGCCGACATCGCCGGGGGAACCACCACGTCCATCGACGTTCCGGAGAAGGCCGGGGAATCCGTGGTAGTGGGATATGTCGTGTCTGCCTCGGGTGACGCCGCCTACGGCGCACTGCTGCTGCAGCAGGACGGGCGGGACGACATTTCGTCGATTGCGCTCATGCCCGCCGCCTCAGGCCAGGAACAGGTTCCGGTCAAGCTCGGATACTGACGGCCCGGCAACTGCAGGCAGCCGGGCGGCCAGTACTCCAGCGGAGGTACTCAGTACCGTCGACGGTAGACGGGGTCCAGGGTTTCCGGTGCCACCCCAAGCATCTCGGCAGTGTGTTCCACAACGACGTCGTGGACCAGGTCCTGGAGCTCCTCGCGGCTGGCGCAGCCCTGTTCCACAACGCGGCGGTACAGGGTGATGACCGGCCCTTCACCGGGTGTCGCAGGCGTGTAGGAACCCATCGGGGCCGCCCCCGCCTCAGCAACAAGCTGTTCGAGCTGCGGAGGTATTTCGTCGACCGCAAACCGGACACCGTCCAGGGTCTTACCCCAGATATCGTGGAGCCGCTGCGCGGAGTCGAGAACCATGTCGTCAAAGCGGTCGGACCGTGTCCGGTACGCGGGATGGGTGGGGAGCATCAACTCGCCGCGAAGCCCGCGCCCGTGCCTGTTCCGCCGACGCATCGCGAAACTCCTGCCCGTGGAGCCCGAGCCGGTGTCCTCACTGCGGACACCCGGGTCAGCCAACCGGACCGTAAAAGCTGAATCATGGTTCGATGACTGCATACATTGACTCTAAACCCGGGAGCCCGTTTGCGCGACACAATCGCACCGGGCCCGCCATGGCGCGGCGTGCGGGCGCAATGCGGCGAACCTGCCGTGACAGCGAGTAGTCTGGGATGTCGTGGGAGCTATCCGTCAATGTTCAAGGTCAGGCTGCCGCCAGTCGGCGGTGGCTACTCTGACGTACGTATACGCCGACTCCACCGCCGTCCTCGGACCCCTGGCCACCTACGCCGAACCGCATTGTTACGATTTGTGCGAGCAGCATGCCGGCTCACTGACAGTGCCGCGCGGCTGGGAAGTCCTCCGGCTGGCCATGCCGTCAACTCCCCACCAGCCGGGTCCGGACGACCTCCTGGCACTCGCCAATGCCGTCCGTGAAGCCGCGGCCCTGCCGCCGCAGGCCCCTGCTTCGCAGGGGCAGCGCGCAACCCACTCCGCGCTCGAAGCTCCGGCAGGCACTGAAGGCGCCCGCCGTGGCCATCTCCGCGTGCTGCGTGAACCGTCCTGACACCCATCTGGCGGTAGGCTGGAGGCTGCTAATCAGTCAGCCACCGGGGCCAGCGGGCCCCTCAGGGAGCATCAACCATGCCAAAGATCAGTCCTGAACTGTTGTCAGTCCTGCGCTGCCCCGTCACCGGATCGAAGCTGGTCCAGGAAGGCGACGAACTCGTCTCGACGGCGGCAGGGGACTCCGGCGAAAAGCTCCGCTACGCGATCGAGGACGGCATTCCGCTGCTCCTGCCGCCGGAACTGCTGCAGGCCGCCAACGCCGCCAGCTCGGACCAGCACGATTCACTGCCCGGGCCGGCCGGCACCGCTGCCGGCACTGCTTAAGACTCCCACCACCCGCACCACCCACCGCAGACGCACAGACGCCGTCGCCCCATCGGACAGAGCAAAGGATCCCCATGACTTTCGATTACAAGGTTGCCGACATCTCGCTGGCAGAGGCCGGCCGCCACCAGATCCGCCTGGCGGAACACGAAATGCCAGGCCTCATGTCCCTCCGCGCGGAATTTGGCCCCACCCAGCCGCTTAAGGGTGCCCGGATCGCCGGTTCCCTCCACATGACCGTCCAGACTGCCGTGCTGATCGAGACGCTCACCGCCCTCGGAGCGGAAGTCCGCTGGGCTTCGTGCAACATCTTCTCCACGCAGGACGAAGCAGCTGCCGCCGTCGTGGTGGGCAACGGAACTGTTGAGGACCCGCAGGGCGTTCCCGTGTTCGCGTGGAAGGGTGAGACGCTCGAAGAATACTGGTGGACAGCCCAGCAGATCCTGACCTGGCCCGGAGCCGACACCAACCCGGACCTCGGTCCGAACATGATCCTGGACGACGGCGGCGACGCCACCATGCTGGTCCACAAGGGTGTTGAGTTCGAGGCCGTCGGCGCCGTTCCGGCCCCGGCCGCGGACGAGTCCGAAGAAGGCATCGTGTTCCTGGACGTACTGCGGGCATCCCTGCAGGAGGACCCGCAGAAGTGGAGCCGCATCGGTGCCCGCCTTCGCGGCGTCACCGAGGAGACCACCACCGGCGTGCACCGCCTCTACCAGCTGGCTGAACAGGGCAAACTGCTGTTCCCGGCAATCAACGTCAACGACTCCGTCACCAAGAGCAAGTTCGACAACAAGTACGGCATCCGCCACTCGCTGCCCGACGGCATCAACCGCGCCACCGACGTCCTCATGGGCGGAAAGGTCGCCGTCGTCTGTGGTTATGGCGACGTCGGCAAGGGCGCCGCCGAGGCGTTCCGCGGCCAGGGCTCCCGGGTCATCGTCACCGAGATCGACCCCATCTGCGCGCTCCAAGCAGCCATGGACGGCTACCAGGTGGCGAAGCTGGAGTCCGTGCTGGGCGAGGGCCACATCTTCATCACCACCACGGGCAACAAGGATGTCATCCTGGCCGAGCACATGGCCGGCATGCGTGACAAGGCCATCGTGGGCAACATCGGCCACTTTGACAACGAGATCGACATGGCCGGGCTGGCCCGGATCCCCGGCATCAGGAAAGTGGAGATCAAGCCGCAGGTCCACGAGTGGGTCTTCGACGCCGGGACCGCGGAAGAGCGCTCCATCATCGTCCTTTCCGAGGGGCGGCTCCTGAACCTTGGCAATGCCACCGGCCACCCGTCCTTCGTCATGAGCAACTCGTTCGCCAACCAGACGATCGCGCAAATCGAACTGTGGACCAAGCGTGACCAGCCTGAAGGCGAACGGGAATACGTCAACGAGGTATACGTCCTGCCCAAGATCCTGGACGAAAAGGTTGCCCGCCTGCACCTCGCGGCCCTCGACGTCGAGCTGACCGAACTGTCCAAGGAACAGGCTGACTACCTGGACCTCGACGTGGCCGGCCCGTACAAGCCGGAGCACTATCGTTACTGAGGCGTGACGCCCCGGGCGCCGGGTGCGCCCGGGGTTGTTACCTCCAGCCCTTAAGATCGGTATATGGAGCCTGACGAGACGCCACGCCGCCCCGGAACCGCCAAGAAGATTTTCCTGGTGGCGATGGTGTGCGTCCTGGCGGCTGCCGGCGGAGCATTCGCCGCAGTAGCACCGGGCCTGGCAAATGCTGCGCTGGAATCCGAGGCAGGCTCCGCGTCACGTTCCGCTCCCGGCATCGCGTCGCCGGTGGTTGCTCCGGTCACCCTGGACGTGGCGCCGGCCGACGGCGCCAAGCAGGTTAACCCTGCAGCGCCTGTCTCCGTAAAAGTAGGCAACGGGCGGATCGAAAGCGTCACGCTCACCAGCACGGCCGGCGACACCGTGCCGGGAACATTCGCCAATGACGGCAGCAGCTGGACCGCGGCCGAACCCCTCAAGTTCAACACCGAGTACAGCTACACGTACGTCGTCACGGACGGCGCCGGCCGGGAAACCAGCACAACGCGGGCGTTCAACACGGTTTCCAGCACCCACGAAGCGGATGCTGCGATCTACCCGCTGGATGGCATGAAGGTTGGCGTGGGGCAACCACTGCAGGTCATCTTCAGCGAACCCGTGGTGAACCGGGCCGAAGTGGAAAAGGCCATTAAGATCACTTCCAGCGCCGGCCAGACCGGTGCCTTCCACTGGTTCAGCGACACCATGGTCCGCTACCGGCCGGAGGCCTTCTGGGCGGCCAACTCCACGGTCACCATGGACATGCAGCTTTTCGGCGTTGACCTCGGAAACGGCCAGATCGCCAATTTCAACAAAAAAGTCAACGTCAACTTCGGCGATAAAAAGGTGGCCATCGCCGACGCCGCCGCGCACACGTTCACACTCAGCGTCAACGACCAGGTGGTCAAGACGCTCCCGGTAAGCATGGGGGACCAGCGCTTCCCTTCAGCCCGCGGCTATGCCGTACTGATGGAAAAGAACCGGTACGACCACTTCAGGGCGGCCAGCATCGGCCTTAAACCCGGCGACCCCGCCTACTACGGCGAAGTGGATGTGGAGTACGCCATCCGCCTGACGCTGAGCGGCGCCTACATCCACCAGGCGCTGGAGTCCGCCTTCCCCTACATCGGCAACACCAACGTCTCCCACGGCTGCATCGGTTTCGCCCCCGACGGCGCGGCCTGGGTCTTCAACAACATGACCACCGGCGACGTAGTGCAGATCATTAACACCGAAGGGGACTACGCCGCGCGCGAGGACGGCTACGGTGACTGGAACATTCCGTGGGCGGAATACGACAACTGACCAGCCGTTACGCGAACGGAAGCCGTCCGAGCCGCTCGCCCACCACCGCATTACGACGGCGGGCCTCGCGGAGGCGGGCGAGCTCCCTGTTGCGCCGTTCAGCGACCACCGCGGCCAGGTACTCGTCGGGGCCCGTGCCGGGCGGCGGCGGGGGCGCCACATGCCTGGCCAGCTCCGTGGCAATCGTTGCAGCCATGCCGGCACGGGACAGCGGTGACATCCTGCCTGCCTGGCGGACGAACTGGGACGCCTGGCGTGCCGTCGCGTCCGGTATGCGGCCGATGTCTGCTGTCTCCGCCCAGGCGCGCAGCCGGGGCGGCATAAACACCGGGGCCGCGGCTTCAACAGGCACCCGGCTGCGCAGGGCGTAGGTTCCCGCCATCGTGTCCCCGAGCCGCTTCGACCTGTCGTTGAAGAGGGCCACGGCAATGGCCAGTCCGCCGAGCGTGAGGTAGATCTCCAGGAACCCGGTAAGACCGCGGATCAGGGCGTGCCGGAACCGGATGGCGCCACCGTCATCGCGCACGACGCGCAGCCCCGCGGCCAGCTTTCCCAGCGACAGACCGCGGCTGAGGGTTTCCACCGCCACCGGGACAACCACAAAGCAGAACACGACGCTGGAGAGCATCAGCGCCCGCGCCGCCGCCTCGTCGAGTTCGGCGCCGGCCGCGGCCACACCGATGAGCATCAGCACCAGCAGGACAACGTTGACCATCACGTCCAGCAACAGCCCCAGAGCACGGGCCGCGAAGGACGCTGGCCGCAGTTCAAGGACAACGGCCTCGCCCGTGATGATTGAGCCCAAAACAGTGTTCCATTCCACGCGAGTGATCCTGCGGACGCTCACAGTCTAATGGCGTGACGCTAGGCTGGTGCCGTGGATATGGATGCCTTCTCCGCCGTCAACGGGGACACCTGGTCGAGGCTGCACAAACTTGCCTTCAAACGGCGGCTCAGCGGGGCCGAGGCGGACGAATTGCTGCGCCTGTACCAGCTGACCTCCTCGCACCTCTCCCACATCCGGTCCATCGCCCCGGAAAGCGGACTCTCGGCATCCCTCTCGGCAACCCTTGCCCAGTCGAGGACGCGGTTCACCGGGGCGCGTTCGAACTTCACTGCCGACCTTGCCCGCTTCTTTGTGGTGGCGCTCCCGGCCGCGCTGTACCGGCTGCGGTGGCTCACAGTGGCCTGCGGGGCGGCCTTCATCCTGATCGGCGCCGCATACGCGCTCTGGATCGGAACGTCCCCCGACGCACTCCGTGCGGTCGCCTCCGAGGCCGACGTCAGGCAGTACGTTGAAGAGGACTTTATTGGCTACTACTCCGAAAACCCGGCAGCATCGTTCGCCGGCGCGGTGTGGACCAACAACGCCTGGATCAGCGCCCAGGCCGTAGCGCTGGGCATCACCGGGTTCTGGGTGCCGATGATCCTGTTCAGTAACGCCCAGGGTGTGGGCATCGCCGCCGGAATCTTCGCCGCGTCCGGCAAAACCGACGTGTTTTACAGCTACATCCTGCCGCACGGGCTGATGGAACTGACAGCGGTGTTCATCGCATGCGCCGCAGGCCTGCGGATCTTCTGGGCCATGGTGTCACCGGGCCCCCGCACCCGGGGCCGGGCCGTCGCCGAGGAAGGACGGTCCCTGATCACCGTGGCGCTGGGGCTGGTGCTGGTGCTGTTCGTTTCCGGCCTGGTGGAAGGATTCGTGACCCCCAGCCCGTTGCCGGTGTGGGCCAAGATCGCCGTCGGGTCTGCCGTTCTGGCCGCGTACTGGCTGTATGTCCTGGTTTGGGGCCGGCGCGCCCACCTCGCCGGGGCGCGGGGCGACCTGGGGTCCGAGGATGCCGGGTACAGCGAAATTGCAGCCTGAATCGGCGGCCGCCCGGGGTGGCTCCTCGCCGTGCCGGAGGACCGGACGGTAGGCTCGTCCCAGAGATACTTGTGCCGCCCGGACCAGAGCCGGCGGCACGGACCCCAACGGAAGTGACGCTGCTGTGAATGACAATTCTCCGACCCCTGCCAAACGCATGGAGCCGCAGCCCGATCCCCTCCTGGACTCATCGGCGGATTCGGATGAACCGGCCTTTTCCTGGATGAGTGACTCAACGTCCGGCGGTACGGACAGCAAAGGCGCCCCGAAAAACGTGGACGCCGGATCCGAGGGTGTCCAGCAGGCCGAAAGCCGGGCAGACCGCAAGGCTGCGGAGGCCGCCGTCGAACCGGCCGCCGAGCCAAACGCCCAGCCGTTCAGTGAACCGCTTCCCACCTCTGCCCTCCAGGTCCGTCCGCCAGAGGAGGAAGTGGAGCGGCGCAACGCCCAGCGCGAGAGTGCTGCCAACGCCAAGCCGCTGGCACCCCGCGTGATGCAGGTGCTCCTCGCCGTCTTTTACCCCGTCATCCTCCTGGTCCTGGCAGTCCGGGCCGTCACCAGCCCCCTGTTCCTATGGACCGAGTACAACCGTCCTGGCTTTCCGGGCGACGGCTACGGGTTCAGCACGGACGACAGAATGACCTACGGCTCCTACGCCGTCGACTACCTCAGCAACTGGTCCGGACCGCGCTACCTGGGGGAGCTGGTCAACCGGAGCGGGGACAAGCTCTTCAAGGACGGCGAGGTCAGCCACATGGCGGACGTCAAGCTCGTGATCCTCTCCACTTTCGGTGCCGGGGCCCTGCTGGTCCTTTTCAGCATCATCGCCATCGCTTACCTCCGCCGCCGAAGCACCGGTGGCGTGCGCCGTGGCCTCTTCGCGGGGTCCATCCTGACCCTCGTGATCATCCTTGGCCTCGGTGCGCTGGCCGTGCTGGGCTGGCAGCAGTTCTTCACGGAGTTCCACCGGATCTTCTTCGCCAGCGGCTCGTGGACGTTTGCCCTGGAGGACACCCTGATCAGGCTGTTTCCGGGGCAGTTCTGGATTGACGCCGGCATCGTGATCGGCGGACTGGTGCTCCTCACGGCGCTGGTGACCCTGATCCTGACCTGGCCCACCCGCCGGCGCCGCGGCATAACCGTGGATGAGCCAGCCCCGGCACCCGCGGAAGCCACGTAAGCCCGGAAGACTCTGTCCCGGCCCGGGCGGTTCAGCCGTAGAGCCCGGTGATCTCCGCGTCGAAGTCACGCACGACGGCGGCCCGCTTGAGTTTGAGGGAGGGCGTCAGATGCCCGGAATCGAGTGTGAACTCGGCGTCGAGCACCGCGAAGCTTCGGATGGATTCGGCCTTGGAGACCAGTCCGTTGGCCTGGTCCACGGCTTCCTGGATGGCAGCCCGCACACCGGCATGGGCCGTGGCCTCACGCGGGGACAGTGCCGGCAGCTTGTGCTGTGCACACCAGTTTTCCAGGCCTTCGGCGTCCAGGCTGACCAGGGCAGCGACGAACGGCTTTCCCTCTCCCACCACAACGGCATGGGCCACGAGTTGGTGGGCGCGGATCCTTTCCTCGAGAGGACCGGGAACAACGTTCTTGCCGCCTGCCGTGACCAGCACATCCTTCTTTCGTCCCGTGATGGTGAGGAAGCCGTCAGGGTCGAGCTCGCCCAGGTCCCCGGTGCGGAAGAAGCCATCGACAAAGGCTTCGGCGTTGGCGGCCTCGTTGGCGTGGTAGCCCTTGAAAACGCCGATTCCCTTGACCAGGATTTCGCCGTCCGCGGCCACGCGGATCGTGGTGCCGGGAATGGGTACGCCGACGGTGCCTACGCGGGTCCGGGTGGGGGTGTTGGCTGTGCAGGGAGCGGTGGTCTCTGTCAGGCCGTATCCCTCCAGGACCGGGATCCCGGCACCGCGGAAGAAGTGCGCGTCGTCCACGCCAAGAGGACTGGCTCCTGAGACCGTGTAGCGTACCTGCCCGCCCAGCGTCTGGCGCAACTTTGAGTACACGAGCCGGTCGAAAAGGGCATGACGCGTTCGGGACAGGAAACCGGGCCCCTTGCCCTCCCCGCGCGCAGCGGCGTCCTGCTCCCGGGAAAAACGGATCGCAGCAGCCGACGCGGCACCGAAGATGCCCGACTTGCCGGCCAACGCGGCTTTGTGCGCGGCCCCGGCACGAAGCTTTTCGAAGATGCGCGGCACCACCAGCAGGAACGTCGGCTTGAAGGTGCCCAGGTCCTCCACCAGCTGTGCTGCGCCGCCCGTGTGGCCGAACGTGGCCCCGGCGCTCAGGCAGACCACCTGGACAGCGCGGGCCAGCACATGCGCCAGCGGGAGGAACATCAGCGTGCGGGCGTTCTCCTGCAGCAGGATATCCGGAAGGAAGGCCACGATGTTCCTGGCCACCAAAGCGAAGTTCCCGTGGGTGATTTCGCACCCTTTCGGGTTGCCGGTGGTGCCGGAGGTATACACGAGGGACGCAACGTCTTCGAGCGCCGCCGCGGAGCGGTGCCGTTCAAGCTCCGCGTCCGTAACCCCCATGCCGGCAGCGGCGAGGCTGGCAAGATCCGGGGCTACGCCGTCGTAATCCATTCTCACCACGTTCACCAGGCGGTCCTTGAGGAGTTCGGACGACGCCAGGACCTTGGCCACCAGATCCACTTTTCCGCGGTCCTCCGCAAACACCCTCAGGGCTCCGGAGTCATGCAGGATCCACTCAACCTGGCTGGCGGACGAGGTTTCGTAGATCGGCACGGTGACCCCGCCCGCGAACCAGATGGCGAAGTCCACCAGCGTCCACTCGTAGCGGGTGGCGGACATGACCGCCACGGTGTTGCCGGGCTCCAGCCCGCCGGCGATCAGACCCTTCGCCAGCGCGCTGACGTCCTGGACGAACTTCCGCGCAGTGACGTCCGTCCAGCCGTTCGGCCCCTTGCGGGCATACAGCGCATGCGCAGGGTTGGCCGCCTGCTGCTCCAGGAGGAGGTCCGTCACGTTGCTGGCAGGATCAAGCTCCACCAGCAGTTCCGTGCTTGCTTCTCTCACAGGCGGTCTCCGTTCGGCTGCCACACCGCAGCGCGGCTGAAATCGGGGTCTTCTGCAATCCTGCCCTAGATCCAGGACGGCATCCACATTCGGTAGCGCCACTGCTGGTAGGGAATGACTTCGGCTGCCCACACAGGGTAGAAGAAGGCGGACAGCAGCACCACCCCAACCACAAAGAGTGCCACCAGGTACAGGCCGGAGCGCCGGCGCCACGGCGGATCGGTGTCCCGTCCCAGGACCAGGCCCAGGCAGTAGACCAGCGCCAGCACGAGGAAAGGCTCAAAGGACACGGCGTAGAAGTAGAACATGGTCCGTTCCGGATACATGAACCAGGGGAGATACCCGGCACCGACCGCGGCCAGGACGGCGCCGGCGCGCCAGTCGCGGCGTCCGGCCCACCAGAACAGAAGCACGGCCAGCGAGATGGTGGCACCCCACCAGATGAGGGGGTTTCCGACGGAAAGGATGGCCGAGGCGCAGTTCGACACAGTGCATCCCTGCGTCCCCTGCTGCGGGGATTCGTAGAAGAACGATGTGGGCCGGCCCATCACAAGCCAGCTCCAGGCGCTCGCCTCGTAGGGGTGTTCGGAGCCCAGTCCCTGATGGAACTTGTACGCCTCCAGATGGTAGTGGGCCAAGGACCTGACCGCGTCCGGAAGCCAGCCCCAGTCGGCCGAGGGATTGGACTGGGCCCAGCGCCGGAAGTAGGCGTCGTTGGAACGGAACCAGCCGGTCCAGGTGGCGGCATACACCAGGGCCGCCACGGGAACCATGCTGAGGAAGGCCGGGAGGCCGTCCTTGATCATGCCCCCGGTGATCCAGCCGCGGATTCCCGCGACGCGACGGGCGGAGAGATCCCACAGGACGGACAACAGCCCGAATCCGGCCAGGAAGAACAATCCGGACCACTTGGTCCCCACTGCAAGGCCCAGGCACACCCCGGCGGCGATCCGCCACCAGCGGATTCCCAGCCACGGGCCCGCCAGCAGTTGCCCTGCGGACGGCCGGCCGTGCCTGCCGGCAGCGGCTTGCCTGCCGAGCCGGGCAGCCAGCCTGCGGCGGCCGTCGTCGCGGTCCATCAGCAGGGCCCCAAAAGCAGCCAGGATCCAGAACATCAGGAAAATATCCAGCAGCGATGTCCGTGACATCACCAGGTGGTGGCCGTCAACTGCCAGCAGCAGTCCTGCCGCCGCCGACAAGGGCAGCGAACGGAACAGCTTTTGCGCGATGAGGGCAAGCAACAGGATGGATACAGTGCCGGTCAGGGCCGCGGCGAAGCGCCAGCCGAAGGGGTTGTCGGCGCCGAAAAGCCACATCCCGCCAGCGATCATCCACTTGCCCACTGGAGGGTGGACCACGTACTCGGGAGTGTCCAGGAGAATGTTGGGGTTCCCGGCGTTGAACGAATCGTTTGCCTTGTCCGGCCAGCTCCGCTCATAGCCGCTGACCAGGAAGGAATAGGCGTCCTTGACGTAGTACGTTTCATCAAAGACCAGGCTGTGCGGGGACTCCAGGCGGACGAAGCGGAGGATGCCGCCGATGACCGCCGTCAGCACCGGAACCAGCCAGAACCACAGCCGGAGCGACGGCGGGTAGTCCCGCCAGCTGCGGACGCTTCCGATCAGCCGTTCCTGGAGGGCTTCTGCGGAAAATGCGACGGCGGGCCGGACGACCCAGGGCTTGCCGGCGGGAGCCTGTGCCCGTGCGGCGCGTTCCGGGGAGCCTTGGGTCGGGCCTGCCGGGTGGGCCTGGCCGGACCCGACGGGCCGTGTGGGGGTCTGCGTCACGTGCCCCATGCTACCTTTTGCAGCTTGAGCCGCCTGCCAGCAGTAGGCTGGTGGCGTGGACCCTAACCCCGAAACCCTGCCCGACTCCAGCCTGCCTGACGCCATCGGCCCCAACGCGGGCAGCACCGGGCCAGGGCGGATCGTGCTGGCCGCAACGCCGATCGGCAACGCCGGCGATGCCTCTGCCCGGCTCATTGAGCTGCTGGCCACCGCAGACATCGTCGCGGCGGAAGACACCCGCCGGCTCCACCGCCTGGTCCAGAACCTCGGCGTCACGGTGGCGGGCCGCGTGATCAGCTACCACGAGCACAACGAGGCGGCGAAAACCGCAGAACTCCTCGACGCGGTCCGGGCGGGCAAAACCATGGTCATGGTGACCGACGCCGGGATGCCTTCGGTTTCGGATCCGGGTTTCCGCCTGGTTGAGGGAGCCGTTGCCGCCGGGCTCACCGTTACGGCCGCCCCGGGGCCCTCGGCCGTGCTGACGGCCCTGGCCCTCTCCGGCCTGCCCACGGACAGGTTCTGCTTTGAAGGCTTCCTTCCGCGGAAAGCGGGGGAACGGGCATCGAGGCTGGCCGACCTTGCAGGTGAGCGCCGGACCATGGTGTTCTTTGAAGCTCCGCACCGGCTGGAAGCCATGCTGCGGGCTTTGCGTGAGCGGTTTGGCTCCGACCGCAGGATCGCCGTCTGCCGCGAACTGACGAAGACCTATGAAGAGGTCATCCGGGGGACGGTTGGCGAGCTGCTGCTCTGGGCTGAAGCGAACGAGGTCCGGGGCGAGATCGCGGTTGTCCTCGGAGGGGCTCCCGACCAGGCGCCGGGGACACCCGAAGACCACGTTGCGGCCGTCAATGCGCTGGTGGCACAGGGAATCCGGCTTAAGGACGCCGTGGCTGCTGTGGCCGAGGACGTCCGGGTCAGCAAGCGGGAGCTGTACTCGGCCGTGTTGGCGGCGCGCTGATCCATCCTGTGGGCCATCCGGATTCGGGCATGAATGAACGGAATCATGCCGAATTCGTGCTGTGCACCTGCACAGCACGAAGTTGATTCTGTAGTGCGTCCAGGCGTAGACCCTCCGGCGGGGGCAGCAGTAGTCTGACAGTTAATCAGCCACAAAGGCAGGCCGCTCCGGCCGCCGGTGCGCGGCTGGAAACAACCCTACTGACGAGGGAGTCATCGTGACTGTCACTGCACAGCCAGCTGTTACCGCCGAGCGCGAAAGCGAGCTGCTGGCCTCCGTTCCCACCGGCCTGCTCATCAATGGTGAGTGGCGGCCGGCCGCTTCCGGTAAGACGTTCGACGTCGAGGATCCCGCCACGGGCAAGGTGCTGCTGAGCATTGCCGACGCCGGGGCCGAGGACGGCAAGGCGGCCCTGGACGCTGCCGCCGCGGCGCAGGAATCCTGGGCGAAGGTCCCGCCGCGTGAACGCGGGGAAATCCTGCGCCGTGCCTTCGAGCTCGTCACCGAACGGGCCGAGGACTTCGCGCTGCTGATGACCATGGAAATGGGCAAGCCGCTGGCCGAAGCCCGCGGCGAAGTCACCTACGGGGCTGAATTCCTGCGCTGGTTCTCCGAGGAAGCGGTCCGCGCGTTCGGCCGCTACTCGGTCTCCCCGGACGGTAAGTCCCGCCTGCTGGTCACCAAGAAGCCCGTGGGTCCCTGCCTGCTGATCACGCCGTGGAACTTCCCGCTGGCGATGGCCACGCGCAAGATCGCCCCGGCTGTCGCCGCCGGCTGCACCATGGTGCTCAAGTCCGCGAACCTGACGCCGCTGACCTCGCAGCTGTTCGCGGCCGTGATGCAGGAAGCGGGCCTGCCTGCCGGTGTCCTGAACGTCATCCCCACCTCGACGGCCGGCGCCACGACGGGCCCGCTGATCAAGGACACCCGGCTGCGGAAGCTTTCCTTCACCGGCTCCACCGAGGTGGGCCGCCGCCTGCTCTCCGACGCCTCCGAAACCGTCCTGCGGACCTCCATGGAACTCGGCGGCAACGCCCCGTTCGTGGTGTTCGAGGACGCCGACCTCGATGCCGCCGTCGCCGGGGCCATGCTCGCGAAGCTGCGGAACATGGGCGAGGCCTGCACCGCCGCGAACCGGTTCATCGTGCACGAGTCCGTCGCTGACGAGTTCGCGGAGAAGTTCGCCGCGAAAATGGCGGAGATGACCACCGCCCGCGGCACCGAGCCCCACTCCAAAGTCGGTCCGCTGATCGATGCCAAGAGCCGGGACAAGGTCCACGAACTCGTCTCCGACGCCGTGGCCTCCGGCGCCCGGGCGGTCCTGGGCGGCGCCCCGGCAGAGGGGCCGGGCTACTTCTACCAGCCCACCATCCTCACCGGCGTCACCGAGGGAACCCGGATCCTGTCCGAGGAAATCTTCGGCCCCGTCGCCCCGATCATCACGTTCGGCACCGAAGAGGAAGCCATCCGGCTGGCGAACAACACCGAATACGGCCTGGTCGCCTACGTTTTCACGAAGGACCTGAACCGCGGCATCCGGATGGGCGAACGCCTCGAGACCGGCATGCTCGGCCTGAACGCCGGCGTGATCTCCAACGCGGCGGCACCCTTCGGCGGCGTCAAGCAGTCCGGCCTCGGACGCGAAGGCGGACTGGAAGGCATCGAGGAATACCTCTACACGCAGTACATCGGCATCGCGGACCCTTACGCCGGCTGACCCGCAAAGGTGATCCGCGGACGGGCCGGGGGAAGCTAGCCTTCGCTCGGACGCCGCAGGCCGTCGCGCACTCGTGACCACGAGTGGGCGGCGGCCTTTGCCGTCCCCCTGGCCACCCTGCCGATAAGCCGGAACGGCGCCGTCAGCATCCGTCCCCAGCGGCCAAGGACCGACGGCGGAAGCCAGTCAGCGCGCAGCCGGCGGATACGGGTGACGTTGGCCCGCATCGATCCCTGGAGGGCAGAAATCCGGGCAGCTGCAGGTTCCGCGCTGCCCGGACCGGGGGAACCGGCTGCTGGCGGGCCGTAGGCGTGCCGTTCGAAGTCGGCCGTGAGGGAGATGACAGCCTGGTGTGCGGCGTCGTCCATTCCGCCTGGTTCACCGAGCAGATGCGAGCCGCGGATCCGGGCGGAATACGTCCTGGGCGTCTCAGCCGGTCCCGGCGGCAAGCCATAGTCCGTGCCGAGATCGCGGAGCTCGGACCACGCCAAGGGAACGGCTGCCGGGGACGGCGGATCGGTGCTGCGCAGCCTGCGGGCGCGGACACCCAGCCGTACCAGCCGCGGCGAAGAGGCCAGCAGGAGCAACAGCGCTGATCCTGCCAGGCCCAGCAGCCATGGCAGGACCTGCGACCCTGCGTCGCTCCCCGGGCCGGCGCCGGGCAGCGGCAGCGGCGCGGCGCTGGGCTGCGGGGTGGCCAGCGGGTTGCCGGAAGGTACGAGGTCGGAGTTGTTGTCCAGGGAACCGGGCGAGCCGGGTACCGAGCTTTCGGTGGCATACTCGGGGACCACCCCCCGCGAGGGCGTCGGCTCAAACGGCACCCACCCGAGCCCCTGGAAGTAGAGTTCGGGCCACGCATGGGCATCCCTGGCGTCCACTTCGTACTCTGGCAGGGCACCCTGCCCTGCCACGGTCACCGTGGCCCCGGTCAGCCGTCCGGGGGCGTAGCCGACGGCGATCCGGCTGGGAATGCCTTCAAGCCTGGCCATGACGGCCATCGCCGAGGCGTAGTGGATGCAGTATCCGCTTTTTTGGGCGAGGAAGTCGGCCAGGACGGACAGTCCGTTGCCGTCATAGCCGCCCTGGACCGGGGACTGAAGGGAATACGTGAACTCTGCCGACCGCAGGTATTTCTGGATGGCCATGGCCTTTGCATACGCCGTGCCGCTCGATCCCGTGACGGTATCCGCAGTGGTCCTGACAATGTCAGGAACGTTGCCGGGGACGCGGGTGAAATCGTCCGCTATTCCCTGCACGGCGGCTGACGAGCGGTCGAGCAGGCTCGCCGTCAGCCGGGGCACGGACGAGACCACAATATATTCCTGGCTCCGCGAGTTGGTGTCCGCTCCCTTAACGCTCAGGGTGGCGGGGTCCCAGGTCCAGCGCCCCGCCAGGCCCCGGATCGACTCGGGAGCGTAGGGAACAGGGAGGTAAGGGCTGGTGAAGGAGCCAGCGTCCACCGCGGTGACCTGGCGAAGCTGCTCGTCGGCGAGGACCTCGTAGCCGGTCTCGATGGGTCCGGCCACCGGCCGCCGCGATGCTTCGCGGTCGTCGGGTCCCCAGGAGTCGCCGTCGAAATTGTCCACCGTGACGGACCGCAGGTAAATCGGGGCGGCGGCGTTGGTGGCGTAGGTGATCCGTCCGGTGCCGGCGGGCGTGCGGAGGCTGTTTCCGAGGGTAATCATGGGATTCAGCCCGGTTGAGGTGCCCCAAGGGTTCACGCGCGAACCCTGCGGAAACGTTCCCTGGTCGAAGCCGGGGATGGCGAGCGGGATGATCAGCGTGGCCACCAGGGCAACGGATCCGGTGAGTGCGGCGCGCTTCATCTGCCCTGGGTTGCGGGCGGTATCGGCCGGCGTACGCGCGTCCGGCGCGAACCACTGGCTGCACGCCAGAATCAGCAGGTAGCCGGCCACCGTGGCGATGAACCCCCACATGCCCACGCTTTGCGGCTTCACCATGGCCGGGACGATGAGGATGGCCACGAGCCCCAGGCCGGTGGTGGCAGGCATGGCCAAGGGCAACGCCAGAGCATCGATGAGGATGACCGTCAGGCCCAGGACGGCGCAGGTCACCATCACAATGCCGGCGTTGGGGGCGACCGGCGCGCTTTCGGCGAGGACTGTCTCGCTGGCCCTGCGGATGAACCTGTCCAGCTCCTTCATGGTGGCGCCCGACGGGATGAGCCCGGCCAGGCCTGAGCCGCGGAAGAACGTCAGCGTCAGGATCGCCACCAGGGAAGCGAAGCCACCTGCGGTGACAACGAGGGGGTGCGCCCGCAAGGCCCGGAGTCCGGCCATGGTCAGGCAGACCACAAAAACCGTGGTCAATACGGGCAGGTACCACGCCCACCCCCGCAGGACACCGTTAAGTGAAAGCGCCGCACCGCACACCGACAGCCCCACGGCTCCAGCCATGACCCATGGGTAGGCGCCAACCCGGGCCTTGCCGGGCTGCTTGCCGGAAACCGTGACGTCGGAAGGCTTCGCGGCGGCGGAGGTGTGCTTTTCCGGGGCGAGTGTCACCGTGCCACCCCCGCACCACGCCGGACATCAGCCGCAGCGGCATCCAGGGCTGCTCCGCCCTGGTCGAAGTGGCTCCAGGCGGCAGGCACCGGAACCGACGGGGATACCGCCGCCGCACGCCACCCCCCGCGCCGGAGCGCTTCAAGTTCGTCGTGGAAATCCGATGGCCTCTCCGCGACGATGATGGCGAAGGAATTAGCTCCATAACCCGCCGCCGGGGCCAGGGCGGTGGCTTCCGCCAGCGACAACCTTCCCAACACCGCGATGATCGGCCCCCGCATCCGGTGCGCCGAAAGCTTGTCCATGAGGAGGTCATCAAAAAGTGCGGGACCGGAATCCTGTCCACCGGCATGATCACGCGCCGCGCCGGAGGAGTCCCTGCGGACCGGGCCCGTGTGGACCGGGCTCCGGGGGGCGGCTTCCTTGTGGCCGTGATGGCCGTGATGCGGACCGGAGAGCTGGATGGCTGCCAGGCTCTCGGCGATGGACTGCAGCCCGCCGGTGCCCAGGTACTCCTCGGCATGAGGTTCAGGCGCTGAGGGGGAACGCAGGAAGGCCGGTTCGCCGGCGGCGTCGAGCAGTCGCAGCGCATAATTCCGCTCGGCAAGATGCGCGCTGATGGAGATGGCCGCCACCACCGCCCACTCGAAGGTGTCGCTGGTGACCATCTCGTGGCCTTCCATGGCCGCATTTCCGCCAAAGCCCGTCCCAGGACCTCCTGCGAAGGCGGCGAACCGCTGGTCAAGGATGATGGTGGCCTCGGGGGTGGTGACGGACTCCTCCTGCCTGACCATCAGTGCACCGTGCCGGGCAGTCGCTGCCCAATGGACACGCCGCATCGGGTCGCCGTGCCGGTATTCGCGGGTCATCACATCGTCGTCGCTGGGGTTGGCCCTGATCCGGGTGGCAGTGACGCCGTCGCTCCCGCGCGCCCCTGCGAGCCCGGTGACCGGGAGCTCGACGGCGGCGGGCGTCACCGTGAGCGTCTCGCCGTCGTCGATTGCCTGCCGGTGCAGGGACAACCCGAACGGGTCGGTGAACTCGGCGGTCACCGGCCCGATGAGAAACTGGCCGCGCTGGCTGGAACGCAGGTGGTATTCGTACCGGCTGGTGCCGCCGGTTGCCGAGCGGGCGGGGAAGCGGAATGCGGGAGATTCCCCAAACCGCGGGGGCAGCCGTTCCTCCATAATCGCCCGTCCGGTGACCGGTCCGGTCCGTGCCACAGCCAGCCTGACTGTCGTGGCGGCCGAGGTCTCCACAGGGGATGGATTGAACTCCCGGTAGACCTGGAACTTTGGTTTGACCAGCCGGATCCCTGCCAGCGAGATCAGGGGAAGCACAATCAGCAGGATGCTGAGGCTGAGGAGATCGCGGCGGCCCATGATCTGCGCAGCCAACAGTGACACAGCGCCGGCCGCGAGGAGGCCCCAGCCGCGCTGGCTGAAAAGGTGGCGGGGGAGCCGGTCCAGCAGTGCCATGGGGCTGTGCCTAGTGGTTCCTGCGGAGCCCGGAGCCCGGTGGAGCCTTGGCCGCTGGCCGGGCTGCGGACCGTGCCGGGGCATCCGCCAGGTCCTGGCCCACCGGCAACCTGTTCAGGATCCCGCGGATGACGCTGTGCGGTGTTTCGCCGGCGCTGGCGGCCTTGCGGTCCAGGATGATCCGGTGCGCCAACACGGATTCAGCCACGTTGACTACGTCGTCGGGAAGCACAAAATCACGTCCGTCCAGGGCCGCGGTGGCCTTGGCAGCCCGGAGCAGCTGCAACATCGAGCGAGGACTGGCCCCCAGCCGGAGCAGGGGGCTCTCGCGGGTTGCCCTGCCCACGGACACGGTGTACTCCTTGACGGCCTGGGACACGTAGACCTGCTGGACGGAGGCGATCATTGCCGCGACGTCCGCTGTCGTGACCACGGCGGAGACCTTGGCCAGCGGCGAGGTCGCCTGGTGGGTTTCCAGCATCTCGATCTCGGAGTCCTTGTCCGGATAACCCATGGAGATGCGTGCCATAAAGCGGTCCCGCTGCGCTTCCGGCAGGGGATAGGTCCCCTCCATCTCGATCGGATTCTGGGTAGCCACCACCATAAACGGCTCGTCGAGTTTGTAGGAGTGTCCGTCCACCGTGACCTGGTGCTCCTCCATGCATTCCAGGAGGGCGGATTGGGTCTTGGCCGAGGCACGGTTGATTTCATCGCCGATCACGATGTTGGCAAACACGGCGCCCGGGCGGAACTCGAACAGCCGGGACGACTGGTTGTAGATGGACACGCCGGTGACATCGGACGGCAAGAGGTCAGGGGTGAACTGAATCCGGCTAACCGTGCAGTCGATGGTCCTGGCCAGGGTCTTGGCGAGGAGGGTCTTGCCAACGCCGGGCACGTCTTCGAGCAGGAGGTGGCCCTGGGCCAGCAGGACGGTCAGGGCCAGTTTCGCGGCCTCCGACTTGCCGTCGATCACGGTGTTGACTTCATCCAGGATGCGCTGGCTTGCAGAGTGGAAAGCGGCCGCGTCCATCGCCTGGGCCTTGTGGCCGTTCAGCTGCGTGACCGGTTCCGCAATCCCTGCGAAGTTCCGGCCCGCGGGGTCGATCTCATTGACGGCCGTGCGTCGGTGGGAGTCCATCGGCAACCTTTCAGCCCGGGTATCGACTGGGACGGGACAGCAAGCCTGCCTTCGCCCGTCGGTGGGCGTTCGCATCTGTTGGTAACAGACTACTAACAGAACTGCCGTGCCTGACAGAGAGTTCCCGTAATTCTCGATGCATCGCCCGCGGCTAGGCTAGAGGGATGTGCAATTCGCTGATTCCTGCCGCTTACCGTGCCGCCGGACCGGACGGTTCGCCCGCGGCAGGCGCCGCGGGCCGGCGGGATTTTCCGCCGGCGCCGGAGCCGCTGCCGGCACCGGTCATGGACAACCACACGCACCTTGATTTTCCCGACGGCGCCGGGCCGGTAGGGGTCGCTGCGGCCCTGGATGCCGCGCAGGCAGTCGGAGTCCAGGGTGCGGTCCAGGTGGGCTGCGACCTCGAATCCTCGCGTTTCACCGTGCAGGCAGTGGATCTGGACAGCAGGCTCCTGGGGGCGGTGGCACTGCACCCCAATGACGCACCGGACTACGCAGCCCGCGGCGAGCTGGAGGACGCGCTGGCGGAGATTGAGCGCCTGGCCGCGCATCCCCGGATCCGGGCCATCGGCGAAACCGGGCTGGACTTCTTCCGCACCGAGGGCGAGGGCCTGGTGCATCAGCGCTACTCGTTCAGGCGGCACATCGACATCGCCAAGCGTCTTGACCTCACCCTCCAGATCCATGACCGTGACGCCCACGACGACGTGGTGCAGGTCCTGCGCGAGGAGGGAGCCCCGGAGCGCGTGGTGTTCCACTGCTTCTCCGGCGATGAGGAGCTCGCGCGCATCTGCAACACGGAGGGCTGGAACATGTCCTTCGCGGGCACACTGACGTTCAAGAACGCGCACAACCTCCGGGCGGCGCTCGCCGTCGCGGAACCCGAACTGGTGCTGGTGGAAACGGACGCGCCCTTCCTCACGCCGCACCCGCACCGGGGCCGGGCCAATGCCAGCTACATGGTGCCGTACACCGTCCGTGCCATGGCTGATTTGACAGGAATCGACCTCTCCCGGCTCTGCCAGCAAATCAGCGAAAATACCGTGCGGGCATACGGATCCTGGGACTGAAACCACACCGGGAAGAATTCCGATAATAAATACCAGGTATGCAAAATTCTTGGCCGCTTTATAACGCTACGGTTACAGTGGGTAACTATTAGCCGGGGTCGGGGAAGGCCTTCGGATAATTTCACTTCATCCGCAGCAGGATCATGAACGGCTTTGATGCCGCATGAGTGCCAAGTGGAGTGTGGCGGCGCAAAGGTGCCCGGAGCTGACCTCAGGGGTTCTGCGCCGGGTGTTTTACTGCGTTTTTCCCCGTGCCCGGACGGTCCTAAAGTTACGGGCAAACGTGGTCAAGCTTTTCACATCTGACGGCAAGTTCAGTTTCGTCAAGGTTGGTACCCAGCTGCTGGTGCTCTGCGCACTCGTCGTCGGGCTCGTGGCCTTTGTCGGGAATAACAAAACAATCACGCTCAACGTCGACGGCAAAGTGACTTCAGTCCAGACCTTCGGCGGCACAGTAGGCCAGGTTGTCAAAAGCGCAAAGCTGGACCTGAAGCCCGCAGACCGCGTATCCCCGTCAGCCGACGCGACCGTGGAAAATGGCACCGTTATCAATGTGAACATGGCCAAAGCCGTGAAAGTCAGCCTGGACGGTTCTGAGAAGACCGTCAGCACCACCGCCCCGGATGTCGCCGGGCTGGTGACCGAGCTCGGCGTGGCCAGTTCGTCGTCCGTTTCCGTCCCGAAGGACGCCCAGTTGGCGGTGGATGGATCATTCGTTTCCATCACCACCCCCAAGAACGTCAGCATCGTCGCCGACGGCAAAGTCACCACGGCAACCACCACCGCATCCACGGTGGAGGCTGTCCTGGCGGACGCCGGCGTGACCCTTGGTGTCAACGACCGGGCCTCACAGCCCGGCAATGCCCTGGTAGTCAACAACATGGTGGTCAAGGTTTCCCGGGTGGACACCGGCCAGACGGCGGCCACCACGGAAGACGTAGCGTTCGAGACCATGACCTCCGAAAGCGCGGACCTGTTCAAGGGTGAGAAAAAAGTAACCCAGGCCGGGGCTGCCGGAAAGGTCGAGCGCACGTTCAAGCTCGTGCTGGTTGACGGCCGCGAAGCATCACGCACCCTGGTTTCCGAGACCGTTTCCGTCCAGCCCGTGACTGAGCAGGTCACGGTAGGCACCAAGGCAAAGCCCGCAGCCACGGCCGGCACCAACACTGGTGCAGCAGCGCCGGCCATGATGAACGAAGCCATGTGGGACAAGATCGCCCAGTGCGAATCGGGCGGCAACTGGTCCATCAACTCAGGCAACGGCTACTACGGTGGCCTCCAGTTCGACATCCGGACGTGGATCGGCTCGGGCGGCGGCGCCTACGCCCCGAACGCCAGCCTGGCCACCAAGGCCCAGCAGATCGACATCGCGAACCGCGTTTACGCACAGCGCGGCCTCCAGCCCTGGGGCTGCGGCTGGGCGGCCTCCAGCTAGGACCATCGCCCACCCCGCATCGCGGGCAAGCCTGCAGCGGCAGCTGACCACAGCCGCAGGGCATAGGGCAAGCAGGCACGTGCAGCGGCCGGACCCGGATTCCCGGGGCCGGCCGCTTCCGTTAACTCCGCGTGGCATCCGCACGTGCCGGGATAGGATACCTAGGTGACTGAACCGAGCCCCGCCGCGCCCGCACCCCTCTTCGGTGCCTCCGATATACGCCGGCTGGCGGAAGAGATCGGAATCCGGCCCACCAAGACCCTTGGACAGAACTTTGTCATCGACGGCAATACCATCCGCAGGATCGTATCTGCCGCCAACATCGGCCCCGAGGAGACAGTCCTGGAAGTCGGTCCCGGCCTTGGCTCGCTGACGCTCGGGCTGCTGGACGCCGCTAAGTCAGTGGTCGCCGTCGAAATCGATCCGGTCCTGGCCGCGAAGCTGCCCCAGACGGTCAACGAGTGGCGGCCCGGTGCTGCCGATGACTTCTACCTGGTCCAGGCCGACGCGATGAAGGTGACCGCGCTGCCGGTTGAACCAACGGCCATCGTGGCCAACCTTCCCTATAACGTGGCCGTGCCCGTGGTCCTCCACCTCCTGCAGCACTTCCCGAGCCTTCAGCACGGCCTGGTGATGGTGCAGGACGAGGTGGCCGACAGGCTGGCAGCCGGGCCCGGATCCAAGACCTACGGCGTGCCGTCGGTCAAGGCGGCCTGGTACAGCAGCATGCGCAAAGCCGGGGTGATCGGCATGAACGTCTTCTGGCCCGCGCCCAAGATCCATTCCGGGCTCGTGGCGTTCACGCGCAGGGAGCCGCCTGTCACCACTGCCACCCGCGAACAGGTCTTCGCCGTCATCGACGCAGCATTCGCGCAGCGCCGGAAGACACTGCGGGCCGCCCTCGCCGGCTGGGCAGGCGGCGCCGCCGAGGCTGAACGTTGCCTCGTGGCAGCCGGCGTGGATCCCACGGCCCGCGGCGAGGTCATCGACATCGTGGCTTTCGCCCGGATCGCCGAAGCCCGCGAGGCCACCGCGTGACTACGAGGGCAGGCCGGTTCGCCGCCCGGACCGTCCGGGTCAAGGCCCCGGGCAAGGTCAACGTCTCCCTGGATGTAGGCCCGCTCCGGCCGGATGGCTACCACTCGGTGGCCAGCGTGTACCTGGCGGTGTCGCTCTACGAGGAAGTCGCTGCCACAAGCACGGAAACCCCCGGCATCACGGTCAGCATCAGCCCGGACAGCACCCTTGACCTCGACGGCGTGGACATCCCGCTGGACGGTAACAACCTCGCGTACAAAGCCGCGGCCATCATGGCGGACGTCTCCGAGCACGCCACCGGGGTCCACCTCGAAATCACCAAGCGGGTTCCCGTGGCCGGCGGCATGGGTGGCGGCTCCGCGGACGCCGCCGCCACGCTGCTGGCCTGCGACGCACTGTGGAACAGTGGACTGTCCCGGGAGGAGCTGGCGCACCTGGCGGCGGAGCTGGGAGCCGATGTGCCGTTCTCCCTCCTCGGCGGGACAGCCGTAGGGCTGGGACTGGGCGACGAACTGTCGCCGGCACTGGCCAAGGCGCAGACCGACTGGGTCCTGGTGGCGGCCGACTATGGGCTGTCCACCCCCGAGGTCTACCGCACCCTGGACCGGCTCCGCGATGCCGAGGGCCTGGTCGCAGCCGAGCCTGCCGGGGTCGATCCCAAGATCCTGCAGGCACTGCGGAGCGGAGACGCCGAAGCGTTGAGCAGGGTCCTGGTCAACGACCTCCAGCGTGCCTCCATCGAACTGGCTCCGGACCTCCGCAGCACGCTGGGGATGGGCGAATCACTTGGCGCCATCGCCGGCATCGTCTCAGGCTCAGGGCCCACGGTGGCACTGCTGGCGCACAGCCCGACGGCGGCCGAAAGCCTCGCCGAGGACCTGCTGCACCATGGGCTGACAGCCTGGGCTGTGCACGGGCCAGTGCCCGGTGCCCGCATCATCTCCGATACCCTCCTTTAAGAGCCCCTTTCGTATTCAGCAGTAGAAAGCAGTCCCCTTGGCACACCTTCTTGGCGGCGAAAACCTCACGGTTTCGTACGCGACGCGCACCGTCCTTGACGGCATCACCCTCGGACTGGAAGAGGGCGACCGGATCGGCATGGTGGGCCGGAACGGTGACGGCAAATCCACACTGATGCGGCTGCTGGCCATGCGCTCCACCCCGGATTCCGGCCGGGTGACCAAGCGCAGCGAAGTCAACATCGGCTACCTGGACCAGAGCGACGTGCTCGACGGCGACCTCACGGTCGGTGCCGCCATCGTCGGGGACCAGGCCGACTACGAATGGGCCCGGAACCCGCAGATCCGCGAGGTCATGGGCGGGCTGGTGTCCGACGTCGACTGGCACGCCAACGTCCACGCCCTCTCCGGCGGGCAAAAGCGCCGCGTTGCCCTTGCGAAGCTCCTCATCGAAGACCACGACGTCATCATGCTCGACGAGCCCACCAACCACCTCGACGTCGAAGGCGTCGCGTGGCTGTCCCGGCACCTGAAGACCCGCTGGCGGGCCAACCAGGGCGCCTTCCTTGTGGTCACCCACGACCGCTGGTTCCTCGACGAAGTCTGCACCAAGACCTGGGAAATCCACGACGGCATCATGGACCCGTTCGACGGCGGCTATGCGGCATACGTCCTGGCCCGGGCCGAACGTGACCGCTCCGCCACCGTGATGGAAAGCAAGCGCCAGCAGCTGGTGAAGAAGGAGCTGGCATGGCTGCGCCGCGGCGCCCCTGCCCGCACCGCCAAGCCCAAGTTCCGGATCGAGGCAGCCAACGCGCTGATCGCCGACGTCCCGGAGCCGCGCGACTCGACGGCATTGAGCAAGATGGCCACGGCGCGCCTCGGCAAGGATGTACTGGACCTTGAGCACGTCTCGCTGGACTTCCTCGGCGGTGACGAAGGGCAGAAACTCTTCGACAACATCACGCTGCGGCTTGCACCGGGTGAGCGGCTGGGCCTGGTAGGCGTCAACGGCGCCGGCAAGACCACCTTGCTGAAGCTCCTCAACGGCGAGATAGAGCCCAGCTCCGGGAAGGTCAAGCGCGGCAAGACCGTTGTCACCGCCGTGCTGACCCAGGAGGTCAAAGAGCTCGACGATGTCAAGGACCTCCGCGTCATCGAAGTGATCGAGCGCGAGAAGCGGTCCTTCAATGTCGGCGGCAAGGAGTTCACCGCCGGCCAGCTCGTCGAGCAGCTTGGCTTCACCAACGAAAAGCAGTGGACCCCCGTGAAGGACCTTTCCGGCGGTGAGCGCAGGCGCCTCCAACTCCTGCGCCTGCTGGTGGGGGAGCCGAACGTGCTGATGCTCGACGAGCCCACGAACGACCTCGACACCGACACCCTCGCAGCCGTCGAGGATGTCCTCGACGGCTGGCCGGGAACCCTCGTTGTAGTCAGCCACGACCGCTACCTGCTGGAGCGCGTGACCGACCACCAGATGGCGCTTCTGGGCGACGGCAAGATCCGCGCCCTGCCGCGCGGGGTGGACCAGTACCTGGAACTCCGCGAATCCGCCCTGGCCGGCTCCACCATCACCGGCGGCGGCAATCCCGTCACCGGTCCGAGCGGCAGCTCCGCTCCCGCAGCGTCCGGAGCTTCCGAAGCCGAAAAGCGCGACGCCCGCAAGGCCAAGAACCGCATCGAGCGCCAGCTGGGCAAACTCGGACAGCAGGAAAAGAAGCTCCACGACCAGATGGTCAAAAGTACCAACGACAACGACTTCGACGCGCTGGCCGACCAGAACAAAAAACTCAAGGACCTCGCCGGGGAACGCGAAGCGTTGGAACTCGAATGGCTCGAAGCCCTGGAAGTCCTCGGCGAGTAGCCTTCTTGGTCGGCTATGGCCGGTTTCGGGTCGCCTTGGGTGCCGGAGCCGGCCCTTCCGCGTCGCTTAGACACGGCACATAGGGAGCGCTCCGGTCGCTGGGCGACCTCCGCGCTCCGATGTGCCGCGATGCGCTCCTTTCGGAAGGACCGCCTCCGGCGAGCGGACCTTACCTTCCGGCCGTGAACAGCAGGCAGCCCGCGCGGAACGTTCCGCAGGGGTACTCGTAAAGGGCGCACCCGATGGACGTGTCAGCAAGGTGCCGCGGTGAACGTCGCGCTGGCGGGCGCCGAACGGAACGCTGGGCAATAGCGGGGCAGGGGGCCTTCGCGTAGTCGCGCATCGCGGCGCATCGGGTTCCGGAGGTCGCCCAGCGACCGCAGGGACCCATTTGCGTCGTGTCTAAGCGACGGCGAAGGGCCACTGCGCTGCGAAGGTGACCACATGGACGGTAGACGTGGACTACCCCTCGCTCGTCAGTTCCGGGTCCTTTTTTAGGCCCGTGAGGCCGTTCCAGGCGAGGTTTACCAGGTGCGCCGCTACGGTGTGCTTGTCGGGTTGGCGGCTGTCCTGCCACCATTGGCCGGTCATGGCCACCATGCCCACGAGCATCTGGGCGTACATGGCGCCGTCCTCGGCGCTGAAGCCGCGGCGGTCGAATTCGTCGGAGAGGATGTGTTCCACGCGGGCGGTCACGTGGGAGAGCAGGGTGGAAAAGGCGCCTTCCGGCTGCGACGGCGGGGCGTCCCGCATCAGGATGCGGAAGCCGTCGGTGCGGTCCTCGATGTAGGTCAGCAGGGCCAGGGCGGCGCGCTCCACCAGGATGCGCGGCTTGGCTTCTTCGGTGAGGGCGGTGTTGATCGAGTCAAGCAGGATGCGGAACTCGAAGTCCACCACCTGGGTGTACAGGCCCTCCTTGGAACCGAAGTGCTCGTAGATGACCGGCTTGGAAACGCCGGCGCAGGCGGCGATTTCCTCAATGGTGGTCCCGTCGAGCCCGCGGATGGCGAAGAGGCCCCGGCCCACCTCGATCAGCTGGCTGCGCCGCTGCAGGCCTGTCATCCGTGTCCGGGGAGGGTTGTTGCTCACATTTCCATCATGCCCTACCGGCAGGAAGCCCCCTGATGCGGGCAGATTCCGGCTGATGTCGCATCGGGCCCCGAACCCATGGCAAAATAAATACTTGTGCCCGGGCCTTGTGCCGGCGGCATGGTCCGCCCTGGTGTAATGGCAGCACCCCGGCCTTTGGAGCCGTGGAGTATAGGTTCGAATCCTATGGGCGGAACTGCTGTGCGATGACCGTCCAGTAGGATGAACTCGGTGCCGCACCAGGCCGCTGGCCCGGCCGGCATCGCGCCCAGCGCACGGCGCACCCAAGCACCGCGCCAACAAGCAAGGAGAGCCCGTACGTGATCCCCGAGACTACCGGTCCAGCCGCCGTCATAGTTCTGGCAGCAGGCGCCGGTACCCGGATGAAATCCCGTACCCCCAAGATCCTTCACGAAATCGGCGGCCTCTCCATGGTGGGGCACGCCCTGCTGGCGGCCCGCAGCATCCACCCACGGCAGTTGGCCCTGGTGGTCCGGCACGAACGTGACCTTGTGGCCAAACACCTGGTGGAACTGGACCCCGACGCCGTCATCGTTGACCAGGACGAGATCCCGGGCACCGGCCGCGCCGTGGAAGTCGCGCTCCAGGCCCTGGACGCACACCAGGAACTGGCCGGGACCGTCGTCGTCACCTATGGCGATGTGCCGCTGCTGACCGGCACCCTGCTCGCCGAACTCGTAGCCACCCACGAGCGTGAAGCCAACGCAGTGACCGTCCTGACAGCCGTGCTGGCGGACGCCACCGGCTACGGCCGGATCCTCCGCGGGGACGACGGAACCGTCACCGGCATCCGCGAACACAAGGACGCCACCGACGCCGAGCGCCTCATCCGCGAAGTTAACTCCGGCATCTACGCCTTCGACGCCGCCGTCCTGCGTGACGCGCTGGTCCACGTCACCACCGACAACTCCCAGGGTGAGAAGTACCTCACCGACGTGCTGGGCCTGGCCCGGCAGGCGGGCGGCCGGGTTGCCGCCGTCGTCACCGAGGACCGCTGGCAGGTGGAGGGCGCCAACGACCGTGTCCAGTTGTCCGCGCTGGGGGCGGAACTCAACCGCCGGACCGTTGAAGCCTGGATGCGGGCGGGTGTCACCGTGGTTGATCCGGCCACCACCTGGATCGATTCCACGGTCACGTTGGATGAGGACGTCCGGATCCTCCCCAACACGCAGCTGCACGGCGACACCACTGTGGCCCGGGACGCCGTCGTCGGCCCGGACACCACACTGACCGACGTCCGCATCGGCGCGGGGGCGAAAGTGACCCGGACCCACGGTTCGGGTGCCGTCATCGGCGCGGATGCCGCCGTCGGGCCTTTCACGTACCTCCGCCCCGGCACCGTCCTTGGCGAGACCGGGAAGATCGGCGCGTTTTACGAAACCAAGAACGTCACGATCGGCCGCGGCTCCAAACTCTCCCACCTGGGATACGCCGGTGACGCCGAAATCGGCGAGGACACCAACATCGGGTGCGGAAACATCACCGCCAACTACGACGGCGAGAAGAAGCACCGAACCGTCATCGGATCCGGCGTCCGCACAGGTTCCAACACCGTGTTTGTCGCCCCGGTCACCGTGGGCGACGGCGCCTACAGCGGCGCCGGCGCCGTGAT
Organism: Arthrobacter sp. BE255; assembly: GCF_031457335.1. Lineage (NCBI taxonomy): Bacteria > Bacillati > Actinomycetota > Actinomycetes > Micrococcales > Micrococcaceae > Arthrobacter > Arthrobacter sp. BE255. The sequence goes on along the minus strand of NZ_JAVDWK010000013.1, from coordinate 56,839 downwards.
CCGCAAGGACGTTCCGGCCGGTGCGCTGGCAGTGTCACTTGCCGCGCAACGGAACACCGAAGGCTGGGTCCTGGCCAACCGGCCCGGCACGCGCTCCGCCGAACTGGCCCAGGCGGCCACCGCAGATTCCTCAAGTACCCAGGCACCTACAGAAGAGGGCAAGCAATAATGAGCGAAATTACGGCGCGCGGCGAGAAGAAGCTGGTGCTTGCCGCCGGGCGGGCACACCCGGAGCTTGCCCGGGAGATCGCCAAGGAGCTGGGAACAGAACTGCTCCCCATCGACGCATACGACTTCGCCAACGGGGAAATCTACGTCCGCGCCGGCGAGAGCGTCCGGGGCACCGACGCCTTCGTCATCCAGGCGCACCCGGCACCGCTGAACAACCACCTCATGGAACAGCTGATCATGATCGATTCGCTGAAGCGGGCATCCGCCAAGCGAATCACCGTGGTCTCGCCCTTCTACCCCTACTCCCGGCAGGACAAGAAGGGCCGCGGCCGCGAGCCGATTTCCGCCCGCCTGGTGGCCGACCTCTACAAGACGGCCGGCGCCGACCGCATCATGAGCGTTGACCTGCACACCTCGCAGATCCAGGGCTTCTTCGACGGCCCCGTGGACCACCTCATGGCCATCCCGCTGCTGGCCGACTACATCCGCACCCGGGTCGCCGCGGACAACATCACCGTGGTGTCCCCGGACACCGGCCGTGTCCGGGTGGCCGAGCAGTGGGCCGAACGCCTCGGCGGCGCACCGCTGGCGTTCGTGCACAAGAGCCGCGACCTGACGGTTCCTAACCAGGCCGTCTCCAAGACCGTCGTGGGCCAGATCGAAGGCCGCACCTGCGTGCTGATCGACGACATGATCGACACCGGCGGAACAATTTCCGGTGCAGTCCAGGTGCTCAAGAACGCCGGCGCCAAGGATGTCATCATCGCGGCGACGCACGCCGTGTTCTCCGATCCGGCGGCCCGCAGGCTGTCCGAGTCGGGCGCCCGCGAAGTAGTTGTCACGGACACCCTGCCCATCCCCGCCGACAAGCGCTTCCCGCAGCTGACCGTGCTGTCCATCGCACCCCTGATCGCACGCGCCATCCGCGAAGTATTCGACGACGGATCGGTCACCAGCCTCTTCGACGGCAACGCCTGATACCCGGCTGTTGCCCCTGAACGGTGGCGGTAGGGCCTGCGGAAACCGCAGGCTTTACCGCCACCGTTTTCAGTTACCGGCTACGACGCTGGTAAGCTATTCAACGAAACCTTGGCGAGGGAGAGCATCCCGGGAAACCGGCGTGCAGGTCTCCGTTATCGACTGGGTCTGAACCTCCCTTCTTGAAGGGCCGCCCACCGGCCGCCCGGCGTTGAAGGTCGCAACAGACCTCCGCCCTTGCTGAACACCGTTTAGTCTTCAAGGAGAAACACATGTCTGAGCAGAAGCTCGCAGCAGAAGTCCGCACCGAATTCGGCAAGGGCTTTGCCCGCCGCGCCCGCATGGCCGGCCAGATCCCCGCCGTCATTTACGGCCACGGCGCAGAGCCGATCCACATCACCCTGCCGGCCAAGGCCACCACCCTGGCAGTCCGCACCGCCAACGCCCTGCTGTCCCTGGACATCAACGGCGAAGGCCACCTGGCACTCGTCAAGGACGTCCAGAAGGATCCCATCAAGCAGATCATCGAGCACATCGACCTGCTGACGGTCCGCAAGGGCGAGAAGGTCACGGTTGACATCCCGGTCCACGTTGTTGGCGAACTTGCTCCGGGCAACGTCTTCAACCAGGAACTCACCGTCATCTCCCTCGAAGCCGAGGCAACCCACCTGCCCACCGCCGTCGAGGTGAGCATCGAAGGCCGCAGCGCCGGCGAGCACATCCACGCTTCCGACCTCGTCCTGCCGAAGGGCGCCGTCCTGCTGGCCGACGCCGACGCGCTGGTTGTCAACATCTCCGAGGCCACCGAGGTCTCTGACGAAGAAGCTTCCGAAGGCGCTGGAGCTTCCGAGGCTGCAGCCGAGTAACTTCGGACCATAGTTTGGGTGGCCGGATCCCCGCGGGGATCCGGCCACTGCCGTTTTCCCACTTTAGGATTGACGCATGACTGACACGTGGCTGATCGTTGGCCTCGGGAATCCCGGGACCGAATACAAAGGCAACAGGCACAATGTAGGCCAGATGGTCCTGGACGAACTGGCCGGCCGGATCGGCGGCAGCTTCAAGACGCACAAGGCCCGTGCCCAGGTGCTCGAAGGCCGCCTGGGGATCGGTGGCCCCCGCGTTGTGCTGGCCAAGCCCATGAGCTACATGAATGTCTCCGGCGGCCCCGTCGCCGCTTTGGCGAACTTTTACGGCATCGAAGCGGACCACGTGGTGGCCGTGCACGACGAGATCGACATTCCCTTTAATACAGTCAAATTGAAGTCCGGCGGTGGAGAAGGCGGCCACAACGGATTACGCGACATGTCCAAGGCCCTCTCCACCAAGGACTACCTCAGGGTCCGCGTGGGGGTAGGACGGCCGCCGGGCCGGATGGACACGGCCGATTACGTACTCCGCGACTTCGGTACGGCGGAGCGAAAAGAACTGCCCTTCCTGCTGGACGAAGCGGCAGATGCTGTGGACCTGCTGGTCAGGGAAGGCCTGACGGCGGCGCAGCAGAAGTTCCACCCGGCGAAGTCCCCGCTGTAGCAAAAAAAACTTAATCCCCAGTTTGCTGTCTAGTAGTCAGCACCACGGGGTAGTCTTCTTCCTAAGCGGGGGAGCGATGGGGCTTTATCCCCGCTAGAGCGGGATCTAGGGGATAAGTTCATGTCAATCGAGCCACTCAGCTGGGGACGTGGGTCAACGCTCAACGACGTTGAGTTGCAAACGGACACGGCTGTTCAGACCGAGCACCAGCGATGGTCGGTACCTGCCAGGAGTGCCAACCTCGAAGCCGTGCGCACAGCCCTGACCAGCAAGGATTCACTGGGCGTCATCATCACCGGCGGCCGGGGCGTGGGCAAGTCCTCCTTGGCCCGGACGGCCGTCGCCGAACTTGGCCCCGATGTGTGGGCCCTCCAGCTGCGCAGCGGGCACCCGGCCTCGAAGACCCCCTACGGCTGCCTGTCCTTCCTGCTGGCACGGCTTCCCCAGGCTTATATGGGTTCCCCCACGGCCATCCTTCGGGGCATCACGTCCCTGATCAGGAGCGATGCCGCCGGCCGGCCGTGCGTGATTACGCTGGATACCGCCGGAAGCATTGACGACATGAGCGCCGGTGTCCTCCTGAACGTCCTCCTGACAGGCACTGCCAGGATCGTCGCCGTCGCGCCCAAGAGCAGCGACCTGCCCGCCGACTTCCATTGGCTGCTTACCGAGCGCCGCCTGACCGAAGTCAGGCTGGACAACCTGAACGAACTGCAGACCCGCCAGGTGCTGTTGACCATGCTGGGTCACCGCGTTTCCGCATCCCTGGTCAGCATCTACCACAGCATGGTGGGGGGCAATCCGCTGCTGTTGAAGGCCCTGGTGACGGAGCAGCAGCTGTCCGGAAACCTCGTGCTCTCGGATTCCGTGTGGACCCTCCGTGACAAGGTGGTGCTCGACGGCGCGGCGAGCCTGGATGACATCGTACGTTCCCGGTGGGCGAGGAAAACGCCCGAGACCCGGGACGTCATCGAAATGCTTTCCTGCGCACGCAGCGTGGAACTGTCCCGCCTCACATCGATCTTCGGTGCCGGGATTGTCGCCGACATGGAGGACGCGGGCCTGCTTGATATCGACGGCTCGGACAGCCGGTGGGTCTCGCTCCGGGAAAAGTACCTTGGCGACGTCGTCCGCTCATGGCTGAGCATCGCCCGGCGCCGGGAGCTCCGCGCCCAGCTCCTGGACGGCAAGGAACCTGATCCTGCCTCCATGACCGTCGAAGAGCTGATGGCCTTCGCGGCCTGGACGCGTGAGTGCGAGGCCGAACTCAGCCCCGCCATGGCACTGGCCGCTGCAGAAGCGTCCGTCCAGCTGTTTGATCCGCATTCCGCCCTCACCTACGCCGAGGCGCTGACCAGGAACGACCCCCAGTGGGTTCCTGGACAGCGGCAAAAAGCCGCGGCTTACCTCCTGCTGGACCTGCCGATCCAGGCCATGGCCGCCCTCGATGACATCACCCGGCCGCAGCTGGACAGCCTGGATGCCGAGGAATACGCCAAGGTGGTAGCCGCCAAGTCCACGGTCATGGTGTGGCTGCCGGAGCTTACGGGCAGGGTACCGGGGATGCTGGAGGAGGCAAGGGCCCGGCTGGGCGTAGGCCAGGAGCTGGCGAAAGACTGGCCTGCACCGCTGGCTGTGGCCGCCAACCGCATCAGCCTGAGTGAATTTGAATACAAAGCCTTCGTGGGCGACTTCGCGTCAATGGTCCCCGCCCTCGAAGCTGCCTCCAACGCCGCCCGCAACCCGGACATCTCGTTCAGGATGAACGCTGCCATCATCCTCATGACAGCGCTGTCGCTCACCGGACGCGAAATGGACGCCCTGAGCCTGATGAGGACCCTCGGCGGACAGATTTCGGATGCAGCCCAGATCGTGGGCCTGCGCGAGGAATACACCAGCCGTGCCTATGCCGTCCTGCTGACGGCCGGGCAGTGGCGCCGCTGCATCGACCTGCTGGACCCGCCTGCGGCGCGGGACGCGCACCGGCTCCCGTACCGGAGTGCCGCCACCGAGCTGGCTGCGGGCATCGCCTACGTCTATTCCGGACGGGGAGCGGCTGCCCTTGACCCGCTGCTGTCCGCCGCGGCCCAGCTGGAGCTCCGGCCCGTGCAGAGCTCCCTCCGTTCCGCCTACGCCGCAACCGCGTTGGCCTACGCCCAGATCGGGAACGCCGGCCAGTCCCGCAGGTACCTGGAGAAGGTCCAGCGCTCCGCAGGCCCCTGCGACTTCGTGACCGGCTCCATTATTGAATTCTGCGCCGACATGGCCGGCCGGTGGCTGGGAGAGAACGACGCCGTCTCCCGGCTTAAGGACTCCGCCCGCCGCAACATCGACGCGGGACGGTTTACCGTCGCCGGCATCAGCCTCCTGGGGGCCACGGTCAATGGCACCGAAGCCGACTTCAGGCTCCTGGAACAGGTGACGGGGCAGCGGCAGGGTCCGCTGGCGGAGATCGCCCGCCTGATCGCGGTGGGCAGCAGGACCAAGGACGCCAAGACGCTTCTCGCCGGCGGCGAGCTGGCGGCCACCCTTGAACTGGACGCAGTCGAAGCCCGGTGCATGGCGCTTGCGGTGGACTATGCCCGCCAGGCCGGTGACTCCGTGTCGGCCAGGACTGCGCAGGCGCGGCTGGATATACTGGCTGCCACTGTCGCCAATCTTCCGATTGTGCCAAGCAGCGGCAGCCCCCTGCTGACCAGCAGGGAGCGGCAGATTGCACGGCTGGCCGGCAGGGGAGCGTCAAACCGGGACATCGCGCTTGAGATGGGTGTGTCGGTCCGTACCGTAGAAGGCCACCTGTACCAGGTCTTCACCAAACTCGGTGTAACTTCCAGGGGTGATCTGACTGGACTCGTCTAACGGCCACGCACCAAGGCCCGGCTCGGCCTATCGCTTCCTCACTGGACGCCGCGAGCCGCTGGACCGGATCTGCAACATCATCCGCAGCCGGACCAGTCAGGCCGTCTTCCTGATGGCCGGTCCCGGCATCGGAAAGTCAGCGCTGGCCGAAGCCATCACCGAGCGACTGTCCCCGGAAATGATCGTCCTGCGCATCCATGGCAGCTCATCGCTGGCGGGCGTCCCCTTTGGTGTCCTGACTCCGTACACGGCGGAGCTGACGGCGGAAGACTCTGTCTCCCCGGTTGCCGTCCTCAGGTCCGTGTGGACGTACTTCGAGAAGCTCAAGGACGGCAAGGACACCCCGCTGCTGCTGGTGGTCGACGACGCCCATCACCTTGATGATGCCAGTGCAGGCATCGTGGCGGACATGATCTCGGCCGGCTGGGCGAGCGTGGTGGCGGCCGGCAGGCCCCGCCCCGGGTTGCCGCAGCCGCTCGACCAGCTCTGGTACGACGGCCTCGCGGACCGGGTGGACCTGCGGCCGCTTAATCGGGAGCAGATCGAAGAAGTCCTTGCCCATGTCCTGGACGGCACTGTCCCTGCCGCGACTGTGGACTCGATCTGGAGCGCCTCAGGGGGTAACCCCAGGATCCTGGATGCCCTGCTGCACGACGCCGCGGAGCAGGGGATCCTCGCCAAGCGGAACGGCATCTGGATGCTGCTCGGCCCGCTTCCTTCCGACGGCGCCAAACTGACGGCCGTGGTGTCCAAGGACCTCCTCAGGCGCCGGCCAGAGGAGCAGGAGGCCCTGAAGCTGGTTGCCCTGGCCGAGCCCGTGGGCCGCAAAGTGATCGAGGATATCTGCGGGGCGGAACTTGTCCGTTCCCTGCTGGACCAGCAAACGGTGGTGGAGGGTTCCGGCAGCCCTGCCGTGCTGAGGATGTGGAACGGCGTCATCGGTGACGCCGTGCGGAAAAACGTGTCCGTCTCACGGAGCCTGCAGCTCCTTGAAAAGCTCCGGGCCCAGCAGGAGGCGCCACCCTCAAGCGCGGACGGCCGGCTGCGGGCGGCCGAATGGGCGCTTGAATGTGGGCTGCGGGTGGCTGACGATGAACTGCTCGAGGCAGCAGCAACTGCCATCACCGGATACCGGAACGCCAGCGCCCGGATGATGGCGGCAAGGGTCAAGGATCCGATCCTCGCACCCCACGCCCGCGCCATCCAGGCACGGGCTTTGTTCAACGAGGCCCACTATTCCGAAGCGGCCGGGATCCTGGACGGGTGCTGGCTGGAGCTGGAAGACAGTGTCGAGGCAGCCCACGTGCTGCTGCTGCGTGCGGCGGCGCATCAGGCCCTGGGGCAGCCAATGGACGCGATCGCCGCCGAATCCCGGGAGCTCCTGCGCCGGTCCGGACGCCTCCACGACCATTCCGGGTCCCCTGCAGACCCGGACGATGCCGGATCCGGCACGTCCGGCGATTCCCCGGCAATGCAGGCGCCGAGGCCCTGGCAGGACCAGATGCTTCGCCTCCTGGAACTGGGTGAGGCCGGTGACTACAAGTCCCTGGCGGCGGACGTCCAGGACATCAGGAGCCGCAACCCCGGGGAACCGGTGGATGACGCCCTCCGTGCCATCGGACTGGCGCTCTCCTCCCATGCGCTGTCGGCGGCGGGACGCGGGATCCAGGGCCTGGATGCCGCGCTGCTGGCTGCCTCCGAACTTCCCTCCCTTCGGGACGGTGTTTACTTTTTCAACGAGTTTGTCCTGGGCCGCCTCGTCACGGACTACCTGGCCATGGGCGAATGGGAATCCGCCGAGCGGGAGATGGCCAATTACGCTCTGGAGCAAGCCGCCGGAGCCGCATGCTTCGGGGGCGGCCTCCAGCTCCTCAGGGGTTACTCGCTGCTGCGGCAGGGCCGGATTGAGCGCGCCTACCAGATGCTCCTGCCGGCCGTCGAGGCACTCAGGCTCAACGATCCCCTCCAGCTGTTCCGGTTTGGCTCATCACTGGGCTTCTACGTCGCGGCAAGGCTCGGCGACGCCGCCCAGGCAAGGCGGCTGGAGCTGGATTACAAGGACTCAACCCCTGGCGCACCCGCCAACGAGCTCCTGGCCAAGGCCTACGCGGCCGCGGCTGCGGAGTACGTGGCCCGTGACGGTAAGGGCCTGGCAGCCATCCATACCCTTGCCACCACCACCGAAATCTCAGTCCGGGAAGGGATGCACCTTGAGTTCCTGGCCATCTGCTGGGACCTTGGCGACCACTCCGTCATCCCCCTGGTGAGGGCGCTCGCCGGGAATGTCGAGGGCAGGTGGGCGGCAGCCATGCTGACTCTGGCCGGGGACTGGGTAACCGCGGACGCCGATGCGCTGATGGACACAGCCGCGAACCTCGAAGCGGCCGGATTCGTCAACCTTGCCAGGGAGGCGTACGCCAGGGCGAGCACGCTCCTGGAAGAGTCCGGTGAGCGGCGGCGGTCCCGGCAGGCAATAGCACTGCGGGAGAAATGCGACCATGAGCTGGGCGAGCGGTTCCGGGAGGGACACTTCATCGCCGCGGCGCCCGCTGTGCATCTGACCCGCCGCGAGCAGGACATCGTGGAACTGGCCGTCCAGGGCCTCACCGACCGGGAGATCGCGCAACGCCTGATGGTCTCGGTTCGCACCGTGGAAGGCCACCTGTACCGCACCTACGTGAAACTGGGCGTCCGCAGCCGCGACGAGCTGGCGTCGGCCCTGCCAAAATAAGGCACCTGCGAAGGGAAAACCCCGTCCGGCGCGCCACCTCCCAGGGGCCCGCCGGCGGGGTTTTCCAGTGCTCTCGGGAGCAGCTAGGTGGTCAACTCCCAAATACGCGTATCGGCAGCGCGTAACCCGTAGTCAGCGCACCGGAAAGTCGAGTACCCCCTACTCGTGTTCTGGGCGGCCCGGCGCGATTAACTAGTACAAGCAGGAAGAAGCGGTCCGAAAGAAGGCCGCAGACCTTGCGGACAGACCAAAATACGGCCTCTTCGTACTACAACTTCCGGCCCGCAGGGGCCGGACCGAGACGGGGCCGGCGACGTCAGAGTCTTCTGAGACCGAGGCTCTCCCCCCAGCCGTCGCCGGCCCTCCACTTTCCGGCTGAAGCCCGGAACGACTGTGGCGGCTGCCCCGCAGGGGCGCCGCCACAGCCGTGCTGTGGGACAATTGAGTGTCATCCATTGACATCTCAAGGAGTGAGTGTTGGCCGTAGTAACAACCCCAGCCACGCTGGAACGGGCTTTGCCGGCCATGGACAACGCCGAAGTGCTGCGGATACGGAACGACTTCCCGGTCCTTGGCCAACTGGTCAATGGCCGTCCGCTGATCTACCTCGATTCCGGAGCCACCTCGCAGAACCCCGTCAGCGTCATCGAGGCAGAGCAGGAATTCTATGAGCAGCGGAACGCCGCGGTGCACCGCGGCGCACACTTCCTTGCCGTGGAAGCCACCGAAGTCTTCGAAGACGCCCGCCAGACTGTGGCCGACTACATCGGAGCTGACTACTCCGAAACGGTATGGACTTCCAACGCCACCGAAGGCCTCAACCTGGTCAGCTACGCGCTCTCCAACGCTGCCCTGTGGGCTGCGCAGGGCCGGGGCGATGCCGGGCTCAAGGACCTCGCAGTGGGGCCGGGCGACCAGATCGTGGTCACCGAAATGGAGCACCACGCCAATCTGATCCCCTGGCAGGAACTTGCCTTCCGGACCGGCGCTACACTCCGCTACATCCCCATCGACGACGCAGGCAGCCTGCGGATGGACCAAGCGGCCGAGATCCTGGGAAAGCGGACCAAGGTCCTTGCCTTTACGCACGCCTCGAACGTGCTGGGCACCATCAACCCCGTCCAGGAACTGGTGGAGCTGGGCCGGAATGCCGGAGCCCTGGTTGTCCTGGATGCGTGCCAGTCCGCCCCGCACCTGCCCTTGGACGTCAAAGCGCTGGATGTGGATTTCGCGGTCTTCTCCGGCCACAAGATGCTTGCGCCCACCGGAATCGGCGTGCTGTACGGCAAACAGGAGATCCTCGACATCCTGCCGCCGTTCCTGACCGGTGGCTCCATGATCACCACGGTCACCATGGAGCGGGCAGAATATCTGCCGGCTCCGCAGCGGTTTGAAGCCGGCACGCAGCGGATCTCCCAGGCTGTTGCCCTGGCGGCCGCGGCGAACTACCTCACCGAAACGGGCCTGGAGCGGGTCCACCGCTGGGAGTCGGAACTCGGGCAGCGTATGGTTGCCGGGCTGGAAAACATTCCCGGGATACGTGTCCTTGGCCCCGCCGCAGGGCAGGAGCGGATCGGACTCGCGGCCTTCGCTGTTGACGGCGTACACGCCCATGACGTCGGCCAGTTCCTTGATTCGCAGGGTATCGCCGTCAGGGTGGGGCACCATTGTGCCCAGCCGCTTCACCGCCGCCTGGGACTGACCGCAACCACACGGGCCAGCGCCTACCTGTACAACACCACCGACGACGTCGACGCGTTCCTGGAATCCGTAGCCGGAGTCCGGTCCTACTTCCGCGCCTAGAGCAAACACCAAAGGTATACGACATGAGCCTGGACCAGCTGTACCAGCAAATCATCATCGACCATTCCAAAGTCCGCCACGGCAGCGGCCTGGCCGGCGTGGCTGCACCCGAGGGTGCGTCCACGGGGCAATCGCACCAGCTCAATCCTGTCTGCGGCGACGAAGTCACCCTTCGGGTGGCCGTGGAGGACGGTAAGGTCGCGCAGATTTCCTGGGACGGGGAAGGATGCTCCATCTCCATGGCCTCAGCCTCTGTCCTGAGCGAGCTGGCCGAGGGGCTGTCCGTGGACGAACTCCACGCGGTCATCGACAACTTCCGCGAAGTCCTGCGGTCCCGCGGCAAAATCCATGCCGATCCTGAAATCCTGGGCGACGCGGCCGCGTTCGAGGGCGTCGCCCGTTACGCCGCGCGGGTCAAGTGCGCCATGATTTCGTGGGTGGCAGCCGAGGACGCCCTGAACCAGGCAGCCTAGGCCTGAGAGGGCCGGACCGGCCCGCGGCCGTCAGGAGGTCCGCTCGAAAAGGTCCGGGACGCCGTCGCCGTCAGCGTCGCGCTGTTCCGCTTCCTCCACGGTTCGGTAGTGGCGGTTACGCAGCCGGAGGACCACCGTGGCGAGCAGCGCCGCAACCAGTGAACCTGTCAGGATGGCCACCTTCGCGTGGTCATCATGCGCGGAGCCGGCACCGAAACTCAGCTCGGCGATCAGCAGCGACACTGTGAACCCCACGCCGGCCAACAGCGCAAGGCCTGCCACGTCGATCCAGGCGAGGCCGTCGTCGAGCTTTGCCCTGGTTGTTTTGGTCACCAGGAATGTTGTGCCAAAGACGCCCACGGTCTTTCCGGCCACCAGCGCCGCGACGATTCCCAGGGCCACTGGGTCCGCCAACGCCGACCGGAAACCGTCGAACCCGCCAAGGGCCACTCCGGCCGAAAAGAACGCAAAGACGGGAACGGCAAAACCCGCCGAGAGCGGGCGGAGCCGGTGTTCCAGGGATTCAGCCATTCCGGGCCCGGTTTCGCCGCGTTTCCGCGATGCCAGGACGGGGACCGCGAAGCCGAGCAACACCCCGGCCACAGTGGCGTGGATGCCTGAGGCGTGGACGAGCCCCCACGTCGCCGCCGCGAGCGGGAGGAGAAGGTACCAGCTGCGGACCCTTTTCTGGACCAGAAGCGTGAACAGTCCGAGCGGGACCAATGCGGCCAGCAGCAGCGCCGGCTGCAATCCGGACGAGTAGAAGAAGGCGATGATGCCGATCGCCAGCAGGTCATCCACCACGGCGAGCGTGAGCAGGAACGTCCGGAGGGCGGCCGGCAGGTGGGTGTTGATCACTGCCAGGACCGCCAGGGCGAACGCAATGTCCGTGGCGGTGGGAATCGCCCAGCCACGCAGGCTTTCCGCACCCTGGCCCAGGTTCAGCAGCGTGTAGACCACGGCCGGAACTGCGACGCCGCCCACGGCCGCCGCCACGGGGACCACTGCTTTGGACATGTTCCGCAGTTCACCGGAGACAAACTCCCGTTTGAGCTCCAGGCCGGCGATAAAAAAGAAGATGGCCAGGAGCCCGTCCGACGCCCAGTGCCCCAGCGAGAGCTGCAGGTGCCAGGGCTCGTAGCCGAACAACATGCCCCGGAGCGCGAAGTACCCGTCAGCCGCCGGCGAGTTGGCCCAGATGAGGGCCGCGGCCGTGGCCACCAGGAGGAGGGCTCCGCCAACTGTCTCCAGCCTGAGGATTTCGGAGATCCGAAGGTATTCGGGGTAGCTCGAGCGACTGAGGACCCTCGTGGCGAGGGCTGGTCGGGAAGGGCGCTTTGCCATGCTGGCTCCTGGTCAAGGGGTCGACAAACATATTGCCGACCAGACTTCCCGGCGCACCTCCAACCAGTCTAGCCGAGCAGTGCCATAACCCCGATCACGGCAGTGGCAGCACCCAGCACCATGGAGATGCTGACGAGCACGAGATGTACCGTCAGGAACTTCGTGGCCTTGCCCGCAGCGTCCCGCGCCCGGGGATCCTTCATCACCCGGCGCAGGAACTGCGGCCAGACCGAGAGGGACCAGACGCCGGCGATGACCAGCAGAATGGCCGCAAACACGGGGAGTTGCATCGCCTTAGTGGCTTTCCAGCCAGGCCTGGGCCTGCTGTGACTGGATGTTCAGGGCCTTGGCCACCATGGGCTCGGCTGCGTCGGCGATCTTGCCGCCCAGGAACGGGACGGAGGATGTGACGTTTCCTTCCAGCTCTACGCGGGTGCTGCCGCCCTCTGCCACGAGCCGCTGGACTGCCGTCACGTCGAGGGGAGCGCCGGCGATCTTCAGCGTGATGTTGCTCTGGCGCGAACCGTCAGCGGCAGGGGCGTCCCAGTTTTCCACCTGGGTGACCGTGAGCTTGTCACCCACGAACTTGCGGGCAATTTCCGGCAGCCGGGTGGTGGGCAGGGTGCGGACCGACGTAGTGCTGAAGGCGCCGGCGGTATCGCCGTCCACCGCGAACGACTCCAGGGTGCCGCCAACGAATTCACTCGTGTGACGCTGGAAGTCCTCGTTGATGAAAACTGCAGCGACGGTGTCGACGGCGTGCGGAAGGGTGGTGGTTGCACTCAGTGCCATGGGTCCTCCAGGGATGTGGGGTCAGAACGCTTTTTGCTCCACACATCCTACGGGGTCCGCGGCGCCTCTTCCGCACTGGCAAGTTTCTGGGCGGCGGCTGTGATATTGCGCGACATCGCAGGAAATATGAGGCTGTGGAAGGGCAGAACCGCCAGCCAGTAGAGCCTTCCGCTGAGGCCCTTGGGGAAGAAAATGGCCCGCTGCCGGTAGCGGCTTCCCGTGCCGTCGGGCTCGACGGACAGCTCCAGCCAGGCGCGTCCGGGGGCGCGCATCTCGGCGCGCAGGCGCAGCAGTTTTCCGCGCTCTATCCGTTCGACGCGCCACCAGTCCACCACTTCGCCGGATGCCAGGTTGCCGGGGTGCCGGCGCCCCCGCAGGAGCCCGGCGCCGCCGGTGAGCTTGTCCAGCCAGCCCCGCACCTGCCATGCCAGCGGCAGCGAATACCAGCCGTTCCGGCCTCCGATGCCCTCGATGATGGTCCACACATGGGCGGGGTCGACGTCCCCGTGGAAGGTCCGTTCGTCCATGAAGACCGTGTGGCCCGCCCAGTCCGGATCACTGGGCAGGGGATCGGCGTCGGCTCCGGCGTTCGCCCAGGTGGTCTCCACCTGGCCGTCACGCTCCTTGCCCAGGGCCAGTGCCACGGCCCGCCGGTAGGGGGTCAGGCCGCCTTCAGGTACGGGAATGCCGGAATCGATGTCGTGCTCCCGGGAGACGGCGTCGTGCTGCAGAGACTGGACGAGGGGCAGCGACATGGACAGCGGAATGGGAGTGGTCAGGGCCACCCACATGCCGGCGAGCTTGGGGGCCGGGATTGGCAGGGCGAGCACCAGGCGGTGCGGCAGTCCGGCTTCGGCGGCGTACTCCTTCATCATGCCCGCGTAGCTGAGCACCTGCCGGCAGCCGATGTCGAACGTGCGGTTGATCTGTCCCTGCAGGGACGCGGCGCCCACCAGGTAATGCAGCACGTCCCGGACGGCGATGGCTTCGATCCTGTTGCGGACCCAGCTCGGTGCCGGCATCAGCGGGAGCGCTTCGGACAGGTGCCGGATCATCTCGAACGAGGCGGATCCGGAACCGATCACCACGCCGGCCTGGAAGACCACGGCGTCCACGGGGCTGTCCAGGAACACCTTTCCCACTGCCTCCCGGGAGCGCATGTGGGTGGACAGCTCCACGTTGGACGGGTGCAGGCCGCCCAGGTAGACGATCCGGTTGACCCCTGCATCGGCGGCCGCCCGGGCGGCAGTCTCCGCCATGGCTTTTTCCTTGGACTCGAAGCCGGCCCCGGCAGCCATGGAATGGACCAGGTAGTACAGCACGTCGACGCCTGCCAGCGCAGCCTGCAGTGCGTCGCCGTCGTCGAGGCTGCTCTGGACCACTTCGACGTCCCCGAGCCATGGCACGCCGGCGATCTTCGCCGGTGTCCGGACCAGCACCTTCACGGTGTGGCCGGCCTCCAGGAGCCGCGGCACCAGGCGGCCGCCGATGTATCCGGTGGCTCCCGTCACGAGGACAGTTTTGGCTGCGCCGGGCTGGGATGTCTCGGGTGTGCCGGTCATGTTGACTCCTTCTTGTCATACTGCGATTCGGAGCGGCGGGGTGTTCGGACGGCCCTGGTCCTGAAAGCCTAATCTCCCGTGCCGCGGGGGTAGGCTGGGATGACCCGGGATTCGAAGCGAATTTCGGGCTTTCGTGTTGCCTGCGATCCGTTGAACACCACAGGAGTTTCTGCCATGAGCCCGAGCGCCTCCAGCACCGGTACCTCCCATCCCGGCCCGTCGCTTGACGGACTGCGCCGTGTCCTGGCCGGGGACCAGGCCTTCGCCCGGGTCCAGGCAGAGGCTGCCAGGGGATTCGACGTCCGTGGCCAGGACTACCAGATCAGCGCACCGGCAGGCCTGCGTGCGGTCCTGCTGGCAGAGATGGCGGACGGCCTGGCCGCCGCCGGCGCCGGGGAGGGAACGCCCGACGGCGGGATCCCGGCGGTGGTGCTGGCTGTCACCGCGACGGGGCGCGAAGCGGAGGACCTGACGGCAGCCCTGCGCGCGTACCTGCCCGCCGATGCGGTGGCCGAGTTCCCCAGCTGGGAAACCCTGCCGCACGAGCGCCTTTCGCCGCGTTCAGACACCGTGGGCCGCAGGCTGTCAGTCCTGCGCAGGCTGGCGCATCCCGAAACATCGACGGCGGGCCCGCTGCGCGTGGTGGTGGCACCGGTCCGCGCCGTGGTCCAGCCGGTCGTGGCCGGCCTGGGTGAACTGGTGCCGGTCACCCTGACAGTGGGCCAGGACATCCCGTTCTCCGACGTGGTGCGGCGCCTCGCAGACGCCGCCTACGCGAGGGTGGACATGGTGACCCACCGTGGCGAGTTTGCCGTCCGCGGCGGAATCATCGACGTCTTCCCGCCCACCGAGGACCACCCCATCCGGGTGGAATTCTTCGGCGACGAAGTGGACCAGATGCGATGGTTCGCCGTCGCCGACCAGCGCTCGCTGTCCTCACCGGGCCTGCACCACCCCACCGTCCTGCACGCCCCGCCCTGCCGCGAAATCCTGATCACGCCCTCGGTCATGTCACGCGCGGCCACCCTGAAACCGCAGCTTCCCGCCGCCGCTGACATGCTGGAGAAGATCGCCGGCGGCATCGCCGTTGAAGGCATGGAATCCCTGGCGCCGGTCCTGGTGGACGCGATGGTCCCGTTCGTGGACCAGCTGCCCGCCGGCTCCATCTCCGTGGTCATCGAACCGGAAAAGGTCCGCACCCGCGCCCACGACCTCGCCGCCACCAACGAGGAATTCCTGGAAGCGGCATGGTCCACGGCGTCCGACGGCGGAACCGCGCCCCTGGATCTGACCTCGCAGGCGTCGGCCGCCCTGCACTCCGCCAGCTTCCGCTCGCTGGCCGAGACCCGCAGCTCCGCCCTGGAGCACAGCGTCTCCTGGTGGTCCATTACGTCCCTGGCCACCGACGAAGAACTGCTTCCGGAGATCGACGTCCTGAACCTGCACGCCCGGGAACCGCGCGGCTACCAGGGCGATGTGGCCGAAATGATGGACTTCATCGGCTCGCACGTCCGGGACCAGTGGCGCATCGTGGTGGCCACCGAAGGGCCGGGACCGGCGCAGCGCCTGGCGGAACTGTTCCACGACGCCGACATCCCCTGCGCCAGGGTGGACACCCTGGACCAGGAACCCCAGGCGGGCATCATCGAGGTGACCACTGCCGCCGTCGGACGAGGTTTTGTCCTGGACAGCCTCAAACTGGGCCTGCTGACCGAAGCCGACCTGTTGGGCCGGACCTCCGCCGGGTCCACGAAGGACATGCGCCGCATGCCGTCCAAGCGGCGCAACGCCGTTGACCCGCTGCAGCTCGTGGGCGGCGACCACGTGGTCCACGAGCAGCACGGCATCGGCCGTTTTGTGGAGCTGATCCAGCGCAAGGTGTCCGGCGGCGGGGACGGCGTCCGCGAATACCTCGTCCTCGAATACGCCCCCTCCAAGCGCGGTGCCCCCGGCGACCGGCTGTTCGTCCCTACCGACCAGCTGGACCAGGTGACCCGCTACGTCGGCGGTGACACGCCCGTGCTCAGCAAGATGGGCGGCTCGGACTGGGCCAGCACCAAGTCCAAGGCGCGCAAGGCCGTCAAGGAGATCGCCGGCGAGCTGATCCGGCTGTACTCCGCCCGGATGGCGTCCCGCGGCCACGCCTTCGGCCCGGACACCCCGTGGCAGCGGGAGCTGGAGGAAGCCTTCCCGTACGTGGAGACACCGGACCAGCTGACCACCATCAACGAGGTTAAGGCGGACATGGAGCGGGAGATCCCCATGGACCGCCTGGTTTCCGGCGACGTGGGCTACGGCAAGACCGAGATCGCAGTCCGTGCGGCGTTCAAGGCGGTCCAGGACGGCAAACAGGTGGCAGTCCTGGTGCCCACCACCCTGCTCGCCCAGCAGCACTACGAGACCTTCACCGAGCGCTTCTCCGGTTTCCCCTTGCGGGTCAAGGCACTCTCACGGTTCCAGGGGGCCAAGGAGTCCAAGGAAACCGTGGAAGGCGTCAAGAGCGGCTCCGTGGACGTTGTCATCGGCACGCACCGGCTGCTGTCCAAGGACTTCGCGTTCAAGGACCTTGGCCTGGTGATCGTGGACGAGGAACAGCGCTTTGGCGTCGAGCACAAGGAAGCGCTGAAGAAAATGCGCACCAACGTGGACGTCCTGGCCATGAGCGCCACCCCGATTCCGAGGACCCTGGAGATGTCGCTGACCGGCATCCGGGAGACCTCCACGCTGGCCACGCCGCCGGAGGAACGCCACCCGGTGCTCACCTACGTGGGCCCGTACACGGACAAGCAGACCTCGGCGGCAATCCGCCGTGAGCTGATGCGCGAGGGACAGGTGTTCCTGGTGCACAACCGGGTGTCCACCATCGAGCGGACGGCCGCGAAGGTCCGGGAACTTGTGCCGGAGGCGCGCGTCGAGGTGGCGCACGGGCAGATGTCCGAAAGCCGGCTGGAGCAGATCATCGTGGACTTCTGGGAGAAGCGGTTCGACGTGCTGGTATGCACCACTATCATCGAAACCGGCCTGGACATCTCCAACGCGAACACGCTGATTGTGGACGGCGCCGACAAGTACGGCCTCTCCCAGCTGCACCAGCTCCGTGGCCGGGTGGGCCGCGGCCGTGAACGCGCCTACGCCTACTTCCTGTACCCGTCGGAAAAGCCGCTGGGCGAGGTGGCGCTGGAGCGGCTCAAAGCCGTGGCCACGCACAACGAGCTCGGTGCCGGCATGCAGCTGGCCATGAAGGACCTCGAAATCCGCGGCGCGGGCAACCTGCTGGGCGGCGAGCAGTCGGGCCACATCCAGGGCGTGGGCTTCGACCTCTACATCCGCCTCGTGGGCGAGGCAGTGGCCGATTACAGGGGCGATGCCGAGGAAAAGGCCGCCGAAATGAAGATCGAGCTGCCGGTGAACGCCCACCTGCCGCACGACTACGTCCCGGGGGAGCGGCTGCGCCTGGAGGCCTACCGCAAGCTGGCCTCTGCCCTGACGAATGAAGCCATCGAAGAGGTCCAGGCCGAGCTCGTGGACCGCTACGGGGAGCCTCCGCTGCCGGTCCAGAACCTGATCGCCGTGGCCCGTTTCCGGGTGGGCGCCCGCGAGGCCGGCCTCTCCGACGTCGCACTGCAAGGCAACTTCATCAAGTTCTCGCCGGCGCAGCTCCCTGAGTCCAAGGTGATGCGCCTGGCCAGGATGTACCCGGGATCGCAGCCCAAGCCTGCCCTGGACGCCGTCCTTATTCCGAAGCCGAAGACCGCAAAGATCGGTGGCCGGGACCTGCAGGACGCCGAAATCCTGGAATGGGCCAACGGCGTTATCCGGAACATTTTCTCCGACGCCCCGCTGGCGGTGGGGTAAGCCTTGATGGGAGGACATCACGCGGCGTCGGGAGCCGCGGCGTGGGTAGCTATTGCCTCGACCGGGCCGTACACCCTGGGCTGGTATCCGCTGGATGCCACCGGCATCCTGATCGGCGGCATGGCGACGGCGGGAACAGCGCTGGTGTGCGACTGGGACCACCGCCACAGCACGGTGGCCAATTCCCTGCCGCCGCTGTCCAACGTGATTGCCGTGGGGATTGAGAACGCCAGCGGCGGGCACCGGCAGGGCACGCATTCGGTGCTGGGCGCGGTCTTCTTTGTGCTGCTGGCCATGGTGGCCGGGCAGTTCCAGCTGCAGACCGGCTGGGGCCTGCTGTCTGTCGGTGCCGGCCTGCTGTGCATGTTCATGATCAACATCGCGGCAAAGGCGCTGAAGCTGTTCCCCAAATCCGGCTTCATCAGCAACTGGGTGTTCGCCCTGACGATGGCCGGACTGGTCACCTGGTTCGCGCCGGAGCAGTGGACCTGGCTTCCTGTGTCGATGCTGACAGGGGTGGTGGTCCACATCGTGGGCGACATGATCACCACCGGAGGCGTCCCGCTGCTGTGGCCGATAGTGATCAAACCGCCCAGGTTCCTGCGGAAGCTTCCCGTGATCAACGATGTCTGGAAAGCCAACGGTGCCTTTTCGCTGCCCTTGCTGGGCCGCGCCGGCTCCCGGCGGGAGTGGTTGGTGCTGATCCCGGTGAGCGCGTACGCCATGGTGGGCATGTGCGTGGCGGCCTGGGCTTTGGCGAAGTCGCATTTCCCGGCCGCGTTGTCACTGGGAACGGGCCTGTTCAGCAGCCTTTTTGGTTCTTGGAAATAACCAACGCGGGGTCACTTTACGCCCAATAAATCACTGATAATGGGCGGGAAGTGACCCCGCGTTGCTTTTACAAAGGAGTTTGTTAGTGCTCGCCGGCAGAGTCGGAACGGCCGGTGATGGTCTGCGGGATCCAGAACGCCAGGGCAAAGAGGCCCAGGCAGACGGCCATCGGCCACGGGTTGCCGAGCGTCAGGAAGGACAGCGAGTAGATGGCGCCAAGGAAGAGGGCCATCATGACGGCAAACAGGACGATGCTGGTGACGAGGCTGTTCTCGTTTTCCGGGGTCTGGACAGTGGTGACGCCGGACGCTGTGGTCTTGCTGGACATTCTTTCCTCCTTGGCCCCGCGGGGCTCAAAATTGTGGCGGCTTCCGGGCCCGGATCAGTAGCCGGATGAACCCTGTTCACCCTTGACGATCGCAATCCCGGAGCTGGCACCAATACGTGTTGCACCTGCAGCAATCATAGCCTGCGCGTCGGCCAGGGACCGTACACCGCCGGACGCCTTGACGCCCAGATCCGGGCCTACGGTCCGGCGCATCAGCGCGATGTCCTCCACCGTGGCGCCGCCGCCGTTGAAGCCGGTGGAGGTCTTGACGAAGTCTGCGCCGGCCTCCACGGCCGCCTCGCAGGCGAGGACTTTCTGGGCGTCGTCGAGGAGGGCCGTCTCGATGATGACCTTCAGGATGGCATCGCTGGCATGCACCGCTTCGGCGACGGCCGTGATGTCCTCAACGAGGGCGCCTTTGTCGCCGGCCCGGGCTGCGGCGATGTTGATGACCATGTCGACCTCGTCGGCACCGTCCAGGACCGCACCCCTGGCCTCGAATGTCTTGACGTCAGTGGGCGTGGCTCCCAGCGGGAAACCGACCACCGAGCAGGTCAGGACGCCGGATCCCTTGAGCGCTTTCTTGACCGTCTTCACCCAGACGGGGTTGACGCAGACGGATTTGAACCGGTACTCGGCGGCTTCGGCGCAGACCTTGAGGATCTCCGCCTCGCTGGCCTCGGGCTTAAGCAGGGTGTGGTCAATGAAGGAAGCGATGTTGCCCGGGGCCTGCTGCGTGCCGGTGGACGGCTGCGCGGCGGGAGTGGCTTCGTTGCTCATCATGATGGTCCTTTCCGGGGGCCTCGTGGGCCGGGTGGCGCGGGTCCTTAACCCGTTTCGGGACCAATCTTGTCACAGGGCAACGCGGGGTCACATCCGGCCCAAAGACGCTGCCTCATTGGGCCGGATGTGACCCCGCGTTGCTGTGTATGGGGGTCAGGCGGCCACCGGAACGCGTTGTTCCGTCGCCACGGCCGTCATGAGCTGCGTGGCGCAGGCGCCGGCGGCGGACGCGGCAGCAACCAGCAGGCCCAGCCGGACGCCGTCGAACGCTGCGGCGTCACCGATGGCCCAGACCCCCGGGACCGACGTGCGGTAGTCCTTGGTGATGGCGATCCCGCCGTTGGGGGCGGTGGCGAGTCCGGCGCTGGCGGCGAGGCCGTCACGCGAGACCCTTTCTTCCGCAAGGACCACCAGGTCACCGTTCATGCTGCTGCCGTCCTCGAAGACAATCCCGGCCGCGGTCAGCCCGGCGCCGGCGATGGAGTGCACCACTGCGGTGGGCCGGACCGTGGTGCGGATGGGCCTGACTCCGCGGGCGCGCAACACTGCCTCAGCCTGTCCGGCGGCGGCTCCGGTTCCCACCAGGATCCCCAGCGGCCGCCTGCCCAATGACCGCGTCACTTCCTTGACGGCGTCGCCGATCCGGGCAGCATCATCGATGGTTGAGTAGCTCAGGCAGCGGCCGGCGCCCGCCACGGGGGACGCGGCGGGCGCTGAGCCGGTGGCGATGACCAGTTCGTCGTAGCTGAATTCCATGCCATCGGCCGTGGTGACAGTGCGGCTGTCCGCGTCGATAAAACTGGCGGGCTGGCCGAAGCGGACCGATACCTGGGGCAGTTCTGCCAGGTCGAGTAGTTCCGCCGGGGCGTCGTCCCGGTTGCTGAGCACTGTGATGGTTCCGCGGAACCTGGCACCGTCCAACTGGCGGACCAGTGCCTGCGCGGCCGGCCCGGCACCGGCGATGACGATGCGCGGTGCCGGAGTGGATGAGGTGGACGGTGCCGGAGCGGACATGTGCTGGCCCTTTCGCTGGCGGCCGCAGGAGCGGCCGGGAATTCGTGATGAATCCCAGCGTAGGCGGACGGCTTTTCCGGCGTGTTTCCCCGCTGTTGCTGGCAAAACGCCCTTTGTTCGCCAACGTTTACCGGCCGGTAACAGAACCCGTGACGCACCTCTCACTATGGTCCGCAATGACACAAACGGGCAGGAACCCGCGCCCTTAGACGCGGATCCGGTAGCCCCTCTTGACCACGGTTTCCACCAGGCGGCCATCCGGCAGCGAGGAGCGCAGCCGGCTGACTGTCATGTCCAGGGCGTGGACCGAACCCCTCAGCTCAAGAAGTTCGGACAGCGATTCGCGGGACAGCACCGCCCCGCCGGCACCCAGCAGGGCGCGGAGCAGAAGCAGCGGCGCCGGGGCCAGTTCAACCTGTTGCCCGTCGATCCGCAGGCTGCGGCCGCGCAGCTCGATGTTGCCCGACCTCGTGTCCAGGCGGCGCACGTGGTTAAGGGCGAGGTGCTCGCACACCAGCCTGATGAGGGCACCCATCCGGAACCGCTCCGGGATGAGCGGGGTGATCCCGGCGTCGAGCAGGGGCTGCGCGGTGACCGGGCCAACCACTGCCGTGGTGACGTTGGTTTTCAGGCTTTCGATCAGCTGCTTATAGACACCCATTTCGTGGGCGGTGCTCCACATCGCGTCCACTGCGGGTGCACTGGTGAAGGTCAGGACATCCAGGTTTCCGCTGCAGGCAGCCTCGATGAGCCGGGGGAGTTTGTCCTCGCCGTCGGGCTTGACCCAGCGGTAGGGTGTCACCGTCAGGACGGTGGCGCCGGACATACGCAGCCGCTCGAGCTGCCGGACATCCGTGTAGCCGTGCAGCTGGACGGCGACGGTCTTGCCGCGGACGCCTTCGGCCAGCAGCATGTCCACCAGCGTCGCGGTGGTTTCGTCGCTGCTGATTCCGACGTCGGCCAGCCCGGCCGCGCGGACGGCGCCGCGGGCCTTGGGCCCCCGGACGAACATGCGGCAGGCTGCCAGGGTTTCCAGCAGGGCCTCACCGATGCCGAACGAGTCGGCAGCCTCGCACCAGCGGCGCATGCCGTAGGCGGTGGTGGCGATGCAGAGGTCCGGGCGTGCGGCGATGATGGCCTTGGTGTCCTCAATGAGGCGGATGTCCTCCTGCACCGGGGCGATTTTCAGGGCCGGTGCGTGCAACACTTCCGCGCCGCGGCGTTCGAGGGCCTCGATGAGGTCCTGGGAGCGCCGGTGCGAGGTCACGCCAATGCGGAAACCCTCCAAGGGGGAATCAGCCGATTCCCGCCCGGAGGTCTCTTCAGCCTGGGGTTCTGCGGGTGCCAGTGCGTTCATGGGGTTCAATCCTTTCATGAACCGAGCAGCGAGGCCGCCAGCCTGTCCAGGTCGGCGGCGGCCTCAGCATGCCCACGGTTGGCCTCAGCCACCCGAACCACCTCGCCGATGACGAGCACGGCGGGGTTGCTGCAACCGGCAGCGGCGGAGGTGATGGTGCCCAGGTCCGCGATGGTGGTCCGCTGTCCGGGGCGGTAGCCGCGTTCGACGACGGCCATCGGCATGTCGGGCCGCATCCCGGCCTTGCGGAGCCCGGCGGCGAGCTGGTGCAGGGTTCCGATGCCCATCAGCACCACAATGGTGCCGCCGAGTCCGGCGAGGTGCTTGTGTTCCTTCTCCGTCAGCGGCGCGTGGCCGGAGACGACAGTGAACATGTGGCTGACTTCGCGGTGGGTCACCGGGATCCCGGCAGCAGCCGGGACGGAGATGGCGCTGGTGACACCCGAGATGACGCGGACCTTGACGCCGGCTGCCACGCAGGCGGCCACTTCTTCGCCGCCGCGGCCGAAGACATACGGATCGCCGCCCTTGAGCCGGACCACGTTGTTACCTTCCAGCGCGGACGCGACCATCAGCTTTTCGATGTCTGACTGGCCCACCTTGTGATGGCCCGGCTTCTTGCCCACATCGACCAGTTCGGCCGAGGTCATGGACGGCAGTTCCTGGTAAGGAGCCAGCCGGTCATAGAACACCACGTCCGCGTCGCGGAGGGCTTTCATGGCGGCGACCGTCAGCAGCTCGGTCGTTCCGGGGCCGCCACCCACCAGGGTGACGTGGCCTACGGGGCCGGCAGCCGGTTCGGTTGCCACCGGGATGCCTGTTGCGCGGCACCGCTCGAGCAGTGACTCCCAGCCCGGCTGGCCGTCGTCGACGGCTGCGACCAGGAAGGGACGCTCGGGCAGCGGGCCGTCATGGCCGGCACCCTGCGGGGTGCTGAGGCGGTAGACGACGGCGCCGGCGGCCTCGTAGCGGCGGACCGCCTGGCGTGCGGCGTGGTCCGAGCCGGTGACCAGGACCTCGCGGCCGGTGAGATCAATGCTGAGCTGCATGCCTATACCTCGTTCTCGTCGCGGGGCCTCATGGGGATGGAAGCGCCGATCAGGACCTTGCCTTTTTCCTCCGGGGTTGCGGGGCGCATCTGGCCACGCTCGTCCGAAACAAAGGTGATGGAGTCGTCCTTCTGGTCGGGCGCGTTGACGAAGGAGCGGAACCGGCGCAGGCGCTCGGGGTCCTTCAGGGTGTCGGCCCACTCATCGACGTAGGTGTCGACGTGCTTGGCCATGGCAGCCTCGAGGTCCTCGGCGATGCCCAGGGTGTCCTTGACCACGACGTCCTCAACGTGCTTGATGCCGCCGTCGAGCTCTTCCTGCCAGCGTGCGGTGCGCTGCAAACGGTCTGCGGTGCGGATGTAGTACATGAAGTAGCGGTCGATGTACTTGATCAGCGTCTCGTCGTCGAGGTCCTTGGCCAGGAGCTGGGCGTGGGCGGGGGTGGCACCGCCGTTGCCGCCGACGTACAGGTTCCAGCCGTCGGCGGTGGCGATCACGCCAACATCCTTGCCGCGGGCCTCAGCGCATTCGCGGGCACAGCCGGAGACGCCCATCTTCAGCTTGTGCGGACTGCGGAGGCCGCGGTAGCGGAGCTCGAGCTGGATGGCCATGGCCACCGAGTCCTGGACACCGAACCGGCACCAGGTGGAACCGACGCAGGACTTCACCGTGCGCAGGCTCTTGCCGTAGGCCTGGCCGGATTCGAAGCCGGCGTCCACCAGTTCCTTCCAGATTTCCGGGAGTTCCTCCAGCCGGGCACCGAACATGTCGATGCGCTGGCCGCCGGTGATCTTGGTGTACAGGTTGTACTTCTCGGCCACGGCGGCGATGACGCCGAGCTTCTTCGGGGTGATTTCGCCGCCGGCGATGCGGGGGACCACCGAGTAGGTGCCGTCCTTCTGCATGTTGGCGAGGGCGCGGTCGTTGGTGTCCTGCAGGGTGCCGCGGCCGGCGTCCAGGACGTAGGCGCTGTTCTGGCTGGCCAGGATGTTGGCGATGGTCGGCTTGCAGATGTCGCAGCCTGCACCGGTGCCGTACTTGGCCATGATCTCTTCGAAGGAGGTCAGGCCCAGGACGCGGATGGCGTCGAACAGGTCCTGGCGGGAGAGCTCAATGTGTTCGCAGAGGGCCTTGGAGACCTCGACGCCGGACTTGGTGAGCTCCGTTTCCAGCAGCTTCTTGAGCATCGGGACACAGGAGCCGCAGCTGGTGCCGGCGCGGGTGCAGCCCTTGAGCTCGCCCAGTTCCTGCACGGGGGCGTTGCCGTCGCAGGCGCCGCAGCCGTTGACGGTGTCGCGGATGGTTCCGGCGGACACGTTGTTGCAGGAACACAGGATGGCGTCGTCCGGGAGTTCGGTGTCCGGGGCGTCGCCGCCGCCGGCCGCCGTGAGGTACGCGCCGGGCTCGGCGCTGAGCTCGCGGCCCAGGAGCGGGCGCAGGCTGGTGTAGGGGGTGGCGTCGCCTACGAAGATGCCGCCCAGGAGGGTCTTGGCATCGTCGGTGGTGACGATCTTCTGGTAGACGCCGCGGGCCGGGTCGGCGTAGACGATTTCGAGGGCGTGCTCGGTCTTGGCGAATGCGTCACCGAAGCTGGCAACGTCGACGCCGGACAGCTTGAGCTTGGTGGCGGTGTCGAAGCCCGGGAAGGTGGCCTCTCCGCCGTGGAGGCGGTCGGCGACGATCTCCGCCATGGTGTTGGCGGGGGCAACCAGGCCCAGGCACATGCCGCCGAAGTTGGCCACTTCACCGATGGCCCAGATTCCGTCGACTTCGGTGGCGCAGTAGTCGTTGATGACCACGCCGCCGCGCTGGCCCAGCGAGAAGACCTGCTCTTCGCCCTCTGCGGCGCGGAAGAGCTCGTCGCGCGGCCGGACACCGATCGCGACGATGACAAGGTCAGCGTCGATGATGCGGCCGTCGGCCATGAGGACGCCGGTGACCTGGCCGTCGTCGTCGGACAGTACTTCGGAGGGGAAGACGCCGCCGTGGACTTCGAAGCCCTTGGCCTTGATGAGCCGGCCCATTGCCTGGCCGGCGCCCTCATCGAGCTGGGTGGCCATCAGCCACTGCGAACCGTCGATGACGATCGGGTTGGCGCCAAGCTGCTCCGTGCCGGCCGCGGACTCGAGCCCGAGGAGGCCACCGCCGATGGTGACCGCGTTGACCTGGCGGCCGAGCTTCTCCGTGAGTTCGGCAATGGCCTTGTTGATGGCCCAGACGTCTTCGAGCGTGCGGTAAACGTGCGTGTGCTCGGCGCCGGGGATCGGCAGGCGGGCGGCATTCGAACCAGTCGCGACCACGAGGTGGTCGTATTCAAAGGTATTGCCGGCCGCGGTCTCCACGGACTTGGCCTCGGCGTTGATCTTGACGACGCGCTCGCCGGTCTTCAGGGACAGGGCTTCGTGGTCCCACATGGACGCCTCGCCCAGGGTGAGGTCGTAGTCCATGACGGTCAGGGCCTTGCTCAGCGCCACGCGGTCGTAGGGGAGGTGGGCTTCCTCAGTGAGGACCGTGACATGCCAGCCTTCGAGGCCGCGGGCATGCATTGCGTCCGCAAAACGGTGGGCCGCCGGGCCGCCGCCGGCGACGACGATGCGGCGCGGAGTCTCTGTGCTTGAAGTCTGTTCGGTCACTGTGGGCCTTTCGCATGGGCCGCAGACGGTGCTCTGCAGCTTGTCCATCCAGACTAGGTACCCGCAGTTTCGCTTCAGTTTCCCATTTGTTTCGTGAACTTAACTTCTGCATCACGAACGCATTTCCGACCGGGTGAGTTCTCTTTTACGCGCCGGACACATTCAGCGCATGCCCGTGAAACACCCGACGCCTAGCTTGTTAGTACGGCCATACAGGTGGCCAAGCAAGCACAGGGAGAGGAGCCGACATGACGGCAACACTGGAACTTGGGGCACTCGCCACAGAAACTGACACCGCCACCGGCTGGCACCGCGTCTGCGCCGTGGAGGAACTGGAACTGTCCTGGGGCGAGGCAGCACTCATCGCGGGCCGCCAGGTCGCACTCTTCCGCACCGGCCCCAGCGAAATTTTTGCGGTAGCCCACGAGGACCCCGCCACCGGCGCCCACGTGATGGCCCGCGGCATCCTCGGCTCACGCGGCACCCGCCCCACGATCGCCTCACCCCTGCACAAAGAGGTCTACGACCTGGAAACAGGCGAGTGCTTTGGAGTGGCTGAGCTGCGGCTGGACACGTTCAACACCCGCATCACCGACGGCTTCATCGAAATCGAGCTCTAGCAACCGCTAGAGGCCGAGGGCCTCCCGCACGTCGCCGAGCACCTGGTCCAGGGCGGCGCGTGCGGCTTGGCGTGCCTCGGGGAGTTCCGCGGCGGACTCCACACCCTTGATAACTTCCAGGTAGCACTTGAGCTTTGGCTCGGTGCCGCTGGGACGGATGATCACCCTGGTCTGGTCACGGGTCACGTACAGCAGGCCGTCCGTGGGCGGCAGGTGCTCGGTGCCCTCAGCGAGGTCCACGAAGGTTTCCACCGCCGAGGAACCGAAGGAATCCGGCGGGCTGACCCGGAGCCGGTTCATCATGGCATCCAGCAGGCCCAGGTCTGCCACCCTGATGCTCAGCTGGTCGCTCGCGTGCAGCCCGTGCTGAAGATAGAGCTCATCCAGGGTGTCGAAGATGGTTTTGCCGCCCGCTTTGGCAGTGGCTGCGAGCTCCGCGATCAGCACTGCTGCCGAGATGCCGTCCTTGTCCCGGACCAGGTCAGGGGCAACACAATAACCCAGGGCCTCTTCGTAGCCGTACAGCAGTCCCGGAACACGGGAAATCCACTTGAATCCCGTCAGCGTTTCCTCGTGCGCGTACCCGGCCGCGGCGGCGATGCGGGACAGCAGACGTGAGGAAACGACCGAATTGGCGAGGACGCCGTCGGGCTTTTCCTCACCGCCGGCCGCAAGCCGGGCCACAATGTGTGCGCCCAGCAGCGCCCCCACCTCATCACCGCGGAGCATGCGCCAGGCGTCCGTGTCCGGATCCTTGGCAGCGACCGCCGCACGGTCGGCATCGGGATCGTTGGCCAGGACAATATCGGCATCCACCCGGACTGCTGCCTCAAGCGCCAGGTCCAGGGCACCGGGCTCCTCCGGGTTCGGGAAACTCACCGTAGGGAACTCGGGGTCGGGATCGGCCTGTTCGGCCACCAGGGTGACGTCGGAGAAGCCCGCCTCGTTCAGGACGGCCACTGCTGTTTTGCCGCCGACGCCGTGCATGGGCGTCAGGACGATCCGCAGGTCCCGGGACGGAAAGCGTGCGGGATCGGCGAGTGCCGCCGTCGCGCGCTGGTAGTCAGCGGCAATGGACGGGTCCAGCACGGTCCAGCCGTCCGGGGCCAGGGGGATGGATTCCAACGGTCCGACGGCGTCGATCCGCGCCGCGATTCCGGCGTCGTAGGGTGCCACAATCTGGGCGCCCCGCCCGCTTTCCTCCACGGCGTGGCGGCCGAGGTAGACCTTGTAGCCGTTGTCCTGGGGCGGATTGTGGCTGGCGGTGACCATCACCCCGCCGTCGCAGTCCAGTGCCCGCACGGCATACGCCAGCAGCGGCGTCGGCAGTGCGGAGGGCATCAGGAACGTCTCAAAACCGGCGGCGGTGAAGATCGCCGCTGTTTCCTCCGCAAAAATATCGGAGTTGTGCCGGGCGTCGTAGCCGACGACGGCGCGCGGCCGGGTTCCCGGGGAAGCGTGGCCCACGGCGTCGCTGAGGAAGGCCGCCAGGCCTGCCGCGGCACGGCGGACCACCACACGGTTCATCCGGTTTGGTCCCGGGCCGAGTGCCGCGCGCAGTCCCGCGGTGCCAAACTGCAGGGTGCCATTGAAGCTGTCAGCAAGTTCCTGCCGGGCCGCGCCGACTCCGCTTTCGGCCTGCCGGACCAGTTCAGACAGGGCTGCGGACGTGGCGGAATCCGGATCCTGGGCCGCCCAGTCGCGGGCTTGGCTGAAGAGGATGGACTCGGCATCGGTGGACATCATGGGCATAACGCTATCGTCATTGCTCGCCGAAGACTTCCCGAACACCCACTTTGTCCGCATGGGCGGCCCCGGAAAACCGCGGAAATCCTTGAAGTAAATTTTCTGGACAAGTAGTGTCGCGAATATGAAGATGGGGGAGGGCGTGGAGTGGGCGCTGCACAGCTGCGTCAACATGTCCTGGACCCCCTTGGGGGAGGCTGTCAGCAGCGCGCGGCTGGCTGAGTTCTACAAACTCCCGGCCGCCTACCTTAACAAGCAGCTCCAGGCCCTGGTCCGCGCCGGCATCCTGATATCCGTGTCCGGTCCGAGGGGCGGCTTCCGGCTGGCACGCCGATCAGACCGGATCTCGGTCCTTGACGTATACCTCGCCATCGAGGGAAACGAGGACGCTTTCAGGTGTGAGGGCATCCTGAAGGACGCGCCCGGTGGCGAGATGGACGCCGACTACGCACGGAGCTGCCTGATTTCGCAGACCATGCGGCACGCCGAGGTCACCTGGCGTACCGAGCTTTCCCGGCAGACCATCGCCGGGATCGCAGAATCCATTGAACGCCGGTTCCCTGAGGCCCGTGAGGACACGGTCAGCCAGCTGATGGGCACCCGGACCTGACCGGCCGGCCGGCTACAGCCTGGCGATGATCTCCGCGAGGAGTTTGGAGATGCGCGGTCCGGCGGCCTGGCCGGACTCGAGGACTTCCTGGTGGCTCAGCGGGGCGGGGCTGATGCCGGCCGCGAGGTTGGTGACCAGTGAGATGCCGAATACCTCCATGCCCGCGTGGCGGCCGGCGATGGCCTCCAACGCGGTGGACATGCCCACCAGGTCCGCGCCGATCCGTTTGGCGTACTGCACCTCGGCCGGGGTTTCGTAGTGCGGCCCGGTGAACTGCGCATAGACACCCTCATCCAGGGAAGAATCGACCTCGCGGGCCAGTCCGCGGATGCGGGATGAGTAAAGATCTGTCAGGTCAACAAACGTGGCACCCTCCAGCGGGGAGGCGGCGGTGAGGTTTATGTGATCTTTGATGAGCACCGGGGTGCCCGGTGCCCAGGCTTCGTTGAGGCCGCCGCAGCCGTTGGTGAGGACCAGGGTCCTGCAGCCGGCGGCGGCTGCCGTGCGGACGCCGTGGACGACGGCGCGGACGCCTTTGCCCTCATAGAAGTGTGTGCGCGCGCCCAGCACCAGCGCCCGCTTTCCTTCCTTGGTGAGTACCGAGCGGATGGTGCCCACGTGGCCTTCCACCGCAGGGGCGTGGAAACCGGGAACCTCGTCCGCGGACAGCGTGGCGGTGGTGTCGCCGATCAGGTCGGCGGCCTGGCCCCACCCCGAGCCCAGGACAAGGGCGACGTCGTGGCGGTCCACGCCTGTTTCCCCGGCGATGTAGTCGGCGGCGGCCCGGGCGGCGGCAAACGGGTCAGTGTTCAGGAAGTCTGTATTACTCACTGGTACAAGTTATCGTGCCGTTGCTCCTGTGCACAGCGTCACGGGTGCTGGTGACCGGCGCCATGGCCACGGCTGTTTATTGGTGGTGCGGCGCCCCATGCGGGAGAATGGTTGTTTGTGACTACGCATCCTGATTTCAGCTCACCCCGGATCGCAATCCTCGGAGGTGGCCCGGGCGGATACGAAGCCGCCATGGTCGCTGCCTCGCTGGGGGCGCAGGTCACCATCATCGAACGTGCCGGCCTGGGTGGCTCTGCCGTGCTCACCGACGTCGTGCCTTCCAAGACCCTGATCGCGACGGCGGACCTGATGACCCGCGTCGGCGAGGCGGGGGAGCTGGGAGTGAAGTTCGACGTCGACGGCGGAGACTTCGTGCCTGCCATGCGCGCGGACCTCAAGCACATCAATGACCGCCTGCTGGGCCTGGCGCGCCAGCAGTCCCGCGACATCTCCACCGGGCTGGAACACCAGAACGTCCGCATCCTGCTGGGCTCGGGCAAGCTCGTTGACAACCACACCATCGAAGTCCTGACCGCGGACGGCACGGAAATTGTCGAGGCGGACACCATCCTGCTGGCCGTGGGTGCGCACCCGCGCGAACTGCCCACCGCGCGGCCGGACGGCGAACGCATCCTGAACTGGGCCCAGATCTACAACCTCGACGAGCTCCCCGAGGAACTCATTGTGGTGGGGTCCGGTGTGACCGGTGCCGAATTCGCGTCCGCCTACAACGGCCTGGGCTCCAAGGTCACGCTCATTTCCAGCCGTGACCGGGTGCTCCCCGGTTCGGACACCGACGCCGCCGAGGTGCTGGAGGAAGTCTTCGAACGCCGCGGCGTCCGGGTCCTGTCCCGCGCCCGCGCCGAGACCGTGGAACGGACCGACGACGGCGTGGTGGTCACCCTGGGCGACGGGTCCAAGGTCACCGGCAGCCACTGCCTGGTCTGCGTCGGGTCCATCCCCAACACCGCAGGCATCGGCCTGGAGGAAGCGGGCGTGGCCCTCACCGAGAGCGGCCACATCAAGGTTGACGGCGTCTCGCGCACCACCGCGCCGAACATCTACGCAGCCGGCGACTGCACCGGCGTGCTCGCGTTGGCATCGGTGGCAGCCATGCAGGGCAGGATCGCGATCGCCCATTTCCTGGGCGACAGCGTTATGCCGCTCAAGCTGCACCAGGTGGCGTCCAACATCTTCACCTCACCCGAGATCGCGAATGTGGGCGTCTCCGAGGCCGAGATCCAGTCCGGCAAGTACCAGGGCGACATTGTCAAGCTCTCGCTCAAGAGCAATGCCCGCGCCAAGATGCGCAACCACAAGGACGGCTTCGTCAAGATCTTTGCACGCAAGGGCTCCGGCACAGTGATTGGCGGTGTTGTGGTGGGGCCGAACGCGTCCGAGCTGATCTTCGCCATCTCCCTGGCGGTCACCCAGAAGCTCCACGTCGACGACGTTGCAAGCACCTTTACCGTGTACCCGTCGCTGAGCGGCTCCATCTCCGAAGCCGCCCGGCGCCTGCACGTCCACATGTAGGACCCCTGGGCTGGTGGGCCTCGGAGGATCGCTGTAGCGTGGCGGCATGACAGCAGCTCTGGAGCGTCCGCGCAGCGGGAAAATCATCGGCGGCGTCTGCGCCGCCCTGGCAGCAAGGTTCGGCCTGCCGAAGTTCCTGGTCAGGCTCGGTTTTGTGATCTTTGGCCTGGTGGGAATCGGCGAGCTGGTCTACATCGCGCTGTGGATCATGATTCCCAAGGCACCGGCTTAGGCCCGGACGGGATTGAGTTGGCCCCGAGACCGGGGGCCAACTAAACGTCACGGAGCCGGTGGTGGGAAGGCCTCAGGATAAGGGAACTTGTGGCCGTTGCAGAGTATCCCCGGCGCTTCGCCCGCCGCCTTCATTTGCGCAGGACCAATGCCGGCGTTCCTGATGATCTGGCCGTAAGACTGGACACGTCCGCCTTCAACAGGGTCATCAGGTGTGTCGTTCTGCCCGGAGAACGGTGGCAGACGCTGCAAATTGGTGCAAACCGTGACACTGCCCAGCGCAGGTCTGCTACCTACGGGCCAGGGCCCGTGCGGTGAGTCTACTGACAGCGCACCGCGTTGGGAACAACCCGCGCAAATGGCCTGCCTAAAGCCGCAGGCCATGCGTCATCGCCGGGACTCCCTCGGGCTGAATCACGGGTGCACGGGCTCAATCACCGGTCGGAAATGTCAGGCGGCGGCAGCCGCCTGGAAGTGTTTTTCGATGAGCCCCTTGATGTCCTCGTGGCAGCCGCCGCAGCCGGTCCCGGCGCGGGTTGCCTTGGAGACTTCGGCCACCGTGGAGCAGCCGTCCTCCACAGCACCCTGGATCTTGGTCCCGCTGACTCCGGCGCAGCGGCACACAGTGCCCGCCGGATCTGCCGGGCCGGACGCTGCCAGCTGGTCAGGACCGTCCAGGCGGAGCAGCAGCGAACGGTCGGCCGGCAGCTCCGCGCCGCGCTCGAACAGCCCGACCAGTTCCGCTGCGGTCCGGGGCATGCCCACCGCCACGAGGCCTTCCAGCACTCCGCCGCGGGTAGTCATCTTGACGTAGCGTCCGTGTTCCGGATCCGCCCACTGGGCGATCTGAAGGCGGGGGCGGCCGTTCACGGCTCCCGCGGTGAGGGCATCCTCGTCCCAGGGATCGGCGCCGTTGTTGCCGGCCACCGCCATATTCATGCCGCGCGCCTTAAGCACAATGATCCCGGCCTGCTCCTGTGGCAGCTCCTGCAGGGTGTCGGCTGCCTCCTGCGTGCCTGTGGCGAGCAGGGTGAGGTATTCGGCGAGCCATTCGGCCTGCCGCCAGCCCGGGCCCACCAGGCCTGACGGGCCCTTCGCCGTGCGGCATTCGGCACAGGCCGGATCCGGGCAGCGGACCTCGGCGCAGTCGCCGATCGCGAAGATGTGGGGTTCGTGGTGCGCGCGGAGCCGGTGGTCCACCAGGATTCCGGTGCCGGTGGAGAGGCCGCTGCCTTCGGCCAGCTCCGTCCGGGGCCGCACGCCGCATGAGATGACCAGGAGGTCGCCGTCGATTGCAGAACCGTCGTCGAGCAGCAGCGCCGAGAAGCCGCCGTCGGGCGCGTTGTGCTCCACGCCCGTGGAGCGGGCGTTCCCGGCCATCCGGACACCGCACTGGCGCAGGCTGGCAGCAAGGACTGCACCGCCGCCGCGGTCGATGTTGCGGCCCAGGGGATGCGGACCGTTGTGCACCACCGTCACGGTGGCACCTTCCTCAGCCGCCGCCAGGGCCGTTTCGAGGCCCAGCACGCCGCCGCCCAGCACCACTACGCGCTTGCCGCCGTCGACCGCCTGGCGGAGCACCTCTGCGTCCCGGAGGTCGCGGAGCGCGGTGACTCCGGCAGGGAGCACGGGGGAGGTGGGGTCGGGGTTGATGCCGGTGAGGTTGGGAATGACCGGACGCGAGCCGGTGGCGAACACCAGGCGCTCGTAGTGTGCGGACGTTCCGTCGGTGAGGACCACCTGCTGGCGGGCACGGTCGACGCGGCGGACCTTCACGCCGAGGCGGACGTCCACCCCCTCCGCGGCCAGGGCCTGGGCGTCGGACAGGGCCAGCGCATCTGCCGTGGTGCGTCCTACGCCCAGGTCGGCAACAAGCACGCGGTTGTAGGCGGCCTCGGATTCCTCGCCCACCACCGTCAGGCTGACGTGTCCTTCGCGGACTGCCGGCATCAGTTCATCGATCAGGCGCGCGGCCACGGGGCCAAAACCGACAATGACAATCTGCTCACTCATGAGGCCTCCGTCGTCTGAAGAACACTGGTCTGGGGCTGGTTCGGGGCCTGGTCGGCGGCCAGCCGGACCCAGACCTTGTTGAACTTGAATTCGGGCATCCCGGAGATGGGGTCCGTAGCGGCTTCGGTCAGCCGGTTGGCGCTTTCGAGTTCGGGGAAGTGGAACGGCAGGAACACCGTTTCCGGGCGGATCGCCGTGCTGAGCTCGGCCCGGCAGACCACACGTCCGCGTTCGTTGGCCACCGAGACGAAGGAACCCTCGGCGATGCCCATCGAAGCCGCGGCGGCCGGATGGATCTGGACTTTTGCTTCGGGCTGGCTGGCCAGCAGCTCGGACACCCTCCGGGTCTGCGCGCCGGACTGGTAGTGCTCCAGGAGGCGGCCGGTGATGAGGGTCATGGTCTTTGCCGCCGGGTCAGGATTGGCCTCGGGGGTACGACGGCGGCGCGGAGTCACCGGGGTCATGACCGCCTTGCCGTCGGCGTGCGCGAACGCGTCCAGGAACAGCCGCGGCGTGCCGGTGCTGCCCGCGGGGTACGGCCAGTAGGCGGCCTCGCCCCGGTCCAGCATGGCGTAGTCGATGCCGGAGTAGTCGGCCAGGCCGCCGGCGGAGGCGAGCCGGAGCTCCTCGAACACCGTTTCCGGGTCCTCGCTGTAGGTGGACGGCGCCTCGAGGGCCTCGGCCAGCCGGGCCATGATCCAGAGCTCGCTGCGGGCACCGGCGGGCGGCTGCAGGGCACGGCGGCGGCGCAGGATGCGTCCTTCCAGGTTGGTCAGGGTGCCCTCCTCCTCGGCCCACTGCAGGACGGGCAGGATGAGGTCAGCCTCGGCTGCGGTCTCGGACATAAAGAAGTCGCAGACCACGAGGAAGTCCAGACTGCGGAGCCCGGCGATGACCGAGTTCGCATCGGGGGAGGCCACGGCGATGTTGGAGGCGTGGACAAAGAGGCAGCGGACGCCGTCGGGCTGTCCAAGAGACTTGAGGAGCTGGACCGCGGGGAGGCCGGGGCCGGGAATGGTTTCCTCCGGGACACCCCAGACGCCGGCCATGTGGGCGCGGGCGGCGGGGTCGGTGATCTTCCGGTAGCCGGGGAGCTGGTCGGCCTTCTGGCCGTGCTCGCGGCCGCCCTGGCCGTTGCCCTGTCCGGTGAGGGTGCCGTAGCCGCTGCGGAGCGAGCCGGGCAGGCCCAGGAGGAGGCTCAGGTTGATCGCGGCGGTGGCGGTGTCCGTGCCGTCGACGTGCTGTTCCACGCCACGGCCGGTGAGGATGTAGCTGCCGCCCTTGCGTGCGCCGTCGGCGAGCCTCCGGGCGGTTTCGCGGATGAGCTCCGCCGGAACTCCGGTGATGGACTGGACGCGTTCGGGCCAGAAGGAGTTCACGCTGCGGACCACAGCGTTGTAGCCGGACGTGCGCTCAGCGATGAAGGCGGCGTCGGCCAGGCCCTCGTGGATGACCACGTGCGAGAGGCCCAGCAGGAGGGTCAGGTCCGTGCCCGGCAGGGGCTGGAGGTGGATGCCGCCGCCGTCGGAGGTGAAGTTGGCTGTCGCGGAACGGCGGGGATCAACAATGATCAGGCCACCGGCGTCGCGGGCGCCCTTGAGGTGCTGGACGAACGGGGGCATTGTTTCGGCAACGTTGGAGCCCAGCATCATGATGGTGCTGGCGCTGTCCAGGGCCTCAAGCGGGAAGGGGAGCCCGCGGTCAACGCCGAAGGCACGCATGCCTGCGGCAGCCGCGGATGACATGCAGAAGCGGCCGTTGTAGTCGATGCGGGAGGTGCCGAGGGCCAGGCGGGCGAACTTGCCCAGCATGTAGGCCTTTTCGTTGGTGAGGCCGCCGCCGCCGAAAACGCCGACGGCGTCCTTCCCGTAGCGGGCGCGGGTGTCCTTCACGGCTTTGGTGACCAGGGCAAGTGCCTGGTCCCAGCCGATGGGACGGTGGATCCCGTCGTCGCCCTTGAGGAGCGGCTCGGTGACGCGTCCGGGGTGGTTCAGGAGGGTTGCCGAGGTCCAGCCCTTGCGGCACAGGCCCCCGCGGTTGGTGGGGAAGTCCCGGCCGCTGACTTCCAGGACGGGACCTGTGGCGGAGGCCAGTTCAGCGGCATCGGCGGGCACGGGGACTGACCCCGGCTCGGAAGCCGGGGTCAGTTCCGCTGGAGACTTGAGCGTCATGGCGCACTGCAGGGCGCAGTAAGGGCAGTGCGTGTCGGCGCTTTTGGTCATGTTAGACGTGTCCCATCGCATTTCGGTTGGCGTTGCGGATGTAGAAGGCCCAGCAGACGATCAGCATCACGACGTAGGCTCCGACGAAACCGTAGAAGGCCGGTGTGTAGGATCCGCTGGCGGTGTTGGAGGCGTTCAGGACCTGCGGGATAACGAAGCCGCCGTAGGCGCCGATGGCCGAGATGAGGCCGAGGGCGGAGGACGCGAGCCGCTGGGTCTGGACCGTGCTGGCTCCGGACTTTGCTGCCCGGCTGGACGTGGCGAAGATGATGGGGATCATCCGGTACGTTGCGCCGTTGCCGAAGCCGCTGGCGGTGAAGAGCATCAGGAAGAGGACCAGGAAGAGCCAGAAGTTCTTCAGCGGCAGCGTCCAGATCATGGTGAGGGTGATGACGGCCATGGAGGCAAAGGCTGCCACGGTCATGCGGGCACCGCCCATGCGGTCAGCCATGCGTCCGCCGTAGGGGCGGGCCAGTGAACCGACCAGCGGGCCAAGGAAGGCCAGCGAGAGTGCCACGGTGCCGACTCCGATGGAGGAGAAAGCCGGGAAGTAGTCCTTGATGAGCTTGGGGAACACGCCGGCGAAGCCGATGAAGGAACCGAATGTGCCGATGTACAGCAGGGCCATGATCCACAGGTGCGGTTCCTTGAGCGCTGCGACCGAGCCGGCCACGTCGCCCTTGGCGCTGGTGAGGTTGTCCATGTACTTCCAGGCGCCGAAGGCGGCGATCAGGATGAACGGGACCCACATCCAGCCTGCCATCGGCAGGTTGACGCTGCCGACAGCCAGCAGGGTGATCACGATCGGCACGGCGAGCTGTGCGACGGCGGCACCCATGTTGCCGCCGGCGGCGTTCAGGCCCAGGGCCCAGCCCTTTTCGCGGGCCGGGTAGAAGAACGTGATGTTGGCCATGGAGCTGGCGAAGTTGCCGCCGCCGAAGCCTGCGAGTGCTGCTACGAGGAGCATGACGCCGAACGGGGTTCCGGGGTTGGAGACGCAGAGTCCCAGGCCGATGGCGGGAATCAGCAGGAGGAGCGCGGACACGATGGTCCAGTTCCGGCCGCCGAAGCGGGGAACCATGAAGGTGTAGGGGATGCGGAGCGTGGCGCCTACCAGGCTGGGCATCGAGATCAGCCAGAAGATTTCCGACGTGGAGAACGTGAAGCCTGCAGCGGGGAGCTGGACCACTACGATGGACCAGAGCTGCCAGACCACGAAGCCGAGGAATTCAGCGAAGATGGACCAGTTCAGGTTGCGGCGGGCGATGGCGCGGCCGGCGGACTCCCACTGTTCCTTGTTCTCCGCGTTCCAGTTGGCGATCCAGCGGCCGGGGCGGAATTCAAGGGCGGGGGCGTCAGCTGTACGCGTGGAGCCGGGCTGTGCGCTGGCGGATGAGGACACGCCTTCGTGCAACGGGTCGGTGTCTAAATCTACGGAATTGCCGGTGCCGGCATCTGCGCTGCGATCAACAGTCACGGTGTACCTCCTCTTGGGGGATGTTGTTCTTCCAAGGTAGAGAAGGTGCGTTTCGTGGACAGTCGCCGTTTGTTAACGCGCTGTGACATTTGCCTATCGGGCCACTTTTGAGGGCGTGAGGACCGGAAAATGAGACAAATCCCCAATGTCCGCATAATGGACCTTTTGTCCATTGACTGGACGGCGGGAACTAATATTGAACTCTAACTACTGCACGCCGGGCCTCTGCCCCCACGTCCGGCGGGTTCTGACGAAAGTGTTCATACATGTCATCAACTGAAACTTCGACCGGTCCCGGACCTGCCAAGGCAGTGAACTCACGCGGCCGCGTGATTGTCGCCAGCCTGATCGGCACCACCGTGGAGTTCTACGACTTCTACGTTTACGCCACGGCAGCGGTGCTGGTCTTCCCCTCGCTGTTCTTCCCCAACCAGAACGAAACCACCCAGCTGCTGAGCTCGTTCGCCGTGTTCGGGGTGGCGTTTATCGCCCGCCCGCTGGGGTCGGTCGTCTTTGGCCACTTCGGCGACAAGTTCGGCCGCAAGGGCACCCTGGTGGCGTCGCTGCTGACGATGGGCATCGCGACCTTCCTGATCGGCTGCCTGCCCACGGCGCTGGTCCCGGGCTGGCAGTTCTGGGCCCCGGCACTGCTCGTGGTCATGCGCTTCGCCCAGGGCCTGGCCCTCGGCGGCGAATGGAGCGGCGCCGCGCTGCTGGCCACCGAAAACGCCCCCGCCAACAAGCGGGCCATCTACGGCACGTTCCCGCAGCTGGGTGCGCCCATCGGCTTCATCATCGCCAACGTGATCTTCCTGGTCTTCAGCTACGCCCTGACGCCGGCCGACTTCCTGGCCTGGGGCTGGCGCGTACCGTTCCTGCTGAGCGCCGTGATGGTCATCATCGGCCTCTACGTCCGCCTCAAGCTGATCGAAACCCCCGCGTTCACCAAGGTGCTCGAATCGAACGAGGTGGCCAAGCTGCCGATCGGCCGCGTCTTCAAGACCAGCTGGCGTCCGCTGATCCTGGGCACGTTCATCATGCTCGCCACGTACGTGCTGTTCTACCTGATGACCACGTTCACGCTGACCTACGGCACCCGCGCCTCCAGCCTGGACGCCGCCAAGGCCGCCGCCGAGAAGGCCGGAAAGCCGATGACGGAAGCCGCCGCGGCCGCGTTTGTCCCCGGCCTGGGCTACACCCGCAACGACTTCCTGTGGATGCTGATCGCCGGCGTCGTCTTCTTTGGCATCTTCACCCTGGTCTCGGGCCCGCTGGCCGAGAAGTACGGCCGCCGCAAGATGCTGCTGACGGTCACCGCCGGCATCTTCGTCTTCGGCCTGCTGTTCGTCCCGCTGTTCAGCGGCGGCTTCGTGGGCACCATGGCCCTGCTGATCATCGGCTTCTCCCTGATGGGGCTGACGTTCGGTCCCATGGGCGCGCTGTTGCCGGAACTGTTCCCCACCAACGTGCGGTACACCGGGTCCGCAGTCAGCTACAACGTGTCCAGCATCCTGGGCGCAGCAGTGGCACCGTTCATCGCCGTCGCACTGTGGGAAACGGCTGACGGCAGCCCCGTCCTGGTGGGTGTCTACCTCACGGCCATGGCGGTACTGACCCTCATTGCCCTGTTCGTGAGCCGGGAAACCCGGGACCTGGACTACGAGAACAACGTGGCCTGACGTTCCGCCCGCTTACTGCCGGAAAATGCCCGGCGTGCTCCCTGCTGTTGAGGGGAGCGCGCCGGGCTTTTCCGTGTCCACGAACAGTGCAAAAGGGCAGGAACGACGGCGGAGCTCCGCTTGGCGCTCAGGTGCCGTAGCGGGACACGAAGTTCTTGAGGATGTTCATGGGCTCGGTCGCGGTGTACCGGCGGGCGTCCGCCATCAGCTCCTCAGCCGACTCGGGCGGGAAGTACCCGGCGTGGCGGTAGATGTCGATCCTGGTGACCAGGCCCTCGGCGTCCAGCTCCGGGTGGAACTGCGTGGCGTACAGGTTTTCCTTGATCCGGAACATGTGCACCGGGCAGGCCTGGGAAGAAGCCAGCAGCACGGCATGGGCGGGCAGCGAGGAGCAGGCCTCCTTGTGCCCGGTAAAGGCGGTAAACCGGGCGGGCATTCCGCGCAGGAGGGGATCAGCCAGCCCGGCACCGGTGAGTTCTATTTCCACCGCGCCGAGGGGTTCGCCGAAGGTCCTGTCGATCACGGCGCCCTGGTGCCTTCCGAGCGTCCCGACGCCGTAGCAGGCGCCGAGGAACGGGAAATCCTGCTCCACGATCCGGTCCAGCAATTGGGCCAGCTCCCGCTCCACCCGGTGCTGGGTGGCGCTTTTGCGGTCGCTCGGATCGCTGGAGGTGAACGGGCTCCCGCCGACGATCACCGCCGAGTAGTCTGCCAGGTCCAGGTCCGGCAGGGGTGCCGCCTCCAGCCGGATCCGCCGCAGCTGCCCCGGCGCCAGGCCGCCGTACCTCAGGTAGGCCGCATACTCCTCGTCGGCAGCGGCGTCTTCGGCCCGGGAGGCAAGCAGCAGGAAAGGCTTCACACGCTAAGTGTGCCCGTGCCACCTGCCGGACGCCAGTGGGCCATCAGGGTTCGGGCGACCGGTCGGGGGACTGGGCAAGGGACCGCCGCGACTGCGGCCGGGCGGCGGGGTCGGCGTGCCGGTGTACCAGCTTCCAGTAGCCCTCTTCGCGGCGGAAGATGCTGGTCACGCGCAGCGCAAACTCCTCAGCGAGGCCGGCGCCGTCCAGTCGGGCGCGGAAGTGTTCGGTCTCCACCAGGAAGGCGGTGTCACGCGCGGTGTAGGACGTGATGGTGTCGAACCCCAGCATCTCGCCGTCCTGGAACTGCCGGGACGCCTGGTCGAGCCGTGCTTCCACCTGCGCCCAGCCGCGGGCGATGCCCCCGAACGGGTTGGCCAGGGTGACGTCGTCGAGCCGGGAATAAAGGTCCTTAACGGGCCCCGCATTTCCGCGGGTGATTTCCGGAACGGCCAGGTGGTAGCGGTCTACTTCTTCTTCAAAACTGGGTGCGAGCATGGGTGCCTCCGGCGCTGACTAGTCTTCGATCGTGGCGATGACGGCACCGGCCGACACCGTCTCGCCGGCCTTGGCGTTCAGCCCGGTGATGGTTCCGGAGCGGTGCGCCGTCAGGGGCTGTTCCATCTTCATCGCCTCGAGGACAACGATCAGGTCACCCTCGGCCACGACGTCGCCGTTGCTGACTGCCACCTTGACGATGGTGCCCTGCATCGGGGAGGCGAGGGCGTTGCCGGTGGCTCCGGCGGCGGCACCGCCCGAACGGGAACGCTTCTTGGACTTGGCCGGCTTGGCGGCGGCGGAACCTGATCCGGACCCCAGGGAGCCAAGGGACGCAGGGAGCACCACTTCGAGGCGCTTGCCGCCAACTTCAACCACCACGCGCTGGCGTTCGCCGGCGTCGTCAGCCTGGGCATCGGTGCCAGTGGGCGTCCAGGCGGGGATGTCGCTGACGAAGTCCGTCTCGATCCAGCGGGTGTGGACCTTGAACGGGCCTTCCGCTGGCGCGAAGTCCGGGTTGGTGACCACGGCGAGGTCGAAGGGGATAACGGTGGGAATACCCTCCACCACCATTTCCTCCAGGGCCCGGCGGGAACGCTGCAGGGCCTGGGCGCGGGTGGCTCCGGTGACAATCAGCTTGGAGAGCATCGAGTCGAAGTTGCCGCTGATGACGTCGCCCTGTTCGACGCCGGAGTCAATCCGGATGCCGGGGCCTGTCGGGTTCTTCAGGGTGGTGATGGTGCCGGGAGCCGGCATGAAGTTGCGTCCTGGGTCCTCGCCGGTGATCCGGAATTCGATGGAGTGGCCGCGGACCTCGGGGTCGCCGTAGCCCAGTTCCTCGCCGCGGGCCAGGCGGAACTGTTCGCGGACGAGGTCGATTCCGGTGACTTCCTCGGAGACGCAGTGCTCCACCTGGAGGCGGGTGTTCACTTCAAGGAAGGAGATGGTGCCGTCCTGGCCCACCAGGAACTCGCAGGTCCCGGCGCCGAGGTAACCGGCTTCCTTCAGGATCGCCTTGGATGATTCGTAGAGCCGGCGGTTCTGCTCCTCCGTGAGGAACGGTGCGGGCGCTTCTTCAACGAGTTTCTGGTTGCGGCGCTGCAGCGAACAGTCGCGGGTGGACACGACCACCACGTTGCCATGGGCGTCGGCCAG
The DNA here is from genome assembly GCF_031457335.1 of Arthrobacter sp. BE255. Classification (NCBI taxonomy): domain Bacteria; kingdom Bacillati; phylum Actinomycetota; class Actinomycetes; order Micrococcales; family Micrococcaceae; genus Arthrobacter; species Arthrobacter sp. BE255. The sequence continues at coordinate 15,271 of NZ_JAVDWK010000013.1, read as the reverse complement.
GCACTGGGTCTCTACGTGGCGCGGGGCGTCCAGGAACCGTTCGATGAAGCACTCGCCGCGGCCGAAGGCTGCGACGGCTTCACGGACGGCTGATTCAAAGAGTTCGGGGATTTCTTCCCGGGTGCGGGCCACCTTGATGCCTCGTCCGCCGCCGCCGAACGCGGCCTTAATGGCAACGGGTAGGCCAAACTTGTCCACGAAGTCGAGGATCTCCTCGGCCGATTCCACGGGGTCGGCGGTGCCGGGCACCTGGGGTGCGCCGACCTTTTCGGCGATGTGGCGGGCCTGGACCTTGTCACCCAGGGCGGAGATTGCCTCGGGGGAGGGGCCAATCCAGGTGATGCCGGCGGCGATGACTTTGGCGGCGAACTCGGCGTTTTCGGCCAGGAAGCCGTAGCCGGGGTGGATGGCGTCGGCGCCGGACTGGCGGGCGGCGTCAAGGATCTTGTCCATCACCAGGTAGGACTCGGCAGCGGTGTTTCCACCGAGGGAGTAGGCCTCGTCGGCGAGCCGCACGTGCAGCGCGTCGCGGTCCGGATCGGCATAAACAGCCACGGAGCCGATGCCTTCATCACGTGCGGCGCGGATGATCCGCACGGCGATTTCGCCACGGTTGGCGATCAGCACCTTGGTGAGGTTCGACTGCACGGGACTTGCGGACTGCTCCAAATTTGCTGACAAGGCGTCTCCTTCTTTCCTTCAGGGAGCCTAGCGCGATTTTGAGGGTTCCGCCGATATTACTTGCGGAATCCGCGTGTAAACCGGCATAGCTTTGTAGGGAAGCTACAAATGCCCGCAAAATTGGTTCCCTTTAGTCTGTCGGCCACAGCTCGGTGATGCGCACGTTGGCCTGCGCCAGGAGCCCCCGCAGGGTGGACACGGACAGCCCGACGACGGCGTGCGGGTCCCCGTCCACCTTCCGGATGAACGCCCCGCCGAGCCCGTCGATGGTGAACGATCCGGCACAGTGCAGCGGCTCACCGGTGGCGATGTAGGCGTCGATCTCCGCCGGTTCCATCTCCATGAAATGGACTTCGGCTGAGGCGACCGCGCCGAGGGTGGCGCCGGACCCGGGAGCTGTTGTCCCGTCGTCGGGAGTGGTGTCCCGGCAGTCCACCAGCCAGTGTCCGGTGTGCAGGACGCCGCTGTTGCCGCTCATCCGGAGCATCCGTTCGCGGGCGACGCCGGCGGTGTACGGCTTGCCGTGCGCCTCGCCGTCGAACTCAAAGACGGAGTCGCAGCCCAGGACCAGCGTCCCCTCCGCTTCCGGCAGCGCTGCCACGGCCTCGGCCTTGGCCCGCGCCAGCAGCAGGGCGGTATCGTGCGGATCCGTGACCCCGTAGCGGGCCTGGACCGCGTCCTCGTCCACGTCGGACACCAGCACTGTATGCCGGATGCCGGCCTCGGCCAGGAGTTTGGTGCGGGCGGGGGACTGGGAGGCGAGGATGAGGCTGGTCACCGTTTCAGCCTAGTGGACAGGCTGGCTGACCTGATCGCGGCCGCTCTGGAGCCGTTCAAGTTTGGCCCCCTCCACATCCACGTCCGGCAGGATCCTCTCCAGCCACCGGGGCAGCCACCAGGTCTTCTCACCGAGCAGGTACATCACGGCGGGCACGATGGTCATGCGGACCACAAAGGCGTCCAGCAGCACCCCGAAGGCCATCGCGAAACCCAGCGGCCGGACCATGGTCAGGTGGCTGAAGATGAATCCGGCGAAGACGCTGACCATAATGATCGCGGCGGCGGTCACGACGGCAGCGGCGTGGCTGAAACCGATCCGGACGGCATGTTTGGCCGGGGAGCCGTGCATGTACGCTTCGCGCATGCCGGAGGCGATGAACACCTGGTAGTCCATTGCCAGGCCGAAGAGCACGCCGATAAGGATAATCGGCAGGAAGCTGAGCACCGCACCCGGATTGGCGACGTCGAACACGGTTCCCAGCCAGCCCCACTGGTACACCGCAACCACCAGGCCGAAGGCGGCTGCCAGGGAGAGCAGGAAGCCGCCGGTGGCCAGCAGCGGAACCACGACGGAGCGGAACACCAGCAGCAGGAGGATCAGGGAAAGCCCGACGACGATGGCCAGGTACGGCGGCAGGGCTTCGCCGAGTTTGGTCGAGACGTCGATGTTGCCGGCGGTCTGCCCCGTGAGGCCGATGGTGACGGCGGTTTCGGACTGGATCTCCGCGCCGCGTTCCCGCAGTTCGCTGACAACCTGGACGGTGCCGGCCTTGGCGGGCCCCTCCTCCGGAATGACCTGGAAGACGGCTGTCCGGCGGTCCTCGCTCAGCGCCACCGGGACGGCGGCCACGACGTTGTCCACGCCGCGGATCAGGTCGGCGACGTCGTACTGCAGCGACCGGGCTTCGGTTTCGTCCAGGCCCTGGGGGAATTCGCCCACCACCACAATGGGTCCCGTGACACCTTCGCCAAAACTGCGTGCCGTCAGGTCGTACGCCTGGTAGGCCTCGGATTCGACCGGCTCGGAGCCGCCGTCGGGGAGTGCCAGCTGCAGCTGGGTGGCGGGCAGCGCCAGGGTTCCCAGCAGGAGCACCCCTGCCACGAGGGCGACGACGGGGTGCCTGGTGACCAGGCCGCCCCAGCCGCGGGTGCTCTTTTCCTCGTCCCGTGCTTTGTCGGCAAGTTCATGGCCGGCCTCGGCGTTGTGGGCCTCAACTTTTGCCCAGGCCCGCTTGGAGATGATGCGGCGGCCGATCAGGGACAGCATGGCCGGGGTCAGGGTGAGCGCCACCAGGACGGCCACGGCAACGGTTCCGGCCGCTGCGAGGCCCATCACGCTCAGGAAGGGAAGCCCGGGAACCACCAGGGCGGCCAGGGCGATGATGACGGTGAGGCCGGCGAAGAGGACTGCATTGCCGGACGTCCCGGTGGCGCGTGCCACTGATTCTTCAGGATCCATTCCGGAGCGGAGCTGGGTCCGGTGGCGGTTGACGATGAACAGTGAGTAGTCGATGCCGACGGCCAGGCCCAGCATCAGCGCGAGCATGGGGGAGATGGAGCTCATCTCGAACAGTCCGGACAGGGCAAACGTGATGCCGACGCCTACGCCGACGCCAATGATCGCCATGAGGAGCGGGAGGCCGGCGGCGATGAGCGTGCCCAGCATCAGGATCAGGACGAGCGCGGCGACGCCGACGCCGATGATTTCGGAGGCGCCGAAGAGTTCCGAGATGTCCTCGGTGATTTCCTTGCTGGCGAGCGCCGTGACGCCGGCGGCGGAGGTTCCGTGGGCGATGTCCTGGACCTGTTGGCGCACGTCGGGGGTGAGGCCGTTGATGGAGGTGTTGAACTGTACCTGGGCCACTGCGGCTCGGCCGTCCGAGGAAACAAACCGGAGACCCGCGGACGCCTCGGCCTGGCGTTTGCCTAGGTCCAGCTTGGCCTTGGCGGCCTCAAGTTCCCGGGTGCCGGCGTCGAGCTGGGCCTGGCCCTGTGCCATGGCTGCCTTCTGCTGTCCCAGCTGGGCCTCGATCACGGCGGCAGGCGCCCCGGCCGCGGTGAGCTGCTGTTCCGCGGCGGCGAGTTGCGCCTTCCCTGCTTCCAGTTGGCTGCGGGAAGAGTCCAGTTTGGCCTGGCCCGCTGCGATCTGCTGCTCACCCTCGGCGATCGCTTCCGCTGCCTGGTCCACCTGGTCCTGCGTAGCGAAGGGGTTCACGGTGGCCTTCACATCCGGAAGCGCTTCCAGCTTCGTCAGGGCATCCGTCACCGCGGCGCGGCTCTCTGCCGTGAAGCCGCCCGCGGGTGCCTCGAAGACAATGCTGGCCGAGCCGCCTGATGCGGACGGCAGGTCCTGCCGCAGCTTGTCGGCGATCCGCTGGGTCTCGGTGCCCGGGATCTGGAAGTTATTGGACAAAGTGCCGTGGAAGGCGGCCGCGGACCCGCCGACGGCCACCAGGACCGCAAGCCACAGCGAGATGACCAGCCAGCGGTGCCGGTAGGAAAACTTGCCGAGCCGGTAGAGCAACAGGGCCATGTCAGAGCCGATCTTTGAGGAGGGTGTGGGAAGACGGACGCGCAGGGCTGTCGAAGCCGGCGCCAAGGTGGCCGATGGCATCGATGAGGAGTTGGCGGAGAACGGAAAGTGAGGCAGGGGCAAGGTCGGCGCCGCATTGGGCGAACCACACGTCCATGGCGGCCTTGCCGCAGGAAATGACGGAGCCGGCGAGGGCCCGGAGGTAGAGCTCGTCGATGGCCGCCCCGGGTGTTTTGGCGACCCGTTCCTTCGCTGCCATGATGATCTGCTCGGTGCAGTGGTCCCAGGCCTCAAGCTCGGAGCGGACCAGCGATGAGTTCTGCTGTGTCAGGGTGAACAGCTCCGCCATCGGTGCAACCGTCATGGGGTCGGCCAGCTCCATGAGGGCAGCACGGGCGGACTCGAGAATGGGCTCCTCAGCGGGACGCAGCCGGAATTGCCGGAGAGCATGGTCCAGGAAGCCGTTGGTCACGGACGCCAGGGCCGCCTCCGTGCTGCTGAAGTAGTTAAAGAAGGTGCGCCGCGATATTCCGGCAGCGGCCGCGATGTCCTCCACCGTGAAGTTGCCCGGCCCTTTGCCCCGGAGCAGGTTCAGCGCGGCGTCGGTGATGGCCTGGCGGGTGGCCGCCTTGTTCTGTTCGCGGCGGGAGGGCGCAGGCGCCGCCGGTTCGTCGGTCACGTTGGAAATGCTCACGTGATTACACTATGTGCAAGTTTGCACTCTGGGCAAGTTCCTCCTGCTGGTTTCCCTGCGGTCTATCCGGCTTTAGTGAGCTGGATGGACTGTCCCGTGGCGCCCGGCTGGCCTTCGGCCAGCGGAATGGCAAAGACGGCAGTTCCGTACGCGCAGACTTCGGTCCAGTTCGTGCCCATTTCGGAGGTGTCAAAGCGCATGGCCACAATGGCGTTGGCGCCGCGCTGCTGGGCCTCTGCCACCATCCGCGCCATCACCTCCTGGCGGCTTTCATACAGGGCCCGGGTCATTTCGGGCAGTTCCCCTCCGCCGAGGGACCGGAAGCCGGCCAGCATCTGGGAGCCGATGTCCCGGGAACGGACCGTCAGGCCCATCACCTCGCCGAACACGGCATCGATCCGGTGGCCCGGAATGTCATTGGTTGTCACAATCAGCATGCTGCCGAGCCTAGCCAATCGCGCACGGGCTGCGGAATCTTTCACAGGAGATTGAAAGGTTTCCGACAGCTGAGCCAGAACCTTGCGCCGGACACTTGGAGTATCTCGACAGAGACACACCATCAGCCGCCGTCACCGGACGGCAGATCCAGGAGACAGAAGATGTCACGCAGGAAGAGAATAGCCCTTGGCCTTTCGGCCACGGCCCTGGCCGTTGGCGCCGGGATAGGCGTCGCCGGCATGGCGTCGGCAACCACGACGCCCACCCCCACGCCGAGTGCCAGCTCGAGTGCTTCGACGGACGGCACCGCGCCCACGGAAGGCAAAGGCAGGCACGGCGGGCACGGGGGTGAGCGCGGCGTGGCGCAGGCCTCGGCGCTCGCGGAAAAACTCGGCGTCGAGGAGGCCAAGGTCACCGAAGCGCTGCAGGCGTTCCGCGAGGCCAACAAGCCCGCCTCGCCGCCGGCCGCCGGCACCAGGCCCGACCCGGCTGCCAGGGACGCTGCACTCGCGAAGGCCCTGGCGGAATCCCTGGGGATCGAGGAGTCAAAGGTCACGGCCGCCCTTGATGAGCTCCGCAGTGAGGCCCAGGCGGAGCGGGCTGCAGCGCTCAAGACCAGGCTGGACAAAGCCGTTACCGACGGCAAACTGACCCAGGCCGAGGCGGATGCCGTGACCAAGGCCGTTGAGAACGGTGTGATCGGAGGAGGCGGCCGCTAGGGCCGGCACGGCGACACATCAGCGCGAACGTACAGTTGAGGCCCCGGATCCGCGGATCCGGGGCCTCAACTGTACGTTCGCGCATCCCGGCCTTAACGAGTGGAAGTCCCCGGGAGAACCGCGGGGACTTCCACTCCAGCCGTTGGCGGGCGAGGGCCTATGCCTTGGCGCCGGCCAGCTCGCGGTCGTTTGCGCTGGAAGCAGCTCCGGCGTCGGACGCGGACGGATCTGCGGCGGCCTCGGCGTCGTCATCCACGAACGGGGTGCCGTTGCGCGGCGCGTTGTACAGCGCCTCGTCCAGGATGCCCTGCCGCTTGGCCACAATCGTGGGGACCAGGGCCTGTCCGGCCACGTTGACCGCGGTGCGGCCCATGTCCAGGATCGGGTCGATGGCCAGGAGGAGCCCGACGCCGGCCAGCGGCAGACCCAGCGTGGAGAGCGTCAGGGTGAGCATCACCACGGCGCCGGTGGTGCCGGCGGTCGCGGCCGAGCCAAGCACGGAGACAAGGGCGATCAGCAGGTACTGGCTGAAGTCCAGCTGGATGCCGAAGAACTGGGCCACGAAGATGGCGGAGATGGCCGGGTAGATGGCGGCGCAGCCATCCATTTTGGTGGTGGCACCCAGGGGCACGGCGAACGAAGCGTAGGCACGGGGAACGCCCAGGCTGCGCTCAGTCACGCGCTGCGTCAGCGGCAGCGTGCCAACCGAGGAGCGGGACACGAAGGCCAGCTGCACGGCGGGCCATACTCCGGAGAAGTACTGCTTGACGGACAGGCCGTGCGTGCGGACCAGGACCGGGTAGACCACAAAGAGGACAAGGGCCAGGCCAACGTAGATGGCGAAGGTGAACTTGCCGAGTGAGCCGATGGTGTCCCAGCCGTAGACAGCCACGGCGTTGCCGATGAGGCCTACCGTGCCGAGCGGCGCGATGCGGATGATCCACCACAGCACCTTCTGGATGACAGCGAGGGCGGAGGCGTTGAGGTTCAGGAAGGGCTCGGCGGCCTTGCCGACTTTCAGGGCAGCAACGCCGACGGCGATGGCGATCACCAGGATCTGCAGCACGTTGAAGCTGACCGAGGTGCTGACGGTGGTGGCAGCGTTGGCGCTTTCAGTCACGGTTGAGCTGGCGCCCAGTCCCAGGAAGTTCTTGGGGAAGAGGCCCACCAGGAAGGACCACCAGTCACCGGACTTGCCGCTGTACTTGGCTTCCTCGGTGATGCCCGTGTTTGCGCCCGGCTGAAGCAGGACACCCAGTCCGATGCCGATCAGCACTGCCACCAGGGACGTGATGGCGAACCACAGCAGCGTATTCCACGCCAGCTTGGCGGCGTTGGACACCTGGCGGAGGTTGGAGATGGAGCTCACCACGGCGGTGAAGATCAGCGGCACCACCGCGGTCTGCAGCAGGGAGACATAGCTGGAACCGATGGTCTGCAGCGTGGCGCCCAGTCCATTCGGGGCGGTCTTCGTGCTGCCGGTGTACTTGGCCAGCAGGCCGAGGCCCAGGCCCACGATGAGGGCGGCGATGATCTGGAAGCCGAACGAGCCAGCCCATTTGGGCAGCTGGAAGCCGGTCTTTCCTGCGGATTCGGGGGTGCGGGTTTGAGTGCTCACCCGAACACGCTAGGCGGCACCCGCATACCACGGCGAACGGATGTTGAGAAATATTACGGCGGCAAACGGCCGTCCGCCGCATGGAATCCCCGCAATATAGGCGTCATATCAGGTAATTGTGAAGTTATTCCCACCGCAACTGTGGCAAACGTCTCCTCCTCGACGGAACTCACGAGAGCAGCGCGCGCCTGAGGGTGTCGAGGCCAACGGATCCGACGTCGAGGGCCTTCGTGTGGAAGGCCTTCAGGTCAAAGTCCGGACGGGCTTCCAGCTCGGCCCGGATCTGCTCCCAGAGCCGCTGGCCCACCTTGTAGGAGGGTGCCTGGCCGGGCCAGCCGAGGTAGCGGGTGAACTCGAACTCGAGCTGTCCTTCGCTGATGGGCAGGTTTTCCTTCAGGAAGGCGTAGCCCTTCTCCGGTGTCCAGGTCCCGGTACCCCACCGTTCCGGGATACCGAGTTCCAGGTGGACGCCGATGTCAAAGACCACCCGGGCGGCGCGCATGCGCTGCATGTCCAGCATGCCCATGTGGTCGCCTGGATCGGAGAGGTAGCCGAGTTCCTGCATGAGCTTCTCGGCGTAAAGTGCCCAGCCTTCGCCGTGGCCTGAGGTCCAGCAGACGTTGCGGCGCCAGTTGTTCAGGAGTTCCCGGCGGTACGTTGCAGTGGCCACCTGAAGGTGGTGTCCGGGGACGCCTTCGTGGAAAACGGTGGTGGTTTCGGCCCAGGTGGTGAAAGTGTCCTCGCCCGCGGGGACGGACCACCACATCCGGCCCGGGCGGCTGAAGTCATCGGACGGCCCGGTGTAGTAGATGCCGCCTTCGTCGGTCGGTGCGATCAGGCACTCGAGCTTTTTCATCACATCAGGGATGTCGAAGTGCACACCGGCGAGGTCGGCGACGGCCTTGTCCGAGAGTTCCTGCATCCAGGCTTTGAGGGCATCGGTGCCTTTGATCTGGCGGGCGGGGTCGTTGTTGAGGATCTCCTTGGCTTCGGCGATGCCGGCACCTGGCTTGATGGTCTCTGCCACCTGCTCCTGCTCGGCAATCAGCCGGTCCAGTTCCTGCACGCCCCAGGCGTAGGTCTCCTCCAGGTCAACGGTGGCGCCGAGGAACGAGCGCGAGGCGAGCGCGTAGCGTTCCCTTCCCACGGCGTCCTTCTCCGGGGCCACGGGCAGGAGCTCCGTTCGGAGGAAGTCGGCGAGGCGGGTGTAGGCACTCCGTGCGGCGGCAGCCCCGGCGTCGAGCTTTCCCTGCACGGCCCCCTCCAGCGGGCCGTCGGCCGTCGTGGCCCCGGCGGCCAGCTTGGCGAAGAAGCCGTCCTCGGCGGCGTACTTGGTGGCCTGCTCAATGACGATGCTGACCTGGCGGCGCGCCGAAACGCGCCCGGCGTCACGGGCCTGGCGGAGGGAAGCGATGTAGCCGTCGACGGCACCGGGTACGTTGAGGGCGCGGCCGGCGATGTGTTCCCAGTTCTGGCCGGTGGCCGTGGGCATAAGGTCGAAGATGGCGCGGATGTCCTGTGCCGGGGAGGCGATGTTGTTCAGGTCGGCCTCGTCCCAGCCGGACTCGTGGATTTCCAGCTGCAGGCCCAGCCGCTCACGCATCGCGTCCAGCGTGACGGCGTCCACGTCGTCCTGCGGTTCCAGCCCCTCCAGGGCCTTGAGCGTTTTCCCCGCTTCGGCGGCAAACCCGGCAAGGCCGGCGGGGGAGTAATCCTGGTATTCCGTCTCGTGTCCCGGCAGGCCGAGCGTGGTGGCGAATGACGGGTTGAGCCGGATGAGCGTGTCGGTGTATTCATCCGCCACGGCGTCGATGGCGGTGCGCTGGCGGGCGGCGGGTGCAGTTTCGGTAGTCACCCCACGAGACTAACCGGGCCTTCCCGGTTATGAAACTGTGCAGGGGCCGCCGCCGCCGAGGGTTCCCTGGCCGAGCGAAGCGAGGTTAGGGAGGCGGTGGGGACGTTAGCCGCGGCTCCGCTTCCAGGCTCCGGGGCCGGGGGTGGGCGCCATCCGCAGCTGCTGCCGGCGCACCCAGTGCCGGACTGTGGGCTTGCGGTCTTCGGCGGCCTCCTGGCCTCCGAGGGAAAGCACGACGGCGGTCAGTGCGGCCAGCTCCTCGGCCGACGGTTGGCCCTTGACCACGGAGAGCAGGGGCTCGGGGGTCCCATCCTCGGGGATCACAGCGGGATGTTCCCGTGCTTCTTGGTGGGCAGGCTGGCGCGTTTGTCGCGGAGCGCCCGAAGGCCCCTGATGATCTGCGGCCGCGTTTCGGACGGTGCGATGACCGCGTCCACATAGCCCAGTTCTGCTGCCTGGTAGGGGTTGAGGAGTTCCTCCTCGTACTGCTTGATGACTTCGGCCCTCCGGGCCTCAACATCTCCGCCGGACTCCGCCACGGATGCGAGGTCGCGGCGGTAAAGGATGTTGACGGCTCCCTGGGCGCCCATGACGCCGATCTGGGCCGTGGGCCATGCCAGGTTCAGGTCCGCTCCGAGCTTCTTGGAACCCATCACGATGTAGGCGCCGCCATATGCCTTGCGGGTAATGACGGTCAGCTTCGGGACGGTGGCTTCGGCGTAGGCATACAGGAGCTTGGCGCCGCGGCGGATGATGCCCTGGAATTCCTGGTCTTTTCCGGGCAGGAACCCCGGAACGTCAACGAGGGTGATGATGGGGATGTTGAAGGCGTCGCAGTGGCGGACAAAGCGGGCTGCCTTCTCCGAGGCCGCGATGTCCAGCGTGCCGGCGAACTGCAGCGGCTGGTTGGCCACGATCCCCACGGTGTGCCCTTCCACCCGGCCGTAGCCGATCATCACGTTGGGTGCGTAGAGCGACTGCATCTCGAGGAAGTGTCCGTCGTCCACGATCTGCTCGATCACGGTGCGCATGTCGTAGGGCTGGTTCGCGGAATCGGGGATGAGCGCATCCAGGGCGAGGTCGTCGTCGTCGACGTCCAGCTCCTGCTGGTGTTCCAGGACCGGAGCCTCCGAGAGGTTGTTGGAGGGCAGGAAATCCAGCAGTTCGCGGACGAATTCGATGGCATCGGCTTCGTCGGAGGCCAGGTAGGTGGATGTGCCGGTGGTGGCGTTGTGCTGGCGGGCGCCGCCCAGGGTCTCCATGTCCACGTCCTCGCCGGTGACCGTCTTGATGACGTCGGGGCCGGTGATGAACATGTGGGAAGTCTTGTCGACCATGACCACGTAGTCGGTCAGGGCAGGGGAGTAGGCCGCGCCGCCGGCCGACGGGCCCATGATGAGGGAGATCTGCGGGACCACCCCGGAAGCATGGACGTTGTTGCGGAAGATGTCCGCGAACATGGCCAGTGAAGCGACGCCTTCCTGGATGCGGGCGCCGCCGCCGTCGAGGATGCCTACGACCGGGCAGCCGTTGCGCAGCGCGAATTCCTGGACCTTGACGATCTTCTCGCCGTTAACCTGGCTGAGCGATCCGCCGTAGACAGAGAAGTCCTGGCTGTACACGGCCACGGGGCGGCCGTCCACGGTGCCGTAGCCGGATACCAGGCCGTCGCCCAGGGGCTTCTTCTTTTCCATGCCAAAAGCGGTGGAGCGGTGCACGGCCAGCGCGTCGAACTCGATGAACGATCCCTCGTCGACGAGCAGTTCGATCCGTTCGCGGGCGGTGTTCTTGCCGCGGGCATGCTGCTTTTCGATGGCTTCGGGGCCGGAGGGCTGTTCTGCACGGGCCTGGCGGTCGCGGAAATCGGCGATCTTTCCCGCTGTCGTTGTCAGATCGTGGCTCATGAAGTGTCTCCGGCTCTGTAGCTGATGGTGGCTGGCCCTGTTTTGCGCCGGCGCTTTAAGTAGCTTCCGCACAAAATCAGGACCCTGCAGGCTAGTCTAGTGACGCTTTTCGCCGGGGCCGCTGTAGAAAACCTACAATTTTCCGCCGTTGAGTGACGCCGACTCTCATGTTACTCGTCAGTAACATACTTGGGTTACAGTGGAGCCATGACTTCGAGCAATGATGCTTCGGGTGCCGCTGCAGCGCCGTACCAGGCCGCCGGTTCCCTGCAGGGCCGCACCCTGCTGATCTCCGGCGGAAGCCGCGGGATTGGGCTGGCCATCGCCACCCGGGCCGCGCGGGACGGTGCCAATATCGTGCTTATGGCCAAGACCGGGCAGCCCCACGCGAAGCTGGCCGGGACGGTTTACACCGCGGCGGAACAGATTGAGGCGGCCGGCGGCCACGCACTGCCACTGGTGGGCGACGTGCGGACTGACGACGACGTCGCCGGTGCCGTCGCGGCAGCAGTGGAACAGTTCGGCGGAATCGACGCTGTCATCAACAACGCGTCAGCCATTGACCTGTCCAGGACCGACGACGTGGACATGAAGCGCTACGACCTCATGCAGGACATCAATGTCCGGGGCACCTTCCTGCTGTCCAAGCTCGCGCTGCCGGCACTGCGGAAATCCTCGGCAGGCCAGATCCTGACCCTTTCCCCGCCCCTGAACCTGGACCCGAAGTGGGCCGGGAAGCACCTTGCCTACACCATGGCAAAGTACGGCATGAGCCTGACCACCCTGGGTCTGGCCGAAGAGCTCAAGGCGGACGGCATCAGCGTCAATTCGCTGTGGCCGTGCACCCTGATTGATACCGCGGCCATCCGCAACATGCCCGGCGGATCCAGCATGGTCCAGGCCGCCCGCGGCCCCGCGATCATGGCCGACGCCGCCCACGCCGTGCTGACGGGCAGCAACCTGGCTGGCGGGGGGCGGTCCACCGGCAACTTCTATACGGACGAGCAGGTCCTTTCGGCGGCGGGTGTCACCGACTTCCGGCCCTACAGCCTGGGTGCGGCTGAAGACCAGCTGGTTCCTGACATCTTCCTCTGAACCTGATGTCCGCGGGAGCCCGTCGGTGGTCAAGTCGATAGGATTCAAGCATGGATGACGCACACGCCCCGGGCACCCCGTTGAACCGCGGAGCACTGGCCGACCAGGATTTCCTGTCCGCCACTGGCATCGCCAAGCTCGTGGTGGTGGACTCCACCGGCTCCACCAACGCCGACCTCCTGCGCTCGGTCGCCGAGGAGCCAAAGTCGTGGCCGGATCTCTCCGTTCTGACGGCCGAATACCAGACGGCTGCGCGCGGCCGCCTTGACCGCCGGTGGGAGGCTCCTCCCCTGAGTTCGGTGTCTGTCTCGATCGTGCTGAAGCCGGCCAACGCCGAGGGCCGGCCGCTTCGGACGCAGAGCTACTCCTGGCTGTCCTTGCTGGCCGCCGTCGCGCTGCGGGAGACCCTGCTGGAGACCGCGGGCATCCCCGCCGAACTCAAGTGGCCCAACGACGTCCTGGTCCGCGGCCGGAAAATCGCCGGGATCCTCGCCCAGCTTGCCCCCATGGGCGACGGCGCTGTACCGGCAATCATTCTCGGCACCGGGTTGAACGTCAGCCTCAGTTCCGCCGACCTTCCCGTCCCCACCGCCACGTCCGTTGCGCTGGAACAGCCCCGGACGGTGGACCGGACCATCCTGCTCAAGAGCTACCTCTCCCATTTCGCCGTGCTGTACCGCAGTTTCTGCAATGCGGACGGCGATCCCACCGCCGGCATGGCCGGCGGTCCCTCGCTGCACAAACGGGTGGAAGCCGTCATGGTGACCCTCGGCAAGCAGGTCAAGGCACAGCTGCCGGGTGACCACGAAATCATCGGGCACGCCACCCGGCTGGACGAATACGGTTCCCTGCTGGTTGTTGACGGCGCCGCCCACGAGCACGTGGTGACCGCCGGCGACGTCGTCCATCTCCGTCCCTGGACCCCGCCCGGGCAGGGCCAGGAGGCCGGGACCGAAAGCGGATATGCGTAGAGACCTCGTGCCGGGCGAGCAGGTGATAGTCACCACACGCCCCCAGCCGAGGAAGCTGACCGCCCCAGCCGCAGCTTTTGTCGCCGCCCCCGCGGCAGCGGCGTTCGCCAGCGCCTGGATCACCCGCGGGGAAGCGGAGAGGCTGCTCCCCGTCCTCTCACCGGAGTGGTCTCCCTGGCTGGTCACAGGATGCATCCTCGGCGTCGCATGGATATGGTTGGCGTACTGCCTCCCCCGCCTGCTGAAATGGCAGGGTACCCGTTACACGCTGACCAGCCGCAGGATAGTTGCCAGGTACGGCATGTTGAAGCGGCGGGACCAGCAAGTGAACCTGGCAGCGGTCCGCAACCTGGTGCTTACCCAGTCCATGGGGCAGCGCATATTGCGGTCAGGGAATATATCCTTGGAAACCGGGTATCAGGGGACGGTCACATTTGCTGATGTGCCGGAGGCCGTTCGATTCCGGGACTTCATCCTGGACGCTATCGACGAGTTGCCCGGAGACGTGGCATTCGGGGCAGGCGACATTGCGGACGATGAACACGGGACGCTGCCATGGGAGCTGAGAGAAGGTGGACGAGATGAACGATGACGAGCAGCAGGAGCAGCCGGCCCCCGTGCCCGCCTCAGACCCTGCCACCGCACACCCTCCCACCGGGACGCTCTCCGCGGAGCGGCTTGCCGCAAAAGCCCTCGAAGCCCGGCTCCTGGGCGGAGAACGGAAACTCCGGCGCCGCGAAGTCGCAGCCGGCGCAGGCCTGTCGCTGCTCTCGGCGCGCAAGCTGTGGCGTGCCCTTGGATTCCCGAATTTCGGCGACGAGGACGTCGCCTTCACGGAACGGGACCAGGCCGCCCTGTCCACCGTGGTGGACCTCGTCCGCACCGGAAAGCTGACCGAAGAGGCTGCGATCTCCGTGACCCGTGCCATCGGCCAGATGACGGACCGCATGGTGGTCTGGCAGATCGAGGCCCTCGTTGAGGACATGGTCCACGAGCAGGGCGTCACCGATGCACTGGCACGCAAAAGGCTCGTGAACGAACTTCCTGCCCTCGTGGACGCCCTTGAGGAGATGCTGGTCTACAGTTGGCGGCGGCAACTCAACGCCGGCGTCCAGCGCCTTGCCGTCCGTGCCGAGGCCGGCCTGCAGGCCAGCGAGGAAGGCCGTGAAGGCGACGAGGACGACGCTCCGCTGCCGTTGGCGCGCGCTGTTGGATTCGCCGACCTGGTGTCCTATACCAGCCTGTCGCGGCGGATGAACGAAAAGACGCTGGCACGGCTCGTCCAGCGCTTCGAGAACAAATGCGCCGAGATCATCTCCGTGGGCGGAGGCCGCCTCGTCAAGACGGTCGGTGATGAAGTCCTCTATATCGCGGAGACGCCCGCCGCAGGAGCAGAAATCTCGCTCGCCCTGGCCCAGGCTTTCACCGAGGACGAGATCCTGCCGGAGGCCCGCGTGGCGATGGTCTGGGGCCGGATCCTGTCCCGGCTCGGGGACATCTATGGCCCCACGGTCAACCTCGCCGCACGGCTTACCACGCTGGCGGACCCGGGCACCGTGCTGGTGGATTCCATGACGGCTTCCGCGCTGGACCAGGACGAACGCTTTGTCCTGCTTCCGCAGCCGGCCGAGAATGTCCGCGGCTTTGGAGAAATCCACCCCGTCCGCCTTTCCCGGGGCCTGGGCAAGGGCCTGATCCTGGACTGACCGAAACTGGACGCAACGACTTTATCCATTTGATAGCGAATACCGATATAGTCATGAATGCCCGGCGTTAGCTGGCCGGAAACCGGCCCTGCCGGAGTCTTACCTGGGGGAACAAAACCGTGAAGCTTCGCAGACCTGCGCGCGCACAAGGAACACAGACAACCGGACAACGCACCCGTTCGAGGCGTTTGGTGTCTGGTGGGGCGTTTGGTGTTGCGGTGGTGGTGTTGGTGACGGGTGCTGTGTTGTATCCGGGGTTCAAGACCACTGAGGTGGA
>NZ_JAVDWK010000012.1:0-192051 GCF_031457335.1 Arthrobacter sp. BE255 | reverse complement strand
ATCAACAACAGAGCGTCGCAATCATGCCGGGACCGGCAGGCCAGCACACCCCACATCCTGCACCAGAAAGGGGCTACGAAGAAGGTAACGAGCGTCCGGGGCGGGTGGCACTGTCTGGATTCCGGTTAACGGCGCATACTTGGACGCACAGGCGGCCACGGGCGTTGGAGGACACCATGAAGTTTCTCGGAGCACTGATTGTTATCTGGCTGATCATCGGAGGAATCGCCGCCTGGCAGCGCGGCTACTTCGGCGGAGCCCCCGGTTCCTGTGCGGAGGCGGGAACGGTGGCGGTGACCATCGTCGCAGGGCCCCTGAACTACATGGGGGTCAACCCGCAGATTGCCTGTGACCTGCCGCAGCCGTCCAAGTAAGCCGGTCCTTGGTACCGGGCCGGGCGTTGCCTAGAGTGGGGAATGCCCGGCGCGGACCCTTCTTGCGCCGGGAACCTGATTCCGAAGCCTCGAAAGGACCGCCAAGATGGCATACGTCACCGTTGGAACCGAGAACAGCACCGATGTTGAGCTTTACTACGAAGACCACGGGAACGGCCAGCCGGTCGTCCTGATCCATGGCTACCCGCTGGATGGGTCCTCCTGGGAAAAGCAGACAGCCGCCCTCCTGGACGCGGGCTACCGCGTCATCACGTACGACCGCCGCGGTTTCGGCAAATCCAGCAAGACCACTGCGGGCTATGACTACGACACCTTCGCCGCGGACCTGAACACCCTCCTGACCAGGCTGGAACTCCACAATGCCGTACTGGTTGGCTTCTCCATGGGAACGGGTGAAGTCGCCCGGTACCTGAGCACCTACGGTTCGGAGCGCATTTCCCGGGCGGCCTTCCTGGGCTCACTGGAGCCGTTCCTCCTGAAGACGGACGACAACCCGGACGGCGTTCCGCAGGAGGTCTTCGACGGACTCACCGGGGCGGTCACCGCGGACCGGTACGCGTTCTTCACGGAATTCTTCAAGAACTTCTACAACACGGACACGTTCCTGGGCACACCGCGCCTGAGCCAGGAGGCCGTCAACGCCAGCTGGAAGCTCGCCGCTGCAGCAGGGGCCACCGCATCGGTCGCCGCCCAGCCCACCTGGCTCACGGATTTCCGCGGGGACATCCCCCGGATCGATGTCCCCGCGCTGATCGTCCACGGCACGGCGGACAACATCCTGCCCATCGATTCCACCGGGCGCCTGTTCGCCAAGGCCCTGCCCAGCGCCGACTACGTCGAGATCGAGGGGGCCCCGCACGGCCTGCTGTGGACGCACGCCGCGGAAGTCAACGACGCCCTGCTCGCGTTCCTCAAAAAGTAGTCACCACGCAGGACAGCGGAGGGGCCAGGCAGTGTGCCTGGCCCCTCCGCTGTTCACTTTCATGCCGCCTGGATCAGGCCCGGGCCGCCTTGCCGGGCAGCGCCAGCTTGAAGACCTTGGCCCAGGACGAGCCCACCTGCTTCAGCAACGGGCCCGTGGTGTACTTCAGACCGTAGCGCTGGCAGATCTCGCGGACCCGCGGAGCAACCTCGGCGTACCGGTTGGACGGCAGGTCCGGGAAGAGGTGGTGCTCAATCTGGTGTGACAGGTTGCCGGTCATCAGGTGCATGAACTTCGAACCGGAGATGTTGGCGGAGCCGATCATCTGGCGGACGTACCAGTCGCCGCGGGTTTCGCCTTCCACCATTTCCTCGGTGAAGGTGTCGGTGCCTTCGGGGAAGTGGCCGCAGAAGATCACCGCGTGCGCCCAGACGTTGCGCACGGCGTTGGCCGTCAGCGTGCCGTAGAGCGCCTGCTTGCCCGAACCTGTGAGCATGGCGACGGCGGGTGTGGCGGCGTAGTCCTTGGTGAACTGGGTGATGACCTTCCGGCCCAGGGCCTTGAGGTCCTTGTTCAGCGCTTCCTTGGACTTCTTGCCTTCCTTGTACTCCGTGAGCTCAAGGTCGTAGATGGCGATGCCCCATTCGAAGATGGGCGCCAGGATGGCGTTGAACAGCGGGTTGGCCAGGTTGATGGGCTTCCAAGGCTGGTTCTCGTCCATGCGCAGGAGGTTGTATCCGACGTCGTTGTCCTTGCCCAGCACGTTGGTCCAGCGGTGGTGGAGGTCGTTGTGGGTGTGCTGCCAGGAGCGTGAGGGGGTGACGAAGTCCCATTCCCAGGTGGTGGAGTGGATGTCCGGGTCCCGCATCCAGTCCCACTGGCCGTGCAGGATGTTGTGGCCCAGTTCCATGTTTTCCAGGATCTTGGCCAGGCTCAGCAGCGTGGTGCCGGTGACCCAGGCCGCCTTGTTCTTGCTGACCAGCAGTGCCGCGCGGCCGGAGATCTCCAGCCCGCGCTGGATCTTGATCATGCGCCGGATGTAGGCGGCGTCGGTGGCGCCGCGCTTGGCCAGGATCTCGTCGCGGATGGCGTCGAGTTCGCGGCCCAGCTCAGCGACCTGTTCGTCGGAGAGGTGCGCTGCGGCGGGCGGGCGGACCGAGGGGCTGCCGGATTCGGCCAGGGCGCCGGGGCGCGTCTTTGCCGCTCCGGTAGGGGCGGTCTTGTTTTCTGAAACTACTGACATGCGGAGATGCTCCTCAGAGTTCGAGGTTGACGGGTCCGGCGGCTGCCGAGACACACGTTTGGATCAGTTGGCCTGGTTCGCCATGGACTTCGTTGGTGCGCAGGTCGCGGACCTGGCCGGCCAGGAGCGGGGTCAGGCAGCTGTGGCAGATGCCCATCCGGCAACCGCTGGGCATCAGCACCCCGGCGTCCTCGCCCACATCCAACAGGGGGGTGTCGCCGTCAGCGTCCACTTCCCGGTCGGATGCTTCAAAGGTGACCAGGCCGCCGTCGTGCCCCACGCCGCCGGCGAACGCGGTGTTGAACCGTTCGATCATGAGGTTGCCGGGATCGCCGGCAATCGCGACGTCGGTGCCGGGGGCCCCGGCGGTGAGGGCAGCCTGCTTCCAGAGCGCCTCGGCGTCGTCCAGGAAACTGTCCGGACCGCAGGCGTAAGCAGCGCGTTCCTTCCAGTCCGGGCAGAGGTCGTCCAGTTCGGCGGGGGTAGTGAAGTCCAGGCGGCCCTGCTGGCCAGTGAACCAGTGCGCCAGCCGGAAGTTGGGGAACTGGTCCGCCAGTTCCGCCAGTTCCTCGCGGAACAGGCTGTCGGAGGGCGTGCGGGCCGAGTGGATGAGCACGACGTCGGCGTCCGGGCGCCGCGGCACGAGCGTACGGATCATGGACATCACCGGAGTGATGCCGCTGCCGGCGGTGACCATCAGCAGCGGACGCGGGTGCTCCGGCAGGACGAAGTCGCCCTGTGGCGGGGCCAGGAACAGGACATCGCCCGGCCGCGTGGTGCGGACCAGGGTGCCCGAAACGGCACCGACGTCCGTGACGGTGATGGCCGGGTCCTTGCCCGCGGGGGCGCTCAGTGAGTAGGAGCGCCAGTGGCGGACGCCGTCCAGCTCAACTCCGATGCGGGCCCACTGGCCGGCCAGGTGTGAATGCCAGCCGCGGCCGGGCCGGAAGAAGATCGTGGCCGACTGGGCCGTCTCCTGCACCACGCGGGTCACCACGCCGCGCAGCTGGCGCGCCGAGAAGACAGGGTTGAAGAGCGCCAGAATATCTTCGGGCGCCAAGGGCGTGGTCAGTACAGAGGCCGCCTGGGCCAGCTGGCGTAGCCGGATCATGCAGTCAAGCCTAAAGCGGCGCGAGCCATATTTCTCTCTCCCGTCATGACCGTTCCGCAGTCACGCTGTGATGGACGCTAAGCCCCCAAGCCGCATTAAGAATAACGGCTGACGTCCGTGGATGGTTCCATTGGGGATTTTAGTAAGGTTACTGGTTATTAGCCACTGGGGCTGCCGCGGCCGGGGTCCGGGGCCGACGGCGGATCCGCTTCGTCAGCGGACGTCGCGTTCCTGGAATTCCTCATCGAGGTCGTAGTGCCTGAATTCGGTCTCCGGGTTGGGTTCACCGTCGACCACATATTCGTAGTCCAGCTGGCGCTGGACCTGGCTGTCCAGGATCTGCAACGTCTGGTCCGGCACAACCGAGAGATCTTCCGGGAAGTCGTCATCCGGAGACAGATGGAGCTTGTCAGACATGGGAGCCTCTCTGGGCCGTCAGGATATCCGGGCCGCAATGGCCCGTACCCTCTCAGGATATTCCCTCCCGGGCAGATCACACAGCGGAATCCGTGCCGGATCAGGAACGGCCGGGGCTCCATCCCGCCGCGGGGGCGATGTACCGGGCGATGTTGCCCAGCATCTTGGCGTTGAAATCGACGCCCAGCTGGTTGGGTACAGTCACCAGCAGAGTGTCCGCGGACTGCACCGCGGCATCGGCCGCCAGCTGTTCGGCCAGGACGTCCGGGGCGCCGGCGTAGGTCTTCCCGAACCGCGCCGTCAGGCCGTCGATGACACCCACCTGGTCCCGGCTGTCCCGCAGGGCACTGCCCGCAAAGTACCTGTCGTCCTCGGCATCGACGATTGGCAGGATGCTGCGGCTGACGGACACGCGCGGCTGGTGGCTGTGTCCGGCGGCGGCCCATGCGTCGCGGAAGAGCTGGATCTGCTCCGCCTGCAGCTGGTCGAAGGGGACGCCGGTGTCCTCGGTGAGAAGCGTGGAGCTCATCAGGTTCATGCCAAGGCTGGCCGCCCAGACCGCGGTCTTCCGGCTCCCGGCTCCCCACCAGATGCGCTCCTGCAGGCCCGGCGCCTGGGGCTGGACGGGCAGCAGTCCCCTGGTTCCACCGGCGTAACGCGGGTCCGCCTCCGCAACCCCTGCCCCGCTGATGGCCTGGCGGAACAGCTCCGTGTGGCGGCGGGCCATGTCCGCGTCCGTTTCCCCGGGGCCGGGTACGTGGCCGAAGGCCGC
Source organism: Arthrobacter sp. BE255 (assembly GCF_031457335.1). NCBI lineage: Bacteria > Bacillati > Actinomycetota > Actinomycetes > Micrococcales > Micrococcaceae > Arthrobacter > Arthrobacter sp. BE255. The sequence continues at coordinate 187,191 of NZ_JAVDWK010000012.1, read as the reverse complement.
TGCGCCGTTCCGGGCCGGCTCGGGTGAACCGCGGCTGATGCCCAGCTGCAGCCGGCCGCCGCTGATCAGGTCCGTTGCCGCGGCTTCCTCGGCCATGTAGAGCGGGTTCTCGTACCTCATGTCGATCACGCCGGTGCCCATCTCGATCCGGCTGGTCCGGGCCGCAATGGCCGCCAGGAGCGGGAACGGGGATGCCTGCTGCCGGGCGAAGTGGTGCACGCGGAAGAAGGCGCCGTCGATCCCGAGCTCCTCCGCCGCGACCGCCAGCTCAATGCCCTGGAGCAGGGCCTCGCCCGCGGTCCGGGTCCGGGAGCCCTGGCCGGGGCCCCAGTGGCCGAAAGAAAGGAATCCGATGCGCTGCATGTAGGGCCCAACCGCCCCGCGGGCCTCCGCATTCCCGGCCGGCATTCTCAAGGACGCGCCGGTGGGACGCTCTGGCCGCTGCCGCCGCAGTACTGGAGAATCTCAGGCATGAAGCATTCGGATTACTGCGTGGTGGGCGGCGGCATCGTGGGCCTGGCAACGGCTTATCAGCTGTTGCGCAAGGACCCCGGCGCGTCCCTGGTCCTGCTGGAGGCTGCGGACACACTGGCCTCGCACCAGACCGGACACAACAGCGGCGTTGTCCACTCCGGCATCTACTACGCCCCGGACAGCCTGAAGGCCCGCTTCAGCAAGGCGGGCGCGCAGCAGACCAAGGACTTCTGCCGGGAACACGGGATCCGGTACGAGGAGCCCGGCAAGCTGCTCGTGGCCACCACCGCATTGGAATCCGAACGCCTGGCGGCCCTCGAGGAACGGGCAGCCATCCACGGCCTCGACTGTGAGCGCATCGACCAGGCCGAGCTCCGCCGTCGTGAACCAAACGTCGCCGGGCTGGGCGCCCTGTTCATCCCAAGCACCGGCATCGTGGACTACCCGGCAGTGGCCCGGAAACTGGCGGAGCTGGTGACGGCGTCGGGCGGGCAGGTGATCACCGGCGCGCGGGTTTCAGCCATCAGGGAGACGCCGGACAGGGTGGAGGTGGCGACGCCGGAGGAGGCGTACAGCTGCGGCCGGCTGGTGGTGTGCGCCGGCCTGCAGTCGGACCGGCTGGCGGAGCTGGCCGGGCTGGACACCGATGTCCAGATCATCCCTTTCCGGGGCGAGTATTTTGAGCTCCCCGCGGAGATGTCCGGCTATGTCCGGCACCTGATCTACCCGGTCCCTGACCCTGCCTTGCCCTTCCTGGGCGTCCATCTCACCCCCACCGTCGCGGGCACCATCACCGTGGGGCCCAACGCTGTGCTGGGGCTCTCCCGCGAGGGTTATCCCAAGTTCTCCGTGAATGTCCGCGACGTGGCACGGTATGCGCGGTTTCCGGGCCTGTGGCGCGTGGCCAGGCACCATGCCGCAACCGCAGTCAGGGAGGTCCGGAACTCGCTGTTTAAGGGCAGCTACCTGAAGGAATGCCAGAAGTACGCCCCGGGCCTGGCCGCCGCGGACCTCCTCCCGTATGAGGCAGGCATCCGTGCCCAGGCTGTCCGCCGGGACGGCACCCTGATCCATGATTTCCTGCTGGCCGAGACCGACCGGATGATCCATGTGCTGAACGCCCCCTCCCCGGCGGCCACCGCCGCACTGCCCATCGGCGGGCACCTGGCGTCCAAGGCGGCGCTGAACCGGGCCGCCTGACACACGGCGGGCAGCCAAACGCACGACGGCGGCAGGTCACCGCAGCGGTCCGGGCCCGCCGGGGCAGCGGGCCGGTCGCGGCCAAAGGCTAAACTGTCCCCGTGTCCACCAACCAGCCACCGTCCGGCGATCCCGCACCACCGCACCGCGGGAAAATCGCCGAGCGGCTGCTGCCGGGCGGCACCGAGCCCGATCCGCGCTTTACGCTGGCCAATGAACGCACTTTCCTCGCCTGGATCAGGACGTCACTGGCGCTCCTGGCCGGGGGCATCGCGATTGAGGCGTTCACGGCGGACCTGTTCCTCGAGCCCGTCCGCAAGATCCTGGCAGTCCTGCTGCTCCTGCTTGGCATGCTGCTGAGCGGAGGCGCCGCGGTGCGGTGGATCCGGGTGGAGCGGAGCATGCGCAACAAAACCCCGCTCCCGCTGCCGCTCATTGTGCCGCTGCTGGCCGGGGCAGGGGCCCTGGCCGCCGCCGTCGTCCTCATCTTTATCCTCTGGCGCTGACCCGTGGCCCGCATCAGGCAGGCAGTGCCCGGCCCGCACGGTGACCCGGGCCTGCAGCCCGAGCGGACCACGCTGGCGTGGGGCCGGACCATGATGGCGCTGGTGACGGTCAGCGCCATTTTCCTGCGCTGGCTTCCCCATCACGGGCTCCCTATCCTGCTGCTGTTTGCCGTCTCAGCTGCCGCAGCCGGCGCCATCTACGTCACCCAGCGCCGCCGCTACCGCGCCAGCGCCCGCGGGATCAGGCAGGAAACTGTCGACGCCGACACCTCCGCCGTCCTGTGGACTGCGGGCGCCGCGGTGGCGTTGGGAGTCCTCGGCATCGTGGTGGTCCTGGCTTCGTAGTACGGCCCCGGCCGCTGTTCAGAACATGGGCAGGATGAACCCGACGATGAGCGCCACCGTGCCGACGCCGGTGAGCAAACGCCCCACCACAACGGCGGTCCTGCCGGCCGCTTCCGGTGCGGCGGTCTGCCACTGGGTGGGGCGTTTGGGGTGGTAGTAGATGGGAAGCGTGTCCCCCACTGCCATGTCCTTGATGTCGTGCGGGGACATGGGCGCGTGGTGGATCCGGTATTTATCGTCAAACCAACGGAAGCCCGTGCCGCTCGCATCCGAATAGACCACGCCCTCGGCCACGGTCCACGGGTTCACAAAGCGCCGCAGGATCCCTGCGTACACCAGGAGCATCAGCCCGGCAGGCAGGCATAACCAGGTCAGCATTTCCAGAATGGGACCTGCCATATCGAGCGCAGTGGGCATACTCAAGATGCTACAGGGAAGCGGTTACCGCTGGCTGATCACTGCACCGTCCTGGACGAGGACTTCGAGGTGGTCGGCGATGTCGGCCAGGACCGCTATGTCCGCGAGCGGGTCGGCGGACAGCAGCAGCAGGTCGGCGTCCGCGCCCGGAGCCACGACGCCGATCTCGCCTTCGCGCCCCAGCAGCTGTGCCGCCGTCGTGGTGGCTGAACGGATGGCGTCGATGGCCGGCTGGACTTTGCCCAGGAGGCGGAACTGCTCATTCTGGTGGCGGTGCATGCCGCCGAGCAGGTCCGATCCGAAGGCCATCTTGACGCCGGCCTCGTGGGCGCGGGCGATCGCGTCCAGCCCGCTGGTCAGCACGGAGTCGACCTTGGCCCACATCTCCTCGGTCAGCCCGAACTCCCGGCCTTCCTCCTTCAGCGCCCAGTAAGTCACAAGCGTGGGCACCAGGAAGGCGTCCTTCTCCAGGAACAGGCGCAGGCTTTCCTCGTCCAGGAGGTTGCCGTGCTCAATCGACCGGACCCCGGCCTCCAGGGCGCGGTTGATGGCCCGCGCCGTGTACGCGTGGGCTGCCACGTAGCGGTTGGCGGCCTCGGCTTCCTCCACTGCGGCGCGCATCTCCTCCATGGAGTATTGGGTGGAATCGATCCGGTCCGTGGGGGACGAGACGCCGCCTGAGGCCATGATCTTGATGTGGTGGGCTCCCTTGCGGATCTCGTCGCGGGCCGCTGCCCGGACGGCGTCCACGCCGTCGGCGACTTTTCCGATGCCGCAGCAGCCGCGGCCGTTGGGGTCATGGTCCTCACCCGGGAGCCGCATGTCGCCGTGGCCGCCGGTCTGGCTCAGGGCGTGCCCGCAGAAGTGGAGCTTGGGCCCTTCCAGCAGGCCCTCGCTTTGGGCGCGGGCCAGGCCGAAATCGGCCCCGGAAAGGTCCCGGACGGTAGTGAAGCCGCGGCGCAGCATGGCGCCCATGATCCGTGCGGTCTGGGCATAGACGTACGACGGCGGCGTATACGTCAGCGACCGGAAGTCGGCGCTGGAGGCCACTACGTGGACGTGGGCATCAATGAGCCCGGGGATCACGTACTTGCCGGTGCCGTCGATGGTCCGGGCGCCGTCCGGTGCAGTCGCGTCCGGTTCGACGCTGTGGATCTTGCCGTTGACGCTGACGACGTCGGCGGTGCGGTACGTGCCCGCCGCAACGTCCAGGACGCTCGCGTTGCGGATGACCAGGGCGTTCCCGGCTGTTGCGTCCGTTGTGGGGTCCTGTGTTGGGGTGCCGGTCATGACAGGGCACGGTCCTTCCTGGGGGTTGCGTTGGGGTGGGAGACGAAGGCTTCGGCCAGCGCCGCGGAGTCTGCTTCGACGGTTTCCGCGGCGGCGGAGACGCTCTTGTCCGTGTACGTTCCTTCGGCGTCCAGCAGGGCCAGGACGCCGACAATCGCGCCGTGGCTGAGCACAGGGAGGTTGATGACTGCCCCGCAGCCCAGCGAACGGATGAGTTCGACGTCGGTGAACACCTCCCGGAGGGCATTCAGGTCAGCGGCCAGGAACGGCTTCTTCCCGGCGATGACGGCGTCCAGCCAGCCGGCGGAGATTTCCACCGTTTTCTCGGCGCCCACAGGGTATTCGTCCGGATGGCTTGTGAAGATCCGGCGCAGCGTGGACGTTTCCGGGATCCACTGGAGGGCGGTGAAGAGGACCACGCCGGGATCGGCGGCCAGCGCGTCGAAGGTCCGCTGGAAGACGGCGTCGTATTTTGTGTGTGCCATCAGTTGCCCGCTTCGATCTTTGTATTCCTGAAGGTGGTGGGTCCGGCGTTGATGTCCTCCAGCGACTTGCCGGCGGTGGACGCTCCGAAGATCACCACGCCCAGGACACCGATGGTCAGCACGATGGTGGTCATGGTGAAGACCCCGCCGAAGCCCAGGGCCACGGAGAAGATGCCGATGATGGACGGTGCCAGGATGCTGCCGATGCGTCCTACGGCGCTGGCAAGGCCGACGCCGGTGGCCCGCATCCAGGTGGGGAACAGTTCCGGGGTGTAGGCATAGACGCCGGCGTAGGTGCCGTTCAGGAAGAAGGACAGGGTTGCCGCGGCCACGAGGATCATGCCCGAATCCGAGGACTGGCTCAGCCAGAACGCGCTGAGAGCGGAACCGGCCAGGTAGAGGGCGATGGTGTTCTTGCGGTCGATCCGGTCGTTGAGCCAGGCGGCGGAGAAGTACCCGGGGATCTGGGCGAGGTAGATGATGATCGAGTATTCGAAGCTCTTGGTCACCGTGATGCCGCGGCCCACCAGGAGGGTGGGGATCCAGGAGAAGAAACCGTAGTAGGAGAAGGTGATGACGAACCAGATCAGCCAGATGACGGCCGTACGGCGCCGCATCTGCCGTGACCACATGAACTTCAGGGCATTCCAGATGTTGATCTTCTGCTGGTGCTTGGTGATTTCCTCTTCGCCGGGTTGCAGCGGTGCAAGGTCCTTGCCGGTTGCCCGGACCACGCTTGCTTCGAACCGTTCCACCATCTGTTCGGCTTCAGCCACGCGGCCGCGGCTGAGCAGGTAGCGCGGGGATTCGGGCAGGCTGCGCCGCCACCACAGCAGCAGCAGGATCGGAACGGCCGTGATGACCTGCGCCCAGCGCCAGCCGTCCTCGCCGAGGGGAACCACAAACCGGCCGATCAGGGCCGCGCCGACAAAGCCGAAGGAGAAGAATCCGGCAAGAGTGCCGATGAACCAGCCGCGGCGCTTGGGCGGGATGAACTCGGACAGGAACGGGGCGATGATGACGCTCTCGGCACCGGCGCCCAGCCCGGCGAGGATGCGGGCCACCAGGAAGACGTCGAAGTTGGGCGACAGCGCTGCCACAACAGACATCGCACAGTAGAAGGCCAGGGCCCACAGCATGACCTTCTTGCGGCCGAATCGGTCCCCCAGCCACCCTGCCAGGATGGCGCCGAAGAAGAATCCGAGCGGCGCCGCGGAGCCCACCAGGCCCAGGCTGGCGTTGCTCAGGCCCCAGAGTTCCTGGATGCGCGGCAGGAGGAACGCCACCACGGCGCCGTCCATGCCGTCAAAGGAGTAACCCAGGCCGCCGATCAGAAGAAGCTTGTAGTGTGGTCGACTGAGCGTCAGCCGGTCCAGACGTGCGGTAAGAGACATGTTTGTTCCTGCCAGAGTGGGCGAAGTTGTACATTTTTAGAAATTTGCACGGGCCTGTGCAAGATGTAGTAAAAAGTTACGCCGCACTGAAGGGAAGGTCAATAGGTGAAACGGGAAATTAACAGCGCCACTGTGACCGAGTGGCTGGACATCCGGTCCCAGGGCCGGAAGCTGGCTGCCCGCCAGCTGCAGGTCATGGGGGTCCTCCGCTCCCAGCCGCGGCTGGCCTCCTACGGCTCGGTCAGCGACATCGCCGAGGCCGCCTCCTCGAACGCTTCCACGGTCACCCGGACCGCGCAGACACTGGGGTTCAAGGGCTGGGCGGACTTCCAGTTTGAGCTGCGCTCCCGGTATCTGGCGTCCCTCAGTGCAGTGGAGGTGGCCGCCGAGCACAACGGAAACGTCAGCAGCCCGGCCCAGGCCGCACTGACCACCGACCGGTCCAGCCTGGCCCACCTGGAACGCACCCTGGACCCGGACACAGTGCACGCGGTGGCCCGGTCCATCGCGGCGGCACAGCAGACGCTCATCATCGCCGCGGGCAGCTATGCGGTGCCGGGCAAGGCACTGGAACACAATGCCGTCATTGCCGGCTACAACGTCAGGCTGCTGGACGCGGACGTGGCCACGCTGACCAACGCCATTGCCCGGCTCACGCCCGATGACCTGGTGATTGCGATCAGCCTGTGGCGCGTCTATGACAGCACCATCCGGGCGGTCGACATCGCCCACAATCTGGGGACGCCGATCATCTCCATTACGGACAACGCGGGCTCCCCGGTGGCCGAACACGCGGCCCACCGGATCGTGGTCCCGTCCGAGGGTGCCGGCTTCTTCCCGTCACTGACCGCCGCCGTGGCAGCAACCCAGGCCATCGCCGTCGAACTTGCCTCACTGGACCGTACCCGGTCCAACCAGAGCATTGCGGCGTCGGAGCGGAGCTGGGAGCAGATGCGGATCATGCATCCGCGCCCCACCGCCTAAGCTGGCCCGGGCTTCATCAGCGCGCCCGGGCCCGGCGGAATCAGCCGATGGGCTCGGCCATCTGCTCCACCACGTACTGTGCGTCCACGGTGGATCCGGTCACCGGGTCCACCATCTCCACTTTCCAGCTGCGGGCGAACTGGTTCACTCCGCCGGTCATGGCAACCGTGCCCGAAATGAGGACCGTCCCGGGCTTGTTCAGGCCGCGCTCCGTGAGCACCTCCAGCCAGTAGTCCGGGGTCAGCAGGGCTTCCAGCGAGCTGTCCTGGATCAGCGTGTCCGGGGTGTCGCCTTCCCCCACCCAGCCCTTGAGCGTGATCTGGTCCAGGTGGTCGCGCACATCCTCCAGGCGCCATGCCTTGCGGCCCAGGACGTCCGGGCTGGCGTTCTTGCTCCAGGCAACGCCGTGGACCTCGAGATCGCGGTCCGTGTGGTCGCAGGCGACCGTCAGCAGGACGCCGTCCTCCGTGATGACCAGCGCCCACTCGGCTTCCCCTGAAGTCCTGGCGTGCTGGACCTGGACTTCCGTGACCTGCTGGGCCAAATAGGGGGACACTGGGTAGAGGGCCGGAGTTGTTGCAGGTCCCGGCACGCCAAGCTCGGCCAGTTCGGCAATATGGGCCTGCACTTCCTCCTGCTCGCGCCCTGCGTAGCCTGCGTTGAGGAGGTGCGTGACCTGTACATCCCGGGTGCTGCCGTCGGGAAGTTCGAAGCTGAGAACCGTCATGGTGGATCCATCCTTTGCGTGTACGGCGGGAAAAAAATTTACACACCGGAAACCGGAAACGGTCGCCTATGTACATCCAGTATGCGTAATGTATACATTTAACGCCAGCGTGACAGGCGTCACCCTGTAAAAACCCGTGGAGGACAAACATCATGGCTAAAGTCCCAGTTCCGGCTTCCGGCGCAGCGCCGCGCCAGGATAAGCCGATTCACCCCAAGGGCCTGTACAAGGCCTTCGCCGCCAGCCTCACCGGCACCGCACTCGAGTGGTATGACTTCGCCGTCTACTCGGCCGCCGCCGCCGTCGTATTCCCGGTGGTCTTCTTTCCGGCCTCGGATCCGCTGACGGGCACCATCCTGGCGTTCTCCACCTACGCGGTGGGGTACGTCTCCCGTCCTGTGGGCGGCATCATCTTCGGCCGGCTCGGGGACCGGATCGGCCGCAAGAAGGTGCTGGTGACCACGCTGATGATCATCGGCGTGGCCACCGTCCTCATCGGCGTCCTGCCCGGATACACGAGCATCGGCATCGCGGCGCCCATCATCCTGGTCCTCCTCCGGTTCGCGCAGGGCGTGGGAGTCGGCGGCGAATGGGGCGGCGCAGTGCTGCTCTCCAGCGAATACGGCGACCCGCACCGCCGCGGCTTCTGGGCCTCGGCGGCACAGGTTGGCCCGCCCGCCGGCAACCTGCTGGCCAACGGCGCGCTGGCCATCCTCACCCTCGCCCTGACCGAGGAACAGTTCCTCAGCTTCGGCTGGCGCATCGCGTTCCTGGTCTCCGCCGTCCTGGTGGGCTTCGGCCTCTGGATCCGCCTGAAGCTGGAAGACACCCCCATCTTCAAGGCCATCGAAGCGCACGGCGAACAGCCCAACGCCCCGGTCCGCGAAGTCTTCAGCAAGGAACTCCGCCCGCTGATCGCCGCCATCCTGTGCCGCGTGGGCCCGGACGTTCTCTACGCCCTCTTCACGGTGTTCACGCTGACCTACGGCATCCAGACCCTGGGTTACGAGCGCAACCAGGTGCTGACCGCCGTCCTGATCGGCTCCGCGTTCCAGCTGTTCATGATCCCGCTCGCCGGTGCCGTGTCGGACCGCTTCAACCGGCGCATGGTCTACGGCACCGCCGCGGTCCTCGGGGCCGTGTGGACGTTCATCTTCTTCGGGGTCCTGGGCGGCAACAACGAACCGATGCTCATCATCGGCATCGTGCTGGGCCTGATGGCGCACTCGTTTATGTACGGCCCGCAGGCAGCCTTTATCGTGGAGCAGTTCTCGCCGCGGCTCCGCTCCACCGGCAGCTCCCTGGCCTACACCTTCGCCGGCGTCATCGGCGGCGCCATCGCCCCGCTGATGTTCACCCTGCTGCTGTCACAGTTCGGCACCTGGATCCCGGTGGCAATCTACGTCGCCGTGGCCGGCGCCGTAACCCTGGTTGGCCTGTCCCTGGGCCGGGATTCGAACACCGTGGAGGACGAGGACTACCGCCTCCTCCTCGAAGGAACCGGGGCCGCACCGCAGCCGACCGGCACCAACTAAACCGGGTCAGCCGGTTCAGTTCCTCAGCAGGATGTCCCGTGTGACGGCCAGGTGATGGTCGATGGCCTCCTGGGCCTTCACGGAATCGCCGGACACCAGGGCATCGAGGATGACCTGGTGTTCGGCGCAGACCTGCCCGCGCCGGCCGCCGGTACGGAACAGCGCGGAAACGCCCACCAGGATCTGGCGGACATGCAGCTTGCTGTAGGTGCGGGAAATCAGTTCGTTGCCGGCAGCATCGATCAGCTGCTGGTGGAAGAGGGTGTCCAGCCGGATGAACTCGCGGGCGGCCTCGGGATTCAGCTCATCGGGAAGGGCTGCCTGCTGGTCCAGGGTGTCCTGCATCGTCCGCGCCGGCACCATGCCCTGTTCGATGACCAGCCGGGCGGCATGGCTTTCCAGGACACCGCGCAGTTCCATCAGTTCGGACATCTCGCGGCCTGTCACCGGCGGAACGTAGGCCCCCCGCTGCGGAATCAGTTCCACCAGGCCGTCGGAGACCAGCAGCAGGAGGGCCTCCCGCACAGGGGTCCGCGACACCCCGATCTCGGCGGCCAGCTCCTGTTCATTCAGGAACCGGCCCTGCACGTCAGGATCGGTCAGGATGTTCTCACGAAGGTAGGCATACGCCTTTTCCCGGCCGGACGCCGCCGTTCCCGACATTTTTCGCATACATTATGTATACAACAGAATGGAGTAATTTCATGCGTTTAGCAGTGGCCCAAATCATCACCGGAGCCGATCTGGCCGCCAACCTGGAACTCATCCGAGAATACGCCACCCGAGCAAAAGCCGCCGGGGCGGAACTCGTGGTGTTCCCGGAAGCCGCGATGCGCGCCTTCGGACACCGGCTGACCGATATCGCCGAACCCGTCGACGGCGAGTGGGCCGGTGCTGTCCGCAGCATCGCCAAGGAGCTGGACATCACGGTGGTGGCTGGCATGTTCACCCCCGGCCGGGACGGGCGGGTCCGCAACACCCTGCTGGTCACCGGCCCCGGCGTGGAAACCTCCTACGACAAGATCCACCTCTTTGACGCGTTCGGCTTCGCCGAGTCCGACACTGTGGACGCCGGAACAGCCCCCGTGACCTTCGAGGTGAACGGAACCACCTTCGGGCTGGCCACCTGCTACGACGTCCGCTTCCCGGCGCTCTTCACGGCCAACGCCAAAGCCGGGGCGCAGGTCAACATCGTGTGCGCCTCGTGGGGCGCCGGCGAGGGCAAGGCTGAACAGTGGGACCTGCTGGTCCGGGCCCGGGCCCTGGACAGCACCACGTTTGTGGTGGCCTGCGGGCAGGGTGATCCGGCCAGCGTCGGCATCGCCACGGCCGGCAACGCACCGACGGGCGTCGGCCACAGCGCCGTCATCTCCCCCCTGGGATCAGCCCTGGTGGCGCTCGGCGGCGAACCGGAGCTCGCCGTCGTCGACATTGACCCCTCGGTCATTGCCGACGTCCGCGGCAAACTCCCGGTCCTGGCCAACGCCCGGACGTTCTAGCCCCGCACTATGGATGGCTGCGGGTTAATGGTGGCTGCGCCCAGGGAAGCAGGAATCCCCTGAGCGCAGCCATCCACGGCCCGAAGCAGTCCAGGTGGGCGTCGTGTGACGCGCCGGGGAGGTCAACCCGGGTCGCGTTCCTGCCCCGCCGGACAAACTCCGCCTTGGCCGCTTCCTCAAACATGCCCTCCCCGCCATAGACCACCAGGGTGGGGACGGCCACGCTCTCCCACTCCGTCCAGCGGGGAGCAGCCACCGCGCTGATGGCCGCCACCATGGCGCCGGCGTCGAACCGCGGCCAGAACCCGCCGTCGCGCTGCTCCAGATCTGCTGCCCAAGCCCGCGCCAGCGGTGCGTCGCCAAGGAACGCAGCCGCGGCATCCCGGCTGGGGAAAGGCACGGGCCAGGACCGGAAATACTCCCCCATCGCCGCGTGATCCTCGGCCCGTCCGCCACCGGCGTCCACTTCCAGCAGTACCAGCCGTGAGACAAGGTCCGGCCGCGCGGCGGCCACGAGCATCGCGGTGTGGCCGCCCATCGACTGCCCCACCAGGTCCACCGGCGGGCCCACCACTTCTATTACGCGCACGACGTCGGCCACGTACGCCTCGCGCGAGACGTCGTCCGGGTGCCGGGTACCGGCGCCGTGGCCGCGGAGGTCCACCAGGACCGTCCGGCACTCCGGCAGGGTTGCCGCCGTCGGGAAGAATTCGCGGGCGCTGCCGGCGAGGCCGTGGAGGATCAACACGGCGGGGCCGCTGCCGCCGGTGTCATAGCAGCGGAGCTCCACTCCCGGCCCGGTAACGACGGTAAATTCCTGGAACGGCTGCGGCATTCCACCACGGTACGTGACTCTCCCCGGCAGGCGTGTGCTGGTGAGCCGCCGTTCATTTTCCCGAAACCTGGCAGTTTTCAGCGCTCGGCGGCGGCTTCTCACCTCGGCTGTGAACCCATGACTGGCATTGCTGGCATCCGGAGGGCACAGCGGACGGAATCCACCCTGCCGAACAGGTCCCGTTTACATGGCTGAAACATACCGGTCACGCGATATTCACGTAAGCCCCGTTTGCGTAACGTGCCTGCAACTTAGCGAAGCACAAACCGAAACAACCGGCGGCAAATATTGACCAGGGGGAATGCGAGGGCCGATCAGGAGAGTCCCGTATTGCAGGCTCAACGCGAAGGGACCCGCAGGTGGAAATCACTGCGCAACACGTCTGGCTGATGATTTCAGCGGCAATGGTACTGTTCATGACCCCGGGGCTCGGCCTGTTCTACGGCGGCATGACCCGGGCCAAGGCAGCCCTGAACATGATCCTGATGAGCTTCATCTCCGCAGGCATCGTCGGCGTTGTGTGGGTTCTGTGGGGCTACTCCATGACCACCGGTGATGGCATCATGGGCCTCTTCGGCAACCCGTTCACCAGCTTTGGCCTGCAGAACCTCATGGGCTCACCGGACCTCATCAAGGCCGGCTACAGCGCCACCTTCGCCATCATCACCGTGGCCCTGATCAGCGGCGCCATCGCGGACCGCGCCCGGTTCAGCGCCTGGGCCGTGTTCGTTCCCGTGTGGATCACACTCGTCTACTGCCCGCTGGCCTACATGATCTGGGGCGGCGGACTCCTCAGCGCCGGCGGCGCCCTGACCGCGGTCTTCGGCCAGGTCATCGACTTCGCCGGCGGCGCGGTGGTGGAAATCAGCTCCGGCACCGCGGCCCTGGTCCTTGCCCTGATCGTAGGCCAGCGGCACGGCTTCGCCAAGGACCCCAACCACCGCCCGCACAATGTCCCCTTCATCATGCTGGGCGCGGCCATCCTGTGGTTCGGCTGGTTCGGCTTCAACGGCGGCGCCGCGACCACCGCCGAACAGGCAGGCCTGATCTGGGTCAACACCCTGGTCACCCCCGCCGCCGCCATGCTCAGCTGGCTGGTCGTCGAAAAGATCCGGCACGGCCACCCCACTTCCCTCGGTGCTGCGTCCGGCGTGGTGGCCGGCCTCGTGGCCATCACGCCTTCCTGCGCCAACATCAGCCCGGTGGCCGCCATCGGCCTGGGCCTGGTGGCCGGGGCAGCCTGCTGCTGGTTTGTGGACCTGAAGTACCGCTTCGGCCTGGATGACTCCCTCGACGTGGTGGGAGTCCACCTCGGCGCCGGCCTGATCGGCACGCTGTCCCTCGGGTTCCTCGCCCTCCCCGTGGACGGCCACGGCGGCGGCCTCTTCTACGGCGGCGGCGTCCAGCAGCTGATTGCCCAGACCGCCGCAGTGGTGGTCACCCTGGCCCTCTCCGGCGGCATGACCCTGGTGATCGGGCGGGCCATCAACAGGACCATCGGATTCCGGGTCAGCCACGAGGCCGAAACCGTCGGCGTGGACCTGGCCGAGCACGCCGAAAGCGCCTACTCCTTCGGCGAACTGGGCAGCCGTTTCAACCCGTCCGGGCACCTCGCCGCCGCGCAGCCGGCAGCGCCGGAGGCTTCAAACCAGCGCGCCAAGGAAGACAGCTTCGCCTGATCCTGCCCCCCGGGCAGCAGGGGTTGCCACGCCTGCCACCGGCTCCCGGATGACCGGTTCCGGCACCCTCAAAGTATCGGTTTCTATGTGGTAACAGCTCTGGAGGATCCGAGCGCGGGCGGCGTATCCTGATCTCACGTCGCTAGCCTGAGAGCTGAAAATGGCGGAGAAGAAGAAACGCGGGCACCGTCTGGCCGCGACCCTGGGAAGGGTCATCGGGTTCTTCACTGCGAGCGCATTGTGCGGCGTCCTGGCCGCGAGCCTGGTGGTTCCGGCCGTGGCGGCCGCAGGCTTCGGCGTCAGCACCTCCATCAGTTTCTTCGACCGTCTGCCCGAGGAACTGATCGTCGCGCCGCCGTCGCAATCCACCAAGGTGCTGGCCTCCGACGGGCAGCTGATCGCCACGTTCTACGCCGAAAACCGGATCAAGGTTCCGCTGGACCAGATGTCCCCGTATGTCCGCGACGCCATCGTGGCCATCGAGGACAGCCGGTTCTACGACCATGTGGGAATCGACCCCCAGGGAATCCTTCGCGCGGCGATCGCCAACATGACCCGGGGCGCCAAACAGGGTGCGTCCACCATTACCCAGCAGTACGTCACCAATGTGATCAACGAGGCCTACCTCTCCCAGGACCGGACGGACGAGGTGATCCTGAGCGGCCAGAAAAGCATCGGCGACAAGCTCCGCGAGATGAAGCTTGCCATCGCCCTGGAAAAGCGGTTCAGCAAGGAACAGATCCTCGAGGGGTACCTGAACATCGTGTTCTTCAACCGGGATGCGTACGGCATTGAGGCTGCGTCACGGTACTTCTTCAGCACCTCGGCCATGGAGCTCACGCTGCCGCAGGCAGCGCTGCTGGCCGGCCTGGTTAACAGCCCCAGTTTCTACAATCCGGCGGTGAACCCGGACAAATCGATCGTCCGGCGCAACCAGGTGCTTTCCGAGATGCTGGCCGCGGGCAAGATCACCCAGGCCGACCACGACGCGGCCGTCGCCACGCCCATCGAGCTCAAGCTGAACCCCGGACGGCAGGGCTGCGCCAACGCCACCATGGCACCCTACTTCTGCGACTACATTTCCCACCTGATCCTCAACAATCCGGCCTACGGCTCCAGCCTGATCGAACGCGAGCGCCGGCTCTACCGCGGCGGCCTGACCATCAAAACCACGCTGGACCCCCGGCTGCAGGCCGCCGCGCAGGCGCAGGTGGACGCTTCGGCCGGTGCGAATCCAGACAGGTGGGGCGCGTCGCTGGTGACGGTCCAGCCGGGCACGGGCCGAATCCTGGCGATGGCCCAGAACACGGTGTTCCTGCCGGAAGAGGGCAGGTTCGACACGCAGCTGAACTTCAATGTGGATTCACGCGATGCCGACGGCAATGACCTGAACGGTGCGGGCGGATTCCAGCCGGGATCCACCATGAAGCCGTTCACCTTTGCTGAGTGGCTCAACGAGGGCAAGTCCATGACAACCATGGTGGACGCGTCCCGCCGCGTCTATCCCGTGGGCTTCCCGTGGCGGTCCAGCTGCGGAAAGGTCCTGGGCGCCTACAGCACGGCGCAGAACAATCCCGAGCTGGGCGCGGCCGATGACCTGCAGAACGCGGACGAGGGCTACTACCGCCCTATGCCGGCAAACTACGGGCTCTACAACTCCATCAACACTGCGACGTTCGCCGAAGCCGCCCAGCTTGATTTCTGCGGAATCCAGAAGATGGTTGACGCAGTGGGCCTGCACAGCGGGCTGGACGGTGCGCAGATCAACATGCACCAGCTGGGCAACCTGCTCGGTGCCATCGGGGTGGCACCGGTCCATCTCGCCAATGCCTTCGCCACGTTCGCCAACGACGGCCGCTACTGCGTGCCCGTGGCGCTGCTCGAGGTGACCGACGTGACCGGCGCCCAGCTTCCGGCACAAGCCGGCGAGTGCCGGACTGCCGTCAAACCTGAGGTGGCCCGGGGCGTCAACTCCGTGCTCCAGGACGTCCTGAAGGTGGGCTCCGGCGTGTGGATCAACCCCAAGATCCATACCCTGATGCCTGTTGCCGCAAAGACGGGCACCTCCAATAACAACGGTTCCACGTGGGTGGTGGGCTACACATCGGGGCTGGCCACGGCATCCTTCTTCGGCGACGCCCTGGAAGGCCAGAAGCGCCCCGGCCAGAACGTGACCATCAACGGCGTCTTCTACCCGCGCCTCGACGGGTACATGATCGCCGGCCCGCAATGGGTCAAATATATGCTGGCGGTGGCGCCTCTCTATCCGGCGGATCCGTTCCCGCCGCCGCCTGCTTCCATGGTGGCCCCGCCAAAACCGACGCCGACGCCGACGCCCGCACCTGCACGTCCCGCACCTGCACCTGCACCTGCACCGGCACCTGCATCTCCACCCGCACCGGCACCTGAGCCGCCGGCATCCACTCCCCCGGCAGCCGCGCCCTAAAAGTCCCGGGACTCATACCGGTAAGGCGACTCAAACCGGTACGCGGGGTCCGGGGTCGTGCGTGCCGAGGGTGCGAAAATGATCGGGTGCAGACCCTTGAGACCGACCGGCTGGTCCTGCGGCCGTGGGAGCCGGAGGATGCCGGCTTCGCCTTCGACCTGTATTCCCGCTGGGAAGTGCAGCGGTTTATTGGCAATCCTCCCCGCGTCATGACAGAGCCGGCAGAGGCGGAGGAGCGGATCAGCGCCTGGCGGCAGATGGATGACCCGGTGCACGCCGTCTGGGCGGTGCAGCTCAAGGATTCCGGCCAGCTGGCGGGAAACCTGCTGCTGAAGTCCATCCCGGCGTCCGGCAGGTCACTGCCGCTTCAGGCATCCGGCGACACGGAGATCGGCTGGCACTTCCACCCGGACCATTGGGGACACGGGTACGCCTCCGAGGCGGGGAGCGCCGTCCTGCGGTATGCCTTTGCCAGCGGCCTCCGGCGGGTTGTGGCGGTCACGGCACCGGCCAACACTGCGTCCCGGAAGGTCTGCGGCCGGATCGGAATGAGGCATCTGGGGCAGACCACCGCGTACTACAACTCGCTGTGCGAGCTCTTCGAGGCGACCGCGCCGCAGCCGTAGCCGCCTCTTCCCGAATCAGACCTTCGAATCAGACTTTCGAATGAGCCTGTCCGTCCAGTTCAGTCGGCGAGGATGAGGTAAAGCGCCCGGCGGGTTTCGTCGAGCTTCTCGGTCGCTGCGGTGCGCTGTTCCTCCGTGGCGCCGCGGAACTGGTGGATGACCCCCATCAGTTTTCCGATGCTCTCGTGGAAAGCAGGTCCGGTTTCGTCGCGCGAG
Organism: Arthrobacter sp. BE255; assembly: GCF_031457335.1. Taxonomy (NCBI): domain Bacteria; kingdom Bacillati; phylum Actinomycetota; class Actinomycetes; order Micrococcales; family Micrococcaceae; genus Arthrobacter; species Arthrobacter sp. BE255. The sequence continues at coordinate 170,533 of NZ_JAVDWK010000012.1, read as the reverse complement.
GTGTTCCAGGCGTTGGCCAGTTCCTCCGCATGTTCCGCCACATAGTCGCGGCCGGCCTCCGTAAGGGTGAATTCGGTCCGGCGGCCCTCGCCCACGGCGACGATGAGATCCTCATCAACCAGCTGCTGCAGCGTGGGGTACACCGAGCCCGGGCTGGGGCGCCAGGCTCCGGAGGTCTTTTCGGCGATCGTCTTGATCAGCCCGTAGCCGTTTGACGGCGCCTCCGCCAGCAGCGAGAGGATCGCCGAGCGGACGTCGCCCCGGTTGGCCCGACGCGGACCGCCCGGCCCGAACCCCGGACCAAAGCCCGGCCCAAAGCCGCCAGGGCCGAAGCCGCGGGGTCCGAACCCTCCGCCGCCATGGCCATGGGGCCCACGGCGGCCGTGACCGCGGCCGAAGCGTCCGCGGGGCGGTTCATTCTCTGCAAATTTGTTGTTCTCGTAAATGCCTTTCATGGCGGCACGGTCCTTCCGGTGAGTGGATATCAACCGCCCACCACGGTGGCGAGCGATACTTAACGATATATCGCTGAGTATCGCTTGGCAAGAGCCGACGACGGCGGAAATTGCCGCCGTCGCCATCCCGCTATCCGGTGCCGTTCCACAGCCGCTGCCACCAGGGGCGCTTCGGCTTCAGTTCCGGTTCCGGCTGCGGGGCCGCGGCCCGGGCGGCGCGGCGGCCATGCCAGCGCGCCACTTCCGCTTCGACGTCGCGGGTTTTGGTGATGACGGGCGGGCCGCCCTGGAGCTGGCGGCGGGCGTCGATGACGCGGGCGTTGAAGTCCTTCAGGATGTCCCTGACCTGCTTTTCGGTGAACTGCGTGTCCAGCCGGGCGTCGAGTTCGGCGTCCTCGGTGCGCAGCAGGATTGCCTTGGGCCCCAGGCCGCTGATGTTCTCCCGCTGGATCAGGCCCTTGACCCACCAGTCGGGATCGTAGGCCTCCCCCAGGCCGGGAATCGGCTTGCCTGAATACTTGAGGTTGTCGAACTTGCCCTGCGCCATGGCGTCGCGGATCAGGTACTCCACCCTCCTGGCATCATCGACTTTCCTGCGCTTCTGCCGCTCATCCGCCTCGGCAGCCTCCAGCTGCGCCTCTTCCTCCGCGCTGATTCCCGCACCGCGGTACGAGCGCAGCTCAGCGCCACGCTCCAGCCGCCGCCTGAACGCACTGTCTCCTCCGGCCATCACCTGCCACCGCCCCTGAACGCACCGAACCTGACTTCCAGTATTCAAGCGTCTGCGGCCGGATTCAACGGGTCCGATGGACAGCCCAGGCCTGCTGAGGCGCCCTTTGTTGCCGTACGTGACCGCTCATTGCGCCCGCTGACGCCGGATTTCACGCCGTGACGGGCCGGGCGCGGCCGGCTGGGTGCCGGTCTGCCGCTGCTCCTACAGTGGCTGTCAAAGGAAGACAGCCAGGCAGTCCGCACCACTGCCGCGACGTAGGGGACCACCGTGACAGTTCGAGAATCAATTGACCAGGGCGCCCCGGCGCCCGCCCTGCAGGGTGGCCCGCCGCACCTGGCACTGTCTTGGGTCCAGACCGGCTGGGACCACAGCTGGGCATCAGGGCTGCGCAGCCAGATGGACGCCGAGCTTCGTCCGCGGTACCAGGCGCTTGTGGAGCAGGGCCGCCGGAGGCCGCTGCCGCCCCGGGCGGAGGACATCGAAACGGTGTGGATCGCCGTCATCGACGGAAAGCCGGCCGCGACGGCGGCGCTGCTGCGGAACCCGGGTTACTGGGAGGTCAAACGCGTCTTCGTCTCGCCCGGCTTCCGGCGCCGGGCACTGGCGCAGCAGGCGCTGGCCAAAGTGGAGCAGAGCGCCGGCGGCCTGGGCGTGCGGGAGCTGGTCCTGCAGACCGGGATCCTGCAGCCGGAGGCGATCGCCCTGTACGCCCGTGAAGGCTGGGACCGGATCCCCGGCTTCGGCCCCTACGCCGGCGACGAGGGCAGTGTCTGCTTCCGGAAGGTGCTGCCGGAGCCCTCAGCAAGGCCCCAAGGCTCGCCCGGGTAGGGCGCTTTGAGTCAGCAGAAGGCCGACGGCGGGACCTCCCGCCGTCGGCCTCTTGCGTGTGCTGCCGGCCCCCACCGGCAGCAACGGCGCGGCACGATCAGGCCAGTGCGGGTTTCCGGCCCGGGATGGCGCTGATCAGCTGCCGCGTGTATTCGTGGGACGGGCTGCCCAGTACCTCGGCAGTGGTCCCGATCTCCACGAGCTTCCCGGCGCGCATCACGGCGACGCGGTCCGAAATCTGCTCCACGACGGCCAGGTCGTGGGAGATGAACAGGTAGCTCAGGCCGTCCCGTTCCTGCAGGCCGGCCAGGAGGTCCAGGATCTGGGCCTGCACGGACACGTCCAGCGCCGAGACTGCCTCGTCCAGGACCACCAGGTCCGGTCCCAGTGCGAGGGCGCGTGCGATGGCCACCCGCTGGCGCTGGCCGCCGGAGAGTTCCACCGGCCGGCGGCCGGCGAAGCTGGCCGGCAACTGCACCGAGTCCAGCAATGCAGCCACTTTGGCTTCGCGATCCTTCGCGCTGCCGTCGCGGAACGCCCGGAGCGGTTCGCCGATGCTGTCCGCCACGCTGAAGCGCGGGTCGAGGGACGCGAACGGGCTCTGGAAGACCACCTGGAACCGGCGGCGCAGCAGCCTGAGCTGTTCGGCTTTGGCTGCCGCGAGGTCCACGCCGTCGAAGGTCACGCTGCCGGCCGTTGGCTTCTCCAGCCGGAGCAGGAGCCTGGCCACCGTGCTCTTGCCGGAGCCGGACTCCCCCACCAGGGACAGCGTTTCGCCGTGGTGGATGTCGAAGGACACGTCGTCCACGGCCGTGATGCTGGCGGCACCGGCCCGTGTCCTGGGCAGCCTGAATTCCTTGCGGAGGGAGGTGGCCGTGACCAGCGGAGCGACATCCGGCCCGGGCTCGCCGGAGGCGCCCTGGCCGGTGCCGTGGCCCCGGAGCCTCCGCGGGGTGAGTCCCGGGGCTGCAGCGATGAGGTCCCGGGTGTAGGGCTCCTGCGGGTTGTCCAGGACCTCCGAGGCGGGGCCCTGTTCCACGATCCGGCCGTGGCGCATCACGATGATCCGGTCCGCGCGGTCCGCTGCGACGCCGAGGTCGTGGGTGATCAGCAGCACCGCCGTTCCGCGTTCAGCGGTCAGCAGCGCGATGTTGTCCAGGATCTGGCGCTGCACGGTGACGTCCAGGGCGCTGGTGGGTTCGTCCGCGATGACCAGTTTGGGCTTGGCGGCCAGCGCGGCGGCAATCAGCACACGCTGCCGCATGCCGCCGGAGAACTGGTGCGGGTACTGGCGCGACCGGGCGGCGGCGTCGTGGATGCCGCTTTCCTCCAGCAGGCGCACCGCGGACTCGCGCGCGGCCTTCTTGGACTGCAGCCGGTGGATGGTCAGCGATTCGGCCACCTGGTCCCCCACTTTCTGCAGCGGATCCAGCGACGCCGTGGGGTCCTGCGGAATCAGGCCGATTTCCTTCCCGCGCAGGCCCTGCCATTCCTTGCCGGTCAGGCGCGTGAGGTCGGCGCCGCCGAACAGGACCGTTCCGGCGCCGCGGCGCGCGTTCTGCGGGAGGAGGTTGATGACGGCGTGGGCGGTGGTGGTCTTGCCCGAGCCGGATTCGCCCACGATGGCCACCACTTCGCCGGGAAAGACCTGGAAACTAACGCCTCGGACGGCCGGCTGCGGCTGGCCGTCCACAATGTAGCTGACGTCCAGCCCGTCGACGTCGAGCAGCGGGCTGGGAGTGGGGGCCGGGGCGGTCATGGGGCGGTCCTCGCGGTGGTCAGGAAGGCTTGGGAAACACGGTTGGCGGACAGCACGACGGCGGCGATCACCAGTCCGGGCAGGGTCACCAGCCACCACGCGGCAACCAGGTAGTCACGGCCCCCTGCGACGAGGGAGCCCCATTCCGAGGCCGGCGGCGGGGCACCGAAGCCGAGGAAGCTCAGGGAGGAGATGGAGAGGACTGCCATGCCGAATTCCAGGGCCGAGAGTGCCAGCACCGGACCGGCCGCGTTGGGAAGGACGTGCCGAAGCAGGATGGAGTGCCACCGGACACCGCCTGACCGCGCCGCCTCCACGTAGACGGCGGTCCCCACGCGCAGGGCCTCGGACCGCATGATGCGGGCGAAGTTGGCGATGCTGGCCACGCCGACGGCGACGGCGATGTTCACCGTGCCGAAGCCCAGCACCGTGATCAGGGCCAGGGAGAGCAGCAGGCTGGGAATGGCCAGCAGCACATCCATGACGCGCATGGTGGCGTCGTCCACCCAGCCGCGTGCGGTTCCGGCCAGCAGGCCCAGCGCGGATCCGGCCACGAGTCCCACGGCAACGGCGACGGCGGTGGCCGCCAGCGAGGTTGCGGAGCCGTGCACCACCCGGGAATAGAGGTCCCGGCCCAGGCTGTCGGTGCCGAACCAGTGGGTGGCCGACGGCGGCTCCAGCCGGTCGGAGGGCACGCCGGTGTCCGGCGGCCACTGGCTGAAGAGGCCTGGAACTGCGGCCCACAGCAGCACGGTGCCAAGTACCAGGATGGCCAGGACGAGTCCGGGGTTGCGGACCCCTTGGCGGGTTGTCCGGCGCAGGAAGTCAAGGTTCAGGAATCCAGGCTTCCGCAATCCCGCGCGCAGGAACGTGCGGTTCGCCGAGGGACCGGCCGCCGTCTTGCCGCCACCCTCGTCCTCCGGAGCATTTCCGCCGGCCGCCGGGTCCGGTGCCGGGTCGGATGCGTGGTCGGACGCGCGTTTGGGCGCGGCAGGGTTGGGCGCGGCCGCGGTATCGCCTGTGGTGCCGGTGTCCGTGCCGGTGTCTGTGCCGGTGTCCAGATCCCGGATGAGCTGCTGCGACATGGTGCCTCCTAGGCCTTGGCCGTCTTGCCGACGTTGATGCGGGGGTCCACGAGCGGATAGATCAGGTCCACCACCAGGCTGGTGACCACAAAGATGGCAGCCGCCAGGACCACGAGGGTCTGGACCACGGTAATGTCCCGGCTGTTGACGGCCGTGACCGTGAGCCGGCCGATGCCGGCGCGGGAAAACACCGTTTCGCTGACCACCGCACCGGCGAGCAGGTTGCCCACCAGGATGCCCAGCATGGTGAGGGTGGGAATGGCGGCGTTCCGCAGGGCGTGGCCGAACTGGACGAGCGTCTCGCTGGCACCCTTGGCCCGGATCTGTTCGATGTACGGTTCGCCCAGGGTCTGGTGCAGGCTGCGGGAAAGCAGCTGGGCGATCACGGCTGCGGTGGGGATCGCCAGGGTGAGCGCCGGCAGCACCAGGCTCGCGGCGCCGTCGTTCCCGATGGCGGGGAAGAGCCGCAGGCGGAACGAGAACAGCTGCAGCAGGAGCAGCCCGATCCAGAAGGTGGGCAGGGCGATCCCCAAGGGCGGCAGCGAGCCGAACACCTGCCGTACCCACCGGTTGCGGCTGAACGTTGCCGCAATGGCGAGGGCACTGCCGAGCAGCACTGCCAGGGCAAATCCGGCGATGGCGAGCCTGATCGTTTCCGGCAGGACCTCCCCCACGGCCTGCGTGGCGGCCACGCCGTTCTTGATCGAGACGCCGAAGTCGAGCTGGAGGGCTTTGAGCAGGGCGATGAAGTATTGCTCGTGGATGGGGCGGTCGAGCCCGTACTCGCTGCGGAGCTTCTCCACCAGGGCCGGGTCCACGGCGTTCTGTTCGTCCCCGCTGGCCATGATGCTCACGGCGTCGCCGGGGAGCAGGTAGAGGATGAAGAACGAGACGGTGTACGCGGCCCAGAGCACAAAGGCCCCCTGGAGGAGACGTTGCCCGATGTAACGGATCATCTGGTGGCTACTTGCTGAGCCAGGCGTCGTAGAAGTCCAGCCGGCTGGAGGCTTCGAACTTCAGGCCGTGGACCTTCCCGCTGGCCGAGATGGTGGTGGACAGCTCATACAGCGGGATCGAGTGCGCATCCTTGATCAGGGCTTCCTGGGCCTCGTCCACCAGTTTCTGGCGTGCAGCCTTGTCCAGTGCCGCCGCCTGGTCACCCAGGATGGTGTCCACCGGAAGGGCTCCACGAAGGTTGCTGCCGCCCCGGGCCGTATTGGAGGCGAAGACCGTCCGGAGCACGTCCGGGTCACTGCGGGTCAGGTTGCCGTAGGAGAAGTCGTAATCCTTGTTGGCCTGAGCTGCCGTGACGTCGGCGATGGTGGTGAACTTCAGCTGCAGGTCCACGCCCACAACCTTCAGCTGCTGCTGGATGAGTTCCAGCACCTCCTTAGGAGACTGCCAGTAGGTGACCAGGAACGAGAGTTTCTGGCCATCCTTGGCGCGGATTCCGTCGGTCCCGGGCGTCCAGCCGGCGTCGTCCAGCAGTTTCCTGGCACCCTCGGGATTATGCTTCAGCAAGTCGCTCAGGTCGCTGAAGAACGGCGTGGTGTGGGACAGGACGCCCTTGGCCGGCTGATCGTTCTCAGTGAGCAGCGTCTGCGTGATCTCCTCGCGGTTGATGGCCTTGGAAATGGCCTGACGCACCGCTGTTTCCTTGAGCTTGGGGCTGGATTCGTTGGAGTACAGGTTGTAGACCACGCCGGGGTTGGCCCGGGTTTCGTTCCAGAAGCCGTTGCCGTCAAAGAGCTTGGCGTCGGCGGCCGAGATGGCCGCGGTGGCATCGATCTGGCCAGACTGCAGGCTGCCTGTGCGGTTTCCGGCTTCCGGGATGATCTTGAAGGTGACGGTGTCCAGGTAGGCCTCGCCCTTGTTGCTGTTGGTGGAAGCCGGCCACGCGTAGCCTGCCCGGCGGGCGAGGACAGCTTCCTTGTCCACCGTGTAGCTCTGCACGGTGAACGGTCCGGAGCCGGAGAATTTGCCGGCGCAGCGGTCCGCCTCACTGAGGGCGGCCGACGCCGGGGACAGCAGCCCAAGGGTGAAGGTGGACGTGGCCTGCAGGAACTGGGCGTTGGGCTTGGAGAAGTCCACCACCACCGTCCTCGCATCCTTGACCGTGATGGCGCTGACGTCGCTGAGATACGTGGACCCCAGCGTCGCCTTGGCTCCCAGGGCCTTGATCGCTTCAAAGTTGGTTTTGACCGATGCCGCGTCGATGGGCGCTCCGTCGGCAAAGGTTGCGTCCGTACGGAGGGTGAAGGTGAAGCTGGTGGCGTTGGCGTTGGCCTCGAACTTCTCGGCCAGCCAGGGCACGATTTCACCCGTGGCCGGGTCCTGCGAGGTCAGCGACGCTACCGTCTGGCGGGCGATGGCGATGGCGTCGTTGTTGCCCACCTGCTGCGGATCGATGCAGCCGCGGTCCACGGAAACGGCGAAGTTCAGGTTGCCGCCCGCAACGGGGGTGGCGTCGGCACCCTGCTGGGATCCGGCGTCGGCCGTTCCGCCGCATGCAGAAAGCAGGAGGGAAGCTGCGCCCAGGAACGCCACCACGACGGCGGACTTCCGGGCGCTGCGGAATGTCTGGGTTCCAGACGGGTTCAGGCTGTTCATGCTACGTCTTCACTTTCTTGGCGTCGGGTCCTGCTGCGGCGGGTCAGCGGGGCGCGGAGCCCCAGGTTGTCGCGGAGGGTGGTGCCTTCGTATTCGGTGCGGTAGACGCCGCGTTCCTGGAGCCTGGGAACCAGGTGGTTGACGATGTCGTCCAGGCCGGTGGGGATGATCCAGGGCGTGATGTTGAACCCGTCCACGGCGCCCGTGTGGGCATATTCGGCGAGGAGGTCGGCCACCTCGTCGTAGGAGCCCACGAGCCCGCGGCCGTTCACGGCTGACCGCTGGGACACGAACTGCCTGATGGACAGCCCCTTATCCGTGGCTTCGGCCCGCCATTCGGCGGCGAGTTCCTTGGCGCTTTTGCCGTGGAAGGCGTTGCCGCGGGTGGCGTTGGTGACCTCCACCACCGGATCGATGTCCGGCAGCGGGCCGTCGGGATCGTATTCGTCGAGGGTGCGGCCCCAGAACTGCTCCAGGTAGGCGATCGCGGTCTGCGGCCCCACCTGGCGTTCGCGGACCCACTGCAGCTTGTCTTCCGCTTCCTTGGCTGTGGGTGCAAGGATGAATTCCTGGCCCGGGAAGATCTTGACGTCGTCCGCCGGCCGCCCCGCCTTCAGGGTTCGCGCCACGATGTCCTCGCGGAATTTCCTGGCGGCCTCAAGCCCGGCGTGCCGGGAGAAGATGACGTCCGCGTTCCGGACGGCGAAGTCCCGGCCCGTGGCGGAATCCCCGGCCTGGAACAGCACCGGGTGCTGCTGGGAGGAGCGCGGAAGCCGTCCGGTGATGTCGACGTCGAAGCTCGAGTCCTGCCTGCGGACGGGGGTGATGCCGCCCTCAGCGAGCCAGCGGCGGGAGTCCCGGGACCCGGCGATTGCGCCGTCAGCCCAGGAGTCCCAGATCGCTTTGGCCGTCTGGACGAAGGCCTCGGCGCGGATATAGCGGTCCTCGTGGGCCAGGAATCCGCCGCGGCGGAAGTTGGCGCCGGTCCAGGCGTTGTCCGTGGTCACGATGTTCCATGCCGCCCGCCCGCCGGAGAGCAGGTCGAGGCTGGACAGCCGGTGGGCGAGGTCCGCAGGATCGTTGTAGGTGGTGTTCTGGGTGGCCACCAGTCCGATGTGCGACGTCACGGCAGCCAGGGCGGCGAGCGCCGTCTGGGCGTCCGGCCGGCCGGCGACATCCAGGTCGTGGATCCGGCCCAGGTGTTCGCGCAGGCGCAGCCCTTCGCCGAAGAAGAAGGCTGTGAACAGGCCGCGTTCGGCGGTCTGGGCCACCCGGCGGAAGGATTCGAAGTCGGTCTGGGACCCGCTGTCAGGGTCACGCCAGACTGTGGTGTGGTTGACGCCCTGGAAGAAGACGCCGAACTGGATCTTGCCGTCGCCGGCGATACGGGACGAAGTGCTCATGTTTTGGTCTCCCTAGAGTGCCGCGGCGGCGGCGTAGCGGTTGGCGGGTCGGGGCAAGCCAAAGGATTCACGCAGCGTGCTGCCCGGGGCAGGCGCGGCCAGCAGGCCTGCGCGGCGGAGTTCCGGAAGCACCACGGCTGCCAGTTCCGGCAAATCGGTGTCCAGGACCGCGGGACTGAGCCGGACGCCGTCGCTGTCCCTGAACAGCACGGCGAGGAGCTCCACCATTCCGGCGGCACCGCCCACATACCGGGCGCCGCCCGCCCAGGGCTGGTGGGCATCGAGGTCCGCCAGCCGGTCCGAGGCCCGGCGGCCACGGGCATCCAGCAGCACGTCAAGCTCCACCAGGGTGCGCGGCGCGCCGGCGTTGCGTGCGGCAGCCACCGCCGCCGCCAGGCCCTCCGGCGTTGCGGCCGACACCAGTGCCACGTCGGCTTCCACTGCCGGCAACAGCGCAGCGGCGGCGAAGACCGGCACCTGCCCCTGAAGGGGGCGGGGAATGATGGACGGGCCTTTCACGGCGAACCGGGAGCCCTCAAAGTCCGCGTAGTGCAGCTTGTCGGCGTCGAGATATCTGCCCGTCGCGGCGTCACGGATCACGGCGTCGTCCTCCCAGGAGTCCCACAGCCGCCGGGAACTTTCGACGACGTCCGCGGCCTCAGGCTGCACGTCAGCTTCCGGAAGGATCCCCCGGCCCACGGACCGGGCTTCCTGCCCGGAGTTCTCAGTGCTGACAAGCCAGCCTGCCCTGCCATGCGACGCGTAGTCCAGGCTGGCCAGTTGGGTGGCGACGTGGAACGGCTCGGTGTAGAGCACCCCGGCCTCGGGCACCAGGCCGAGGGACCGCGTCACCGGGGCGGCGAACGCCGCCCGCTGGACGGCGTCGATGCGTCCGGCAATTCCCGCGCCGGCGGTGTCGGTGGTGCGTGAATCGCGGAATGTGGCGAGATGGAAGCCGGCGATGTCCGCCGCCTGGACGGTTTCGCGGATGCGGCTTCCGCTCAGGAGCGTCCCCGGCCCGTGGGCGGCGAACCGCCATGCAGCCGGGTGCGCGCCGTCGCCGTCGAGCTCGATACCGAGCACAGCAGGACGCTTACTGGGTGTGGGTGAGGCAGGCATGGTTCCCTTATTTTTGGGGCCGCGGACGGCCGGTTTGACATTCGCTTGCCGCTGCTGCGGCCAGGTCTGTTTCCGGAGCACCCCGCCACATAATGCCTGAGGGTTGCCGCAGCACCAGCCGGTCCTTGGCGTGCTGTCTCTTGACCTAGGACCTGAATCTAGAGGGCTGCCGGGGGCGTCCACAACCGGCCCGACTTGCGGCGTCAAGCCGGGAAATGCGGCGTCAACCGGCGCTGCATTCCGTCATTTATGAACCAGTTTTGGGCCGGATTACCTGCCGTTTCGGGAGGTTGAGTCCGGTGACGGACCAGGTTTTGCGCCGAGCCGTGACTCCGTAGGGTCATGCCATGCCTAAGCCTCCTGTGGTTCCCCTTTCGGTCCTTGACCTCAGCCCCATCCCGGCCGGAAAGACCGCAGCCGATGCGCTGCGCAACAGCATTGAGCTGGCCGTTTCCGCCGAGGCGCTGGGTTATAAGCGCTTCTGGCTGGCTGAGCACCATCTGAGTCCCGGTGTTGCCGGCGCGGCGCCGCACGTGCTGTCGGCTCTGGTGGCCGCGGCAACCAGCACCATCCGTGTTGGCACTGCCGCCACCATCCTGGGCAACTACCGGCCGGTCCAGGTCGCGGAAAACGTGGGCACTGTTGCGGCCCTGTATCCCGGCCGCATTGACCTGGGCTTTGGCCGGTCCGGGGTGCCGAAACCTGAGGATCCTGCTGCCGCGGGGGGTCCGTCTGCTGCATCGGGGTCCGCAGAACTGGCCGCCGCAGCCCAGTCCGCGACAGCCGGGTCCACGACAGCCCAGTCCGCGCCAGGCGGGTCCGCGACAGGCGCCGGCAACCGCAACCTGGACGGGCTGGTCATTCCGCCGCCCCGCCCGCTCTTTGGCAAGGCCTTCCCGGAGAGGTTCCGGCTCCAGGCGGAGCTCCTGGGCCGCGTTCCCGGGGACGCGGACAACTTCGAAAGCGACGTGCAGGACGTCATTGCCTTCTTCTCCGGCCAGTACCGTGGCCCGGAGGGCGAAAGCGTGGCGGTCCGCCCCGCGCAGGGGCATTCCCCGCAGTTCTGGATCCACGGGTCCAGCGCCGGACCCAGCGCCCGGCTTGCCGGAAAGCTGGGTCTACCCTACGGGGCCAACTACCACGTGGCACCCTCCGCAGTCCTGGAGTCCGTCGCCGAATACCGGGCACATTTTGAGCCCTCCGAGTCGCTTGGCCAGGCCTTACGTGGCGGTGTCCGCCGACGTCCTGGTGGCTCCCACAGCCGCAGAGGCAGGAGTCCTCGGCGCCGGCTTCGAAGCCTGGGTGCATAGCATCAGGTCCGGCAAGGGCGCCATCCCCTACCCGGCGCCCGAGGATGCGGCAAAGTTGCCGCGGCTGGATCCGGCCGGGCATGACCTGGTCCGGGACCGGCTCGACACCAGGTTCGTCGGGGACCCGGCGCACGTTGTGTCCGGGCTGCGTGCCCTGCAGCGGGTCACCGGCGCGGACGAACTCCTGGTCACAACCATTACCCACAGCCAGGCCCACCGCCTCCGCTCCCAGCAGCTGCTGGCGGAGGCGTGGGGCCTCGGATAGCACAGCCAATCATCAAAACAACTATCAAAGGAGCACCCATGAGCGAGCAGAACACACCCCACGACCCCCAGCTGATCAGCCCGGAGGAAGCGGCCCGGCTCATCGAGGACGGCGTCCTGCTGATCGACGTCCGCAGCGAAGGCGGCCGGGCCAGCACCGGAAGCGTGCCCGGGGCCGTGGTGGTGGACCGTGAGAACGTGGCCCGGGATTTCGGCCCGGAGTCGTCCGACCGGCTTTCCCAGGTGACCGGAACCGACCAGAAGATTGTGGTCTTCTGCGGCTCGGTCAAAGGCTCAGGGCCCGTGGTCGAAAAGCTGAAGGTGCTGGGCTACTCCCGGGCGCTGCACGTTGACGGCGGCTTCCCCGCGCTTCGCGATGCAGGCGTGGCCACCACCGGACCGGCCGCGGAGCACGCGCCGGCGCAGCAGCCGGCTGCCGAACCGGCGGCGGTTTAGCGCCGTTCCCAAGCTCGGCAGCCGCCGTCGTAGTGCCCATTCCGGGCATCCCGACGGCGGCTGCCGGGCTTTGCGCTGCCACTGACTTGTGTGCCGCCTAGGCGGCTGCCGCGGCGTACTGCGGCTGCCATCCGAGCGCCGGCGCGACCAGGGTGGCGAAGCTGGTGACGATCTGCCGGTAGTCCTCGATGGAGAATTCGTAGGGCAGGTTGACCTGCAGTTCGGAGGCTGCAGCGGTCACAGGATCGGCGAGCAGAGCCTGGATGATCTCGTCGGCACTGCCCACCAGGTCCGGCGCGAACAGGGTCCGGCGCTCACCGTGTGGTTGGAGCGTACGCTCATGCCTGCTTTCGGCGTAGGCGCGGTAGCGGGCACGCGTGGCGGAGTCTGCACCGTCCGTGGGAAGGACCACACGGCCGACGACGACGCGCGGCGCCTGGGTCCCGCGGAAATCCTGCCGGTAGCGCCCAAGGTTGGCTGCCTGGGCCTCCGTGAACACGTTGCTGGCTTCGCCGGAGACAATGTTTCCGACCACCAGGTTGACCCCGCTCGCCGCTGCCCAGTCCGTTGACCGGGCCGATCCGGCCCCGTACCAGATGCGGCTGCGCAGGCCCGGACTGTAGGGCTGAAGGCGCGGACGCTGGGTGTTTCCCGGGGACTGGATGACAGTGTCCTCGTCTCCGATGAAGCGGCCCTCCAGGCACTCGAGCAGCCGCCCGATCCGGCGGTGCGAGAAGTCGAAGCCCCGCCAGTCGCCGTCAAAGACCTTTCCGGCGATGAGCTCCGCGTGCGGAGGGGCGCCGGCGCTCAGTCCGATCTGGAGCCGGCCGCCGGAGAGGACGTCCGCCATCGAAATGTCCTCGGCGAGGCGGAACGGACTTTCATAGCCGATGGGGATGACCCCGGTCCCCAGCTCAATCCGGGAGGTGCGCTGCGACGCCGCGGCCAGGAAGACGGTGGCGGACGATATCCCGTGTTCCAGGTGGCGCTGGCGTACCCATGCGCCGTCGTAGCCCAGCCGTTCGGCGAGCGCGAACAGCTGGAGCGTTTCCTCCAGACCCTGGCCCGGGGCGTGGTCCGGGTAGTTGCCGGGCGTCAGGAAGCTGATGGATTTCAGGCCGGAGGCCTGGCTGGTTTCGTGTGGTGTCATGATCCGGTTTCTCTCGTTTGCGGGATTTTGGGGTGGGGCTGGGACTGGTTCAGGGTGGAGTGTCGTTGGGCCCGCCGCCGGGCCGCCGCTGTCCGGATCCAGTCGGCGGCGCCTGCAAGGATGGCGAGCGCGGTGAGGGCTGAGCACAGGACGATTCCGTCGTGGAAGGCGCCCCGGAATCCGCCGCCGGGGACGGCCTCCTGGAGGAACAGGCCGGCAACGGCCGCAGAACAGAGCGCTGCGGAGAAACGCTGGCTCAACTGGTAGAAGCCTGCGGCGACGCCGGCCGCTCCGCCGGGTGCGTGGCCAAGTGTCAGTGCCTGGTTGGGTGCCACCACCAGGCCGGTGGCAACGCCCTGGACCAGGCCCACGGCAGCAACCGCTATGGCGGCCGCGGCACTGTCCAGGCCTTGGACGGCGAGGTCTTTGGCCACCAGGGTGCCGAACGAGGCTGCCAGGGCGAACACCACACCGGCCCGGCCGAACCGGCCGACGAACCGCCAGCTGAGGCTGGAGGCAAGCAGCATCCCGGCGGCCTGCGGGGCGAGGATTCCGGCGGCTGCCAGCGGGGCGAGGCCGGTTCCGGAGAGGAAGTAGAACGCCGTCAGGGCGGCCATGGCGGCGCCCACGCCGAACTGGGACAGTGCCACCACCGTGCCCAGAAGGAATCCCGTGGACCGGACCAGTTCCCGGCTGAGCAGGGGTGTGCGCCCGCGGCGGTGGTAAAGGAATTCCCAGCAGGCGAAGCAGAGCAGTGTGCCCGCCCCGGCGGCCATCCAGACGAGGAGGGAGCCTTGCCTGCCGTACACCGTGGGGGCGAGGAAAGCCAGGACCACCGATCCGAGCAGCAGGGCGCCCACGCCGTCGACGGAATTCGACGGACGCGTCCGCCGTGCCCCGGGTTCGAGGGAGGCTCGCGGTCCCCGGGAAGCGCCCGGTCCCCCGGAGGCGCCCGGTCCCCCAGAAGCTCCGGGCGCGGATGCCTTTGTCTCGGGGTCGGTTTGCCGGGCACGGGGCAGGAATCTGAGGGCCAGCGGCACCAGGACGAGCACCAGGGGAACGTTGACCAGGAACAGCAGCCGCCACCCGGCGTCCGGCGCTGCCGCTGACAACAGCACGCCGCCGATCAGCGGGCCGCAGACGGCGGCGAAGCCCCCGGCCGCCGCGTAGAACCCCAGTGCCCTGGCCCGCTGCGGCCCGGCATACAGATCCTGAAGGAAGCCCAGGACCTGCGGGTTGAGCGTCCCTGCGCCCAGTCCCTGCAGGAGCCGGGCCGCGATCACCACCCAGGGATCGGACGCGAGGCCGCCCACCAGGCTGAAGACGCCGAACACGGCGATGCCGGCGACGAACAGCGGCCTGCGTCCCAGGATGTCCCCCAGCCTGCCTGCCGGAACCAGTGCCACACCGAACGCCAACGAATAGCTGGCCAGGATCCACTGCACCTGGGCGGCGTCCGCGCCGAGCCCTGCCGCCATGGCGGGCACGGCCAGAATGAAGACGGACTGGTCCAGGAGGGTGATGAAGCCGGCGCCGAGGCACAGCCACAGTGCGGCGCGGGCGGCACGCGGACTGGCGGGTCCGGGCCGTCTGGGTGGTTCGGGCAGCGTCCGCCCGGCGACTGGCCCACCGCCGGCTGATCCTGCGTGTTGCGACCCTGCGTTTGCCGTCATCGAGTCTGTTGCCGTCCACCCCATAACCGGACTTTAGGGCCGGTTATGGGCCTGGCCTGCATCACGAGACACCGGATTAACCGCCGTTACCGCCGGTGACGGAATCCGTTGCGCCGGCGTCGTAATGTGTCTCCTGCGGCGCGAAAATCCGACACTCCAGCTCACAAACCGACACCCGGGGCAACGCACGTTAAGCCCTTTTGGGGCCGGCGGTTCCGGGCCTTAACGTGTGCCCATGACCATTTACGAGTCGGTGCTTGATGCCATTGGAGAGACTCCCCTGCTGCGGCTCCGGCGGCTCGGGACGGGACTGCGGCCCGCGATCTACGCCAAGCTGGAGTTCCAAAACATTGGCGGCAGCGTCAAGGACCGCGCCGCCCTGTCCATGATCCGGGCCGCCGAGCGGGACGGCCTCCTGGCTCCCGGAGGCACCGTGGTGGAGGGAACCAGCGGCAACACCGGAATCGGCCTGAGCCTGGTGGCCGCGCACCTGGGCTACCGCGCCGTCGTGTTTGCCCCGGCGTCAACGGCCGCAGAGAAGATCCGGCTGTTGCGTGCCTATGGCGCCGAGGTGCACCTGGTGGGTGACTTCGTGCCGCGCAGCCACGCGGACCACCTGGCCAACCGGGCAGCAGCCTTCGCCGCCAACACACCCGGGGCCTGGCTGGCGCAGCAGTACGACAACCCCGCCAATCCAGCGGCGCACTACGAATCCACCGGACCCGAAATCTGGCGCGACACTGCAGGCGGTGTCACCCATCTTGTGGCCAGCGTGGGCACGGGCGGGACGATCTCCGGCACCGCCCGGTTCCTCAAAGCCGCCAGCCGCGGAACTGTGCAGGTTGTCGCGGCCGACCCCGACCACTCCACCTACGGCGGCGGCGACGGTGCGGCCAAGTACGTTGAAGGGGCCGGCCACGCCCTGCACCCGGATACCACTGAGGACATCTGGCCGCAGGCCTTCGACACGGCCCTGGTGGACCGCTACTTCCGCGTCAGTGACAGGGATTCCATTCTCACTGCACGCCGCGCAGCGCGTGAAGAGGGCCTGCTTATCGGCGGCACCTCCGGAACCGCTCTGGCCGCCGCACTGCGCCTCGCCGAAGAGCTCGATGAAAGCCACACGGTGGTGGTGATCATCCCGGACTCGGGGCGCAACTACCTCTCCACCTATTTCGACGACGGCTGGCTCACCTCCACAGGGTTCGCCGAGCCGTCGGACGCATCCGAAACAGTCAGGTCGCTGCTGCCCGCCCCGGCGGCTGGGGATCAAATCCCGGGGGTGCATCTCCTGGCCGCGGACTCTTCCGTCCGCCACGCAAGCGACGAACTTCACCGGCGCGGCGTACCGGCCGACGAAGTGGTTTTCCTGGCGCTGGACCGGGGCGCCACCTTCGGGACCGTCCATCCTCGCGAGGCCGTGGCTGCCGTGACGCAGCGCTCCCTCCAGGCGGCGCTCGAGCGCGACCCGCGCTCTGCCGGTGAACCTGCGGCACTGCACGGGATTCCGTTCACTCCTGTTGGCGCGGGTACCCCCATTGCGGACCTTCCAACGCCGACGGGCGGCTCGGCGGGTTTGTCGCTGGACGGCGAACTACTGGCTGTGCTGGTGGACGGCAGGATCGTGGCCGCGGTGGCCGCGGTCCCCGCGTTTCCGTCGGCGACTCCGGGCCAGGCGGAGAATGCCCTGCAGGTAGAGACTGCGGGTCAGGTGGACGATACCTCAGCCAACGGCGCTTCCTGGGCCGGGGAGCCATCCTCGGTCAGGGCATAGTGGAAGACCCTGCTGCCGGGGTTTTCCAGCCTGCCGCGCGGCTCCACCCTGAACCACTCATGGCCCGCGACGGCGTGCGCCCAGGCGTCGGCTTCCTCCCAGTACACGTCGCCGGACCGCCGGTCGGGATGCACGTGCATCGCCACTGAAATCATGAACGTTGCGTCCTCGTTGCTGGGGCGCAGGGCGAAGCACACCACGTCAACGCTGACGCCGTGGTTCACGCAGGAGGGCTTGCGGGCCATGGCCGTGGCCGCACCCTCCACTGCACCTTCGTGGATGTCCTGCCAGGCGAGCGCGTACATCTGCCGGCGTAGCAAGGAGAGCTCGTCGCCGCAGATCATTTGGATCCGGCGGGTGAGGGTCCCGATCATGCTGGTACTTCCTTCAGGAATAGATGGGCCAATACTCGACGGCGGTGTGCCCGCGGTCGGCCGCGGCGCGGTCCCGTGCCGGGTGCAGCAGCGGCGCGGCCGCCCACAGGACGCCGGCGGTCAGGAGCACGCAGAAGGCGCCCAGAACCAGGACGATGGTCATGAGGGCCATCCGGCTGCAGGAAGCAGGCTGACACCGTCGGTGTTGCCAAGCATCTGGCGGCCGGATCCTTCCAGGCTGAGCACCCAGACAATTCCGGCGTCGGGCGTTTTGGCATCGACCCGGCCAAGGTAGGGAGGCCCTGCCGGAGGCGTGACGCTGACGGTTGACCCCACGTCGATGTCGGACCAGTCCTGGGCGGGGTGGTCCTGGCCGCCGTCGGGTCCAGCGTCGTGTTTAGGGTCCAGGCCCCGCCCGGTGTCCGACTCCCGTGCGAGGGGGCGCCGGCCCCGTCTTCGGGAGCCTGACTTGACCGGTGTCATGCAACGCTCTCCAGCAGCTTGGCCCGGGACGGCACGCCCTCGAAGTACCCGCCCTTGAAGAAGAGCAGCGGCTCGGCGCCGTCCCTTGCGCCGAGTGCGTGCACCGCGCCCACCACGATGGTGTGGTCGCCGCCGTCGTATTCCTCGTGCAGCTCGCAGTCCACCCACGCGAGGGCCTGGTCCAGGACAGGGTTGCCGAGCGGCGAGGCGGTGTAGTCGACCCCGGCAAACTTGTCGGTTCCGGAGCGGGCGAACTGGGCGGCGAGGTGCTGGTGCCCGGCGGGCAGGATGTTCACTGTGAACCGCCCGGCTTTCCGGAGTTGGGGCCAGGTGCTGGAGCTGCGGGCGGGGCTGAAGGTGACCAGGGCCGGATCCAGCGAAAGGGAGGAGAAGGACTGGCAGGTGAACCCGGCCGGGCCGTTGTCCGTAGCCGCGGTGATCACCGTCAGGCCGGAGGCAAAGTGGCCCAGGACGTGACGCAGGCGCTGGGGGGTGAGGTCAAAATGTTCCGTCATGTTCTTTTCCTTTCAAGGCCGATAATTCAAACCAACCACCCGTCCACGCCCCTTTCAACCGGGGGTGAAACGCGCCGACGCGCAGCGAAACTTGGCTTCACGGCCCGAAGCATGGGGTAACGAAAGGGGCATCTGACCAGCACATTCAGTCCGGCGTCGGAGTGTGTCGAACCGGCCCTGGCCGTTCATCCTGCGTCGCCAAACGTCGTCGTGTGCAATGGTCCGCAGGACTGGTTAACAGAGCGGGACAATACCGCGGCGGGTGCTTAGGCTACTGCTACGTGATGTGCCCGAGAGGCCAGGGAGCGGTCTGCAGAACCGCTGACGCGGGTTCGAATCCCGCCATCACGTCCATTCCCGGGGGCAGCGCGGCGCTCAGGTGGTTGCCTGTAATTCCGCAAAGGATCGTTCGATCAGCGCTTCGTCACGGAGCGTGCCTTCAGGCAGTGCTTCGTCAGGCAGTGCTTCGTCAGGCAGTGCTTCGTCAGGCAGCCTGCCGTCGGGGAGGGCCGGGTCTGGTTCGTGGCGCGCCAGTCGGTCCAGGATTTGGCGCGGCCATTGGGGTGGTTCCCAGTCGGGGTGTTCGCTGTGGTAGTGGCGGCCGGTGGGTGAGGTCCAGCCGGGTGGTTGGTCTTTGGTGGCTTCGGTGGGTGTCCAGGCTGTGGTGTGTTTGAGCCGGTGGTGTTTGGGGCACAGTGACTCAAGGTTGGTGATGCCGGTGGTGCCGCCGTGGGCCCAGGCGAGGAGGTGGTCGGCTTCGTTGTCCAGGGATTGGTTGCTGCAGCCGGGGAACGAACATTTCCCGTCCCGGAGCCGCAGCCATTGGCGCATCGCCGGGGGGATCCGGTAGCTTTCCCGTCCGATTTCCAGCGGCGCCCCGTCCCGCGGATCAAGCAGGACCCGGCGGAACGAGAACGCCCCGTCCGCGACCAGCTTCCGCGCCATCGAGGCGGGGACGGGCCCGTAGCCGTCGAGATCGGCCGGTTCGTCCGTGAGGCCCATCAAGGCAAAGACCGGCACCGTCACCAGGACCTGCGCCGCCGGAAACGGAACACGGCCCGCATCGACCCCGTCCGTGGCCGGAACCAGGACGGCCACGCCATCACTGCCCGTAGCCGTGTCGGTGGCCTGAACGCCACCAGCCACGCCATCATTGCTCGTGCTCGTGCTCGCGCTGGTGCTGGTGCTGGTGCTGGTGCTGGCGCCGGTGGCCGGAGCGCCACCAGCCACGCCATCAGCGTCGGAACTGGCGGCCGCGGCATCTGCGCTGCCGTCCGTCGGCCTGCTGGTGGTGATGCCGGCGCTGAGGAGCAGTTTCGCGGCGACGTCGGCGCGTAGTTGGGTCATGGTCCGGTCCTCGGCGGGGCCCTGCAGGGCCCGTGCTGTGGCGGTGACGCCGTTCCAGATCCCGGCAGCCTGATCCGCGGGCAGGTACGCGGAGAGCCAGGCCATCCCATCCCGGTCCGGGACGTACTCCAGCCGCCGGTCCAGGACACACTTGGCATGGCGTTTCTCGATGCTGACCGGGTGATGCCGTTCCCGCCACGTCCTGGCCTTCTGCCGGAACCGCGACGGGACCAGCTCACCGGCCGGGCGCATGGCGGGGTTGGGCGCGTCAGGGTCCAGGAAATGAGCCTCCAACGCCGCGGCACCGGCCGGGTCCAGGCTGCCGGCCTCGTCGACCATGACCCTCGCGTGCTGGAACGACATCGACCCCTGCTCCAAAGCGGCCTGGGTCAGCGGGAGTGTGGTGGTGAGTTGATGGGATTCGGCCAGGAGTGCTGATGCGCTCCGTTCGCTCACCGTCAGTGCGCAGGCGACCTCCGCGACGACGCCCATCTCCCGGGCCAGGCGCTGATGCGGAAGCTCTTCCGGAGGGGACATAGCCCGGGTTACGTTGGCAAACCCCGCGGTGAAACGCACCTTCCTGGCGGCAAGCATGGCCTCCAGCCGGGCCGTCACTTCAAGTCCTTCCAGGCATGCATCCGCCTGGTCACGCAGCGGGTCCTGGCCGGTGCACTCAGAGCGGCCCTCACTGCGGGCCGCCAACACCGCAAGCGCAGCCATGGAAGCCATCATGGCCTCCATCGAATCCACTGCCGTTCCGCTTCCCATACCCCCATCATCCTGCGAGGCACCCACAAAAACCGCGAAGCAAATACCCTATGTGGATAACCTCAGCCCCGGGTTCCACGGCGCATGTCCGGCCGTGTCCCATCTCCTTAGCACCGGAAAATCGCCGGTCTGCTCAGTGCTTGCCGAGCGCGGCAGCCCCCTGCGCGAGTCGCGTGATCTGCTTCCAGTCCTCGGCGTCGACGGCCGCGCGCGGAGTCAGCCAGCTGCCGCCAACGCACGAGACATTCGGCAGCGACAGGTAGCCCGGAGCGGATTCCAGGCTCACCCCTCCCGTGGGGCAGAACTGCACCTGCGGGATGGGCGCTCCGATGGCGGCGAGGTAGTCCGGCCCGCCGGCCGGGCCCGCCGGGAAGAACTTCATGGCCGTGATGCCCCGCTCCAGGACCGCCATCACTTCGCCCACGGTCGCCACCCCCGGGAGCACCGGGACTTCGAGCTGCAGCATGTGGTCCAGCAGGGACGGCGTGACGCCGGGGCTCACCAGGAACTGGGCCCCGGCCGCTACCGCGGCGTCGGCCTGGCCGGGCGTCAGGATGGTGCCGGCGCCGAGCAGGATGTCAGGGACTTCGTCGGCGATACGCTTCATGGATTCGAGGGCGCTGTCCGTCCGCAGCGTCAGCTCGATGATCCGGACGCCGCCGTCGGCCAGTGCCCTGGCCACGGGAACGGCGTGCTGCGGGTCGGCGATGGTGACGACGGGAATAACAGGGGAAACGTGCAGGACGCTGGTTGCGTCAGCCATGGGTGATCTCTTTTCTCAGGCCGTCCAGCCCGGTGGTGTCGATGATGCGGTACCAGTGCGTCAGCAGGTCCGTGAAGGTGGTGTTGGCCGCGAGCCCGGCGTCGAAAATGCTGCGCACGCCGAGCAGCGCCGGCACCACGGTGGCTGCGGAACGCTCCGCCGGGAGTGCTGCCTGGAGATCCGCCGCGAGGGGGTCGTTCAGCCCGTCACCGGCGGTGGTGGCCACATGGTGCATCCACGCGGCCACGGCGAGAGCGGCCCACGTGGGTTCGCGTCCGGCGTCGAGGTTTGCACGGACCGTGGTCAGCAGACGGAGGCCGATCTTCTGCGAGCCGTCGCTGCCCACCTTTGCCGTGGTGTGTCCCAGGGCCGGGTTGGCGAAGCGGTCCAGGACCTGCGCACAGTACGTTGAGCCGTCCAGGCCCTGGGGCAGGCTGATGGTGGGGAGTGCGTCCTCGGCCAGCATCAGCCGGCACGCCGTGCGGAAGGAGTCCTCCCCCACGGCGTCGGCGATGGTCTCCCTGCCGGTGGCCAGGCCAAGGTAGGCGAGCATCGAATGGCTGGCGTTGAGCAGGCGCAGCTTGGCTGCCTCCCACGCAGCGACGTCGTTGCTGAACAGTGCTCCGGCTTCCTCCCAGGCCGGCCTCCCGGCGGCGAAGTTATCCTCGATGACCCACTGCATGAAAGGTTCCGCCACCACGGCGGCTTCGTCCCGGAGGCCGAGTTCATGTTCGACGGCGGCAAGGTCGCCGTCGGTGGTGGCCGGCACCATCCGGTCCACCATGGTGGACGGGAAGGTCACGTTGGCATCCAGCCAGGCGAGCAGGGGCCCCGACTCAGCGTCAGGAAGGGCGGCTGCGAACGCCCGGACCAGGGTTCCGGTCAGCTCGCCGTTACCCGGCAGGTTGTCGCACGAGACGACGGTGAGCGGGCCTGCGCCGGTACGGGCCCGATGCTGGATGCCGCGGGCAATCTGCCCGATGGCTGTCTGCGGCGGCTGGCCGTCAAGGTCGGCATGCACCTGGGGGTCGGCCGTGTTGAGCGACCCGGTGTGCGGATCAATCCGGTAGCCCTTTTCCGTGACGGTCAGCGTGACCACCTGCGTGGTGGCCGCGGCGATCCGGTCCACGACTTTTTCCGGATGGTCCCTGCCGGAGATGGCTTCCACGATGCTGCACACCACACGGAGGGGCGCGGCGCCGCTGCCCCGCTCCGCCACGGTGAACAGTCCGTCCTGCGGCGCCAGTTGGCGCGCCACCGTGTCCGAACGCTGGGTCACCCCAACGATCCCCCAGTCCGAGGAACCGGTGGCGAGCATGGCGTTTTCGGTGAACACCGCCGTGTGGGCCCGGGCGAAGGCGCCCAGGCCGAGGTGGACAATGCCGGGCCGAAGCGTGCCGGGAACCAGCAGCGGCCTGTGGGCGCCGTTGGCGGCGAGGGAGGCTGCGTTCAGGCGTGTGATGGCTCTGCTCCTTCGAGGGCAAGACCGGAGACGGCAGTTCCTGCGTGGGCGCGGGTCTGCGCCAGGGTGGGAATGAAGCCCGTGCCGCCCTTGCCGCCCACCACCAGCGACGCCGCCGCCGCACCATAGCGGGCCGCCACGGGGAGGCTGTCGCCCAGGACGATCCGGGCGGTCAGGGTACCGACGAACGCGTCGCCCGCCCCGGTCTGGTCCACCACCGCGGGGGCGGGTATGGAGTTGATCCAGGTGCTGTCCTGGCCTTCGCCTTCCAGCTGGACGCCCTCTGCGCCGCAGGTCACGGCCACGTTCACCGCGCCGAGGCCACGCAGCCTGGCCGCGGCCTCGGCCGCGGTGGAGCAGCCCAGGAGTGCTGAGGTTTCGCCGGGAAACGACGGCGTGACCAGGAACGCGCGCGGCGCGAGCTGCAGGAGTGCCGCCGTCGCGTCCTCCACGGACGTGAGCCGGGGGCGGAAATTGGGATCGAACACAAAGCGCTTGGCCAGCGCGGCTGCCTTCAAAACGGCTGCACGGGACGACTCCGAAATGGCGCACGCGATGCCGCCCGCCACCACGGCGCCCGCAGCCGAAAACACTGCCGGATCGACGTCGTCGGGGCCAAGGCTGGATCCAACGCTGCCGCTGCGGGCGTAAGAGAACTCGCGTTGCCCGTCGGGGTCGCAGTGCACCAGGTAGACGCCCTGCTGCCCGGTCCGGTACGTCAGCAGGTCCGCGGACACGCCCAGTTCCACGATCCGGGCGGCGATCGCCTTGCCGAGGTCGTCGTCGGTCACTACCGACAGCAGACCCACGCGGGCGCCGGCCGCCGCCGCCGCGGCCGCAACATTGAGGGCGTCCCCGGAAATGCCGAGCTGCGCGGGCACGCCGTGGGCGAAGGCCACGTCCGTGGCCACCTCAACGAGGATCTCGCCCATCACCACGACGTCGAACGGGGCGGAGGATTCTTGGTTTGGGTTGCTCACCAGTCATGCACCGATCCGTCGAGCCGCCTGTTAATGGGCAGGTATTTCGGGTCGAACGGGAAACGGGCGGCAGCTTCCTCGTTGAACTCCACGCCGATGCCGGGGGCGTCCCCGGGGTGCATGTAGCCGTCGTTGAAGCTGTAGGACGTGGTGAAAACCTCGTTGGCAGGCTCCCGGTGCCCCATGTATTCCTGGATACCGAAGTTCGGGATGCTCATGTCCACGTGCAGAGCTGCCGCTAATGAGGCCGGCGAAAGATCACCGGCGCCGTGCGATCCGGAGCGCACGCCGTACAGGTCCGCGAGGGAGAAGATGCGGCGCAGGTGGGTGATGCCGCCCGAGTGTGACACGGAGGTGCGGATGTAGTCGATGAGCCGTTCGGTGATCAGCTGCTGGCAATCCCAGATCGAGTTGAACACCTCACCCACCGCGATGGGAGTGGTGGTGTGCTGGCGGATCAGGCGGAAGGCCGACTGGTCCTCGGCCGGCGTCGGATCCTCGATCCAGAACGGCCGGAACTGCTCCAGTGACGCGCCCAGCCGTCCCGCCTCGATCGGGGACAGGCGGTGGTGCACGTCGTGGAGGACGTGGACCCCGTAGCCAAACTCTTCGCGGACGTGGGCCATCATCTTCGGCGCGAAATCCAGGTAGGCCGAGGTCTCCCAGGTGTCCTCCTGCGGGACGTTGCCGCTGGCGGGTTCGTACATCTTCCCGTCCACCGGCGCGATGCCGTAGGTTTTGTCCAGCCCAGGGACCGCCGCCTGAACGCGGATGGCTTTGTAGCCGAGGTCCAGGTGGTGCTGGAAGTCGGCGCTCAGGTCCTGCAGCGTGGCTCCGCTGGCGTGGCCGTAGACCATCACACCTTCGCGGGCTGCCCCGCCGAGGAGTTCGTACACCGGCATGCCGGCGGCCTTGCCCTTGATGTCCCACAGTGCGACGTCGATGGCGGCGATCGCCGTCATGGTCACCGGTCCGCGGCGCCAGTAGGCCCCCTTGTAGAAGTACTGCCAGGCGTCCTCAATACGGCGCGCGTCGCGGCCGATCAGCAGCGGGCAGAGGTGCTCGGACAGGTATGACGCCACGGCCAGCTCGCGGCCGTTGAGGGTGGCGTCGCCGATGCCGGTGATGCCGTCCTCGGTTTCAATAACGAGCGTGACGTAATTCCGTCCTGGCGACGAAACCACTACCCGTGCGTCGGTGATCTTCACTGGTTGGTCCTTCAGGTGTGTGGGATGGGGTGCTACTCAGTTGGAGGAGTGGCCGGGGTCAGCTGAGTTTCAGCATGACCTTGCTGCTGCCGGCGGCAGGGTCGCCGAAGACCCGCATGGCTTCGGCTGCCTGGTCGATGCCGAACTTGTGCGTGATGACCGGGGATACGTCCAGGCCTGCGGCCATGGCGCGGAGCGCGTCGCTGATCTCGTCCACGAAACGGTAGGAACCGATCCAGGTGATTTCCCGTGTGACGAGGTCACCCAGGGCGGCCGCGGCCGGGGCTCCCGGCAGGTTTCCGACTTGGACGAGGGTGCCGCCGCGTGCAGTGGCCCGGAGGATGCCGCCCAGCACCGCGGGGATGCCCGAAGCCTCGAAGACGAGCTCCATGTCCTCGGGCAGGCTGCCCCCGCCGGAGACGTTCCGGACCTCGTCCGCGCCCATGGCCACGGCGATCTGCAGCGCCGCGTCGTTGATGTCGGCGGCAATGACGGTCCTGGCTCCGGCGTACTTGGCCGCTGCCACCACCAGGCATCCGATGGGTCCGGCACCATTGACCAGGATGTCCCGGCCGGTGAGGTCACCGGCCCGGCTGACAGCGTGCATGGCGACGGCGAGTGGTTCAGCCAGTGCGCCGTGGAGCGTATCCACACCGTCGGGCAGCGGCCGGATCTGGGAAGCCCTGGCGAGCTTGCGTTCGCTGAAGCCGCCGTCGGTGTGGGGGTCGAAGGCCGCCGAGCCGAAATAGCGGATCTGCGGATAGAGGTTGGTCCGGCCCTTGAGCCGCCCGGGCATGGTCCCGTTTCCCACCAGCTCTGCGGGGTGGACGGTGACCGGCTGGCCGATCTGCAGGTTTTCGACGCCGGCGCCGAGCTGGGCGATCCGTCCGGCCACTTCATGGCCCAGGACCAGCGGCGACTTCAGCGCCGCCGTCCCCGAGGCGCCGTGGCGCCAGTACGAAAGGTCGGATCCGCAGATGCCGCCCCATTCGACGTCGAGCACTACTTCCCCGGGGCCGGCCACGGGCTCCGGCCGTTCGTCGATGCGGAGATCGTTGGCGCCGTGGACTACGACGGCTTTCATACGGCGTCTTCCAGGCGGACCATATCGCGGCCACGGACCTCAGGGCCGACGAAGGCGGAGATCAGTGTAATCAGCGAGTAAGCGATGAGCATCGCGGCGAGCGGCCACCAGTGTCCGGTGATTGCGGTGAGGGTGGCTGCCAGCAGCGGACCGATGGCGGTTGCCAGAATCCCGCCAATTTCCTTGGCCAGCGCGAGCTGGGTGAAGCGGGTTCGGGCACCGAAGAACTCGGCCATGGTGACGCTCTCCATGGCGAAGAGGCTCAGCACGCCCAGGTTGAGGCCGATCACCATGGCAACAGTGATGAGGACAGTGTTTCCGCTGGTGACCATCAGCATCATGGGGATGGCGAACAGGGCGGTGAGCGAGCTCAGTGCCAAGTACAGCGGCCGACGGCCGAAACGGTCACCGAGCAGGCCCATGACCGGGATGGTCACGAAGCCGAGCAGTGAGCCGTACATGATGGCGGTTGTGCCGACGCTCTTGTCCACCAGCAGGACGGTGGCCAGGTAGCCGATGAGGAAGGTCTGGACGAGTCCGGAGTTGCCGGCCTGCCCGAAGCGCAGGCCAAGCGCGATGAGGAAGGCCTTGCCCTTGCGCTGGTGCAGTGCGGCTTCGATGGTGCTGGTCCTGGCGATTTCTTCCGCGGCGGTGATTTCACGCTTGGACAGTGCCACGCCGTCCACCACGTCGGCGCGCTGTTCGAACACGGGGCTTTCCTTGAGGGAACGGCGGACCCAGACCGCGAAGATCATCAGCACGAAGCTGAACAGGAACGGGATGCGCCAGCCCCAGCTGAGCAGGTCCGCTTCAGACAGGGTGGAGACGAGGATTGCCCAGATGGCAGATGCTGCGAGGGTTCCGGAGTTCGTGCCGAGGCATACGAGGGACGAGATGAGGCCGCGGCGGCGGGTGGGCGCGAACTCAGCCAGCATTACCGTGGCTCCGGCGATCTCGGCGCCGGCGCCGAAGCCCTGCATCAGGCGAAGCGCGACCAGGAAGATGGGCGCCCAGATACCGATCATCGCGTAGGTGGGCAGAACGCCGATAAGCGTGGTGGACGCCCCCATGAGGGCGATAGTGATGAACAGGACCTTCTTGCGGCCGATCCTGTCGCCCATGCGGCCGAAGTACACAGCGCCGGCGAGCCGGGCAACGTAGCCCACGCCATAGGTTGCCATGGCGGCTATCAGGCCGATGATCGGGCTGACCTCGGGAAAGAAGAGTTTGTTGAAGACGATGGCTGCCGCCAGCGAATACAGCTGGAAGTCCATGAATTCCATGGCAGTTCCCAGCCAGCCGGAAACGGCGACTTTGGCCAGTTCACGGGTGGGTTTCGTTTCCGGCTTAGTGGTGGGCGGCGAGATGCTCTCAGTCATCTGATGCTCCTTTGCAGGCGATGAAAAACGGAGGGGAGAAGAACGGAAGAGGCTGGGCTGAAGGTCTGTTGTTGTGACCGGCAGCACCCGTTGACTACTACCATACAAGCACTACCATTCTAGTGTGTCAAGAGTAATAGACTGGAGCCATGGCAACCGAAAAACGTGGCAAGGGACAGCCTCCGCGACTGTCCGTCCGGGATCAGACCCTGGAAACGCTTCGGCGTCGCATCATTTCCCTGCAGCTCCCCCCGGGCGAGCCGCTCTCGGAGAATGAGCTGTCGCAGGAACTGGGCGTGAGCCGCACTCCGGTGCGTGAGAGCCTGATCCTCCTGCGGGAGGAGGGACTGGTCCAGGTCTTTCCCCAGATCGGCTCGTTCGTTTCCCTCGTGGATTTGGGGCGGGTGTCCGAGGCACAGTTCGTCCGCGAAGCCATCGAGTGTGCGTCCCTGAAGGACGTTGCCGTTGACGCGGCGGGACTCGCGGGCCTGCGCGAGATCCTGCGGGACCAGTCCGGAGCCGAGGCCAGCGGCGATGTGGAGGAATTCTTCCGTCTGGACGAGGACTTCCACCGCGAACTGCTGCGCCTGGCGGGCCACGAGTCTGCCTGGGCCGCCGTCAACTCGGCCAAGGCGCACCTGGACCGCGCCCGGCGCCTGAGCCTGCTGGACACAAGGCCCATCTCAACCCTCATACAGCAGCACACCGCAGTGGTGGACGCACTGGAGGCGAACAACATGACGGATGCCGACAGCTCCTTGCGCCTTCACCTGCGGGGCGTCTTCGAGGACGTTCAGCGCATCCAGGAATCAACCCCGGAACTCTTCTCTGACGGCGCCGTGCGCCGCCCCACACGGCGGAGCGTCGCCCGCCTGACGTAGAAAGGACGACGGCGGGAAGTCCCGCCGTCGTCCTTTCCGTTGCTGCTGCTACCGTCCGTCGACGGGCGCCCCGAGCACGTTGCCTATGCAGGCCAGGACCCTGTCCGTGACGTCGTCGATCCCGCCGATCCCGTCCACCTGGGCCAGGATCCCGCGCCCGGCATACCTGGCCACCACGGCCTCGGTCTGCTGGTGGTACAGGTCCAGCCGGTGGCGGATGACGCTTTCGTTGTCGTCGCTGCGGCCGGTCTCCCTGGCCCTGCCGAGCAGCCGGGAGACCAGTTCCGCGTCGTCGGCAGTGAGCTGGAGGACCACTCCGAGTTCCTGCTCACCGGCTGCGAGGATCGCGTCCAGGTAATCCACCTGGGCCACGGTGCGCGGGTAGCCGTCCAGCACGAAGCCGTTGCCGGCGTCGTCCTGGCTCAGGCGGTTCCGGACCATTTCGTTAGTGACACTGTCCGGCACGAAATCGCCGGCATCCATATACCTCGTGGCCTCGACACCCAGCGGCGTCCCACCCTTGACATGGGCGCGGAAAATATCTCCCGTTGAAATCGCCACTACGCCGAGGCGTTCGGAGATCCGTTCAGCCTGCGTTCCCTTGCCGGAACCGGGCGGACCAATAATCAGCATTCTCGTCATACAAAACCCCTTGCTGGTTATGTGGACGTCGTCGTCCTGGCCCGATGCTACGGCTCCAGAGGTTGCGGCCGGGCTGCATCGGCGCCTGACAGCAGAGTACGACGGCGGAAGATCACCGCCGTCGCACTCTCGCGTTTTGTGCTGTTACCGGTAGTTCTGGTGCAGTGAGCGGCGCCGGTCAGGCGTGTGCGTGCTCGGCAAGGACGGCGTCGATCTGGCCCGCCGCCTCCTTCATGCCTTCCTCCATGCCCATCTTCACCATCTCTTCCATCTGCTCTTCGGAATCGAACGTGGACATGATGGTCATCCGCGTACGCCCGCCGGCGTCCTCGAGGGTAACCGTGGCGTGGGCGCTCCCCATGGCATCCACGGGAGCGCCGTCGTCGTCCGCGAAACCGTCATCGAACTCGAGCTTCCGAGGCGCCTCGATGGTGGTGAATTTCCACCAGCCGCGGGGCCTCCCACCTTCGGGCGTGGTCATGTAATAGTCGGCCGCCCCGCCGGGCTGGAAGTCGAACCGCTCAAACGTGGCCGGATAGTTTGGCGGACCCCACCAGCGCTCCAGCTGGCGCGGGTCTTCCCAGACCTGCCAGACGCGCTCGACGCCGGCGTCGAACTCCGCCACGAGGGTCAAGCTGAGTGCCTCGAGATTCTTGGTGGAACTGATAACAGGCATTGCGCAACCTTTCCTATCCTTCAGCCAGAATGTCCGCGATCCGGCTGACGCGCTGCCGCCAGATCGCCTCATACTCATCGAGCAGCCGCCGGGCTTCCTGCAGGCCTTCATGGTTGCCCCGCACGATCTGCTCCCTTCCACGCTTCTCCTTGGTAACAAGGGAGGCGCGCTCCAATACCGCCACATGCTTCTGGACGGCGGCGAAACTCATGGCATAGAGGCCCGCGAGGCCGGACACCGAATACTCAGCCACCGTGACCCTGCGGACAATGTCCCGGCGGGTGGCATCGGAGAACGCCTGGAAAAGGCGGTCGACGTCGGCATCACTCATCTGATCTACAACCATTTGGTTGTACGATACGCCCGGAATCGAGGTACGTCAAGGGCATCAGTATCACGTGTCAACATGATCTATGCGATGATCTGACTGTGACAGCGGAGACGAAACCGAACAAGCGACCAACCAGCTTTGATGTCGCCAAGAGAGCCGGGGTGTCCCGGGCCACCGTAAGCCACGTGCTCAACGGGCAAGGATCCCGCTTCCCGGAGCAGACCCGGCAAAAGGTGCTCAAGGCCGCCGCCGAACTGCAGTACAGGCCTTCTCCCGCCGGACGCGCCCTGGTGACCGGCCGCAGCGACATCCTTGTGGTGATCATTCCCAACACGACGTTCGGCAGCAACCTGCAGGACCTCGTGGACAGCATCAGCACCCAGGCCGCCCGCCACGGCCTGAGCGTGGTGGTCCGCTTCGCCGGACGGGATGCGGCGGAAACCCTCGCCGCCATCCTGCACTTCCGGCCGGTGGCCGTGGTGGACATCGGGGTCCTGTCCCCCGAAGACCGCGAAGCACTTGAGGCTAGCGGAGCAGTGGCCATTCCGCGATACCTGCGGTCACCCGAACCGGAAGGGGACCTCAACTTCCTCGTCGGCCGGACCATGGCAGAGGAACTGCTCCGCGGCGGGCCCCGCCGCCTCGCCTTCGCCGCGCTGGTGGACGAGCGGCAGGACCCTTTCGGGCCCCCGCGCTATGAGGGAATGAAAGCCGCCGCCCACGCCCACGGCCTGCCGACGCCGGAACGCCTGGACATTCCCCTCCGGCTCGCCGGCGCGAAAGCGGCCCTCAAAGCCTTCGCGGCTGATGGCTCCCCGATGGGGGTGGGCTGCTACAACGACGACGTTGCCATCGCAGTACTGGCGGCCGGGCGCGCGCTCGGCCTTGAAACGCCGGGTGACCTTTCGGTGGTCGGCGTGGACGCAACGGAGGTGGGACAGCTGGTCTCCCCCAGGCTGACAACGGTCCTCATGGAGAACGCTGCGCTCATGGCGCGGATCGCGGCTGACCTTGATGAACTGGACCAGAAGGACGCAGCCCAGCACGCCTACTACCCGCCGCCGGTGGTGAAAATCGTCCCCGGCGAAACCACCTAAGGCCCCATTTTCGGCAACACTCCGGCCGCGCGTTGACACGACGTGTGACTAGTGCCATGCTCATTACATGGACCTGTTGGACAGCTGGACAGCTAGACAAGACCGAGTCGTACGCGTTGGCGCGGCCGAAGCGGTTTTCGCTTCCCTCCGCGGTGCCATCGAAGCCGGCAAGATCCCTGTCGGCACCCGGCTGGACTCTGAGGCGTCGCTGGCCAAGCAATACGGCGTCAGCCGCACCATGGTCCGCGAGGCCCTTCGTTCCTGCACGGCGCTCGGCCTGACCGCCACCCACACCGGCAAGGGAACATTCGTCATCGCCGACAAAGTGGCACAGGACCTCAAGCTCGGCAAATACTCCGCCAGCGCCCTCGTGGAGGCCCGCCCCCACGTGGAGGTTCCGGCGGCCGGCCTGGCTGCCCAACGCCGCACCAACGAGGACCTTGAAGCACTCCGGGAAATCCTCCGCGAAATGTCGGAGGCGGATGACCTCCAGCAGTGGGTGCAGCTGAACACCGAGTTCCATGTGACGATCGCCCGCTCCAGTGGCAACGGCGTCTTCGAATCATTCCTCTCGGACATCTGCGAGGCGATGGCGAACCAGTCCAACACCCTCAACCTCGTTGCCGACCGGCGCAAGGAATCGGGCGATGAACACGCCCGCATCTTCGAGGCCATCGAACGCGGCTCCGCCGAGGACGCGTCCCAGGCCATGACCATGCACCTGCACGGGGTGGAGTGTGCCCTCGGCACTATCGTCCCCGGCGGCCAACAATCCGCAGCAGGCCGTACCGGCTGACCTTCGCCCGCTTTTCCGCAGCACACCCCTGACTCCGCCCCGGCGGTGCCATCCACCGCGCCCTACCGCGCCCAAAAACACATCTCCCCGCCCGTCAACGAAGCCCCGTGAGGACCCCATGACCACCCACCTGACCACCCTTGATGCCGTTCCGGAAACCCGGTCCGAGCACGACCTCCTGGGCGACCGCGACGTCCCCGCCGCCGCGTACTGGGGCGTCCACACGCTTCGCGCCGTGGAAAACTTCCCCATCACCGGCCAGCCGCTGTCCTCCAACATGCACCTGGTCCGCGGCCTGGCCGCGGTGAAACTTGCCGCCGTCCGCACCAACCACGAACTCGGGCTGCTCGACGCCGAGCGGGCCACAGCCATCGGGCAGGCGTGCACCGACGTGATGAACGGCCACTTCGCCGACCAGTTCGTCGTGGACGTCATCCAGGGCGGTGCCGGCACGTCGTCGAACATGAACGCCAACGAGGTGATCGCCAACCGGGCGCTTGAAATCCTGGGCCACCCCAAGGGCGACTACGCCCGCCTGCACCCCAACGACCACGTCAACCTCTCCCAGTCCACCAACGACGTCTACCCCACCGCCGTGAAGCTGGGCACCATCTTCGCCGCCCGGGAACTGCTGGACGCCCTCGCCGAACTCGAAGAGGCCTGCGCCTCCAAGGCCCTGGAATTCCGCACCGTGGTGAAGATGGGCCGCACGCAGCTGCAGGACGCCGTCCCCATGACCCTTGGCCAGGAGTTCGGCACCTACGCCGTCACGATCGGTGAGGACCGGCTGCGCCTCGCCGAAGCCGAACTGCTGATCCACGAAATCAACCTCGGCGCCACCGCCATCGGTACCGGCCTGAACGCTCCCGCCGGCTACGCCGAAACGGCCTGCCGGCACCTCGCCGAGATCACCGGCCTGCCCCTGGTCACCGCCGTCGACCTCATCGAAGCCACCCAGGACGTCGGCGCGTTCGTCCACCTCTCCGGCGTCCTCAAGCGCGTGGCTGTGAAGCTGTCCAAGATCTGCAACGACTTGCGGCTGCTCTCCTCCGGCCCGCGCGCCGGGTTCGGCGAGATCAACCTGCCCGCCGTGCAGTCGGGCTCCTCGATCATGCCCGGCAAGATCAACCCGGTGATCCCGGAAGTGGTCTCCCAGGTGGCCTACGAGGTGATCGGCAACGACGTCACCATCACCATGGCCGCCGAAGCCGGGCAGCTCCAGCTCAACGCCTTCGAACCGATCATCGTCCACAGCCTCCACAAGAGCATCTCGCACCTGGAAGCCGCCTGCCGCACCCTCACGGCACGCTGCATCCGGGGCATCACCGCCAACACCGAGCACCTCCGCCGCACCGTGGAACAGTCGATCGGCCTGGTTACGGCCCTGAACCCGCATCTTGGCTACGCCACTGCCACCGCCATCGCCCAGGAAGCCCTGGCCACCGGCAAGGGCGTCGCCGAGCTGGTCCTCGAACACGGCCTCCTCACCGACGCCCAGCTCCAGGAACTCCTCAGCCCCGAACGCCTGGCCAACCTGAGCAAGTAACCCCACCCGCACCACCCCACACCCCGCCCGTCCAGGGACCTGGGGCACACCGACGTGCCCAAATTCCAGGACAGGCCAGAGAGAAAAACGGCACTCAACGATGAGGACCGTTCCACCACCGGGCCACCAGCCCGGCCTCACCCAAGGAGTGATCATGAAAAACAAATCAACCATGTGGATCCTGGCAGCACTTGTTTTCGGAATCATCAGTGGGCTCGTGTTCCACTGGCTGCTGCCGGACGCCACCCGCGAATCGGTCGTGTCCGTGCTGGACACCGTGACGCACATGTTCCTGAACCTGATCAAGATGATCATCGCCCCGCTGATCTTCGCCACCCTGGTCTCCGGCATCGCAGGTGCTGCCAAGTCCGCCGGCGTGGGCAAACTGTTCGGCAGGTCGATGATCTGGTTCCTGTCCGCCTCTGTCCTGGTGGGCGCTTTCGGCTTCATCACAGCGCACGTGCTCAACGTCGGCCACGGCCTGAACCTCGTGGCGGGCGGTGACGCGGGGATGGAAACGAAGCCCCTCGATTACGCCGAGTTCATGACCCACATCATCCCCACAAGCGTCTTCGCGGCCTTGACCGCCAACAATCCCCTGCAGATCCTGGTGTTCGGCGCGCTCTTTGGCATCGCCCTGCTGAACCTCCGGAAAAAGGGCCGCTCGTCCATCGCCGATGCCATCGACGAACTGATGGGCGTCATGCTCAAGGTCACCGGATACGTGATGAAGGCCGCGCCGGTGGGCGTTTTCGCAGGTATCGCAGCAGCCTTCACCGCCGAGGGCCTGGACGCCTTCGCAACGTACGCGTCGTTCATCGGCGGCTTCTACGTCTCGCTCTCCGCACTCTGGGTCGTCATGATCGCCGTTGCGGTGGCCTTCCTCGGCAAGGCCGCCTTCCGGCTGGTCCGCATTGTCCGGGAACCCATGGTCATCGCCTTCGCCACCTCCAGCAGCGAGGCCGCCCTGCCCAAGCTCATTGACGGCCTCACCAGGTTCGGCATCGAAAAGCGCACCACCGGCTTTGTGCTGCCGCTCGGCTACTCCTTCAACGTGGACGGCTCCATGATGTACATGACGTTCGCGTCGGTCTTCCTGATCAACGCGTACGGCATCGACATGGACCTGGGCCAGCAGATCGCGATGACCGCCATGCTGCTGCTCAGCAGCAAAGGCATGGCCGGTGTGCCGCGCGGCTCACTCGTGGTGGTTGCCGCCGTCGTTCCCGCCTTTGGCATCCCCGCCGCCGGCATCGGCGTCCTGCTGGTCATCGACCAACTCCTGGACATGGGCCGCACGGCCACCAACATCCTGGGCAACGCCATCGCCACCGCAGTGATCGGCCGGAACCACGATCGGGAATCCTCCCTCATGGAAAGCACGACGGCGGCACCCGCCGAGGGTGCCCCTCCCGCCGAAGTGCCGGAAGGGCACCGGGAACACGAGCACGCGTCGGTGCGCTGAGAGGCCGCGGCACATGTCCCTCGAAGTCCAGACCCGAACACCGGCTCACCACTCCGGCCGCGGCAACAACGGGCGGCGCAACACGGTCAGGTCCCTCATCATCGACTACCTCGCAAGCAACGGTGCCAGCAAGGTGGCCGAGATCAGCGCCGCAGTCACGGCCTCGCGGAACTGCGTCAGGTACCACCTGGCCGCCCTGGAACGCGCAGCAATCGTCCGTTCCAACATCTCCCCCGGGACCCGGGAAGGCTGCACCCCCTTCTACGCCCTGGTCCCGGGCAGCAAGGAAGCCGAGAACGGGCCCACGTGATCGGCAAAGTGGGCCGGTCATAGCCGGCGCGGGCGGCGGCAGGGCCCCGCCGCCGGCCGTCCGCCCGCCGTCCATGCAGGCGAGCATCCCGGTCATCTATGCTGGGCACACGGGGCCACATCGAGGAGGACCAGCCCATGGATGCCACCGGACCGGTCGAGCGGGAGCACACCTTCAGCTGGGTGGATCCCCGCGTCGGGCTGGAACACCTGCCGCTGCTGTCCGGCCTGGACTACCTGGCCGGCATGCGGGACGGCAGCATCCCCCGGCCACCGATGGCCTCGCTGATGAACCTGACCCTCATCGACGTCCGCCGCGGGCGGGTGGAATTCGAATGCCGGCCTGCTGAAGCCCACTACAACCCGCTGGGCATGGTCCACGGCGGCCTGGCCTGCACCCTGCTGGATACCGTGGTGGGGTGCGCCGCGCACAGTACGTTGGCCGCGGGTTTCGGCTACACCTCCATTGACCTCGCTGTCAGCTACCTCCGCCCCATCACCCTCAGCCAAGGCATCCTGCGGGCCGAGGGTTCCGTGGTGAAATCGGGATCACGCGTCATCTTTGCCGAGGGCCGCATTCTTGGGCCGGGCGGAGAACTCCTGGCCACCGCCACCAGTTCGCTGCTGGTTTTTGCGGCCGGCACTACCCCCTCGAAGTAGGCCGCGGCCGCTTTCCCACCTTCGGGTGACCCACGGGCAGTACCGGCGCTCCGCCGGGCCAGACGTCCAACCGCTGAATCGTGGCTGGCCAGTATGAGGCAATTAGTATCACGTGTCAATGGATCTCCTGCCGCCACCTTTCCGGCGGCAGTTCGCGGTCGGGCCGGCCGGTTGACACACGGCGAGAGTCAATGGTTTCCTGTCATTGACACGTGATACTAAACGTGGCCATCACCGCAACCGTCCTGGACCTCCGCCTGCTTTCCGCGGGTCGGTCCCGCCATCGCTTACAAGGGAGAAACCGATGACCCGCACGTCGTTCAACGCAGGATGGGCCGTCCGGCCGAAAGTCAGCCTCTTTGCTGAGTTTTCGGGCCCCGTCTCCCCTCCGCAGCCGGTCACGCTGC
Organism: Arthrobacter sp. BE255; assembly: GCF_031457335.1. Taxonomy (NCBI): domain Bacteria; kingdom Bacillati; phylum Actinomycetota; class Actinomycetes; order Micrococcales; family Micrococcaceae; genus Arthrobacter; species Arthrobacter sp. BE255. Next base: position 134,741 of record NZ_JAVDWK010000012.1, on the reverse strand, counting down.
CGCACGATGCGCTGATCGGGCTGCCGCGTTCGGCCGATTCGGCCCAGGGTTCGCACACCGGCTACTTCCCGGACGGCACCTTCGAATACTCCAAGACGTTCGAGGTGCCTGAGGACTACAGGGGCAAGCGCGTGGCCCTCGAGTTCCAGGGCGTGTACAGGGACGCCATGGTCTTCGTCAACGGCGACTTCGCCGGCCAGCGCCCGTTCGGCTACTCCACGTTCAACATCCGGCTGGATCCGTTCCTGAAGTACGGCCAGGCCAACACCATCCGCGTTGATGCGCGCGTCCACCAGGACTCACGCTGGTACTCGGGCGCCGGCATCTACCGCGACACGTTCCTGTCTGTCACCGAACTCGTTCACCTCGCCGCCAATGGCGTCCGGATCGCGACGCCGGACATCACCGCCCGCCGCGCCGTCGTCGACGTCGCCACCACGGTGGAGAACGAGGGACTGGCCACCGCCACGGTGACGGTCGGCACGGAACTGTATGACGGCGGCGGCAACGTGGTCGCCGTCGGCTCCGCGCCCGTGACGCTCAAGGCGGGCAGCACCGCCGTCGTCCGCCAGCGCCTCTACGTCACCGAACCGAAGCTGTGGGGCCTGGACAACCCGCACCTGTATTCGGCACGGACGGAACTGCGCGACGCGCTGGAGGTGCTGCAGGAGGACACCACTACCTTCGGCATCCGGTCCCTCCAGCTTGACCCGTTCAACGGCCTGCAGATCAACGGCGAGACCGTGAAGCTCCGCGGCGCCTGCATCCACCACGACAACGGCGTCCTCGGCGCAGCCACGATCGCCCGCGCGGAGGAACGCCGCGTCCAGCTGCTCAAGGAAGCGGGCTTCAACTCGATCCGCAGCGCCCACAACCCGGTCAGCCAGGCCATGCTCGACGCCTGCGACAAGCACGGCATGCTGGTCATGGACGAGACCTTCGACGTGTGGACCGAAGGGAAGTCCTCCTTCGACTACTCACTGTCCTTCCCCGAATGGTGGGAACGCGACGTCGAGGCCATGGTGGCCAAGGACTTCAACCACCCGTCCGTGGTGCTGTACTCGATCGGCAACGAGATCCCGGAAACCGGCAGCGGACTCGGCTCCGGCTGGGGACGCCAGATCGCGGAAAAGATCAGGTCCCTGGACTCCACCCGCTACACCACCAACGGCATCAACGGCTTCGTCTCGGTCATCGCCGATGCCGCGGCCCTCATGAAGCAGGCAGGCACCGGCGATGACAGCCAGGGCGTCAACGCCATCATGAGCGAGGCCGGCGAAGCGATGGGCCGGATCAGTGCCTCGCCCCTCGTCTCCGAACGGACCGCTGAATCCCACGCCGCAGTGGACGTTGCCGGCATCAACTATGGCGACGGGCGCTATGTCCAGGACAGGGAACTCTTCCCGAACAGGATAATCGTCGGAACCGAAACGTTCCCGGACCGCATCGATGTCCTCTGGAAGCTCGTTGAGGAAAACCCGCACGTGATCGGCGACTACACCTGGACCGGGTGGGACTACCTCGGCGAAGCCGGCATCGGCCGGGTGCAGTACAACGACGAGAGCGACGGCGCATCATCGCTGGCAGCGCCGTACCCGTGGCTGCTCGCCTGGTGCGGCGACATCGACATCACCGGTTACCGCCGGCCCGCCTCCTACTACCGCGAGACGGTCTTCGGGCTGCGCCACGAGCCGTACATTGCGGTCCAGCGTCCGGAGAACTACCACCGCGAACACGGCATGGGACCCTGGACGTGGACGGACAGCATCTCCAGCTGGAGCTGGGACGTCCCGTCGGGCTCCCCCGTCAAGGTGGAGGTCTACAGCGACGCTGACGAGGTGGAGCTGCTCCTGAACGGCAGCCCCGTGGGCCGCGTCCCCGCCGGGCCGGACCACCGGTTCCGCGCGGACTTCGAGCTCACGTACGAGCCCGGCGAACTGGTGGCCGTCGGCTACATCAACGGTGCCGAGCAGGGACGCACAACGCTCCGCACGGCAGCCGGTGACGTCCGCCTGACCGCCGACGCCGACCGCACCGAACTGCGAGCCGACCACTCCGACCTCAGCTACATTGCCATCGAATTCCGCGACGCCCACGGCAACCTGGCCACCAACGTCGAACACAGTGTCACGGTAACCGTGGAAGGCGCCGGAGTACTCCAGGGCCTGGGCAGCGCGCGCCCGGACACCACCGAAACCTACACCGGGGCGAACCACACCTCGTTCGACGGCCGGCTGCTCGCCGTCGTCCGGCCCACCACGGCGGGCGGGATCACCGTGCGGATCAGCGCCGACGGCTTCGAAGAGGTCAGCGTCACTCTGACAGCCTCCGCGGCCGACGCCAGGGAAGCCGCCGGGCTGCGTGACGAGGTGGCCGCCCTCGCCTGACGCAGGGGCAACGCCCTGCGAGAGGAAAGCGGACGACGGCGGGAGGCACCCGCCGTCGACCGCTTTCCGTGAGGCAGCTACTGCGGAACGCAAGCCTCCACCGAGCCGAGATGCACATGGGCTCCGCCGGCGACAAACTGCCCGAAGGTTGAGTACCCTCCGGCCTCGGCTATGGCCTTGTACATGTTGACATCGAGGACACCTGCGGAGGCCTCCGAGGAAACGATCAGGCCCACACAACTGGCCCTGTGGTTGGCTGCCTGGGCCGCGGGCAGCCCCATGGCGAGGGCGAGAAGCGTGGCGCTGGACAGCATGGCGAATCGACGGATGTGAGTGTTCATGGTTTGCCTCTTGAAACATCGGAACGTCATCAAACGACTTACGGCCGTGCCCGGCGGCGTCTCCGGTCCGGCGCAGTGAGGCCTGTCCGTTGCCCCCAGGGCGTGGGCCAAGACGCGGCGCCAAGCAAGGGATAAAGGCGCCTTCACAGGCGGGGCGATGTGTTAAGTGCGTGCCCCACCTGAAGACTACCCCTGCTGAAATTCGCCGTCCACGGCCAGCGTGGAATCGGTCACATCGGCCTGAATCCGCTTGCATTTACGGTTCGGCACACCGCACCATGGATTTGGGAATGCGCTTTCCTATAGTCGTATTCCCTGTCCTCACCGCCGAAGACGCGGCCCTGCGATGAAGCCTGGGGCCGTCAACCGCCTTGAATGGAAGTACTGACAATGACGTTCGAAACTGACCACTCCGTGACCCTGAAAATCTGGGACCGTTCCGCCATCGACCACACCCTCGAAACAGTGGTGCAGGACCTGGCCGGCCGGGCGAAAACCGCCAAATCGAGCATCGCCGTGCACTGCAGCGGTCCGAACATTTTCACGGTCAGCGTGCGCGTGTAATCGGTCACATTTTCGGCTTTTCGGTTGTCAATGCCGCCTGCCAGCGTGAACCATAAACAAGGGAATTCATTTCCCGCCTACCTGAACCAGCAATCCTCACCGACGAGGATGCGGCTCCAAACAACGACGTGGGGCCGTCGACTGCATGAGTGAAAGTACTGACAATGACGTTTGAAACCACTGATTCCGTAACGCTGAAAATCTGGGACCGCTCGGCCATCGACCACACCATCGACGCCGCCGTGCAGGACCTCACTCCCCGGGCCAAGGCCGCCAAGTGCGGCATCGCCGTCACCCGCAGCGGACCCAACACCTTCACCGTGGGCCTGAGCCGCAACGTGCCCCAGGGCGCGACGTTCGAGGAAGTCACCCGCTAGGAATCCCAGGCAGTGGACGACGGCGGGACCTCCCGCCGTCGTCCGCTTCCCTTAAGCGGAGGCGGGCCGCCAGCCTGAGGTGTTCCTTCCCGTCCCCCATTACTGGCACACTGAGCCAATGACTGAGGCGCACTCCACCACCCGTCGGCCGGGTCTCCGGGCAGCGATGTTTGTCGATTTCGACAACGTCTACCTGGGCCTTCAGGCCCTGGATCCTCAGGCGGCGAGGCGGTTCGCCGAAGACCCCAAGCACTGGGCTGACGCGCTGTCGGCCGGCGGGCCCGGTGAGAATTCACGCCGCTTCCTGATCCGCAACTGCTACCTGAACCCGGTGGCGTTCTCGAAGTACCGGACGTACTGGACGAGGGCGGGTTTTCGCGTCATCGACTGCCCGTCGCTGACGCAGCGGGGCAAGAGCAGTACCGACATCAACCTTGTCCTCGACGCCATGGACACACTGACCGGCGTGAGTGAAATTGACGAGTTCTTCATCGCCTCGGCCGACGCCGATTTCACGTCCCTGATCCAGCGTTTCCGCGCTGCCGACAAGCTGACCACTGTCATCGCCGCCGGCGCCGTGGCCTTCGCGTACCGCGAGATGGCGGACAACGTGGTGGAGTCCCACGACTTCGTGGCCATCCTCAACGGCAGCATCGTGGAGCCCCTCCGGGCGGTGGGGTCCGGCCTGCCGCAGAAGGAGGCGCAGGGAGCCGCGAAGGTAAAGCCGAAAACGAAAACCAAGCATGTTTCTGCCGCGATCCGGGAGGTCTGCGACCTGGTCCGCACGGCCCCGGGCCCGGTTGTCGGCGCCATGGTCGCCCACAGGGCGCTTACGGTGGACCCTTCGCTGAAGACGGACTGGGGCGGCTTCGGTAAGTTCGGGACGTGGGTGGCGCAGATCGGCCAGGGCGTTGAATACTCCCCCTCGCGCGGCGGCTGGGTCTGGGACGCGCAGCGGTTTTCCAGTGACGACCTCCCCGTTGAGGCCGAGGTCGAACCCGGCATTGAGGAGCGGGTCGCCCGGGTTACCGATGTGCCGGCCCTTTCCGAAGCCCAGTTCCGGCAGCTGTTCCAGGCGATGGCAGCCAGGCTCCAGGAGCAGCCGGTCAACCGCAGCGACCTGTCCCGGCTGGTCCGCGATGACTGCGTCACGGCAGGCCAGCCGGTGTCACGCGGTGCCGTGAACTTCGTGATCCAGGGCCTGGGCTACGTCAATTACCAGCTGGACGAGACCGCCACGGCGGATGGGCTCGCAGCGGCCTGGACCGAAGATGTCGAAGAGCTGTGCCGGGTGGCGCTGATGGAGTTCGACGACGGCGAGCGGACGGCGCTGAGGCGCTGGGCCAGCGGCGGCTTCCTGGAGTCGTGAGGACTCAGCGCGAACGTACAGTTGAGGCCCCTCGATTCCAGGGCCACAAGTGTAGGTTCGCACTGCACGAAACGGTCAGAGCGGGCGGCCGCCCAGCCGCGCCGTAACCTTCTGCGCAGCCGCGGCACAGGCTTCGCCCAGGCTCTGGAGCCTCTCGGCGGAGACCCTGAACCGTGGCGCCGGAACCAGGACCGCGGCAACCACATCGCCCCGGTGGTCGTAGACCGGCGCGGCAACACCCACTTCGTCGACGGATGATTCGCCGTAGTTGACGGCCCAGCCCCTGGCTGTCCCTTCCTTGAGCCGGACCAGGTAGGCATCGAGACCCGCGTCGTCCAGGCCCGGCAGCGTGATGGTGCCGCTGCGGAGCAGGGACCTGACGCGTTCCTCCGGTTGCCCTGCGAGGAACACCTGGACGGACGCGCTCATCGCATCGCCGTAGCGGGCGCCCAGCGGGGTGGTGTGCTTAATCTGCTGCCGGCTCGAGATCTGCTCCACGCACATCGATTCGTTCCCGTTCCAGACCATCAGCGCACTGGTTTCACCGGTCTGCTCCGCGAGTTCGCGCAGGACCGGGTAGGCTACCCGCCGTTCCTCGAGGTCGGCCAGGAGCGGGCCGGCCACGGCGATCAGCCCCAGGCCCAGCCGGAACCGGCGCGTCTCCTCGTCCCGTTCGACGAGGTGTTCCTGCTCGAAGGTGGCCAGAATCCGGGAAACGGTGCTCTTGTGCAGCCCGATGCGGTTGGCGATTTCCGTGACGCCGAGCAACGGCTCGTCGACAGTGAAGCTCCTCAGCACGGCAATGGCGTTGACGAGGACGGATGCGCCCTTGCTGTCGCCGGAGCCCGCAGTGTCGGTGGATTCTGTTGCACTCATGATGCGAGGGACTCCCGGTATCTGTACAGTGAGCTGGTGTTGCGCGGAAAGCAACGCCGTTGCCCCAAGGCTATCAAGTGCGCTGGCGGGCACGCACGACTGACGCTTCCTGGGAAACCACCCAAAGCCACTTTCTCAAACTGGCCCTGTATTTCCAGTCCAGTTTGCCCATACGGTGGAAGCCATGCACATACCCCTAATCCAGATCGATGCTTTCGCTACCAAGCCCTTCGAGGGCAATCCAGCAGCGGTGATGCCCCTTGAAGCCTGGCTGGAAGACAGTATCCTCCAGCAATTTGCGGCGGAGAACAACCTCTCCGAAACGGCTTTCATCGTGGCGGATATCCCCGGCGAGGCCCCACCTTTCGACCTGTCACAGCCGGCCTACCACCTCCGATGGTTCACGCCCGCCATTGAAGTGGACCTCTGCGGTCACGCGACCCTGGCCGCAGCCTCCTACCTCTTCACGGACGTCCATCCTGACGCCAAACGGCTGCAGTTCTGGAGCCGCAGCGGCTGGCTATTTGTGGAGCGCGACGGCGACGGCTTCATCCTGGACTTCCCTTCCGAAATGCCCGAACCGGTGGCCGTTGACCCCTCGGTCACCGAAGCCCTTGGCGTTCCAGCACTCGAGGCTTTCCTGGCCACCGACCTCATCCACATCGTCAGGGATGCCGAGACGGTGCGCAACCTGACCCCCGACTTCGGGGCGCTTGCGAAATTGCCGGTGCGCGGCGTCGTCGTCACCGCTGCGGGTGACGGGACCGGCCATGACTTCGTCTCACGGTTCTTCGGTGCCCGGGCCGGCATCGATGAGGACCCGGTGACCGGTTCGGCGCACTCCCAGCTGGCACCGCTTTGGGCCGGCAGGCTGGGCAGCATGGTGTTGTCCGGCCGCCAGCTCTCGGCGCGCGGCGGCACAGTACTCTGCCGGGTGGAAGGGGAACGGACGTTGCTGTCCGGCACGTGCGTGCGGTACCTCGAAGGCACTGTGCACTGGGCAGGCTAGGTCCGTGCAGCGCGCCGGCGGGTTAGCCTGTCCAAACCCCGCCCGGCAGTCGGGCTCCCGCCCTCCTCCCGGGAAGCAACGGTAAAGGACGCCACAGTTTCCAGCCGCGGGTGCAGTTCATCGCCGCCTTCCACCACGCCTGTCTGCCACCACAGTTTCAGCCCTTCCTTGACAACTTCGAGGGTGGCCAGGTTGTTGGTGAACCATGGCCCCTCAACGCGTGTCCAGCGGAACGGCGGGTCCGGCACCCGCGCCGAGCGGGCCACCAGGGCGCCCACGGGTGACGCCAGGCCGTAAGCCATGACCGCGCCAAAGTATCTCATCAGCCGGGGAAGGGGGTTACGGATCGGGGAACAGACGGTCTGGATGATCCGGCTGCCCGAGGACCGCTCCACCTCCGCCACATAGGAGAAGTGCACGTCCCCGGACAGGAACGTCACGGTGTCCGGGGACGGTCCGCGTTTGCCGTCGGCCACTTCAGCCGCCATGGCAGCCACCTGCTGGAAGCTTTTTTGGAAGGCGGCCCAGTGTTCCAGGTCAACGGCCTGGCGCAGCTTCTCCCCCGCCCGGGCGGGGCGCTTCCCCCATGCGCCTTCCGATATGGCCTCATTCCACGACTCGACGTGGTGCAGGCCCATGGGCAGCAGGAAAGGCAGCGACGTGGCCACGAGCAGATGGCGGAATCCGCCGCGCATCTGGCCGTCGAGCCACGCCATTTCGTCGTCGTCAAGCAGGGCACGGGCTTCCGGATCCAGGTTGCGGGCAGCCCGGGAGTCAACCACTATCAGCCTGGTGTCGCCGAAATCCCGACAGTAACTCCACCGGTAGGATTCCGGGTCCCGGTCTGCGCGTTCCGCGAAGTTGTCCAGGTCAGCGCTGATGTCGGGCTCGGCCTCGCCGCGGTGCCCGGCGATCCGCTGCCAGATGGCATCTTTCAGGCGCTCCTGCGGAGAGAGGTTGCCCAGGTGCTGGTAGACCCAGTAGGAGGCCAGCCCCGAGACAATCCGCCCATGCCACCATGAGGTGGCTTCGATGGACCGCTTCCAGCTCAGCGATGCATTCCAGTCGTCGCGGATATCGTGGTCGTCGAAGATCATGGCGCTGGGCAGGGTGGACAGCAGCCACCTGTTCGCAGGATCGGACCAGGCGAGATTGTAGAGGTGGGCATATTCCTCGTAGTCCTGGAGTTCCTCGCCGGGCGGCTCCTCGATGTCGCGCCGGGCCCGAATGAACTGTTGCATCTGCTCGCTGGTCAGGTCTGCGTACACCTGGTCTCCGAGGAAGGCCACCAGGTCAGGCCACGGCAGCTCACCGCCGGCGGCCATCGCCAGTGCGTAGGCGCGGAGGGAGTCGACGCCGTGCGTCCTGTTGCCGGATTCGTCGTGCGGGACACTGGTGCGGCAGGAGCCGTAGGCCATGCGCAGCGGCTTGCCGGGCTTCAGCGTGGCGATCACCGGGGGCGGAAACCCGGAGGCCGGCTCGGGCCAGACTTGTGCACCGTCGATTTCCAGGGTGTAGGGCAGCACCGATCCGGGGTCCAGTCCGTCCGCCTCCACCAGTGCGTAATGGTGGCCGTGCACGGCGAAGGTACCTGCTTCCCAGTTCCTGCCACCGGCGCGGACTGACACCCGGGCAGCAGTTCTGGTCTCCACCCAGATACTGGCCGAGGTCTCATCCACGTACCGCATCATGGGGCCGAGCACCAGGGGTGAGGTCGTCATGACTTAGTTGTACCCGTTCCGGCCCTCGGCAACCATGGGTGCAGCCAAAGAACCGTGGAAACACCCAGGGCGTGGCTGCCTCTGCGTCAACGGCGAGAAGCGATGCGCCGTGCCGCGAAACCCGTCAGGACTGCCACGGTGGCAGCCATCAGCAGCCCGGCCAGCAGGTAGACACCGAACAGGGCCGGCGCAGGGGTGGTTTCGTCAATGAAGGGGGACGGAGCCAGCGTCCACAGGATGCCCGCGGCCCAGGCGCCCGCGTTGACGGGAATCCAGAAAGCGGTCTGCACGCCTTGGCGGCGCAGGACCAACCATTGGAGTGTCGGGATGGAGAGCAGAAGCAAACAGCCGAGCACCGCTGCGAGGACAACCACCAAGGGTGAGCCAAAGTCGATCCCGCCCAGGCTGCTGGGGAGCATCCCAATGGACCAGGCGGCGGCAGCCCCCATAGCGGTCGCGAATATCCAGGGCGGCCGGGGCACGGCGGGTCCGAACCCGAAGGACTGGCCGAATCCCAGTAGGCCGCCTTCACAGGCTCCGGCAAGGACCATCGCGGGATAGACCACGGCGGCGGGCGCGGCGAGCAGGCTCAGGATGCCGCCAACGATAGCGGGAATGGCAAACCCCGCGGCTTCAGCGAGCGTTACGGACACAACCCAGCGGCGCAGGAAAGGGTCCCCGGGCATGGTCAGCCCGGGCCGTCCAGTGCGGCGAGGGCTGCTTGGGCGCAGGCACTTTCCAGGGTGATGTCCATGACGAAACCCTACTCCGCGGGACCGGGACCGGGAGGTATACGCTTGGGGCCTCGCTCAAAACAGTGATACCGCCGACCGCAGCGCTCCGGTGCGATCGTCCTGGCCGATCGAAGGAACGATCATGAAAGCGCTTGTTTATCACGGTCCAGGCCAGAAAGCCTGGGAAGTTGTACCGGATCCCAGGATTCAGAAGCCGACCGACATCATCGTAAAAATCGAAACGACCACCATCTGCGGCACTGACCTGCACATCCTCAAAGGTGACGTTCCGGCAGTCGAACACGGTCGCATCCTGGGGCACGAGGGGGTCGGCACGATTACCGACATCGGGTCAGCCGTCACCAGCCTCACGATCGGCGACCGCGTGATCATCTCCTGCATCTCCGCATGCGGGCATTGCGACTACTGCAAACAGGGGGTCTTCTCCCATTGCCTGGGCGACGAAGGCGCCCCGGGCATCGGCTGGATCCTCGGGCACCTCATCAACGGGACACAGGCCGAATTCGTGCGTGTCCCGTATGCGGAGACTTCGGTTTACAAAATCCCCCAAGGCGTCAGCTCCCAGGCGGGAACATTGCTGTCCGATATCCTGCCCACGGGCCACGAAATCGGCGTGCAGTACGGCGCCGTCAAGCCCGGGGACGTTATCGCCGTCATCGGCGCCGGTCCCGTCGGGCTTGCCGCTATCGCCACCGCGCAACTCTACGGTCCGGCACGAATCATCGCGGTCGACGTCGACCGGAACCGCGTCGAGCAGGCGAAACGGTTCGGAGCCACAGACGGCGTCGTGTCGTCAGATGCCGACTGGAAAGACCAGGTGATGGCCCTCACCGATGGCTTGGGAGTCGATGTTGCCATCGAAGCAGTGGGACTGCCGGAGACCTTCGCCATGGTCCTGGACATCGTCAGACCTGCCGGTCACGTCGCCAACGCAGGCGTACACGGCGTTGGCGTGGACCTGCCGCTGGACAGGCTCTGGATCTCGAACGTCACCATCACCACAGGCCTGGTGAATACCAACACCACCGGCACGCTACTCAAGCTCGTCGCGCAGAAGAAGCTGCCCGTCGACCAATTCGTGAGTCACGCATTCGATCTCAACGACATAGAAGACGCATACGACACCTTTTCACGGGCCGCCGAGACAATGGCACTGAAGGTGATGCTCAACGCTTGAGCACGCTCCTAAGGGATGTGGCGTCAGCGATGTCGTTCTGAACACACGAAAGCGGCGCCGCAACAAATGCGGCGCCGATTCCGTCAGCGGGGAGTATCAGGCTCCGATGATGTTGTATTCCGGTCCGAACGTGAACTTGGTGATGTTCTCGGCCCCGTCGTCGCCGACCACCAGGATGTCGTGTTCGCGGTAGCCGCCGGCGCCCGGCTGGCCGTCAAGGACTGTGATCATGGGTTCCATGGAGACCACCATGCCTGGCTCCAGGACGGTGTCGATGTCTTCGCGGAGTTCCAGCCCCGCCTCGCGTCCGTAGTAGTGGCTGAGGACGCCGAAGGAGTGTCCGTAGCCAAACGTGCGGTTAGCCAGGAGCCCGTGGCCAACGTAGATCTCGTTAAGTTCAGCGGCGATGTCCTTGCAGACGGCACCCGGCCTGATGAGTTCCAGACCGCGCTTGTGGACCTCCACGTTGATGTTCCACAGTTCCAGCGAGCGGGCGTCCGGTTCACCGTAGAACAGGGTCCGTTCCAGTGCGGTGTAGTAGCCGGAGGTCATGGGGAAGCAGTTCAGGGACAGGATGTCGTGTTCCTGGATCTTGCGGGTGGTGGCCCAGTTGTGCGCACCGTCCGTGTTGATTCCGGACTGGAACCAGACCCAGGTGTCCCGGATTTCGGAGTTGGGGAACGTCCTGGCGATCTCGTGGACCATGGCTTCGGTACCGATCAGCGCCACCTCGTACTCGGTGATGCCGGCGGTGATGGCGTTGCGGATCGCTTCGCCGCCGAGGTCACCGATGCGGGCACCGTGCTTGATGACCTCGATTTCCTCCGCTGACTTGATCATGCGCTGGCGCATCGCAGCCTGAGCCACATCCACGAGCGTTGCGCCGGAGAACGCTGCCTGGATCTTGTTCCGGTTATCCAGCGGCAGGGAGTCATCTTCGACGCCGATGCGGCGCGGGTTGATGCCGCGGGTCCGCAGGACTTCCTGGATGGCGAAGATGTAGTTGTCTCGGCGCCAGTCCGTGTAGACCAGGTTGTCGCCGTAGCTGCGGCGCCAGGGCATGCCGGCGTCGATGTTGGCGGTGACCGTGACCGTGTCATCCTTGGTGACCACCATGCCGTAGGAGCGGCCGAAGGTGGTGAACAGGAAGTCGGAGTAGTACTTGATGGAGTGGTAGCTGGTCAGGACGACGGCGTCCAGGTCCTTCTCGGCCATGATCCGGCGAAGGCCGGCAAGCCTGCGCTCGAACTCGGCGTCGGAGAACGTCAGGCTGACCTTCTCGCCGTTGTTCAGTATCTTGGTGCGCTCCAGTTCGGCGACGGACGTTGCGCTCTCAGAGGCTGTGGTGGTCATTGTTGTGGTGCCTTTCTGTGGTGCTGTTCTTGACGTGAAAACGGGTGGAGCGGGCTTGGCTACTCGTGGCGGAGCGGTTCCTTGCACGTTTCGCGGGAAAGCGCGACGGCGATCAGGGAGATAACTGCAGCTGCGACGAGGTACCACGCGGGGGCCAGGTCATTGCCTGTCGCAGCGATCAGGAGCGTTGCCATGAACGGGGCGGTGCCGCCGAACAGGGCGTTGGAGAGATTGAAGCTAACCGCGAAGCCGCTGTAGCGGACCCGGGTGGGGAACATCTCCGCCAGAAAGCTGGGTAACGTGCCGTCGTTGAGGGTCAGCATGGCGCCCAGCAGGATCTGGACGAGGACGATGACCAGGAAGTTCCCGGTCCCCAGAAGTGCGAACGCGGGCACGGTCAGCAGGATGAAGGTGATGGAGGCGCTGATGAGCACTTTCTTGCGGCCGTACCGGTCCGAGAGCATTCCGGTCAGGAAGATGAAACCGATGTAGGTAGTTAGTGCGATGGTCGTGGCGAGGAAGGATTCCGTGGCGCCGAGGCCCAGTTCGGAGGACAGGTAGGTGGGCATGTAGCTGAGGATCACGTAGAATCCGACGGCGTTGAGCAGCACGGCGCCGACGGCCTTAAGCAGCAGCCGCCAGTGGTTCTTGAACAAGCCCGACACGGGCGCCTTGATGGTTTCGTCCACTGCTGCAAGCTCGCGGAACACCGGGGTGTCTTCGAGCTTGGTCCGGATGTATCGTCCGATCAGGCCCATAGGGGCGGCCAACAGGAACGGCAGGCGCCAGCCCCAGCTGTGCATCGCGTCGGCGCTGAGCATGGTGGTCAGAAGGCCTGCAAGTAGGGAGCCGAAGAGAAGTCCCGCGGCGGTACTGGCAGGAACTACTGCAGCGTAGAGACCCCTCTTGTTGGCCGGAGCGTACTCCACAAGGAACGCTGAGGCTCCGGCGTACTCACCGGAAGCGGAGAAGCCCTGCGCAACCCGGATGATCAGGAGCAGGATCGGAGCCCAGATCCCGATCGTGTCATAGCCCGGGATCAGGGCTATGCAGAACGTAGCCCCGGACATGATCAGGATTGAGAGAGACAGTGCGGTCCGCCGGCCGACTTTGTCGCCGATGTGGCCCCAGACGAACCCGCCGAGCGGGCGTACCAGGAACGAAATCGCGAACAGTGCGAAGGTCAGTAAGAGTCCGGTCTGGGGATTCGACTCGGGGAAGAAGACCGTGGCGATCGTGACCGCAAGGTAGCCGTACACGGCGTAGTCGAACCACTCGACAAAGTTGCCGATGAAGCTTGCCGCAATGACCTTGCGGCGGGTTTCTTTGCTGACGTCGTTGTCAGCCGGTTCGTAGGTTTGGCCGCTCTGAGTCGCGCGGTCGGATCCGGGGCCGTCATGCGGGTCCGGGCCCAATCCTCCGGCCGGTGCGGAGTAGGAAGTTCCGTTGCTCATAAATCCACCAAATTGTCGGGGTTGCAGTCAGCGCAACGCTGTTGCAAAAGACTAAGCGTGATTTGTGACACAGTCAAGACCTACCCGCTACTGGCGGGATGACGAGATTCCACAGGGCAAACCCGCCCGGGGCGCAATACGTTCAAAGCCGGGAACCGAATCTGCGTTGCGTGAGACGAACTGGAGTTGCGTCAGCTCAGCAACGTGAGCGCGGACTTCAATTGGACTGCGTTGGGCGTCGTAGCACGGCGCCCCCTTTGCTGGCGCACGAAATCCATGCGCTGGATCGCGTCCAATGAGTGGAATGCCGTCCGTTCAACTGACAGGGCCTGGGCATCCAAGCCGATTCCGGACCCACGGGCCCCGCGGTGCCCGGCACGCACCCTGGTCGCTCTTATGTCCGCCGCAGATTGCGCGAACGAACACTTGAGGCCCAATTCCAAGGGCCCCAAGTGTTCGTTCGCGCTTAACCGCGTGCATGGCGCCCACGCAGCTACGCGGCGTCGAGCTGGCCCAGGCAGTAGTTCTTGAACCAGTGCCGGATCCGCTGCGGCAGCCGGGGGTAAACCACGGCGGTGCACCGCATGGTGAGGTCGAACCTGCGTCCGTGGCCTGTGCTCCATGCCAGCCCAAAGTCCTGGCGGAGGTGATCGGGAAGGAAGCCTGCGGTCAGAAAGCGGGCGAACGGCATGACCGCGCGGTACCAGAGCGGGCCGGTCCGCGGATGGAGGAGGCCGTGGGCGATCCGCACGGCGGCGTCGTCGGCCCGGAGCGACTGCACGCGCCCGTTCCAGTAAGCGCGGAACGCAGCGCGGTCCGCCGGCCACAGTTCGGCCGGGAGCTGCAGCGCTGTCCCGAGTTTCGCGTAGTCGCGGTACATCAGGTCGGCTGTCTCGTCGTCGAGCGGTCCGTAGACGCGCTCGAAGACGGTGACGGCCGTGTCATAGAGTGTCGCCACCACCCACAGCTGCGACTCCGCATCAAAGGCGTTGTACCCCTTGGAGCTTCCATCCGGGGCCCGCCGGACCGGCGCATGGGCGCGGTTTACCCGGCGGCGGACGGCTGCCACCTGCCCGTCGGTGCCGTAGACGATGGCATAGACATACGTGAGGGTTCCGCGCAGCCGGTCGAGCGGCCGCTCCGTGAAGCGGCTGTGCTCGGCCACACCGTGACCCACGGCCGGGTTTGCGATCTGCAGCAAAATGGCGCGGCCTGCCCCGGCGAGCAGAATGCCTTCTGCGCCTATGTCGGCAAGTCCCGGAACCATGCGCACAAATCTACCGGAGACAGCCAAAACCGGGCACTGCGGAAGCGGACGACGGCGGCCGCCTCCCGCCGTCGTACGTTTCCGTTTTCTGACGCAACATTTTGGCGAACCCGCCGCGTCCCCTATCCTTTGGTTAGCTAAGCCTTACCTAACCGCCGGAGATCCTGTGACCCACCGATGCAGCACCGCCCTGCGACCCTTCCGCTCCTATGCCGTCTGAGATTTTCCGGGACACCTGGGGAATTCCGCACCTGTGGGCAGACTCCGCCAACGACCTGTCTTTCCTTCAGGGTTTCAACGCCGCCACTGACCGGTCCTGGCAGATCGAGATGGAACGCTGGCGCTCGGAAGGCCGGACCGCGGAGCATCTGGGCGCGGACGGGCTGGACTGGGACCGGTTTGCCCGGCGCATGCGGCTGGACGACACCGCCCGCCGGTGCTTCGGGAACCTGGACGCTGACACCCGGCGCTGGTGCGCCGCCTACGTCGACGGGGTGAACCGTGCCCTGGAAACCGGCCGCCGGGACGCCCCCGAGTTCCGCGCAACGGACACCGCGCCCGCCGCCTGGGAGCCCTGGACGCCGCTCGGTGTGTTCCTGGTCCATCACATTCTTTTCGGTACCTTTCCGAACAAGCTCTGGCGCGAACACGTGGCTGCGACGCTCGGCGACGACGCGGTGGACCTGTTCAGCATCGAGGCCCCCGTGTGGGCGGGCAGCAACGCGTGGGCTGCCGCGGGAAGCCTGACCGCGTCCGGTTCCCCGCTCATCGCCGGCGATCCGCACCGGCTGCTGGAACTGCCGGGCGTTTACCAGCAGGTGCGGCTGGCCTGCCCGGAGTTCGACGCCGTCGGGCTGGCTTTCCCGGGCGTCCCCGGAGTGCAGCACTTCGGCCACACAGGGTCAGCCGCGTGGGCAGTCACCAACGCGATGGCCGATTACCAGGACCTGTTCCGCGAGCAGCTGCGGGACGACGACGGCGTGATGTCGGCTTTGGGGCCAAACGGCTGGGAGCCGGTCCGCACGCACCATCAGGAAGAGATCCTGGTCCGCGGCTCCGCCCCGGAGACGGTGGACGTGATCGAAACTGCCCGCGGCCCGGTCATTGCGGGAGGGGCCGACGGCGGTGCGCTGAGTCTGCGGACGCCCGCCCGGGCGGCAGGGACGCTGGGGTTCGAGGCCCTCCTGCCGCTCCTGCGGAGCCGTTCCGCGGCGGACGTGGAGACGGCGCTCGAGGCATGGGTGGAGCCCGTCAACTGCGCGCTGGTTGCCGATTCCACAGGCGATGTCCGCCAGCTGGTCGCCGGGAAGGTCCCGGCCCGGAACCGGCTCAACCGGGTCCGCCCTGTGCCGGGATGGTCGGCGGACCACCAGTGGACGGGAGCGTGGGAGAAGCTGCCACGGTCCCATGTCCCCGAGCTCGCGGTGAATGCCAACGACCGTGACTCCGGCGGCGGGGACCAGCTGGGGCTCGAGTTCGCCCCGGCCCACCGGGCGCGGCGGATCAGGCACCTGCTGGAGGAGCGGGGGCCGGGGCTGGATGCTGATGCCATGCGGCGGATCCATGTGGACACGCACCTCGGGTCCTGGCCGGCGCTCCGCGCGCTGCTGCAGGAACCCGTTGCGCTGTCCGGTGCGGCGGGTGCCCTCCGGGAACGGCTGCTGTTGTGGGACGGCCATATGGATGGGGACAGCAGTGACGCCGGAGTGTTTGCGGCCTGGCGCTCAGCACTGGTCCTGGCCCTGGCGCGCACGCCCAAACTGCTGCCCCTGGCCGAACCGCACGCCCACTCCCCCTTGTTCGGGCCCTGGCTCTACGCCGCGTCGCGGGTGGGCTTCGCACTCGAAACGCTGATCGCAGACGGTCCAGCCGCGGGCGTCGACGTCGCCGGGGCCGCACGCGAGGCGCTGGAGGAAGTGGCCGCGGCAGCACCTGCGGGCACTTGGGGATCCAGCCACACCGTCCTTCCGCTGCATGCCCTGGACGATCACGGACCCCGCGGGCTGGCGCCCGCTGTCCCGGCCACGAAGCTGTCCGGTGACACCGGCTGCGTCCTGTCCACCGAAAGCCTGCCCGGCGTGACCGACAGGTCCTTCCGCGGGCCCGTGGCCCGCTACGTCTGGGACCTGGCCGACAGGGCGGCGAGCCGCTGGATCGTGCCGTTCGGCGCCGCGGGGCATCAGGACGATCCGCACTTTGCCAGCCAGCTGCCGCTTTGGGCGGAAGGCAAACTCATCCCCGTCATCACCGACTGGGAGCAGCTGACCAAGGAGAACCATGACCCACGCTGACACCGCCGCTCCGCTCTCCGCCCGGGACGCCGTCTTCACGGAGGAACTGCCCGGCCTGGGAAAGCTGCGGCTCATTCCGCTGGCCCCGGACAGTGACGCCGACCTGCTCCACGGCTGGGTCAGGGAGGACCGGGCCAGGTTCTGGGGCATGCAGTCCATGAGCCGGGACGAGGTCCGGGACATCTACCTGTTCGTGGACAGCCTGGACACGCATCACGCCTTCCTGATGTCCCTCGACCACGAGCCTGTAGGCCTGTTCCAGACCTATGAGCCGCTGCAGGATCCGGTGGCCGAGGCCTACCCCGCCCGTGCCGAAGATACCGGGATGCACCTGCTGCTCGCTCCGGCTGCCCGTCCGGTCCGGAACTTCACATCCACCCTGCTGGGCGGTCTGGTCCGGTTCCTGCTGTCCGACCCCGCCAAGGACCGCGTGGTCGCGGAGCCGGACGCCCGGAACAGCAAGGCGATCGGGCGCCTCGCGGGCTTCGGGTTTGAGGCCGGGGCCAGGGTGCAGCTGGCCGAGAAGGAGGCGCAGCTGGTGTTCCTCACCCGCGAACGTTTTGAATCCCGGGGGCCCGGGTTGCACGGCCGCCGTGACCGGCAGGACTGATTCCAGCCAGCCTTCCTACACCCAGACCTTGTAGCCGGTGGATTTGTCGAAGAGCCTCCGCGTAAAGGCTCCTGACCCCGCTATCCAGAGCACAGAATCATCATCGGCGGCCTGCTCGACCACGCCGGTGATGACATGCTCGCCCATCAGCCACACTTCCACGGTGTGGCCTGTCAGCCGGGACCAGTCGCTGCGCAGCCCGCGGAGGCTGGTGGTCCGGGCCGGGTATGTCGCCACAGTTGTCATGGCCTACCAGCCCCGCCCGGCGAGGCGGTGCGGCTGGGGGATCTCGTCGACGTTGATGCCCACCATGGCTTCGCCCAGGCCGCGGGAGGCCTTGGCGATGACGTCGGGATCGTCATAATACGCAGTGGCCCTCACGACGGCGGCGGCACGCTGGGCCGGGTTGCCGGACTTGAAGATGCCCGAACCGACGAACACACCGTCGGCGCCGAGCTGCATCATCATCGCGGCGTCAGCCGGGGTGGCGATGCCGCCCGCGGTGAACAGCACCACCGGAAGCCTGCCTGTGGAGGCAACCTCCCTGACCAGTTCGTACGGGGCCTGCAGTTCCTTGGCCGCAACATACAGCTCGTCCTCGGGCAGGGCCGCGAGCTTGGCGATCTCGGAACGGATCTGGCGCATGTGGCCGGTGGCGTTGGAAACATCGCCGGTGCCGGCCTCGCCCTTGGACCGGATCATGGCCGCGCCCTCGTTGACGCGGCGCAGCGCCTCACCGAGGTTCGTGGCGCCACAGACGAAGGGAACGGTGTAGTTCCACTTGTCGATGTGGTGGAGGTAGTCGGCCGGGGTCAGGACCTCGGACTCGTCAATGTAGTCCACGCCCAGGGACTGCAGGACCTGGGCCTCGACGAAGTGGCCGATCCGGGCCTTGGCCATGACCGGCACGGACACGGCATCGATGATCGCCTCGATCATGTCCGGGTCCGACATGCGGGACACGCCGCCCTGGGCGCGGATGTCGGCCGGAACGCGTTCCAGCGCCATCACTGCCACGGCACCGGCGTCTTCGGCGATGCGGGCCTGTTCGACGTTGACGACGTCCATGATGACGCCGCCCTTGAGCATCTCAGCCATGCCCCGTTTCACGCGGCTGCCGCCCGTGACGGCGGTGTGTTCGTATGGGAGTGGACTTCTGGTCATTTCTCGCTCCAAAGGGGGCCGGACGCTTGGCCAGGCAGTTATGTTTGCGGTAGGAAGCCCCGGGCATCCATGGATGCCCGGGGCTGCAGGTACATCACCGGATCAGCACTCGATGACGTTCACAGCGAGGCCGCCCCGCGATGTCTCCTTGTATTTGCTCTTCATGTCGGCGCCGGTTTCCCTCATGGTCTTGATGGCCTTGTCGAGGGATACCTTGTGGCTGCCGTCGCCGTGCAGGGCCAGGCGGGCGGCGTTGATGGCTTTGACGCTGGCGATCGCGTTCCGTTCGATGCAGGGGATCTGCACGAGCCCGCCCACGGGGTCGCAGGTCAGGCCGAGGTTGTGCTCGATCCCCACTTCCGCGGCGTTCTCCACCTGTTCGGGCGTTCCGCCGAGGACTTCGCAGAGACCGGCGGCGGCCATGGAGCAGGCGGAACCCACCTCGCCCTGGCAGCCAACTTCGGCGCCGGAGATGGAGGCATTGATCTTGAACAGGATTCCGACGGCGGCAGCGCTCAGCAGGAAGCGGACCACCCCGTCGTCGTTGGCGCCGGGGACGAACTTCACGTAGTAGTGCAGCACCGCAGGCACGATGCCCGCCGCGCCGTTGGTAGGTGCCGTGACGATGCGTCCTCCGGCGGCGTTCTCCTCGTTCACGGCCAGCGCGAACAGGTTCACCCACTCCATGGCGCGGAGCGGGTCGGTCACGCCGGTGTCCGCCGTCAGGGTCTGGAATAACGACGGCGCCCGTCGCCTCACGTTGAGGCCGCCGGGCAGGATGCCTTCCGCGGCGCAGCCGTTGTCGACGCATTCGCGCATCACCGCCCACAGCCCCAGCAGCTTCTCCCGGAGTTCCGCTTCGCTGCGCCAGGTCAGCTCGTTGGCGAGCATCACGTCGGAGATGGACATGCCCTCGCGGCTGCAGATCTCCAGGAGTTCGTCGGCCGTGCTGAACGGGTAGGGCAGGACGGTCGCGTCGGCCACGACGCGGTCGCTGGCGTCGGCGTCCCCGTCCACCACGAAGCCGCCGCCGATGGAGTAGAAGCTTCGTTCGCTGAGGACGGTTCCAGCGTGGTCCAGGGCGCGGAATGTCATGCCGTTGGGGTGGGCCGGGAGGGACTTGCGCCGGTGCAGCACCACGTCCTCGTCCCAGTTGAAGTCCACCCGGTGGTCCCCGCACACCCACAGTTCGGCGTCGAGGGCGGCCGCGGCCACCTGGTCATCAGCCGTGGTGGTGTCAACGGTTTCGGGGTCCAGCCCCTTGAAGCCCAGGACCACTGCCTTGTCCGAGCCGTGGCCCCTCCCGGTGGCACCGAGGGAGCCGAACAGTTCGGCCTGCACCCGCGTGGTGGAGGTCAGGTGCCCGTCGCCTTTGAGTCCGTCGGCAAACAGCTTTGCTGCCCGCATCGGGCCGACCGTGTGTGAGGACGACGGCCCGATGCCAACGGAAAACAGGTCCAGGACGCTGAGTGCCATCTAGGGGACCTCGGGTGAAGCGTATTCCCGCATCGCGTCGAGGAGCCAGCGGCCCAGGAAATCGGCGAACGATGCGCGGGGGAAGATCCGGTAGCTTGACTCGCCGGTCTTCCAGAGGACCACGGGGATGTTGCCGATCTCGGTGGACAGTGCCGTGCCGGGCTTGAACTCACGGGGGTGCAGGTCCAGGGAGCAGCCCTTTTCAAGGACTGCCCGGGAAAGCGGCCCGGTGAGTTCGAAGGTGGTGCGGTTGGCGGAGAGGTCCACCACCTGGCCTTCGCCGTCTGCGAGGGCTTCCCGCAGCGCCTGGATGAGGTCGCCGCCGAGAGACTCGTGCGCCTCGAGAGGTGCCACCACCAGGAACTCTTCGGGCCCGAGCCACAGCACGGAGGTGTCGCCGCTGCCGCTGACGGCGCCGCATGCTGCGGGCAGTCCGCCGGTGACGGACGCGATGCGCTGCCCGGCGTCGGTGTTCCGGTCCACTCTGAGGCCCACCATGGTCAGGAAGGTGATTTCGCTCAGTTCCACGGTGCCGCGGACGGAGCCGGCTTCAAACGCTGCCCTGAGCAGCGCAGCCGGGCTGGTGCGGAGGGCGAGGTTGGTCTCGTGGGAGGTTTTGGGTGCTGCTGTTTCAGCCATCTTTGCGGGTCCCTTCGGGGTCAAAAAGTACGGTTTCTGCGACAACAACGTCAACGACCTGGTTTCCCGCGACCGCCACCAGGGTCTCGCCGATCCGGTTGCGGCCGTTCTTGATCAGTGCCAGGCCGAAGGAACGGCCCAGGGCCGCGCTGTGGTAGCTGGAGGTGACAAATCCCTGCATGGGCACGGGGCCGTACGCGGGGTTCACCGGGACGCCCTTTTCCACCAGCTGGGTGCCTTCCGGCAACCTGATCGTGCCGTCAATGGGAAGCACGCTGACCAGGTGCTTACGGTCCTCGCGCCGGGCATCGGCGCGGGCGTAGGAGCGCTTGCCGATGAATTCCTTGGCCTTGGAGACCACCCATTCCATCCCGGCGTCCTGCGGGGTGACGGTGCCGTCCGTGTCCTGGCCGACGATCGGGTAGCCCTTTTCGGCGCGGAGCACGTGCATGGTCTCGGTGCCGTACGGGGTGATGTTGAATTCGGCGCCCGCCGCGGCCACGGCCTCCCAGGTGTTCAGCCCGTACCAGGCAGGCACGTTGATCTCGTAGGCCAGTTCACCGGAGAAGGAGATCCGGCAGACCCGGGCCCGGACGCCCGAGGCGAGGGTGGTTTCGCGGAATGTCATGAACGGGAACGCTTCGGTTTCCAGTCCGCCGTTGGCGGCGAGCTCCGGTGCCACCTTGGCGAGGACCGCGCGGGATTTGGGCCCGACGACGGCAATGGTGGACCACTGTTCGGTCACCGAGGTGCAGTGCACGTCCAGTTCCGGCCATTCGGTCTGCAGCCATTCCTCCAGCCAGTCCAGCACCTTCGCGGCGCCGCCGGTGGTGGTGGTCATGAAGAAGCGGTCCTCGTCCAGGCGCAGGGTCACGCCGTCGTCGAAGATCATGCCGTCTGCCTGGCACATCACGCCGTAGCGGGCGGAACCGGGCGCGAGCTTCTTGAAGGCGTTGGTGTAGATGCGGTTGAGGAACTCGCCGGCGTCCTTGCCCCGGATTTCGATCTTGCCGAGCGTGGTGGCGTCCATGAAGCCCACGGATTCGCGGACGGCGGCGCATTCACGCAGCACGGCCTCGTCCATGTCCTCGCTGCCCTGGGGGTAGTACCAGGGGCGCTTCCACTGTCCGACGTCCTCGAACAGTGCGCCCTTGGCTTCGTGCCACGGGTGGATGGATGTTTTGCGGGCGGGGTCGAAAAGTTCGCCGCGCTGGCGACCGGCAAGTGCCGCGAACGCCACCGGGGTGAACGGTGCGCGGTACGTGGTGGTGCCGATGTCGCCGATGCCGCGGGATGCTTCGCCGGCCGTGCGGAGTGCGGCGGCGATGACGCCGATCGCGTTGACGCCGGAGGTCTTGCCCTGGTCATTGGCGGTGCTGATGGAGGTGTAGCGCTTGATGTGCTCCACGGACCGCATGCCGGCTCCGGTGGACCGCAGGACGTCGGCAACGCTCTGGTCCCGCTGGAAGTCAACGAAGTGGTGGTGCCAGTCATCCGGGGTTCCGGTCTGTCCGGGAACCAGCCACAGCTGCCGGGTCGGGGCGGACGCCTTCGGCTCGCCGATGACGGACGGCTTGGTGCCTGAGGTGAAGCCGGCGGCGGTGGCTGCCGTGGCACCTGCGGAGATGCCTTCGGTGAGGCAGTCCTGGAGTTCGAAGCTGCCGCGGCCGGAGCCGATGGTCTGCTGGTTGGGGACCACGGTGCTTGGCACGAAGGCGGCAAGCTCATCGTCCCAGCGCAGCTTGCCCTGCCGCTGGGAGTGGAGGTGCACCAGCGGGCTCCAGCCGCCGGAGACTGCCAGCAGGTCGCAGGCGATTTCTTCGACGCCGGAGGTGAGTTCGCCGTCGTCGTTAATGCTGCGGACGGTGACTGAGGTCAGCCGGCCGTCGCCTGACTCTGAAGCGGCGGTGTTGGCCACGGTGCTGCCGATCAGGACGCGGGTCCCGGCCTCGACGGCGGCAGCAGCAACCTCGGTGAGCCTGGGACGGGCATCGATGACGGCGGCGACCTTGACGCCGGCGGCGCGCAGGTCAGCGGCCAGGGCGTAGGCGCTGTCGTTGGTGGTGCTGATGACAACACGCTGTCCGGCGGCCACCGCGTAGCGGTTAATGTAGCTGCGGACGGCCGAGGCGAGCATGATCCCGGGGCGGTCGTTGTTTTCGAAGACCAGCGGGCGTTCGTGGGCTCCGGGGGCCAGCACCACCTGCTGGGCACGGATGTGCCAAATACGCTGGCGCGAGACGCCGGAAGCGGCCGGGCTGGACAGGTGGTCGGTGCGGTTCTGGACGGCGATGACGTAGTTCGCGTCGTAGGCGCCGAAGGCCGTAGTGCGGTTCAGGACGGTGGATTCCGCGCCGGAGACGAGCTCGGCTTCGACGTCAGCCACCCATTCCAGGGCCGGCTTGCCTTCGATGGTCTCTGCAAGTTCAGGCGCGGCGGGTCCGGAGAGCAGCGATCCGCCCAGCTCGGGCTGGTCGTCCAGCAGCATCACGCGTGCGCCGGTGCGGACAGCCTCACGGGCCGCGGCCAGGCCGGCGGGGCCGCCGCCGACCACCAGGACGTCGGTGTGGACGTACTTCTTGTCGTATTCGGCGCGGTCTTCCTCGGGATCCAGGCGGCCCAGGCCGTTGAGCAGTTCCGCCTTCAGGCCGTCCACCAGGGTGACGGTGGTGGCGGGAAGCATGGACTCCGCCACGTGACCGGGGAAGCGCGGCGCGATCTTGACCAGCGCGTTGGATTCCTCCACACCGGCGGACAGGATTCCGCGGGGCCGGCCCTCGTAGAGCGAGTTGCCGACGGCGATGCGGCCGTTGGCGAGCAGGGCGGAGGCCAGCGTGTCACCGGGGTGGCCCGTGAATTCCTCGCCGTCCACGGTGAAACGCCAGGAGATGGTGCGGTCGATGCGTCCGCCGCCGGCGAGGCGGGCGTTCTGGGAAGTCACTTGGTTGCTCCTTCCGGGGCGGTGGTGCTGGCGGGGGCTGTGCTGGTGGCCATGCTGGTTGCAGCGATGCTGGGAGCCGCGGTCCCCGTGGTGGTGCTGTCCGGGGCGGTACTGGCAGTGCCGGACTCAGGTGCCGGGGCGGCTTTGTCCGGGCGGGGCGTGCCCATGGGGTAAATCGCCTGGATCTCGTAGGTGACCGTGTCGCGCAGCATGTTGAACCACTGGCGGCAGCCGGTGCTGTGGAGCCAGCGTTCGGCGAAGGCGCCCTTGGTGTTGTCCCGGTAGAACAGGAACTCGGCCCATTCGCGGTCGTTCAGTTCGTTCGGGTTTTCCGGATAGGCCACGTGGGCCTGGCCGCCGTAGTGGAACTCGGTCTCGTCGCGGGAGCCGCAGTTGGGGCATGAAATGAGGAGCATGTCCGGACTCTCTTCTAGTGGGCCACGGCGGCTGCGCCGTGTTCGTCGATCAGGGCGCCGGTTTCGAACCGCTCCAGCGCAAACGGCTTGTTCAGTTCGTGCGGCGTTCCCGTGGCGATGGTGTGCGCAAAGGTGAGTCCCGCGGCCGGCGTGCCCTTGAAGCCGCCGGTGCCCCAGCCACAGTTCACGAACATGTTCTCCACCGGAGTGGTGCCCACGATCGGGGAAGCGTCCAGGGTCGTATCAACGATCCCGCCCCAGGTCCTGAGTACGTGCGCACGGGCAAAGATCGGGAAGAGTTCGACGGCGGCCGCCATCTGGTGCTCGATCACGTGGAAGGAGCCTCGCTGGCCGTAACCGTTGTAGGAGTCAACGCCGGCGCCCATGACCAGCTCGCCCTTGTGGGCCTGGGAGACGTAGACGTGCACGTGGTTGGACATCACCACGGTGGGGTGGACCGGTTCGTGCAGTTCGGACACCAACGCCTGGAGCGGGTGGGACTGGATGGGGAGCCGGAAGCCGGCCATTTCGGCCAGGACCGAGCTGTGCCCGGCGGCGCACAGGCCCACCTTTTCGGTGTTGATGGTGCCGCGGTTGGTCTTGACACCGGTGACACGGTTGCCGTCCTTGACGAAGCCGGTGACTTCGCAGTTCTGGATGATGTCCACGCCCAGTTCGTCGCACTTGCGGGCGAAGGCCCAGGCCACGTGGTCGTGCTTGGCGATACCTGCCCGCGGCTGGTACGTGGCGCCCATGACGGGGTAGCGGATGTTGTCGTTGATGTTCAGGATGGGGCAGAGTTCCTTGACCTGCTGCGGGTCCAGCCACTCCGCGTCCACTCCGTTGAGTTTGTTCGCACCCACGCGCCGCATGCTTTCGCGGACATCACCCAGGGTGTGGGCGAGGTTCATCACGCCGCGCTGGCTGAAAAGGAAGTCGTATTCGAGCTCCTCCGGCAGGACTTCCCAGAGCTTGAGTGCGTGCTCGTAGATGGCCGCGCTCTCGTCCCAGAGGTAGTTGGACCGGATGATGGTGGTGTTCCGGGCCATGTTGCCGCCGGCAAGCCAGCCCTTTTCGAGGACGGCGATGTTGGTCATGCCGTGGTTCTTGGCCAGGAAGTACGCGGTGGCCAGGCCATGCCCGCCGCCACCAACGATGACTGCGTCATAGGACGGCTTCGGATCCGGGTTGTGCCAGAGGAATTCAGGGTGCTCCGGAAGCTGATCGGCCATCATGCCACCTCGTTCATGTCAGAGGAGAGGTTGGGGTACAGCGGGAACTTTCCGGCCAGGTTTTCAACCCGCTGCCGAAGTTCCGCCACGGTCTCGTCGCTGAAATCGCGCTTGAGTGCTGCGGCGATAATGTCCGCGACCTCGGTGAATTCTGCCTTCCCGAAGCCACGCGTGGCCAGTGCCGGCGTGCCGATACGAAGACCGGAAGAGACCATCGGCGGACGCGGGTCGAAGGGCACGGCGTTGCGGTTGACGGTGATGCCGATCCTGTGCAGGCGGTCTTCGCCCTGCTGGCCGTCCAGGTCCGAATTGCGCAGATCCACCAGGACCAGGTGCACATCGGTGCCACCGCTGACGACGGTCACGCCGGCCTCTGCGACGTCGGCAGACAGTATGCGTTCCGCGATGATGCGGGCGCCTTCCAGGGTGCGTTCCTGGCGGTCGCGGAACGCCGGCTCAGCAGCGAGCTTGAACGCCACAGCCTTCGCGGCGATGACGTGCTCCAGCGGGCCACCCTGCTGTCCGGGGAACACTGCGGAGTTGACCTTCTTGGCGATGTCGGCGTCGTTGGTCAGGATCACGCCACCGCGTGGGCCGCCGAGGGTCTTGTGGGTGGTGCTCGTGACGATATGGGCGTGGGGCACGGGGTTGGGGTGAAGCCCTGTGGCCACCAGGCCTGCGAAATGGGCCATGTCCACCATCAGGTAGGCGCCTACCAGGTCCGCGATACGGCGGAATTCGGCGAAGTCCAGCTGGCGGGAGTAGGCGGACCAGCCGGCGACGATCAGCTTCGGCTTGTTCTCAACCGCCAGGCGCTCGACTTCAGCCATGTCAATCAGCATGGTGTCCTCGCTGACTCCGTACGGGACCACTTTGTAGAGCTTGCCGGAGAAGTTGATTCGCATCCCGTGCGTCAGGTGCCCGCCGTGTGCCAGGTTAAGCCCCAGGATGGTGTCGCCGGGCTGGATCAGGGCGAACATCGCCGCTGCGTTGGCCTGGGCACCGGAGTGGGGCTGTACGTTGGCGAATTCGGAGCCGAACAATGACTTAAGACGGTCGATGGCCAGTTGCTCGACCACGTCAACGTGTTCGCAGCCGCCGTAGTACCGCTTGCCCGGGTAGCCTTCGGCGTACTTGTTTGTCAGGACAGATCCCTGCGCCTCCATGACGGCAGTCGGCGCAAAGTTTTCGGAGGCGATCATCTCCAGCGTGCCCTGCTGGCGCAGGAGCTCCTGCTGAACGGCTGCGTGGATCGCAGGATCGGTCTCTGCGAGCGTACGGGTCAGAACGTCGACCATCTTTTCTCCTCAGCTATCTAATATCCTGTTGATATATTAGTTTCGTGACTCAAGTATGCTATCCCGGTCGATGGGTGTCAACAGATTTTTCAGGCGGCTCCGGAGGCGACAAAAGCGCGGCCGGAGGGGCCGCGCTTTTGGTAGCAGAGGAAGAAATTGGGGCCCAGGTCAGGTGAAGAGCGCCTTGCGGACGGCATCCTCAAAGCCACTGACGTGGCTCCTCGCCAGGTCACCGGCCCGCGCCTCATCGCCGTCAATCACTGCGCCGAGCAGGTCCAGGTGCTCATGCACGTGCCGTGAGAGGTCGGGAAGGCGATCAAGCACCATGCACCAGATGCGGGTGGCGAGGTTGTCGTAGCGGATCAGGACGTCTTCGAGGTGTGGGTTAGCTGCAGCCGCGTAGATGCCCCGGTGCACGCGCGCATCGAGCCGCAGGGTCTCCACGACGGAGGCGGCATGTGTATCGAAGGACTCAACAGCCTGCATGACAGCCCGCAGCTGCTCCCGCTGCTGCTCCGTGGCCACCCGGGCAGCACGGGACGCCGCGAGCGGCTCGAGCTGCGTCCTAATTTCGGAAATGAAAGCAAGGTCGGTCACCTCCACCCGGGTGGCAAAGGTGCCCCTCCGCGGGTAAGAAACCACCAGGCGGTCAAGCTCGAGCCGCTTCAATGCCTCACGCACCGGAGTACGCCCCATTCCGAGGTCCCTGGCGAGGTGGTCGTCATTCAGGAGATCGCCGGGCTTGATGTCAAGCATCAGCAACCGGTCGCGGATGCGCTCGTACGCCATGTCCGCCAACGACTTCTTGACGGCATCGTCCGCGATTGCCAAAGCTTCAACTGCCATTACATGGACCCCTTTCCATTCAAGCCAAACAGGCTATTGACCTCGCCCACTGACCAGTATACGCTGATTCCCAACCCTAATATATCAGTTCCTGATCTGAGAATATATCTAACGGGAAGATACCCAAAGGAGGAGACATGACCCTAGTGGCAACAGACTCATCGACCAGCACGCTGGCTCAGACCGACCCCCGCGTGAAAGACCAGGCCCAGAAGTTCGTACTCACACTGTCGTGCGTCGAACGTGCCGGTATTGTCCAGGCGGTCACCACTTTCCTCTTCGAACGTGGCTTCAACATCGACGAGCACCAGCAGTTCGACGACGGGCTCCGCGAGACGCTGCACCTGCGCACCGCATTCTCGGGTTCCCCCGAGTACACGCCGGAGAGGCTCCAGGAGGAGTTCAGCGCGATTGCGGACCGGTTCGAGATGAAGTTCAGCTTCCATGACCAGACCAAGCAGCGCATCCTGGTGATGGTGTCCAAGTTCGGCCACTGCCTCAACGACCTGATCTTCCGCTGGCGCGGTGGCAGCCTCGGCGGCGACATCGTCCTCGTAGTTTCAAATCATGAAACCCACCGGGCCATGGCCGACGCCGCCGGCCTGCCTTTCATCTACCTCCCCGTGACCCCCGAGACGAAGGCAGACGCCGAACAGCGCCTGCTGGACCTCGTCGACGAGCACAACATCGACCTCGTCGTCCTCGCCCGGTACATGCAGGTGCTCTCCGATGACCTCTGCCGCTCCCTTGAAGGCCGGGCCATCAACATCCACCACTCCTTCCTCCCTGGATTCAAGGGAGCGCGCCCGTACCACCAGGCGTACGACCGTGGCGTCAAACTGGTAGGTGCCACTGCCCACTACGTGACTGCCGAACTCGATGAAGGGCCCATCATCGAGCAGGAAGTCATCCGGGTGGACCACAGCTACGGTCCCACCGCACTGTCAACAGTCGGGCAGGACGCGGAAGCGCTGGCACTGTCCCGCGCCGTGCGGTGGCACTGCGAGCACCGTGTGTTGCTGGACCAAACCAGCACTGTCGTGTTCCGGTAAGCACGACCACCACATCAGCGTCAGACAACACACGAAAATCAGCAGGAGAAACCACATGGCTTCGACGCCAAGCATTGTCATTATTGGAGCGGGAATCGTCGGCACGAACCTGGCCGACGAACTGGTCACGCGGGGCTGGAACAACATCACCGTCCTGGACCAGGGACCCCTGAATATGCCTGGTGGCTCCACGTCCCACGCGCCGGGCCTGGTCTTCCAGACAAACCCTTCAAAGTCCATGGCACTCTTCGCCAAGTACACAGTGGAGAAGCTTCTCTCCCTCACCGAGGACGGACAAAGCTGCTTCAACCAAGTAGGCGGCCTTGAAGTTGCCACCACGGAGACCCGCCTGGCTGACCTGAAGCGCAAGCTCGGGTACGCGGCATCGTGGGGCATCGACGGCAAGATCCTTACCCGCGAGGAATGCAAGGAGCTGTACCCGCTCATCAACGAGGAGGACATCCTCGGCGGCCTCCACGTTCCCAGCGATGGTTTGGCCTTGGCGGCCCGCGCTGTCCAGTTGCTGATCAAGCGCACGGAAGCCGCAGGCGTGAAGTACATCGGCAACACCGAGGTGACCGGGATCGAGCAGTCCAACCGTCGGGTCACGGGTGTGGAGACGGCTGACGGCGTCATCCCCGCAGACATCGTGGTTTCCTGCGCCGGCTTCTGGGGCGCCAAGATCGGCGAGATGATCGGCATGTCCGTGCCGCTCCTTCCGCTGGCCCACCAGTACGTCAAGACCACACCGGTGCCGGCACAGCAAGGCAAGAACGAGCTGCCCAACGGCGCTTCCCTGCCCATCCTGCGCCACCAGGACCAGGACCTCTACTACCGCGAGCACGGGGACCGCTACGGCATTGGTTCCTATGCCCACCGCCCCATGCCCGTGGATCTGGATGAACTGGGCCGCTACGAACCCAGCAGCATCACCGAGCACAACATGCCCTCCCGCCTGGACTTCACGCTGGAAGACTTCCTCCCCGCCTGGGAAGCGACCAAGCAACTGCTGCCGGCCCTCCGCGAAAGCGAAATCGAGGATGGCTTCAACGGCATCTTCTCCTTCACCCCGGACGGCGGCTCGCTGGTGGGCGAATCCAAGGAAGTGGATGGCTTCTTCGTGGCCGAAGCCGTGTGGGTCACCCACTCGGCCGGCATCGCCCGCGCCGTGGCCGAACTGCTGACCACCGGGAAGTCACAGATCGATCTGGGCGACTGCGACATCCACCGCTTCGAAGAGGTCCAGCTGACCCCCGAATATGTCAGCGAAACTTCCCAGCAGAACTTCGTGGAAATCTACGACGTCCTGCACCCGCTCCAGCCCAAGCTCTCTCCCCGCAACCTCCGTGTCAGCCCCTTCCATGCCCGCCACAAGCAGTTGGGCGGCTACTTCCTGGAGGGCGCCGGATGGGAACGCCCCTACTGGTTCGAAGCCAACGCCGAACTGCTCAAGGAGATGCCTGACGAATGGCAGCCGCCGGCACGTGACGCCTGGTCCGGGATGTTCAGCTCGCCCATCGCCGCCGCCGAAGCCTGGAAGACCCGCACCGCGGTGGCCATGTACGACATGACCCCGCTCAAGCGCCTTGAGGTCTCCGGCCCCGGAGCCATGAAGCTGCTGCAGGAACTGACCACCGCCGACATGACCAAGAAGCCGGGGGCCGTCACCTACACCCTCCTGCTGGACGACGCCGGCGGCATCCGAAGCGACATCACCGTGGCCCGCCTGAGCGAAGACACCTTCCAGCTCGGAGCCAACGGCAACATCGACACGGCCTACTTTGAGCGGGCCGCACGCCACCAGACGGAAAACGGAACCGCCAGCGACTGGGTCCAGGTGCGCGACACCACCGGCGGGACATGCTGCATCGGATTGTGGGGCCCCCTCGCCCGGGACCTCATCAGCACCGTCAGCAGCGACGACTTCTCCAACGACGGCCTGCGCTACTTCCGGGCCAAGAAGGTAGTCATCGGCGGCGTCACCGTCACCGCGATGCGGCTGTCCTACGTCGGCGAGCTGGGCTGGGAACTGTACACCAGCGCAGACAACGGGCAGCGCCTGTGGGACGCACTGTGGAAGGCAGGGCAGCCGTTCGGCGTGATCGCCGCAGGCCGCGCCGCGTTCAGCTCGCTGCGCCTGGAGAAGGGCTACCGCTCGTGGGGCACCGACATGACCACCGAGCACGACCCGCTGGAAGCTGGACTCGGTTTCGCCGTGAAGATGACCAAGGAAAACTTCGTCGGCAAGGCAGCGTTGGAAGGCCGGACCGAGGAAAACTCCGCACGCCTCCTGCGCTGCCTGACGGTCGACGACGGCCGGAGCATCGTGCTGGGCAAGGAACCTGTCTTCTACAAGGACCAGGCGGTTGGCTACGTCACGAGCGCCGCTTATGGCTACACCGTGGCCAAGCCGATCGCCTACGCGTACCTGCCCGCCGCCGTCTCCGTGGGTGACTCGGTTGAAATCGAGTACTTTGGCCGGCGCATCCAGGCCACGGTCACGGCGGATCCGCTGTACGACCCCACGATGACCAGGCTCCGCGGCTAACAGCCGCCGGGCCATTCAAGGGCACGCGGCCCGGACTCATTCCCTCGCAACGAGAATCCGGGCCGCTGCTTTTCCATGGCCCGTCCCATGCCCCAGGCCAGTCGACGAGAGCTTCAGCCCCAGGAAGACACATGATCAGTTCAGAAACAATAAACGACTACCTCGCCAGGCTTGCCTCGCGCGAACCCACCCCAGGCGGCGGCGCGGCCGCGGCACTCCACGCCGCCCAGGGGGCGGCACTTGTCGCCATGGTGGCCAGGTACACCACCGGCACGAAATACGAACAGCACGCCGAACTCGTCACCCGGATCATCAGCAGCGCCGACGGACTGGTGGCCCAGGCCCTGGGCCTCGCGGATGCCGACGAACACGCCTTCCAAGGCGTCATTGATGCGTACAAGCTGCCCAACGGCACGGACGACCTCAAGGCCGCGCGGACAGCATCAATCCAGGACGCGCTCGTCCAGGCCGCGGAAACGCCGGCACAACTGATCCTCCTTGCCGGCGCCGTCGTGGATCTCGCCACGGAACTGTTCGACGTGGCCAATCCCAACGTGATCAGCGACGTCGCCGCCGCCGCCGACGCAGCCCGGGCAGCAGCCAGCACTGCACGGGTAAACATCGACATTAACGTGGTGGCCATCAAGGACACCGAAGCCCGTTCCAGGCTGGCCGGCCAGACCGACGGCCTTGAGGAAAAGGTCATCCTGGGAGCCGACTCGCTCGTGAAGCGCGTGCGCGAAAGGATCCTCGGTTGAGCACCACACTCCTCTCTGGACGAAACCTGGCAAAGCTCATTCAGCAGAAGGCCCACGACGAAGCCCGTGACCTCGAAACTGACGGCCCGTGCCCCTCCCTCGCCGTGGTTGTGGCCACCGACGACGGCTCCACGCACTGGTATGTGCGCTCCATCGAGCGGGCTGCAGAAAGCGCAGGCATCAATTGCAGGATCGTGGACCTGGGCCACGACGCGACGGGACAACTGTTGGCGTCCGTCCTGGATGACCTCAGCGCCGAGCCTTCGGTCAACGGCATCATCCTGCAGACGCCGCTGCCTCCCGGTGTCGATGCAGATGCACTGGTTGGGCACATCGCCCCTGAGAAGGACATCGACGGCGCGAATCCCCTGAGCCTCGGCCGCCTGGCTGTCGGCCAGCCCTCGTTCGCCCCTGCCACGGCGCGTGCCGTCACCGAGATCCTTGACCACTTCGACATCCCGGTGGCGGGCAAGAACGTCGTCGTGATTGGACGTTCAGCCGTCGTCGGAAAACCGCTGTCCCTGCTGCTGCTGGAACGCGACGCCACTGTCACCGTCTGCCACTCCAGGTCAGGGGCGCTGGAAAACTACACCAGGACGGCCGACGTCGTGGTGGTGGCCGCCGGGCGCACCGGCCTGCTGAACGGCGGCCATATTTCCGCCGGGGCTGTGGTGATCGACGTCGGCACCAACGTCCTTCCCGACGGGTCCCTCGTTGGGGACGTGGACGAGGCCAGCGTCAGGGGCATCGCCGGGGCGCTGACGCCCGTTCCGGGCGGCGTCGGCTCAGTCACCACGTCCCTGCTCCTGCTGCACACCACCGAGGCCGCGCGGGAACAGTCGCGTGCCCTGGTCCGGGGAACAGCAGGGTGATCCTGCCCAGGGCTACAGGACGGCCCTGATCAGGTTCTCGAAGCCCGTCACATGCTTGGTGGTCAGCCGCGCAGCAGCTTCGGAATCCCCGTCCGCGATGCACTCGAGCAGCTCAATGTGCTGGGCAATGTGCTCGGACACGGGAGGAAGTTTCTCCAGCACAAGGCTCCAGATCCGCGTGGCCAGGTTGTCGTACCGGATCAGGACATCCTCAAGGTGCCGGCTCCCTGTGGCCCGGTAGATCATCCGGTGCACGCGCATGTCCAGGCGCATCAGGTCCCGTTGCGAGTGCGTAACCGGCAGGAGGTCCGCGACTTCCCTGGCAAATTCCTTGATCTCCTGCCGGAGCTGCGGCGACGCCATCCGGGCAGCCCGTGCCGCGGCCGCTGGCTCCAAAAGCTGCCGGATTTCGGAAATTTCGGCCAGGTCCGTGATGTCCACCCCGGCGGCGAATGTTCCCCGGCGGGGATACGCCACCACCAGATGGTCGCTCTCAAGGCGCTTCATGGCCTCCCGGATGGGTGTCCTCCCCACTCCGAGCCGCCTGGAAATCACTTCGTCGTTCAATGGTTCGCCCGGCTTGATGTCCAAAACGATCAGTTCATCGCAGAGCACCCTGTAGGCGAAGTCGGCGAAGGACTCGTCCTCCTGCCTCGCCGGCAGGAAGGACGCCCCTGCATCCGACGGTAGTTCTCCACCGCTTGCCATTTCCAAGTCTCCTCCCGGTGCACGGCTGAGCCTTGACGCGAAGGCCTCGTGTACATAGTATTCCTAGAACTGATATATCAATATCCCGTCAAAAAAATGTCAATCCTCCGGTAGGTGCCAGTTGGAGATTCCAGCTCCGGCAGGCAGTGTGGCGGTGATGCCGAAGAACGGAGCGCAATGAGCATGGAAGCTGGTGCAAGGGTACGGCTGGAAGTTGTTCCGTCTGCCGACCTGCTCACGCAACTCCCCGCGGCTTTTGCCACCCCGGGATCCGTCAGCGTGACGTGCCTGCCACACCACGGGCCTGCCCGGACCGTGCAGGCGTCCGTAGACCTGGCCCGCCTGGGCTACCACACGGTCCCCCATCTCGCCGCCCGCAGCATCACAGGCGAGGCAGAACTCCATTCGCTGCTGCTGCAGCTGCAGGAGGCAGGTGTCTCGGAGCTTTTTCTCGTCGCGGGCGACCGGCGCACGCCCGCCGGCCCCTACAGCTGGAGCGGACAACTCCTTGAGGCGGTCAACGCCTTTTCACCCGGCTTCTCCGTTGGAATTGCCGGTTACCCGGAAGGCCACCCGCAGCTTAGCCAGGAGCAACTCACCAGCAGCCTCCTCACGAAAGCGCCCTTGGCGTCCTCCATGGTCACGCAGATGTGCTTTTCCGCCGAGGCAATCAGCCGGTACCTCCGGACCATTCGAAAGAGCGGCATCCAGCTACCTGTATGGGTTGGAGTCCCTGGTCCTGTCTCCGTCAGGAAACTGGTATCCATGGGAGCACGCCTCGGAGTCGGCCGCTCGCTCAAGCTCGCCCGCGGGACAGGGATGGCGGCAGCCCTCTGGCGGCGGGACGACTTCCTCAGCTATGACAGCGGACGCCTGATCCGCGAGGTTCACCAGGAGATGGCGGGCGATCCCCTCTTTGCCGGGTTCCATGTCTACACCTTCAACGACCTCGGCCGCCTGCCGGGCCTGCTGGATGATCTGCCGACACTGCAGCCGGCCACCACGCCGACCCCGGGCAACACCTCCATTCCACTGTTTCCTGCCAAGATCTGAAGGGAAGATCACATGGCTTCAAAAGCCCCCAAGCAGAATATCGACGAATCAAAACTGAGCGTGACGAAGCCCAAAACAACCGCCGTGGGCCTTCCGGCTGTTGCGAACGCGTTGAAAATTTCCCTTGAGCAGATGGGCCCGCTGCGCAGCATCCAGACACTCCTGGCAGTCAACCAGGTTGACGGTTTTGACTGCATGGGCTGTGCCTGGCCTGAACACGAAAAGCGCAATGCTGCGGAATTCTGCGAGAACGGCGCCAAGGCGGTGGCCGAAGAAGGCACGCGCCGCCGCGTCACGCCTGAATTCTTCGCGACGCACTCCATTGCGGACCTGAAGACGCGTGACGACTACTGGCTGGGTCAACAGGGCCGGCTGACGCATCCAATGCTCCTCGATGAAGGTGCAACCCACTACAAGCCCATCGAATGGGACGACGCTTACGAGCTGATCGCCCAGGAGATCAGGGACATGGAGCACCCCGACCAGTCAGTCTT
The DNA here is from genome assembly GCF_031457335.1 of Arthrobacter sp. BE255. Lineage (NCBI taxonomy): Bacteria > Bacillati > Actinomycetota > Actinomycetes > Micrococcales > Micrococcaceae > Arthrobacter > Arthrobacter sp. BE255. Next base: position 99,693 of record NZ_JAVDWK010000012.1, on the reverse strand, counting down.
CTACACTTCCGGGCGGACATCGAACGAGGCAGCCTTCGCCTACCAGCTCCTCGTTCGGGGTATCGGGACGAACAATCTGCCCGACTGCTCCAACATGTGCCACGAATCGTCCGGCTCGGCCCTGGTTGAAACGATCGGCATCGGCAAAGGCTCGGTCAGCCTCACGGACCTGGAGACGGCGTCGCTGATTTTCGTTGCCGGTCAAAATCCCGGCACCAACCACCCGCGCATGCTCAGCGCGCTGGAAAAGGCGAAGAAGAACGGCGCCGTCATCATCTCCGTGAATCCTCTTCCCGAGGCCGGGCTCCTGCGGTTCGAGAATCCGCAGAACATTTCCGGCATGGTGGTGGGCACACAACTGACCGACGACTTCCTCCAGATCCGCGCCGGCGGCGATCAGGCCCTCTTCCAGGGGCTTGGCAAGTACCTTCTCGAAGCCGAAGCCCAGGGGCGCAAGACCCCCGGCCTCACCACCGTGCTGGACCATGGATTCATCAAGGACCACACCGTTGGCATCGACGAATACCTGCGGTACCTCGAAAAGGCGGAATGGGACGACATCGTCGAAGCCACCGGACTGACGCTGGAACAGATCCAGTCCACTGGCGAGCGCCTCCTGGCCTCGAGCGCCACCATCGTCTGCTGGGCCATGGGCCTGACACAGCACAAGCACTCGGTTCCCACCCTCCGCGACGTGGTCAACGTTCTGCTTCTCCAAGGCAACATCGGCAAGCCGGGTGCCGGCGTCTGCCCCGTCCGCGGCCACTCCAACGTCCAGGGCGACCGGACCATGGGTATCTTCGAGAAGATGCCCGAGAGCTTCCACGACCGGCTTGACCAGGAGTTCCGCTTCACCTCCCCCAGGGCGCATGGCTTCGACACCGTGGCCGCCATCCGCGCCATGCGGGACGGCAAGGTCCGGGTCTTTATCGGGATGGGCGGCAACTTCGTGCGGGCTGCCCCGGATTCCGAGGTCACGGAACAGGCGCTGGCCAACACCCGCCTGACGGTGCAGATCTCCACGAAACTGAACCATTCCCACGTATCAACTGGTCGTCGCGCGCTGATTCTTCCAACGCTCGGACGTACCGAGAAGGACACCCAGCGCACCGGCGACCAGAGGGTGACCGTGGAGGATTCCATGAGTGCGGTCCATGCCTCCCGCGGACGCCTTAAGCCGGCCAGCGAGCACCTGCACTCCGAAGTGGCCATTGTCTGCAATATCGCCCACAAGATCTTCACAGGGAGCGACAATCTCCCGCTGCCCAATACCCCCAAAGCCGACTGGCTCGCCATGAGGGACGACTACACCATCATCAGGAAACATATCGAAGCGGTCCTCAGCGGCTTCGAGAATTTCGAGGAACGGATCCAGAACCCTGGCGGCTTCGTCCTTCCCCACCCACCCCGGGACGCGAGGAAGTTCGATACCGCTTCGGGCAAGGCCCACTTCACAGGCAACGAACTGGAATTCATCAGGGTCCCCGCGGGACGGCTCGTCCTTCAGACCCTGCGCTCCCATGACCAGTACAACACCACCATCTACGGCAAGGATGACCGCTACCGCGGCATCCACGGCGGGCGGCGGGTCGTCATGATCAACGCCGAGGACATTACCGAGCTGGGGTTCACAGACGGGGACATGGTCCATCTCATCTCCGAGTTCCAGGGGACCGAACGACGGGCCGAAAACTTCCGCATCGTGTCATACTCGACGCCCAAAGGTTGCGCGGCAGCCTACTACCCGGAAACCAACGTCCTCGTGCCGCTGGACTCCGTAGCCGACACCAGCGGCACGCCAACCTCCAAGTCCGTCATCGTGCGGCTTGAGCGGGCCGCAGCGTGAGCTCCGTCCTGACGACGGAAGCGGCCGTCACCAAGGGCGTGGACGGGCCGAGGGTGGAGCGGGCTGTCCGCGAATACCTCCTGGCCATCGGGGAGGACCCTGACAGGCCGGGCCTGGCTGACACCCCGGCCCGCGTAGCCCGCGCCGCCGCGGAAATGTTTGGCGGGCTCCATGAGGATCCCTTTGCCCTCCTGGACAGGACCTTCGACCTCGGCCACGGTGAAATGGTCATCGTCAAGGACATCCCGTTCTATTCCACCTGCGAGCATCACCTGGTGCCGTTCCACGGCGTGGCACACGTCGGCTACATCCCGTCCGCTGAGGGACTCGTGACAGGCCTCAGCAAGCTTGCCAGGCTGGTGGATGTCTTTGCGCGCAGGCCGCAGGTCCAGGAGAGGCTAACCACGCAGGTGGTGGATGCGCTGGTCACATCGCTGCGGCCGCTGGGCGCCATTGTGGTGATCGAGTGCGAGCACTTGTGCATGTCGATGCGGGGCGTCCGGAAGCCCGGGGCGAAGACCATCACGTCTGCAGTCCGCGGTGAACTGCGCCTGCCGGCCGCCCGGGCCGAGGCGCTCAGCCTCATCCACGGCCGCTGAGAAATCTCTGGACATGCCCCCATGGCTGCCATACGATGTAGCTGATATATCTTTAATGAACGATTAGAAATATCAGCACAGCGTGAGGCAAAACCGGGACGCCGTGCCGAACGGCACTGAATCCGTCCTCGCGCAGAATGAGCTGTCCCGTTCCCGTGAATGGTGCTTCGATGGCCTGAAACCTGGGGAGGTATCCTCATCGAAGCACCGCTTTCGGGCAACGGGGCAGCGCCGGCAACTTGCCGGTCAGGCCTGGCACCAAATCCCAGCACCATCCCCCGTAGCCAAAGGAGTGTCCATGTCAGGAAACAGAGCCGTCGCCTACAAAGAACCCGGTGTCGTCGAAATCATCAATACCGACTACCCGACGTTCGAACTCAAGGACGGGCCCGGCGTCAATCCGGCCAACGTGGGCCGGAAAGTACCCCACGGTGCGATCCTGCGTACGGTGACAACCAACATCTGCGGCTCGGACCAGCACATGGTGCGCGGCCGCACCACCGCTCCCAAGGACCTCGTCCTCGGCCATGAAATCACCGGCGAGGTGGTGGAGGTCGGACCGGATGTGGAGTTCATCAAGGTGGGAGACATCGTCTCCGTACCCTTTAACATCTCCTGTGGCCGTTGCCGGAACTGTAAGGAGCGCAAGACCGGCATCTGCCTGAACGTCAACCCGGACCGCCCGGGCAGCGCCTACGGTTATGTGGACATGGGCGGCTGGGTGGGTGGCCAGGCAGAATACGTGCTGGTCCCCTACGCTGACTGGAACCTGCTCAGGTTCCCGGACCGCGACCAGGCCCTGGAAAAGATCATGGACCTGACCATGCTCTCCGACATCTTCCCCACCGGGTTCCACGGCGCCGTCACCGCCGGAGTCGGCGTCGGGTCCACCGTTTACATTGCCGGCGCCGGCCCGGTCGGCCTCGCAGCCGCCGTCGGCGCGCAACTGCTTGGTGCCGCCGTCGTGATTGTCGGCGACATGAACGAGGACCGCCTGGCGCAGGCCCGCTCCTTCGGGTGCGAAACGGTGAACGTCTCCAACGGGGATCCGAAGGACCAGATCGAGCAGATCCTTGGCGTTCCCGAGGTGGATTGCGGCGTCGACGCCGTGGGGTTCGAAGCCCGCGGGCACGGAAAAGACGCCTCCCACGAAGCGCCGGCCACCGTGCTGAACTCCCTCATGGACATCACCGCCGCAGGTGGGGCCCTTGGCATCCCCGGCCTGTACGTCACCGGCGACCCCGGTGCAGTTGACGAGGCCGCCAAGCACGGCTCCCTGTCCCTGTCCCTGGGCACCGGATGGGCCAAGTCCCTGTCGTTCACCACCGGCCAGTGCCCTGTCATGTCGTACAACCGCCAACTGATGATGGCGATCCTGCATGACAAGGTCCAGATCGCCAAGGCAGTGAACGCCACAGCGATCCCGCTTGAGGATGCACCGCGCGGCTACGCCGAATTCGACGCCGGTTCGGCAACAAAGTTCGTGCTGAACCCCAACGGATACGTCAAGGGATAGCACCCGGCTGACGGGGCCGGGGACTGCGAGGCAGGCACCACGTGGTGCAATCCTTACGGTCCCCGGCCCTCTCGTTTCAGTGCATCACTACCTTTAGAAAAGGGGCCACAGTTGCTCGCCCAAGAAACCGCCACAAGCGGCAGCGCTTCGGAGTTGCACTCTGCCTGGCGACCTTCCGGACATTCCTCCCCCACCTGGCCCGAAGCCCGGCAGCTGGCTTTCGATTGCGCTGTTCCGCTCGCGCCCGTGGATGTCCTGCTTCCATTGGCAGCAGGCCACACCCTGACCCGCGACGTCGCCGCCCTGCAAAAACTCCCCCATTATGACTCCGCTGCCATGGACGGCTGGGCCGTCAACGGCGGCGGTCCCTGGGTCCTTGCCGGCCATGCGGCCTTTTTGTCCCCCGGGCGTGCCAGCGTCATAGCCACCGGCGGACTGGTACCTGCCGGCGCCCAGTCGATACTCCGCAAGGAAAGCGGCCAGATCCACCACAACGCCGACGGCAGCCTCCTCCTGCGGCTCAACGACAACGCAAAGGAAGGCGAACCGGGGCCGGGCCAACACATTCGCCCGGCAGGCGAAGAAGCTGGCGCCGGTGAAGTGCTGATCCCGGCAGGCACAATTCTGAACCCCGCCCACCTGGCCCTCGCAGCCGTGGCGGGCCACGACGAACTGCAGGTCCAGCCGAAACCAGTGGTGGCGATCGTATTGACCGGCTCCGAAGTGGTGACCCGGGGCGTTCCGGCACCAGGACAGGTCAGGGACACTTTTGGTCCGCAGCTGGGCACGGTCATTTCCCTCCTGGGAGGCACGCCCGCCGGCTCCCTGCGGATCGGCGATTCCTACCCCGAATGGCTCGCCGCACTTGGCGGTTCAGACGCGTTCCCCGGGCGGACGCCGGACGTCACCATCACCACTGGCGGAACCGGCTGTTCAGGGACAGACCATTTTCGCGCCGCAGTGGCCGCCCTCGGTGGGCGCCTGGTGCTGGACGGCATCGCAATGCGCCCCGGCCACCCGGCCGTCCTGGCAGAACTCCCCGACGGTCGCTTCGTCGTCGGGCTCCCCGGCAACCCCCTGGCGGCAATGATGGCCCTCATCACCCTCGCAGATCCGCTGCTGGCGGCACTCGGAGGCAGGCCCCTCAGCGCCGTTGGACAGGTGACCTCCGCCGCTGACGTCGAACCATGCCCCGGCCGTACGCGCCTGATTCCCTGCAGGTTCATCGAGGGGCTTGCCTTCCCCGCCTCGCACACGGGCTCCGGCATGATGCGTGGACTGGCCTGGGCTGACGGCCTCATGGCTGTTCCGCCGGCCGGAGTGCAGTCCGGCGAGCCGGTTCCTGTGCTCCCCCTCCCGTGGACGCAGTCCAACGAAACGATCCTTTCCACCAACCGAGCACGGAGCAGCGCATGGCCCGCATGACACAGCGCCGTAAGATCCACCGCTTCCAGCTGGACGGCACCGGCACCGAATACCCGGTTCGGTTCAAGGAAGACGAACTCGCCGCTGAGGAGCCCCTGGAAATCCGGATCGGCGGCCGCTCTTTCGCTGTCACCATGAGGACCCCCGGCGACGATTTTGACCTGGTGGCCGGATTCCTGGTCTCAGAAGGCATCATCAGTTCCCCCTCCGAGCTGGTGTCCCTGCGCTTTTGCGCCGGCGATACCGGCAGGGAGCAGACATACAACGTGATCGAAGTCCAACTCAGGCCGGATGTACCCATGCCCGACACCATGCGGCATGTCTACACTTCAAGCTCCTGCGGCATCTGCGGGACAGACTCGATCGAGTCCGTCCGCAAGACCCTTCCCTTCGATCCTGCCCGGGACGCGCTGCGGATTCCCGTGGATGTCCTCGCCGAGCTGCCGGAGCGGCTTCGCGAAGCCCAGGCGGTGTTCGACAAGACAGGCGGCGTCCACGCGGCCGGCCTGTTCCGGGTGGACGGCGCCAGCCCGGAACTGCTTTGTCTCCGGGAGGACGTTGGACGCCATAACGCTGTGGACAAAGTTGTTGGATGGGCGCTGCGCCAAAACCTGTTGCCCCTGAACGGCACCGTCCTCCAGGTTTCCGGGCGCGCGTCCTTTGAGCTTGTCCAGAAGGCCGCCATGGCAGGCATTCCCGTCCTGTCTGCCGTAAGCGCTCCCTCAAGCCTGGCCGCCGACCTCGCCGTCGAGACCGGAGTGACGCTGGTTGGATTCAGCCGGGGACACAGCCTGAATGTCTACGCCGGTCGGGAAAGGCTGGGCCGCCCGCAGAAGGTGGGCCGCGAGGAAACCCCCGCCCGGCTTTGACGTTGGAAGGCGGTGCCGCAGTGTCGGTCTAGGATGAAACAAAGATGAGCCGGTTGGTTGGCTGGACCTCCCCCGAGCCCATCGACCCTGCATGAACGACGACACGAGGCATGATGGCCGTACGCAATGACCAGGACAAGGACGCAGATGCACAGGCGGGAGGCGTCCAATCGGTGGATCGCGCCCTCCAGATTCTGGAAATCCTGGCCCGGGAAGGCGACGCGGGTGTCAGTGAAATCGCCGAGGAGATGGGCGTACACAAGTCCACCGTGTCCAGGCTGGTGGGATCCCTGGTCGGGCGCGAACTGGTCCGCCAGAACAGCGAACGTGGAAAGTACCAGCTGGGCTTTGGCATCCTGCGCCTTGCATCGTCCATCCCGGGCAGGTTGAGCGTAGTTCACGAAGCCAGGGAGGTCCTGGAGAGCCTGGCAGCGGCATATAAGGAAACGGTCAACCTGGCCGTACTGCGATCGAATTTCGCCGTCAACGTGGACCAGGCAATGGGACCCTCAACGCTGGCCACGTATGACTGGGTGGGCAGCCTGACACCGCTGCACGCCACGTCCAGCGGCAAAGTGCTGCTCGCTGCCCTGACTGCAGACGAAAGGGACACGATCTTTAAGCGCATCGGACTGCCTGCCCGCACGCCACGTACCATCACCAACCGCTCGGAGCTGGAGAAGCAGCTGCTGCACGTCGCCCGCGATGGCTATGCCGTCGTCCACGAGGAGTTCGAGATCGGGCTGACGGCGGTTGCCGTGCCGATCTACAACCACCTGGGAAACGTCATCGCCGCGGTCAGCATTTCCGGCCCTGCCTTCCGGTTCACGCCGGAGGAGCAGCCCGGGCTTATTGACGGCCTCAAGGATGCAGGCCTGAAAATCAGCACAAAAATGGGCTACAGACGCCGGTAGGCCCGGCCCATGAGGCAAGGCCTGCGGAATCCCCGCTTTCAGCGATCCTCTTCGGGCCGTGCGGTGAGGATCCGATTGGCGTTGAACTGCAGGATGCCGAGCGACTCCTGGATCAGGGGCGATGCGATGCTGCCCCTGCGCACCGCCGCGACAATGCGGCGCGCAGGCTTCCCCTTGCCGGTAATGCGCAGGCGAACCACGTTTTCGGCACTACGCAAAGGCGCCAGCCGCGGCAGCAGGCCCACGCCCAGCCCAGCACCAACGAAGGCGATCTGGGTTTCCCATTCAACGGCCTCATGGGCAATCCGCGGTTTCACCCCGACTGCCGTGAACGCCGCGGTGAAGAGGGAATGGTAGGTGGAACCGGCGGCCTCTGTAATCCAGGGTTCCGACGCCAGTTCTTCGAGCGTCACCGTTTCCCGCGATGCCAACGGATGGTCGGCAGGAATGATCACGTCCAGGGGATCGTCAAGCAGAACGGTCTGCTCGAAGCGCGCATCGTCCTCAACGGGGGTGTCGGACTGCATGGCGACGATGACCGCGAGGTCGATTCGCTCGGCAACCAACAAGTCGAAGCAGCGGGCCGGGTCGGCCTCGAGTACCTGCACCTCCAGCAGGGGGCGCGTTGAGCGCAGCGTGGCGGCCAGCGGCGCGAGCAACTGGGCAGCCGCCGTGGAGAATCCGCCGAGGCCAAACCGGGACTGCACCTGGTCGCCGGCCTCCATGGCCGCGGCACGAAGGCTCTCCCATTCCGCAATGAGGGTGTCCGAGCCCGCCACGAGAAAGCGTCCCGTGGCGGTCAGCCGCACACCCCGGCCGTCCTTCGTCAACAGCTGCATTCCAAGCACGCGCTGGAGCTCCCGCAGCTGCGCGGAGACTGCGGAAGGGGAATAACCAGTGAGCTCCGCGGTTGCACCAACGGTGCCGCACCGGGCAAACACCCGAAGTGTTATGAGCCGTGGATCAATCATGCATCCATTGTGCACGGTTATCTCCTAAATCTTGCGCTTTTGTTGCAGATCAATCGCCCCTAATCTCATGACAAGAAACTTTTCGACAACGCCGGTTGCACCCACCAACCCGCGCTCTCCACGAACCCAACACTGACCAGCCCTCTAGGGAGGAAACACATGACTGCCCCAGTAAACGTGCCCCTCAAATCACGCGGAAAACTCGCTTCATCTTTGCCTGCAGAGCAGCTGGCGGAGATCAGTGATCTGTTCGACTTCCGGCGCAAGGGATATTCCCTCGATGCCCCCTTCTACACCGATGCCACGATTTTCAAAATCGACATGGAAGCAATTTTTGGCCAGCACTGGATCTTTGCCGGCAGCGTCGCCGAGCTGCCGGAGCCGGGAGACTATGTCACCGTCGATTACGGGCCCTACTCCCTGATCGTGCTGCGCAACGACGACGGCGGTGTCAACGTCCTGCACAACGTATGCCGCCACCGCGGTGCCCGCGTCCTCACCGAGGCCGCAGGGTCAACAGGAAACCTGGTCTGCGGCTACCACTCCTGGACATACTCTCCAGAAGGTAACCTGATCCATGCTTCGGCCCCGGGGGAAACCAAGTTCGACAAGGGCTGTTTCGGCCTCAAGCGTGCCCACAGCCGCGTGGTCGCCGGACTCATCTTCGTCTGCATTGCCGACGAACCGCCGGCGGATTTCGACGAAACCTCAAAGATCTTCGAGCCGTACCTCGCGCCCCACGATCTGTCGAAGACGAAAGTCGCCTACCAGCAGAACATCATCGAGGAGGGCAACTGGAAGCTCGTCATGGAGAACAACCGTGAGTGCTACCACTGCGACGGACACCCGGAGCTCGCCTGTTCCCTCTTTCCCACCTGGGGACTGACGGAGGGCCTGATCCCGGCCCATCTCGAAGAAGTGTGGGACCGCAACAAGGAAGCCCAGTCCTCGCTCGAGGAGCGTTGCCGCCGCTATGGCCTTCCCTACGAGGTGGTCGAGGAGCTCGATACCCGCATCGCCGGAATCCGTATCTCACGTGAATCGCTCGACGGAGAGGGCGAATCGTTCTCGGCCGATGGGCGCAGGCTCTCCAAGAAGCTGCTCGGTGACTTGCCGGACTTCCGCCTTGGCCGCTGCTCGATGCACCTGCAGCCCAACAGCTGGTTCCACTTCCAGAGCGACCATGTCATCACGTTCGGCGTCTTCCCCGTCAACGAACACCAGACACTGGTACGCACCACCTGGCTGGTAGCTGACGACGCCGTGGAAGGCGTTGACTACGATCTGGACAAGCTCACCTACACCTGGAAGCAGACAAACCTGCAGGACAAGGCGTTCGTGGAGCTGTGCCAGACGGGTGCCGGCAGCCCCGCCTACGAGCCCGGCCCGTACATGAAGAGCGAGTACCAGGTGGAGGCATTCATCAACTGGTACGTACAGCGCGTGCAGGAGCACTTGGCATGATTGAACTCCTCACTGAGACGGCGGCAGTCCAGGAGCCACAGCGCATTCGCGGTCTTGAAATGCCGTGGAACAGGGTCATGGGCAGCACCGAGGCACCCGCCCGTGCTGCCCGCGCCCTGGGCCCCTGGCATCCACAGGAGTTCATGGCCGAATGCGTGGAGACCGTTCCCGAGGCGGGCGGCCTAATGACCTTCGTGTTCCGCCGTCGCGACGGTGCGCCCCTGGCGTTCCGTGCAGGCCAGTATGTGAACGTCGCCTTTCCGGTGAACGGCGACGACCAGGATCCGGTGGACCGCAGCTATTCGCTGTCCAGTTCCCCGACCGAGCCCTGGACCTTCAACATCAGCGTCAAACGCGACGCCACAGGCGTGGTTTCACCGTGGGTGCACGAGAACGTCAAACCGGGCACTGTGCTCGAGATGCTCGGACCGGTCGGCGCATTCCACTTGCCGGATGCCGACAGGCGGGCGCGGTATCTCTTGCTGGCCGCCGGCGCAGGCATCACTCCCATCATGTCCATGGTGCGGACCATCCACTCCCTGCCCGGACATGCAGATGTTGTGGTGCTCTACCACGGAGCGGAGGCCGGAGGCTTTGCCTTCCACAAGGAGCTGGCCTACATCGCGTCCGTGGACTCGCGCATCAAGGTCTTCTACTCCCTGGGCGACCGCAACAAACCCGAGGGGTGGGAAGGGCTCAGCGGAAGGCTCACGGCAGCCATGCTGGATGAGGTGGCCCCCGATGCCAACGGCCGCCAGGTCTACGCCTGCGGCCCCGAGGGTTACCTGAACACCGCCACCGAGCTCTTGGGGAAGGTTGGCGTCGACGACACCTCCATTTACATGGAGTTCTTCTCGGGAGACCGCCAGACGCTCCTTGAATACCAGGCGGAGCTCGCGCTCGCAGTGGACATTGCCGAAGAAATCGCCGAGGAAATCGCCGATTCCGCCGAGGACTACTACGAAAGCCAGCCCGCAGCGTTCGGACTCTACGAGCCCGGCTACGACGCCGAAGGTCCCCTCAAAGCCACAGGGTTGCCGCTGGAAGCCATGGACCCCGACGCAACCGATTCCGGAGACTCCGACGGCGGCTCGGCTGCGGGAGCGGAGGCGGCATCCCCGGATGCCTCCAGCTTCGACACCGTGGGAACGGGAAGCCTCACCCTGTCCTTCATGCGCACCGGCATCAACGTGCGGATCGACCCCACCGAACACATCCTCGGGGCGGCCCAGCGTGCAGGCGTCAGGATCGGCGCGAACTGCAAGGAAGGCATGTGCGGCTCCTGCAAGGTCGTCAAGCTTTCCGGAGAGGTTGAGATGAACCACCAGGGCGGGATCCGGTCACGTGAAATCGATGCAGGCAAGTTCCTGCCTTGCTGCTCCACGGCGCGGACCGATCTGGTGATCGATGCCTAGCCGCTTGCGGCTGCCCTAAGCCGGACAGCATCAGGGGCCGTTTTCACGGCATGAAAGCCAAGGCGGTCAACGCCGCGGCCTCTTCCAGGATGCCCCGCGGGGGGTACGCAGAAACAGCTTTCTACGCAACATGGGTCACGATACGCAACAGGATGACCGATGCCACGCGTCCTGTCAAGGTTCGGCAAGAACCCAGGAAATACGGCACGAGACTTCAGAAAAACCTTGACATGGAGCTGTGACCCGGGGCACCCTGTTGCTTAGTGCGAGATCTGTTGATCCTTACGGAACGAACGCCTAAATCCAAGCAAGCCTGACTCCAGCCCCGGAAGAGGTGCAATATGCACAATGCCTGCCCGCTAAGTGAACTCGCACCTGGGGAGGCACTACGGCTCCACACCGCACGGCCACTCGCCGCCTTCAACACGGAATTCACCACAGAAGAGGGCGCAATCTTCGCAATCGACCACACCTGCACGCATCCAGTGTCAACCTCCGTTCGGAGGGCGTGGACCAATCGCCGGCTAATCTGCCGGTCCGGACTCACGAAGTGCAAATCGTCGATGGCAACATCATGGTCATCGAATCGGGCGAAGCCCCCAACCTTCCGCCCGTACTAAAAGCCGACGGCCATGTTTAACCGCAAGCCCATGACTCGCCGAGCAAAGGACCCGCTCATGGCTATAAATAGTGACCTAAAACCCCTGACACCTGAGGAGTTGCCTGCCGACACCGGCCTGGCAGCGACTCGCCATAGTGAGGAGCCCGAAAGATTGGGCAATACCAAAGAAGTCATCAGTGTCACCAAAGAAAGGGACACCAACCCCGCAGTCCTCGATCCGGAGGACGGAGGGTCAGCACCGCTGCCGGACGCCGAAGAGTATGAGCAGATCCTTGAGGAACTGCGCAACGCCAAGACCGAGCAAGCCGTTTCCCTCCGCCGGAACCACTCGCTCACCCTGGACAAAGTAACGTTCGGAATCACCGGCGTCATCGCCATCGCCTTTGTGGTCTGGGGCTTCGTGGGCCGCGACAGCCTCTCCGCCACCTCCACGACCGCCCTGAACTGGGTCATGGAGTACACAGGCTGGCTCTTTATGGTCCTGGCTTCCCTGTTCGTCGTCTTTGTCCTGTGGCTGGCCCTCGGCAAGTTCGGCAACATCCCGCTGGGCAAGGACGGCGAGAAGCCCGAATTCCGTACCGTCTCCTGGGTCGCGATGATGTTCGCCGCCGGCATGGGCATCGGACTGATGTTCTACGGAGTAGCCGAACCGCTCTACCACTACATCTCTCCCCCACCCGGAACCGTGGACGGCCGCACCCCCGCAGCCATCCAGACAGCCATGGCCACCTCGATCTTCCACTGGACCCTGCACCCCTGGGCAATGTATGCAGTGGTAGGCATTGCCATGGCGTACGGCACCTACCGCCTGGGCCGCAGGCAACTGGTCTCCGCGGCCTTCACCTCACTTTTCGGCATCAGGATGGTGGAAGGCCCGCTCGGGAAGTTCATCAACATCCTCGCAATTTTCGCCACCCTCTTTGGTACGGCCGCTTCGCTGGGCCTCGGCGCCCTGCAGATCGGCAGCGGCATGACCTCCAACGGCTGGTTCGGCGAAATCGGCACCCCCGTACTTGTGGGGATCGTCGCCGTCCTGACCTTCTGCTTCGTCGCTTCGGCCGTCTCCGGCATCAGCCGCGGCATCCAGTGGCTCTCCAATATCAACATGATCCTGGCCGTCGTTCTGGCCCTGATCGTCTTCATTGCCGGCCCAACCCTGTTCATCCTGAACCTGATCCCGTCTGCCGTCGGCGACTACGCCCGCGACCTGGCCGAGATGTCGTCCCGGACCGAAGCGGTCGGCGATGAGGCGCTTCGGAGCTGGATGACCAGTTGGACCATCTTCTACTGGGCCTGGTGGATCTCCTGGACGCCCTTCGTAGGCATGTTTATCGCCCGCATCAGCCGCGGCCGCACCATCCGCCAGTTCGTCACCGGCGTGCTGCTGGTGCCCAGCGTCGTCAGCGTGATCTGGTTCGGCATCTTCGGCGGAGCCGCTTTCCACGTCCAGCAGGAAGCCGATAAGGCAGGTACTCCGGGGCTGGTGAAAACAGTCGACGGAGTCTCGTCGGTCAACTTCGACGGTGCGCTCTTCGATCTGGTCAAGAACCTCGGGATGCCCGGCTGGCTTACTGCCGGCGTCATCGTGCTGGCCATGGTCCTGGTGGCCATCTTCTTTGTCACCGGCGCCGACGCTGCTTCCATCGTGATGGGATCGCTCAGCTCCAACGGCGCCGAACACCCCCGCCGCGGAGTGGTGATCTTCTGGGGCAGCCTCACAGGCGCCGTGGCGGCGGTCATGCTGCTGGCCGGCGGCGACGAACCTTCGGAGGCTTTGGCCGGCCTGCAACGCATCACCATCGTCGCAGCGCTGCCGTTCATCGTCGTCATGCTCCTGCTCTGCTTTGCCCTCGCCAAGGACCTGCGCCGCGATCCGCTGTCCCTGCGACGGCGCCTGGCTACGTCCGTCGTCGAGCGGGCCATCAGGACTGGCGTGGAACAGCACGGCGGCGTTCAGTTCGACCTGGTCACCAAGCATGACTGCGCTGATTCATGTCCGGACCCGGACTCCCACAACGGTGGCACCCACACGGGCAGCATTCCCACCGTCGAAGCCCGGCACGCGGACCGGGACAGTAAATAGCAGTTCACCGTAGTAGCAACCCGCCCCGGCGGCACGCGGCTTCCCAGCCCGTGCCGCCGGGGCGGACTCACTCCCCACGCATCAGCAAAGGCCAGCACATGACCCACCGCAAGGACCAGGAACCGATTCTCCGGGTGAGCAGCAAAGGGAAGGAATCGGTGGACATCCGGCTTGAATCATCGAGCCCCGTGACCGTTCGGCTGCAGGTCGATGGTGGCTGCAATTGCCGGCACGACACCGAAAACCGCCCAGGCTCGTACACTGACAGCGACCTTGGCCTCCGCTGACAGCGGCTGCATCGGCCACGCCGCATCGGCCCTGAAATCATGACCATTCAGCTGGGCATCCCCGTACTGCGCCCGGCCGGGAATGACAACCAGGGGTCCGCACCCATATCGCGTCCGGCCGGACTGCCCTCGAAGTTACTGGACCGTTTTGGCCGCCAGGCAACTGACCTGCGGCTCTCGGTCACGGATAAATGCAACCTTCGGTGCACCTATTGCATGCCGGCGGACGGACTGCAGTGGCTACCCAAGGAAGCCGTGATGACGGCAGCGGAGATCCAGAGAATCGTGGGCCTTGGTGTCGAGCGCCTGGGTGTGAGGGAACTCCGAATCACCGGTGGCGAACCTTTGGTCCGTCCGGATCTGGTCGACATCATCGCCGCGGTGCGGGAGCGCCACCAGCAACTGCCCATCTCCATGACCACGAACGGGGTGGGGCTTGCGCAGAAGGCGCAGGCGCTCAGGGACGCCGGCCTTACCCGGATCAACGTGTCGCTCGATTCGCTGCACGAAGACACGTTCACGCAGCTGACGCGGCGCCCGTTCCTCAGCAAAGTGCTCGACGGCGTCGACCATGCGCGCGCCGCCGGACTGGGCCCGGTCAAGATCAATGCAGTGCTGATGCGCGGCATCAATGACCACGAAGCCCCGGCACTGCTGGAGTGGGCGCTGGACCGGAACGTCGAGCTGCGCTTTATTGAACAAATGCCGTTGGACGCCCAGCACGGCTGGACCCAACGGGAGATGATCACCGCCCTCGAAATCCGCACCCTGTTGTCCACGGACTTTGTCCTGGAGCGGGACAGGCAGCTGCGGGACGGCGCCCCGGCAGAAAGGTTTGAAGTACGACGCCGGAACGCATCCGCCGCGGAAGCCTCCGGACCCGTCCTGGGAACCGTGGGGATTATCGCGTCCGTCAGCGAACCTTTTTGCGCGGACTGCCGGCGGACCCGGATTACAGCAGAGGGAAAGATCATGAGCTGCCTGTTCTCCCGGGAGGAGTTCGACCTCCTGGGTCTGCTGCGGTCAGGCGCGGATGACGACGAGCTGGTGCGGCGCTGGCAGGATGCCATGTGGGCGAAACCCCGGGCTCACGGCATGGATCACGCAGGCCTCGGAACGTCAGAGTTTGTGCAGCCGGACCGCAGCATGAGCGCCATCGGAGGATAGCCCGGCGTCGCCATTGTCCTGTCGCCGTCCACCGGCGGCGGTAAGCCGTCAGCGCACCCCATAGCTGGTTGCCAGCGCGATGGCTTCCGTACGCGAGCTGACGCCCATTTTCCGGAAGATGTTTCCCACATGGAACTTGACGGTGTTTTCGCTGATGTTCAGGGCGCCGGCGATGGACCTGTTTCGCTGGCCCGCTGCCAGATGCTGCAGCACTTCCAGTTCCCGGCCCCCAAGCTTCCAGGCGCTGACGTCGGCCGGAGTCGCCTGCGGGGCGTCGAGCGGGAGGGTCACGGACACGTCGGCTCCCCAGCCCGGCATAACCTCCACCTGCATCTTTCCGTCCAAAGCCTGGACCCTCCGGTCCAGCCGGCCCATACTCGGTGCCTCGACCGAAAGGGTGCCGCCGCCGTCGTCGCGGACGCTGATCAGCAAATTCTCGCCGTCGCAGTCCCACTGGGCACGGACGCGGCGGACCTCGGGCTGGTCCATCATGGCCAGAAGCAGGCCCCGGACGATGGCCCGGGCAGCGTGGGCGACTTCCCCGGGCAGCGCGCGTCCGTTCAGCGGAGGTTCGATGAACTGCACATCCACGCCGCTGAAGCGCGTCAACGGCAGGAGGTCTTCCCGGAGGCGCTCAAACGCCTTTGCCACCGGTTCTTCCACCAGGTCCGTGGTCCTGTCACTCTGTGTACGCAGGCGCACCAGGGCCTTCGCTACCAGGTCCGTGGCCGTTGCCCGCGACGAGGCGTCGTCCAGCGCCGTGGACCGCAGGGCAGCTGCGACTGTTTCGAGTGTGGTCGCGTGCTGGTCCACCAACTCGGAGGTCACCCGGAGCCGCTCAGCCGACGCTGCCCTTGACTCCAACAGATACGAGGGCGGCGCATCCGCAACTTTCTCCTGGATCCTGCGTGCGGCGAGGTGCCACAGGTATTTCACGATATTTCGGCCGGCATCATCAGCGCCCTGTGCGGCGCCGGCATCCACGGGGTCCGTGACCACAAGCAGGGCCCTGCTGGGGAGGTATTTCATGGCGAGGACCGGGCGCTCCTGCCCGGCAATCATTGCCGCCCCCAGCCAAGGATCCTCGCCGTCAAGGGCAGCCCGGAGACTGTCCAGTTCATCGATCGAGACCCGCGAAATGATGCTGTCCCGGCCGGCCTTCTTCTGCGGCCTGCCGGTGCAGTCCTCAGTGAAAATGACCAGTGCGCTGCTGCCCAGACAGGGACCAAGGGCGTCCCGCAGCACGTCGGCAATGGCGGTCAGCGGCGCATCGGTCACCGCGGCGATGGAGTCCAGCAGCGGCCACGGCAGGCCTGGGCGGCCGGGGTTGGCCGGTGGTTGAACGGGCGCGTTCCCGGGTGCAGGCGAGGTGATGGCAGCATCCTTTCGAAGGCAATCAGGGCTGGGACTACCCGAAAGTATAGCCAAAACCACCCGGACTGCGCGTTACACCCATACCTTTGCGGCGGCAGGATTGATGACGGCACACATCCCAGCTGATGGGTGGACGACTCTACCAACGCGAAGGAAATACCTTGGGTCCAACCGCACTTGATTCCCCCACACGGATCAACGCAGGAGCAATCCTCACAAATTTGTCCCTCGTTGCCGATGAAGTCACAAGCACCGCAGGCCAGGTCGAGGGAGACCAGCTTGCAGCGTTGGCGGCATCCATCCGCTCGGCAGAACGCGTTTTCGTCTCCGGCGCCGGCCGAAGCGGCCTCGTTCTCCGGATGGCGGCAATGCGGCTGATGCACCTTGGCCTGAACGTCCATGTGGCCGGTGACACCACGACTCCTGCCATCCGCGCCGGAGATCTGCTCCTGGTGGCCTCCGGTTCAGGCACCACAGCCGGTGTGGTCAAGGCTGCCGAAACAGCGGCGGCGGCCGGCGCACTGGTGGCTGCCGTGACCACCAACCCCGGCTCCCGCCTGGCCGGGCTCGCTGACACGGTCGTCATCGTGCCCGCCGCCCAAAAAACAGACCACGGCTCCCGCGTCACCCGCCAGTACTCCGGGAGCCTCTTCGAACAGGTCCTCTTCGTCCTGACCGAATCCATCTTCCAGACCCTGTGGAACCACACCGACGCACCGGCTGAAGAGCTCTGGCTTCGGCACGCAAACCTGGAATAACTTCCCGCCCGCCTTCCCGATACCCATAACAACAGAAAGAGAAACATCATGAAGCTTCAGGTAGCAATGGACCTCCTGACCACCGAGGACGCCCTCGAACTGGCCGGCAAGGTCGCCGAGTACGTCGACATCATCGAACTCGGTACCCCGCTGATCAAGGCCGCAGGACTCACCGCTGTCACGGCCGTCAAGCAGGCCCACCCTGACAAGATTGTTTTCGCCGACATGAAGACCATGGACGCCGGAGAACTCGAAGCCGACATCGCTTTCAAGGCCGGCGCCGACCTCGTCTCCGTGCTGGGAAGCGCCGACGATTCCACCATCGCAGGCGCCGTGAAGGCGGCCCGTGCCCACAACAAGGGCATCGTCGTTGACCTCATTGGTGTGCCGGATAAGGTCACCCGCGCCAAGGAAGCACGGGCACTCGGCGCGGAGTTCGTGGAGTTCCACGCAGGGCTGGACGAGCAGGCCAAGCCGGGCTTCGACCTGAATGGACTGCTCAGCGCCGGCGCCGAAGCACGCGTCCCATTCTCGGTGGCCGGCGGCGTCAACCTCGCCACCATCGAAGCCGTCCAGCGGGCCGGGGCCGAGGTTGCCGTGGCCGGCGGCGCCATCTACGGCGCAGCCGACCCGGCACTGGCAGCCAAGGAACTCAAGGCCGCCATCGCCTGATTCCCACCCAAGATGCGGCGGCCGGCACCGGAAGGCGCCGGCCGCCGCATCTGGTTAGTGCGCCCCTCGGCCCGATAGTGTTCTCCGCCCAAGAAAGCAGCCAATGCCAGATACCCTCGTCCGGCCACCCCGTAACCTCGCCAACCGCTTTATCCCAAGTGACGGACTTCAGGCGAACGAATGTACCGAAAGCAAACTGGTCGGAACCGTCTGCCACTGCCGGGGACGGAAAAGGCAGAACGCTGTCGAAGGGTGGTCGGTCGGAATTCTTGGCGCTGTTGCCATCTTCGGAGCGACCTACGCTTCGCTCCCCCATTCCTGGTGGTGACGTCTGTCGCCCGCTGTGCCGGCGCACGATAGCTTTGGAGCATGACGGCAAGCTACCGGTACGACGTCGAGGTCCTGCACCTGCTGGTCTCCCCGGCGCACGCCTACTTCGGCCGCGCCCGCGAGGGAGCAGCGGACGTCCCCACCACGGATGCGGACCGGGTTGAGCTGGTGGCCGGCAAAGGCATCGTGGGCGACAGGTTTTTCGGCAAGGCGGCACACATGGACGCCGCCGTCACCGTGATGGCCGTGGAAGCACTGGAATCCATTGCAGCCGAACTGGGAACGGCACCCTTTGACCCGCTGCTGACACGGCGCAACGTGATCCTTCGGGGAGCGGACCTGCCTCCCCTGCTCGGCGGCGACTTCGCCCTCGAATCGAACGGCGAAATCGCGCGGTTCAAGGCCGGCCGGCCCGCACATCCCTGCGCGTGGATGGACCAGATGCTCGCCCCGGGCGCCCACAAAGCGATGCGCGGACGCGGCGGCATCCGCTGCCAGGTTCTGTCGGACGGCGTCCTTCACCGCGGTCCCGCCGTATTGATCAGCCCCGTTCCGCTGGACCCCGGACGCGCCGGCGCCCCCACGCTGCTCAGGCCTTCCCGCCTTCCCTAGCAGCCCGGCGGCGCCCCTCCCTACAGCGCCGACCAACCGCCGTCGGACGCGAGGATGGCGCCGTTCAGGTTGGTGCCGTCGTCGCTGAGGAGGAACGTGATCGAGGCGGCGAGTTGCGCCGCCGTGGCCGGCGTCGGGATGTTGGCCTGCATGAGCGGCCCGAGGCGCTCGGCGGCCAGCTGTGATCCAAAGTTCGCCACAATGCCGGTGATGGTGGGGCCGGGGGCCACGGCGTTGAAGCGCAGGCCCTTGGGCCCGTAGATCACGGCGGAGTTCTTGGTCAGCCCGATGACGGCATGCTTGGACGCGGTGTACGCGGCGCCGGCGGCCGAGCCCCGCAGCCCTGCTTCGGAGGCGATGTTGACCACGGAGCCGGTGCCGGCTTCGAGCATCAGCGGCACGACAGCACGGGTGAGGCGCATCAGGGCGGTGACGTTGATCCGGAAGACGCGGTCCCAGAGGTCGTCGTCCACCTCGTGGATGGGGGCGAAGTTGTCCATGATGCCGGCGACGTTCGCCAGGGCGTCGACCCGGCCGGCGGCGGCGGTGAGCACGGCGGCCACGGTTTCCTCGGTGGAGATGTCGCCAGCCACCGGGACCAGGTCCAGTCCGGCGTTTTCGGCGACGAGGTCGTCCAGGCGTTCCTTGCTGATGTCGGCGGCGATGACCTTGCCGCCTTCTTTGGCGATGCGCAGGGCGGTGGCCTGGCCGATGCCCGATCCGGCGCCGGTGACGACGACGGTTTTTCCTGCAAAGCGGCCGCCGGTGATGGTTTCCTGCCACGTGGCTTCGTTGCCCATGATGTCCTTCCAGACGTGTGAGGGATGATGCCCACCAGCTTATGACACTCTGTGTCATTATGTAAGGGTGAATACTGGAGGGATGCCAACGGACGCCCTGAAGACAGCCGCACGCCCCTCCGGACGGCCGGTGAGCATCGACCCCGACGCCGTGGCTGCCCTGGCGCTGCACCTCTTCGCCGAGAACGGTTATGAGCAGACGTCCATGGAGGACATCGCCCGCGAAGCCGGGATCGGCCGCAAGAGCCTGTACCGCCATTTCGCCAGCAAGGCCGACCTCGTCTGGGGCGGCACCGGCCCCGTGATCGAGGCGTCGCAGCAGGTGCTGGAGTCGCCGCCATCCAAGGACGGGGCCGACGGCGACGTCCTGGCCGGCGTGCGCGAGGCCGTGATTGCAGGGGTCGCCGTCCTGCCGGACCTGGCGGTGACCCGCGGCAGGCTGCGGCTGATCGCCGAACACCCGGAACTGATGAGCCGGAGCTACGAATCCCTCGGCGCCCAGCGGGAGCGTGCGCTGTCCTACCTCACGCTGCGCGGGGTGCCCGAACAGACCGCCCGGTATCTCTGTGCCGCACTGATCGGGGCGACGTTCGAGGCGTGGATCCAGTGGGCCCTGGGGTCGGACCCGGATCCGGTGCCGTACCTGGCGGCCGCCGTCGGCGTCCTGCGCCTGCCCTAGCAGCCCCGCTTAAACGGAAGCGGACGACGCCGGGAAGTCCCGCCGTCGTCCGCTTGCCTTTTCTGCCGCTACAGTCTGTGGTGCTCCGGCACTGCCCACCGGGCATCCCTGGCGCTGGCTTTGGTTGCCGGGAGGCCGGCGTAGGTCCAGAGGCATGGCCGGCCGGAATCGCTGGGAAGGAGCTGGCCTTCGGACAGCGAGATGGTCGCTCCCGCCGGGCTCTTCCACACGCCGGTCAGTTCGCAGTGCGAGCCGGTGGCCTGCTGCCGCGGCACCGACAGGTTGATGACGCGGCGTGCCCGCTTCTCGGCCACGGGGATCCTCTTCTTCACAATGCCGCTCCCGCCGGTTCCCGGTAACTGCTTTCGGGGACGTCGGTGATGAACATGTAACCAGGGGCGTGGCTGATGGCGAAGGCGGGCCTGGAGGCCATCACCGCGCTCTGCGGTGTCACGCCGCAGGCCCAGAAAACCGGCACTTCGCCGTCCCTGATCTCCACGGCATCCCCGAAGTCGGGCCGGTTGATGTCGGTGATGCCAAGCTCCTCGGGCGATCCGACGTGGACCGGGCTGCCATGGACCTTGGGCACTTCCGACGTCACCCGGATGGCGGTCTCCACCAGCTCGGGCAGCATCGGACGCATGGACACCACCATGGGGCCGTGGATCCGGCCGGCAGGAGTGCACTCGACCGTGGTGCGGTACATCGGCACATTGCGCCCCGTTTCGGTGTGCCGCAGCGGGATCCCCGCACTGGCAAGCGCCGCTTCGAAGGTGAAGCTGCAGCCGATGAGGACGCCCACCATGTCGTCGCGCCAGAGAGAGGCGACGTCGGTGACCTCATCCGCCAGTTCGCCGTCCACCCACACCCGGTAGGCGGGGATGTCCGTGCGGATGTCCGACCCGGCGGCCAGCGAGCTTTCGTACTGTCCCGCCGGGATGATGTCGATGATCGGGCAGGACTTGGGGTTGAGCCGGCAGAACTCGATGAATTCGTCGGCGTAGTCTGCGGTGACTGCGATCAGGTTGGCCTGGGTGTAGCCGTCGCTCCAGCCGGAGGTGGGGGTGGCCAGGCCGCTGCGGAACTTGAGCCGGGCGTCGGCGGGGGCCAGGAGGGCGTGTGACTGGCTCACTTGGACTCCACAAGTTCAGTAGAGGACTGCAGGTACTCCTCGTCCTCGGCAACGTTGGAGTCGCGGCCCAGTGCCAGGCCCACCAGGGTCAGGAGGCAGGCGACGCTGAGGTAGATGGCCACCGGAACCCAGCTGTCGTAGGTGCTCAGCAGGAGGGTGAACATAAACGGTGCAATGGCGCCGCCGATGATTCCGGCGAACGTGTAGGCCAGTGAGCTGCCGGTGGAGCGGAGCCGCGGTGAGAACTGCTCGACGACGAACGCTGCCTGGGGTCCGTACATAAACGAGTGGCAGAGCAGGCCCAGCACGATGCCCACAATCAGCATCACCGGTGACCGTCCTTCGAGGACGATGAAGAACAGGTAGGCCCAGACCGCGGCGCCAACCGCTGCGATCCCGTACACCAGGCGGCGGTTGATGCGGTCGGAGATGGCGCCGGCAAGCGGCATGGTGAAGATCTGGAGGGCTGACCCGATCAGGACGGCGACGAGAACCTGGCCGCGGTCAAAGCCGAGTTCCTGGATGCCGTACGTCAGGGTGAAGACAGTGCACATCGCGTAGAGAACGTCCGGGCCGATGCGGCTGAGCATGGCGGCGATCAGGGGCCGGCGCTGGGTGGCGAGGACTTCGCGGATGGGGGCCTTGGGCTTGTCGCCGCGGGCTTCCATGGCCTTGAAGATGGGGGTGTCCTCGAGCTTGAGGCGGATCCAGAGGCCGAAGGCCACGAGCAATGCGGAAATCAGGAAGGCGATGCGCCAGCCGAAGCTCAGGAAGTCTTCTTCTGACAGGGTCAGGGTGAGGACGGCGAGTGCACCGTTGGCCATCAGGTTGCCGGCGGGAGGGCCGATCTGGGCGGCAGAGGCCCAGAATCCGCGCTTGTTCGGGTCGCCGAATTCGCTGGAAAGCAGCACCGCGCCGCCCCATTCGCCGCCGACGCCGACACCCTGGGCGAAGCGGAGGAACACCAGGATGGCGGGGGCGATGACGCCGATGTTGTCGTATGTGGGCAGGAGGCCGATGAGGAAGGTGGCCACTCCGATCAGCATCAGCGTGATGACCAGGATCTTCTTGCGGCCGATCTCGTCCCCGAGCCGGCCGAAGATGATGCCGCCGACGGGACGGGAGATGTAACCGACGGCGTAGGTGGAGAACGCCAGCAGGGTACCGGTCACCGGGTCCGAGGCCGGGAAGAAGATGAGCGGGAAGACGATCGCCGCGGCGGCGGAGTAGACGGCGAAGTCGTAGAACTCCAGTGCGGTTCCGGTCAGGCTGGCCGCGAATGCCTTGTACATGTCCTTGCGCCCCACCGGGGGCTTCGGGTCTACGGGGGCCATTGCTTGGGGAGTGGCCATTTGTATCCTCCATGAAGAGAGTGGATGTCATCCGCTGCGCGGACGTGCTGGGTGCCCGGTGTGTCCTGGCTTGCGGCGTCGCAAGCCAGGCAGAAGAGCGGATAGGCGGCTGCCGGTGGTGCGGAAGTCGTAACTGCGGTGATCGTTGGATTGTTGAACAATCCTTGTGTTGAACAATTTACGCGACGCAGATCACATCGTCAAGGGCTGACTCGAATTCGGTTCCCAAAATTTCCGGGCACAGCAAAAAGGAGCCCCCGGCGGGGGCTCCTTTTTGTTCTAGGGTCCGGGAATGGCTGCTGTGGGCTACTTCGAAGCCGCGGACCCGGCCGCGTGCACTGCGCTCTGGTGCTCTTCGGACCGGTTGAGGTAGTCGGTCAGGCGCTCGGCGGCGAGCTCCGGGTCGCCGGCTTCGAGGGCCTGGCAGATCTGGTCGTTGTCCGCCAGCCAGTGCCGGTAGAAGCCGCCGTCAACCGATGCCTTATGGAAGAAGAGCCGCATCTCCGCCAGCACCTGCGACATGATGGTGTTCAGCCGCTCGCTGTCCGCCAGGGCCACGAGGGCTCCGTGGAAATGCTGGTTGGCGCTGCCGAGGCCTTCATTGTCCCCGGCGGCGGCCGCCTTTTTTCCTTCTTCCACGGCTGCCCGCACCGCGGCGATGCGTTCGGGGGTGCCGCCGCCGCGGACAGCGCTCACTTCGATGGCGCGCCTGACGGTGTAGACGTCGTGGATGTCCTTGGCGCCGAGGCTGGCAACGAAGACGCCGCGGTTGGGTTCGCGCACGAGGAGGCGCTCGCTGACCAGTTCGGCGAAGGCTTCGCGGACGGTGTTCCGGGAGACTCCGAGTTCCTCGGAGAGGGCCTCTTCCTTGAGTTTCGCGCCGGGCTGGAGGTCACCCTCTGCGATCTGCAGCCGCAGTTCCGAAGCCACGCGGGTTGCCACCGACGGCACAGCCACCCGCAGCCTGGCTCCGCCACCCGGGAGTGCTCGGAGGGAGTCAGGTTGGGCATTGGGGTTCAGGGTGGCCATATCCCGAATTTACACGAATGCCCCACAATCCTTTTGTTGGATTGTCCCCATTGATTTCTGCGCCATCACACTAGGGCGCCCCGAGATGGATGGCGACGGCCGTCCCGCCACTGGGGCTGGAGGAGATCTCCAGGCGCCCGCCGTGGGCGGCCGCAACCCTGGCACACGTGGCCAGGCCCAGCCCTGTTCCGGCCGGATCTCCGTCCCGGTGCAGCCGGACCAACGGTTCCATCACACGCCGCCGGTCCCCCGCGCTGATCCCCTTGCCGTTGTCTTCCACGAGCACTACGGCGCCGGCGCCGGCCGGCTTCGCGCTGATGCAGATGACCGGGGCCACCCCTGGGCGGCGGTAAGCCACCGCGTTCTGGATCAGGTTCTGCAATGCCACCCTCAGCTGGCTTTCGTCGGCTTCGAAAACGAAGTCCTCGCATTCGACTACCGCTCCGGCTTCCCGCAGCCCCAGGCCCAGGTCATCGGTGACGTCCTTCACCAGGCCGGACAGCGACA
Source organism: Arthrobacter sp. BE255 (assembly GCF_031457335.1). Lineage (NCBI taxonomy): Bacteria > Bacillati > Actinomycetota > Actinomycetes > Micrococcales > Micrococcaceae > Arthrobacter > Arthrobacter sp. BE255. Next base: position 75,270 of record NZ_JAVDWK010000012.1, on the reverse strand, counting down.
GCCGGGTCCTGGCCACTGAACCGCCAATGGAAGCGAACGCCAGCAACTCCTCCACCATGGACAGCATCCTCCGGGCGCTCTTGCCGACGATCTCCAGGTACTCGGCGGCCTCTTCCGGAGCCGGTTCCCCATCCATGGCACCCAGCTCGACGTAGCCCAGAATGGAGGTCAGCGGATTCCGGAGGTCGTGGCTGACGCGGCCGGTGAACTCAGCCAGCCGCTCATTGCTGTCCCTTGCTTCACCCAGGGCGTCGGCCAGGGCGCCGTGCAGTGTGGTGACCCGCCGGGCAGCCAGCAGGCGGGTATGCAGGACGAACGGGTCAAGCGGTTTGTTCACATAGTCATCGGCGCCGGCCTTCATCCCTTCCAGCACGTCTTTTTGGGCGCCGTGCGAAGTCAAAAGCACAACATACGTATAGGAGTTGTTTTCGGCGGCCCGGATCGCCCGGCACAGGTCAAAGCCGTCAAGGCCAGGCATCATCAGGTCGCTGACCACCACCTGGGGACGGTACTCCTGGTAAAGCCGCCAGGCTGTGTCGCCGTCCGCTGCCACAATGCACTCATGCCCGGACTTTTCGACGGCGGCCTTCGCCACGAGACGGGACCCTTCGTCGTCGTCGACCACCAGCACCGTCATGGCAGCCGAGGACCCGTCCTCCAGTCCTGCAATCCTGGCGGTGTTCCTGTCGGGGCGGGACATTGGTCCCCGCCCACCCCATGCCGAATCAATCGCCATCAGACCCTCCCGCCGTCACTATCACGATGCCCACCCACCATCGGTCAGCTGGATTGCCGCCCAAGGAACAGGCTAGCCGGGATCGCCCCGGTTGCACCCGGGGATCGCCCGCGAGCTTCGGTGGCGCGGCTCCCGGCACTTGCACCTGCACTTGCACTTGGCGCATGAGTAGGTAGACTGGTCTATCTACTCATCGACCCGATCAGGACCGGCCATGACCTCGAAGAAGACTGCCCCAGCGAACACCGCTTCCCGGCGGCCTGCCCGCGACGCGCTCCTCGAGGCGGCCGCCAGGCGCTTCTACGCCTTCGGCCTGACAGGGACCGGCATCGACACCATCACTGCCGAGGCCGGCGTGGCCAAGAAGAGCCTCTACAACAACTTCGCCTCGAAGGCCGATCTGGTGACGGCCTACCTGTACGCCCGGCACGAAGAGTGGCTGGGGCTGTACCGGGCACGGCTGGAGAAGGCAACGAACCCTAAAGACCGAGTCCTGGCTGTCTTTGACGCCTACGCGGACCACGCCGACCTGGCCTACGAGCACGGCTTCCGCGGCTGCGGCCTGCTCAACGCCGCGGCCGAACTCCCTGCCGGGGATCCCGGGCGGGAAGTTGTCCGGAAGCACAAGGAGGACGTAGAGGCCCTGCTGGCCGAGCACCTGGCCGGGCTTCTGCCGGACCCAGCGGACCAGGCCGCCCTGGCCAGGCACCTGGCGTTCCTTCTCGAAGGCTCCATGGTCCGCGCCGGCCTCGACGGCGACGACAACTGCGTCCGGGAAGCCCGCTCCATCGCGGCCACCCTGATCGGCGCCCTGTGAAGCCGGCTGGATTCCAGGGAGCCACGTGGGGTGCATTGTTTGTGCTCGCCGCGTCCGTCCTCTGGGGCACCACCGGCACGGCGGCCACCTTCGCCCCGGACGTGAGTCCGCTGGCCATCGGGGCAGTGGCCATGGGTTTCGGCGGCCTGCTGCAGGCCGCGATTGCCGCCCGCCCGATGCTGGCGTTCGGCAGTCCCCTGCGCCGGCAATGGCGCACGGTGGCCCTGGGCTCGATCGCCGTAGCCCTGTACCCGCTCGCCTTCTATTCCTCCATGCACCTGGCCGGCGTGGCGGTGGGCACCGTCGTCTCCATCGGGTCGGCACCCCTGGCCTCCGCCGTCGTCGAACGCGTGGTGGACAAGCGGCGGTTTACCCGGCGGTGGGCGGCCGGTGCGCTGCTCGGCGTCACCGGCGCCGTGCTGCTGTGCCTCGCGGAAGCAGGGCACGCTGATCCGGCAGCGGGTGCGGAGTGGTCGACGCCGGCGGGCATCGTTTTGGGGCTGCTGGCCGGGCTGACCTACGCCCTCTATTCCTGGGCCGCCCACCGCCTGATCAACACCGGCGTGCCGTCCCGGGCGGTGATGGGCGCCGTCTTCGGGATCGGCGGCCTGCTGCTGATGCCCGTGCTGGCGGCCACCGGTGCGCCGTTCCTGGCGTCCTGGCAGAACTTTTCGGTGGGCGCGTACATGGCGGTCGTCCCCATGTTCGCCGGCTACGTCCTGTTCGGCTGGGGCCTGGCCCGCGTCCGCGCCAGCACAGCCACCACCCTGTCCCTCGCCGAGACGGTGGTGGCGGCTCTTCTCGCAGTGATCGTGGTGGGTGAACGCCTGCCCGCCCTCGCCTGGGCCGGAGCGGCGCTGATCGCGGGCAGCCTCTTCGTCCTGACCCTGCCGGGCCGGCGGCGGAACGCAGGCGCCGGCGCTCCTGAGGCGCCTGTGCGTCAGTCGCCCGGGGACACGTCCGCGGCCACTGCCGGCAGTACCTCCGCAGCCCCGGCAGGCTCGTCCGGCGGCTCCGGCCTGTAGACCCAGGCCACCAGCACCACGGAAATGATCATCAGCAGGAACCACGCCACCAGCTTGTCGAGCGGCACCAGGTGCCAGCCGTTCAGCTGGCTCGGGTAAAGCCAGGCGCCGGACCAGGTGGCGATGTTCTCGGCAATCCAGATGAACAGCGCCACCAGCAGGAAGGCCAGGACGAGGGGCATCCGGAACTTCCTCCGGAACACCCGGAAGTGCATCACGCACCGTCCAAAGATGATCACGACGGCGGCCAGCAGCACCCAGCGGGCGTCCCAGATGTAGTGGTGGGTGAAGAAGTTCGCGTAGATGCCGGCAGCCACGAGGGCGGTGATCCAGCGGCACGGATACCTGGCGAAACGCAGGTCGAAAAGCCTGTACACGCGGACCATGTACGAACCGACTGCCGCGTACATGAAGCCGCTGAACAGCGGAACCGCGCCGATGCGCAGGACGCCTTCGGCCTCGTAGGACCAGGAGCCGACGTCGGTCTTGAACAGCTCCATCACCGTTCCCACCAAATGGAAGAGCACAATCACCCGGAGCTCGCGGAGCGTTTCCAGCCGCGCCGCCACCATCAGGACCTGGATCACGACGGCGGCAACCGTCAGGAAGTCGTTCCTCGCCAGTGCGGCGCCGTCCGGATACCAAAGCCGCGCCGCCATCAGCACTGCCAGGAGGGCAGCGCCGAAGATGCAGGCCCAGGCCTGCTTGAGGCCAAAGACCACAAACTCGGTGAGCCGTGCCCTGAAACCGCCCGCCGCAGCGTTGTCCAGGAAGCGGTGGGCCCGCTCGTCAATGCGTTGTTCTACAGGCGTGAAGCTGCGCATTGGATTCCTGTACCTCCGCGTTCCCACGACTGAATCTGCTTTCGGAGCAGTCTAGCCCGGGCTAAGCACTCCCAACTGACGGATGATGCCGTCCACCAGGGACGCCGGATCGCCCAGGATGTCCGCCACAACGTGGGCCTCATCCGCACCCAACGGCTCAAGTGTTGCCAGCTGGGAGGCGAGCAGGCTGCTGGGCATGTACTCGTGCGCCCTGCCGCTCAGCCTGCCGGAAATCGTCGCGGCTTCGCCGGACAGGTGAACGAACACCACGTCCGGCGCGAAGCTGCGCAGCACGTCGCGGTACCTGCGCTTGAGCGCCGAGCAGGCGATGATGCGTGAGCCGGCTCCGCCCACCGAAGTTGCCAGCGCGGCACCGATCTCGGCGAGCCACGGTGCCCGGTCGTCGTCGTCCAACGGCGTCCCGCCGGCCATCTTTGCCTTGTTCGCGGGCGGGTGGAAGTCGTCGCCGTCGAAGAACGGAACACCCAGGCGCTCCCCCAGCAGCGCGCCGACGGTTGACTTCCCGCAGCCGGACACGCCCATGACCACCAGGGGCGGCAACTGGGTGATCATGCGGACCCCGCGCCGAAGCTGAGGAGGACTTTGCCGGATTCGGCGGAGTTGCGGGCGATGTTGAAGGCTTCGAGGGCGTGTTCGACGGGGTAGTCGTGGGTGATGACGGGGTCGATGTGGAGGGTGCCGTCGGTGAGGGCTGTGATGACGTCGTCGATCTCGTTGTTGAACCGGAAGGAGCCTTTGAGGTCCAGTTCCCGGGTGATGGCCAGGGAGATCAGGACCGGCTGCGGACCGGTGGGCAGCAGCCCGACCATCACCACGGTCCCGCCGCGGGCCGCGCCCTGGATGGCCGAGGCGAGCCCGTGGTGGCTGCCGGAGGATTCAATCACGACGTCGGCCTGCACGGCCGCGATCGCCTCGAGGTCACCGGCGGTGATCACCTCGTCAGCCCCGACGGCGGCGGCGATGTCCAGCGGTTTGGGGTGCATGTCCACCGCGGTGATCCGGGCCGCGCCGGCCCGCTTCAGGATCGCGACGGTCAGCGCGCCGATGGGCCCCGAGCCGATCACGAGTGCGGTCTTCCCGGCCACGGCCCCGGCCCGGGCCACGGCATGCCAGGCCACGGACGCGGGTTCGATCAGCGCCGCGGTCCGCAGGTCCAGGGCCGCCGGGAGTTCCCGGAGCATCCGGGAGGGCAGGTTCACGTACCGGGCGAACGCGCCGTCGGTATGCGGGTAGCGGGCCGCGGACCCCAGGTACGTGCACCCGGGTGAGAGGTTGGGCCGGTCCGCCGGGTACCGGATCTCCCCGGCACCGGGGCCGGGGGTGGCCGGGTGGACCGCGACCGGGGTCCCCGCCGCGGGGCCGGTGCCGTCCGCGGCGGCGCGGACCACGGTCCCGGAAATCTCATGCCCCAACACCAGCGGGGCCTTCAGGACCGACTCCCCCGCCGCGCCATGCAGCCAGTAATGCAGGTCCGACCCGCAGATCCCGCCGTACCGGACCTCAACCACCGCCTCATCCGGGGCGGGCGAGGCCAGCGGCACCTCATCGATGCGCAGGTCCCCCTTCGCGTGCGCCACCACCGCCAGACCCGACACCGGCAGCACCGACCCGGACACGGCAGGTACGGGCACGGCAGGTTCGGGGAGGGCAGGTTCGGGGAGGGTTGTGTCCGTGGGCATCAGACCACCACCGTCATTCCGCCGTCGATGAAGATCGTCTGGCCGTTCACAAAGTCCGACCCGCTCGAGGCCAGCCACACCGCCGGCCCGGCAAGGTCCTGCACCGTCCCCCACCGGTGCGCCGGCGTCCGCCCCAGGATCCAGGCATTGAACTGCTCGTCGTCGACCAGGTTCTGGGTCATCTCGGTATGGATGTACCCGGGCGCGATCCCGTTGATCTGCAGGCCCGAGGCAGCCCACTCCGCCGTCATCGCCCGGGTCAGGTTCCGCAGCCCGCCCTTCGCCGCCACATACGGGGCGATCGTCGGCCGGGCCAGGTCCGTCTGCACCGAGCAGATGTTGATGATCTTGCCGTGGCCGCGGGCAATCATGTGCCGGGCAGCCTCCCGGCCCACCAAAAACGCGCTGGTCAGGTCCGTGGAAATCACCCGTTCCCAGTCCGCGACGTCCAACTCCAGCATCGGCACCCGGTGCTGGATCCCGGCATTGTTCACCAGGACCTCCAACGGCCCCACATGCTCCTCCACCCACGCAACACCCCGCGCCGCCTCAGCATCAGACGTGACATCGAACGCGATGCTGTGCACCCGGCCCGGTGCATACTCCGCGGCCATCAACGCCGCAGCATCCTTAAGCCGCTCAGCATTAAGACCGTTCAGCACCACCGTCGCACCGGCATCGGCCAACGCCCGCGCCAACGCATTCCCAATCCCCCGGCTCGACCCCGTCACCAAAGCCACCCGCCCGGTCAAATCAAAAAGTGAATTCATAATTGAGCAGCTCCTTCGCCGCGGTTGCGCTGTCTGTGCGCACGATGGTCGTTTCTGGCCGCTCGGCTTCGAACGGCGGTTCTTTTTCGCGCGAACGTACACTTGTGGCCCTGCGGCTCAGGGCGCGAAGTGTACGTTCGCGCAGATCACTGGAAGGGACCCGCCTGCACCAGGTTGGCCGGGGCCTGTCCGGCGGCCAGGGCTTCGAGCTGCTTCCGCAGGAGCTTCAGGATCCTGGGCTGGAAGGCCGACGCGTTGCCGCCGACGTGCGGGGTGATCAAGGCGTTCGGCGTGGACCACAGCGGGTGGTCCTGCGGCAGCGGTTCAGGGTCGACGACGTCGAGCGCGCACTGCAGGCGCCCCGACAGGACTTCCTTGGTCAGGGCAGCTGTGTCCACCACGGACCCGCGGCCCACGTTCACCACCAGTGCGTTGTCCGGCAGCGCGGCGAGCACCTCTTCACCGATCAGCTGGTGGGTGTGCCCGTTCAGGGGCAGCACCGAAACGAGGATGTCGTGCGTGGCAGCCAGCGCGGTCAGCTCCGAAGACGCGTGCACCTCGCCGTGTTCGTCCGTGCGGGCCGAACTGCCCACCCGGGTCAAGGTGACCTCGAAAGGCTCCAGTCGGCGGGCGATTTCGTGTCCGATCCCGCCGACGCCCACCAGCAGCACGCGCCGGTCCGCCAGGGACTGTCGCCGTTCGGGCCGCCAGAGGCCGTACTGCGAATCGCGGACTGCCTGGTCGATCCCGCGCAGCTTGGCCAGGATCAGCCCCACGGCCAGTTCCGCGGTGGCGGCTGCATGGACGCCGGAGGCGCTGGCGACGCCGGCCGCCGGTCCGGCCGCCTCGATAACCCCGTCGTACCCTGTGGACTGGGTCTGGACGTACTTCAGCCCCGGGACCCGGGCGAGCGAGCCCAGCACGGCGGAGGCGTCGATGTACGGGAGGATGACGCCGTCGATCTCACTGAGCGTCCCGCCGTCGGGATCCGACTTCAGGTCCCACACCACCCCCCGCAGCCCTTCGGGAAGGGGCGAGAGATCGGCGAGGAGCTGCCGGTCGGGGAAGCTGACGGTGCGGACTGTTTGCATCGGAAAACCTATCGATTCTGGCGTGTGGGGTTGGGTGGCGGGCGTGGGCGGTCAGCGCCGGTCGAAGGTGAGTCCGCCGGGAACCTGGAAGGTGGGCATGAGTTCGAGCATGCCCACGTTCACGTGGCGGGGGGTTTCGATCGCGTAGTCCATGGCGTTGACGATGTCGTCGGTGGTCAGGGACTCGTAGCCCTCGTAGTACGTCTTCCACGCCTCTTCCATGGCCTCGGGGGTGCCGCCCATGTTGCGGCCGAAGATTTCCGTTTCGACGCGGCCGGGGCAGATCTCGGTGACGCGGATGCGCTTGCCCACGGTGTCGTTGCGCAGCTGCCGGGAGACCTGGTGCACTGCCGCCTTGGTGGCGTGGTAGACGGTGTGGCCGTAGAAGTTGTAGAGGCCGGCGATGGAGCTGATGTTAATGACGTGGCCGCGGTCGCGTTCCACCATGCCCGGCAGGACCAGCCGCGTGAGCTGCAGCAGGCCGCGCAGGTTGACGTCGATGAGTTCGTCGATGTCGCCCTCGCTGGAGTCCAGGATGTTCCCCGGCCGGGAAACTCCGGCGCAGTTCACCAGGACGTCCACCTCAAGGTCACCGACGACGGCGGCCAGGGCCGTGGTGTCGGTCAGGTCCACTACGTGCGGGACGGCGCCGGTCTTGTCGGCGAGTTCGGTCAGGCGGGCCTCGTTGCGGGCGAGGGCGTGGACGGTGAGTCCGCGCTTGGCCAGGCGTTCGGCGATTGCGGCGCCCATTCCGGTGGAGGCGCCGGTGACGACGGCTGTTGAGTAGTCAGAGAAAGGCATGTGGGTCTCCTGTGGGTGCAGCGCAGTTGGTGCCCCGCAATTGGTGCAGTGCGCTGCCGTGGGGCAGCGCACTGCTGTTCGGATGGTGGGTGGCTAGGCGTCGCGGAGCGGCTGGTGGGCCCGGTCCTTGACCGTGCTGACGGCGGCGAGGGTGCCCAGCGCGGTGATGACGGCGTAGAACGCGGGCATGTAGATGTTGCCGGTGGAGGAGATCAGCCAGGTCATCAGCAGCGGGGCGGTGCCGCCGAAGAGTGCCGAGGAGATGTTGTAGCCCAGGCCGTAGGCGGAGTACCGGACGCGGGTGGGGAACAGTTCAACGATCAGGATGTGGATCACGGCGGTGTGGCCTGCGAAGACCACTGCCATGATGCAGGCGCCCAGGATGGCCAGACCCATCTGACCGGTGGCAATCAGGGCGTAGGCGGGGATGCCGACGATTGCCATGGCGATCGCGGACCCGGCGATGACCTTCTTGCGTCCCACCCGGTCTGACAGCGCGCCCATGAAGGGGATGGCGATGCAGATGACCACGAGGCTGCATGCGGTGACGATGAGCGCCTCGCCGATGGTGAAGTTGAGCTGCTTGCCCTTGAGGAAGGTGGGCATGTAGGAGAAGAGGACGTAGTAGCCGGAGCCGTTCATGAGCGGGATGAACAGGGCCAGGAGCATGGCGCGGCGGTGTTCGGCGGACTTGAAGGCTTCCTTGAGCGGGTTCTTGGACAGGCCGCCCTCTTCCTTCAGCTTCACGAAGTTCGGGGTGTCGCTGATCGCCTTGCGGATGTACCAGCCGATGACGCCCATGGGGATGGCGACCAGGAACGGGATGCGCCATGCGAACGAACCGAAGCCGCCGCCGTCGATCGCTGCCTGGGTGAGCCACGGCGACATGGAGAAGGCGACGAGGGTGCCGGTGAGCAGGGCTGCGAAGGAGGCGATCTGGGCGTAGGAGGTGATGATGCCGCGCTTGCCTTCAGGGGCGTGCTCGGCGAGGAAGGTCATGGCGCCGGCGGCTTCGCCGCCAACGGAGAAGCCCTGCAGCATGCGGAGCAGCACCAGGAGGATCGGGGCGGCTATCCCGATGGCCGAGTAGGCCGGCAGCAGGCCGATGCCCGCCGTGGCCACGCTGATCAGCAGGATGACAAAGACCAGCAGTTTTTGCCGTCCGATCCGGTCCCCCAGGTAGCCGCAGACCACGGCGCCGAGGGGGCGCACGAAGAAGGACACGGCGTAGCCGGCGAAGACGAACAACAAGGCGTTGTCCGGGTTGCCGGGTGCCAGGAAGACAAGGGCAAGCGTTCCGGCCATAAAGGCGAAGATGCCGTTGTCGTACAGCTCCACGAAAATGCCGACGCAGCCGGCAGTCACTACTTTGCGGGTCTGCTTGCTGCTGAGCCGCTCTTGCGGCTGGGCCGCGTGCGTAGAAGTTGACATGGCTTTCCTTACTAAGGGGGATGGTAACAAGGCTTTGGATCTGATGCGAGGGTTATTAGCTTCCGGCTGCCGGGGCGAGCTGTTGCCAGCCCGGCTGGCTGCCGATGCCGAGGAGCGCGAAGACGGTACTGACGGTGGAACGGAGGTTTTCCAGTTCCCGCAGGGCCGCCCGGTATTTCGCTGTGGCGTCCGGGACGGTGGTCCTGCGGAAGGTTATGGTGTGGCCCGGCCTGGCCTGGGCCAGCACGTCCAGTGAGCGGCTGGTGACCACTGCGAGGACGGGGTAGCCGGCGGTGACGCCGCGGCCGCGGTGCAGGACCAGGAGTTCCTCCCGGGACGGCACCTCGATCGCGCCTACCGGGACGCCGCGGGAGAGCACTTCGGCGCTCGACTGGCGTTCCGGGAGGGCGCCGCCGAGGCGGAGGCCGATGTGGTTGCTCCGGGCGCTGACGGTGTATTCGGTGGTGTAGAGCAGGTCGGCGGTGTCGCCGAATTCCTCCACGTCGGGCCCGTCCGTGACCTCGACGACGGCCTGGCTGCTGAACTCGGGCCGGGTCAGTCCCAGCCGGAACAGCGGCAGGTCGAAGTAGGGCTGCCGGATGGGTGCGACGCTTAGGGAGGTCTTCAGTTCGGTGCCTTCGGCCAGGCGCAGGCCGAATCCGACGACGGTGTCCGGGGCGCAGCTTCCGAGCAGGACGGGTGCCTCCACCGAGCCGTGGACGGCGAGGTAGGCGCGCAGCCCACCGGTGATCTGGCGCAGGGCGACTGTTTCGCCGGCCCGGACCGATACCGGTTCCCACTGCTGGCATTCGCGCCCGCCCACCGTGAGGTGCAGCGGCGCTCCGGTGACGGCGATGAGGATGTCCGTGGTGGCCCGCATCCGGAAGTCCAGGGCGGTGATTTCCAGCAGCGGCGCGGCGTCGTCGTTTCCGGTGAGGATGTTGGCGGCGCGTGCGGAGAACTGGTCCAGCGCGCCGTTCACGGGCAGCCCGAACCGGGGTCCGCGGAAGCGGCCGAGGTCGGTGACCACGGAGTTGCCGGGCTGGAGGATGATCAGGGAGCCGCTCATCGTGTCGCCTCCAGTTTCCGGCCTGCGTAGTGCGCGAAGTCTTCGGGCTGGATCTGGTGGAACCGCAGCAGGTCGCCGGGAACGTAGGGGACCAGCGGTTCGCTGCCGGCGTCCAGGACTGCCAGCGGCGTCTGGCCGATGACGCACCATCCGCCGGGGGCCATCGCCGGGGCAATGACTGCCTGCCGGCCGGCGACCGCCACGGCACCAGCCGGAACGGACAGGCGCGGGTCCTTCAGCCGCGGTACCGGGAGCGGGAAATCGGGGCCGTCCATCATGGGCGAACCGGCAGGGGCGCCGAGGCATCGGATGACGTAGGACTTGGCGGTGTGCAGGGCGATGATTTCCTCGACCGGCAGCTGCTCATGTTCGGCAACGCGCTCCAGGTCGGGGCCGTACTCGCCGCCGTAGACCACGGGGACGCTGAACTCGCGGGGAGCCCGGGCGGGTGCGCCGATGAAGTCGAGCTGCCGCATACCCAGGAGCACAAAAGCCCGGACCTGGCGTGCGGAGGTGACGCCGGGGTCGAATTCCACGAGCAGGGAGTCGTACGTGGGCACGGCGCCGTGGACGCCGTCGGCGCCTGCAGCCTCCAGCCATTCGGCGAGGGCATGCACGGTGGACCAGTTGGCCTCGCTGCTGGGGGACGTGGCGACGACGCGCAGTGCGGCATCCCCGGACTCGAAGACTTCCACCGGGGTGGGCGTGGTTGTGGCTGGCATGTCAGGCAGCCTTCACTTTGGCGGCGAGGACCTGGGCGAGGGGGGCGATGGTCACGCCGGCGCGTTCCAGTTCGGCGCGGACCTGGCGGGCCAGCTGGACGGCGCCGGGGGTGTCCCCATGCAGCAGGACGGTGTCGGCGACGATGGGCAGGTCGGTTCCGGCCACGGTTTCGATGAGGCCTTCGCGGACCATCCGGATGGTGCGGTCAACGATGGCTGACGGATCGTGGATGACGGCGCCGGGGCGGCCGCGCGGCACCAGGGTGCCGTCGGCCTCGTAGGCGCGGTCCGCGATGCCCACGATGCCCACCGGGAGCCACCGCGCTGCCGCGGCGTCGGCCAGTTCGCCGTCCTGGGCCAGGACGATCAGGTCCGGGTTGATGCGGGCGGCGGCGTCGGCCACGGCTGCGGCGTAGTCGGGGCGGGTGGCCACCAGGTTGCCGAGGCGTCCGTGGGGTGCAATGTGGGCGACGGCGGTGCCGTGGTACGCGGCGAAGGCGCTGAGGGCGCCGAACTGGTACAGGATGTCGTTGCGGACTTCATCCGCCGTGAGGTCCATGGCGCGGCGGCCGAAGCCGCGGAGGTCGGGGAAGCTGGGGTGCGCCCCGACGCTGACGCCGCGGCGCACGCATTCGGCGACGGTGGCGTTCATGATGTCCGGGTCCCCTGCGTGGAATCCGCAGGCGATGTTGGCGCTGGAAACCACCTCGAGGAGGGCCGCGTCATCGCCCATCGAGTAGGCGCCGAAGCCTTCTCCGAGATCTGCCACGAGATCAACTGTGGGTCCCATGTGAGCCCTCCTGGGGTGTTGGCTGGACCGCTGCGCAGCGGGGCGCAGGGGTCAGCTTCCGGTAGTGAACTGAATGCCGGGAACCTGCCCCGTTGGGGGTCTGCGGTGCGGCGGCCCGGGCTGCCGGGCATCTGTCAAAAAGTCTGGCACCGCGAATTGGCCCACACAAAGACGTAATCCATGTCACGGGATAGGTGCCGGTTATGACGGGTGCTCCGTGGAGTGCTGCCCTCATGCGTGCCACCTCGTTCCTTTCGTCCGGATCTGCCGTGCCGCCGCGGTATTGCGATTGCATTCAAGCTATGGAGTGCATATTTCAGAAATGTAAAAAGAAAGCGCCTATTCCGGTAAACACGTCTTTTATGCGAAATTCGTCTGACGTCATCGCAAAATTGCATGTCGCCGGGGGGAGCTAGAATGTACGATTAGTGAAATAGCGTTCTGGGTTCAACCTAGTGTCTGCGATGTGGATCACACAAAGACTTATTGCGTATCCCTCCACCACATCTGCTTATGACCTTTCCGGGTCCGGGACGCCGCAAACGAGAGAAGGCGGCCATGGATACGCGCAAGCTTGCGTACTTTGTCCAGATCGTGGATTCGGGAAGCATCACCAGGGCTGCGGCGGCGCTGCATGTGGCCCAGCCGGCCCTGAGCCAGCAGGTGTCGGCCCTGGAAACGGACCTCAAGCAGCGCCTGCTGATCCGCAGCAAGCAGGGAGTTAAGCCAACGGCTGCCGGGCACACCCTCTACCGGCACGCTCAGTCCATCCTGCGGCTGGTGGAACAGGCGCGGCAGGACGTCGCGGCGTCGGGTGCCGCACCGTCCGGTCGGGTCTCCATTGCGATCGCCCCGTACAGCATGGCCTCAAGCCTCACGCCCCGGATCATCGGCGAAGTGGGCCGCCGCTACCCGGACATCGTCCTGCATGTCACGGAAATCTATGGCGGGGTGCTCAGCGAAGCGATCAAGAACGGCCGGCTGGACATGGCGCTTATCTACGAGCCTGGCCCCATCCGCGGCGTGCAGTTCACCACGATGATCGTCGAGGACCTGCACTTTGTGGTCAACGCCAACAGGTTCGAGAAGGCGCCGGAGAACGGCGAAATCACGCTGGCGGACGCCGCCGGCTTTGGCCTGTTCCTCCCCGAGAAGATCCACACGCTGCGCCAGGTGGTGGAAGCCGGTTTTGACAGTAAAGGGCTCAAACTCAGGCTGGTCGGGGAAGTGGAGTCAGTGCCGTCGCTGACCCGGCTCCTGCGCGCGGACCTGGGCGCCACCATCATGCCCAAGTCCGCCGCGGACGCGCTGTTCCACGAAGAGGACTTCCATGTCCTGCGGATCGTGGACCCCGCACTGCAGTGCAAGATCGCGCTGTGCACGCCGGACCATGACCCGCTCTCGGAGGCCGCATCGGCGGTCCTCCTGGTGCTGAAGGAAATGCTCCAGGAAATGCTGAGCAGGAAATATGCACGGTAGCCGTCCCATAGCATCCGCTTATTAGGCCACGCATCATTGGTCTTAGTAATGGGACGCCCGGTGATTCTAAAATTGGAGCACGGCCGAACAAAAGCGGCGGCTACTTTCACAAAGAATTAATTGGGAGCATTCCGTGAAAAAGATCAACACCCTGCGAAGAATTGCAAACGGGAAATTGGGGCTTATGGCAAAAACCGGTTTCCACTGCCCTGCAAATGGCTTTTGGCGTCCCGCAGACCGTTCCAAGGATCCGGTCTTCGTGTTCGAAGGCAGCATCATGCCGGCCACCGGCGGCGGCTCAGCGGTCTGGTACCTGGAGGACGCCGTCGTCGGTCCTCCCACACACGCTCTTCCCGCCCGGTAGGCGCCGCCCCGTAGAAGCCGCCGCCCAAGGACCTGCGCGAACTGGCACGTAATCCCCTCAAATCGCGGATTTGAGGGGATTACGTGCCAGTTCGCGCTTAATTGGCTTGCGCATGCCGGTGCCGCCGCGCGGGATTCCTCCCGTGCGGCGGCACTTTGTCGCTGCTAGGCCTGTTCGACGAGCAGGCCCTTGGCCTTCAGGACCTCGGTGAGGTTGCACAGGTCGATGGTGGTGCCGCCGGCCTTGTACAGGCTGATGAGTTCGCGCTCGGCGTCGTCACGTTCCTGCGAGAGGCGGATGACTTCCTCGATCTCGTCCTTGCGGACCACTACAACTCCGTCAGCGTCGCCGCGGAGGACGTCGCCGGGGTAGATGATTTCGTCACCGAAGACCACCGGGTGGTTGATGGGGCCGATGGTTTCCTTCACGGTGCCCTTGATGGAGATGCTGCCGGAGAAGACGGGCAGGCCCAGTTCGATGAGGTCCTGGGTGTCACGGACACCTGAATCGGTTACGAGTCCGGCCAGGCCCTTGGCCTTCATGGCGTTGCCGAGGACGTCGCCGAACGTGCCGGCTTCCTCGAACTCCCCTGCCGCGGCGAGGATGACGTCTCCGGCTTCGGCGTAGTGGATGGCCACCTGCAGCATGAGGTTGTCCCTGGGTGCGCAGCGGACGGTGACGGCGGGGCCGCAGAAGGACATGGCCCGGTCGATCGGCTTGATCTTGGAGCTGAGGGCGCCCTTGCGGCCCTGGGCCTCGTGGATGGTGGCCGAGGAGAACTTCGCCAGGCGGCTGACGGCGTCGGCGTCGGGGCGGTCGATAGTGGTCTTTACATGGATCATGGTGATTTCCTTCAGTGGGTGCGGGTCAGACGAGGGCTTGGACGGCTTTGTCGATGGCAGCGACAGATTCCTCGATGATGTCGAGGCTGGTCGCATAGGAAATGCGGAAGTAGGGGCCCAGTCCGTAGGCGGAGCCGGGGATCGCCGCCACCGACGCATGGTCCAGCAGGTAGAGGACAAAGTCCTGGTCATCGCGGATGAGGGTGCCGTCCGGCGTCGCCTTCCCGATGGCCCCGGCGCAGTTGACGTAGGCGTAGAAGGCGCCTTCCGGCGTCGCGCATGACAGGCCCTCGACGGCGTTGAGCCCGGCAACTGCCTTGTCCCGCCGGCTGCGGTAAATTTCCACGCTGTCCCGGACGAAGGCCTGGTCGCCGGTGAGTGCGGCGGCGCCGGCGGCCTGGCTCACCGAGGACGGGCACGAGGAGATCTGGGACTGGAGCTTGTTGATCGCGGCGATCAGCGGGGCGGGCCCGGCCGCGTAGCCCAGCCGCCAGCCGGTCATGGCGTAGGCCTTGGACACACCGTTGACGGCGAGGATGCGGTCCTTCAGCTCCGGAGCGACTTCCACCAGGCTGGTCAGCCGGCCTTCGCCAAAGTAGATCTGGTCGTAGATTTCGTCGGTGAGGACGTAGACGTGCGGGAATCCGGCGAGGACGTCCGCGAGCGCCCGCAGTTCCGCCGGGGAGTACACGGCACCGGTGGGGTTGGAGGGTGTGTTCAGGATGACCCATTTGGTGCTGTCGTTGAGGGCTGCTGCGAGGGCTTCCGGCGTGAGTTTGAAGCCGACGTCCTCGCCGCAGGGCACCACCACGGGGGTGCCCTCGTTCGCGAGCACCATGTCCGGGTAGGAGACCCAGTAGGGGGCGGGCACAATCACTTCGTCACCGGCGTCCAGGGATGCCATGAAGGCCGTGAAGATGACCTGCTTCGCGCCGCCGCCGATGGTGATCTCGGCCGGGGTGTAGTGCAGGCCGGTGCGCAGCTCGATGGTCTGCAGGATGGCGTGCTGCAGGGCGGGGGTTCCGGTGACGGAGGTGTACTTGGTCTCCCCGTGGCTGATGGCTTCGACGGCAGCCGCCTTGATGTGCTCCGGAGTGTCGAAGTCCGGCTCGCCGACCGTCAGGTCCAGGATCCGGCGCCCTTCTGCCTTCAGCTCCCGCACGCGGGCCGCGGCGGCCACACTCGCGGAGGACTTGATGCGGGATACCCGCGTTGCAGGTGCAAATTCAGACATGGTCTCTTCCTAGGGGCTCAGGAGAAAGCGGTACTCAGTTCCTTCGACACTAAGGAATTCCGCCGGGTCTGGATAAGACCTAAAGTGCGTGGACGGATAAGCGTCCCTTATGGCTGGATGAACGACGGCGGTCCGCTGGCACTGTTTTACCGCCCGCCGGCGCCGCCAGCCACACGTTCCGGTTATGGCTCCACGCACTATTGGTATTTCCGCAGCCGGGCCGTCCTGCCTAGCCTTCTAGGTAAGCTGGCCCGCTTGGCGGGATCCCGACCGAGGAGTGTTTTTGCCCTTTACGACCCATGCCGACGGCGGCGGCTACCGTTACCGGGGCAAGCGGAAGCCTGATACGGCTGCTGTCCAGGCGGATCGGATCCGCTCACAGCTCCGGGAGGAGCGGCGGCGGCTTTCCTTCAATGCGAGCAGCATCCGCGCCCTGTCCGTCCGGCTGAACCAGCAGGTCGCCCAGGCTCTCTGCGACGGCATGAAGGTGACCCGCCTCGCCGGCGCCGCGGAACTCTCCCGCTGGGCGGTGCGGACCATCGGCCTGTCGTCCGAGGACCTGTTCCCGTCCGGCGTCCCGGCAGACCAGCACCTGGCAGTGATCGGCGGCCTGAAGGCGGAGCTGGCCGGGCTGGAGGAGACGAAGGCCGCCCTCGAGGGGCGGCGCGTAAAACTCCTGGCCACCGCCCGCCGGCTCGGGGTCATGGATGACTACGAGCTCGCCGCGCTGAGCGGACTCCAGCGCGAGACCATCCGGAAGATGACCTGGGGCATGCAGCCGGCGCCGGTCAGCGAGGCCGGTTAGCAGCAGCCAGGCCGTCTAGTTACGTTGCGGCCTCCGATTCCGCCAGCCTGATCATCCGCAGTTCGTCCGCCACCGCGCGGGACGGCCAAAGTTCATGAGCCAGCTCCCTGGCCCGGCTTTGGTCTGCACCCGGGAAAACCTTGCCGAGCAGCTCCGCCGAGTACAGCAGACCAACCAGTGCTGTGGTCCGGGGATCCGACGCACCGGAAGGTGACATCCCGCCGTCGGACATTCCCTGCCCGGAGGCGGTACCGCCGAGCGCGGCCCTGACCTTCTCAAGGAGTGCCGCTTCCGGTGCGTGATTCCGCTCCGGGTACCTGGTGGTCTTGAACAGGCCCAGGTGCCTTTCGCCCACATGCTCCACGATCCCCAGCGACGCCATCCCCTCATAAACACGGTGCAGTTCGGCCCGGCTCTCCAGCATCGAGACCCAGCGCTTCGGCGTATGCGGCCGCGACTTCTCCCGGATCAGTTCCAGCTGGTGCTGGAAGTCGGTCTGGGGTGCGGCGCCGGTGGCCCTCACATGCTTGCCCTGCAGCTCGATTGCGCCGAGCAGATCCAGTTCGGCGAGGATTGCCCCGGCCAAACCGGCTTTGAGCACGGCCTGCGGCACGTCCGACTCGCCGTCCTTGTCGTTCGTTGCGAGGAGAAGGAATGCCTGGGGAAGACTCAGCTCCCCGGCCTCCGGTTTTTCAGCGTTCATACGATCATGGTGGCCCTGTTCTGCGCCTACCACAACGATGATTTACAAGGCGGAAACCAAAACCTCTTTCCGCAATCGAAATTGCAGAGTACATTTAATGCAATCAGCCTTGCATGGTGAGCCACGTTACAGAAGAGGTCCGGATTGAACACCAACGCAGTCGATCTTGAAGCCAACGCGGCGGGCGCCACAAGCGCCGGGAACCTCACGCACGCCTGGCTCGGCGACGTGCTGCCGGACGTTCCGCTGTCCAAGGCCCAGAGCCGGGTGGTGGATGTGATCGGCCGCAATCCGCAGCTTTCCTCGTACGCCGACATCGCTGAAATCGCGCAGCGGGCCGACGTCAACAACTCCACAGTGGTCCGCGCAGCCCAGCACCTGGGCTACCGCGGCTGGCCGGACCTCCAGCGCGAACTGCGCTCCCGCTACCTGGTGATGATCTCCACCGAGGACACCCTGACCGAGCACGGCGAACACCGCAGCCCCCTGCACGACGCGATCAACCACGACATCGAAAACCTCCGCCTCACCCTGGACTCCAACACGGCCGACGACGCCGAGGCCGCCATCGCGGCGATGGCCGCCGCGAAGTCCATCACCGTCGTCGGGCTTGGCTCGTTTGCCGGCCCCGCCAGCGTGATGGCACACCTCGGCTCCACGATGGGCTACCCCATCTCGCTGGAGAACCGCGGCGGCGTCCACCTCGCCTCCAGCACCAACACCCTCGGTGCCGGGGATGTCCTGGTGGTCATCAACATGTGGCGCTCCATCCGGCAGATCATTGTCACCGCCGAGGCGGCCAAGGAGGCAGGCGCAACTGTGATTGCCATCAGCGACATGCGCCGCGGGCGCCTGGCTGCCGCGGCGGACCACCTCCTGGTGGTGGCCTCGGAAGGAATCTCGTTCTTCCAGTCCGTCACCGCCGCAAACTCGCTGGTCTACGGCCTGCTGGCGGGGATGGAGGCGGCGCACCCCGAACGCAGCCGCACCGCCATCCGCCGCACCCAGCAGCTGTGGAAAGACCTCGACATCTACCTCGACTGACCCCTTCTCCCCCGCGCCCAACCCAACGCGGGGTCACTTAGCACCCAATATTGGGCGTTTATTGGGTCAAAAGTGACCCCGCGTTGCCCCCCAGACCCACAGACGCACAGACCCACAGACCCACAGACGCACAGCCCCACAGATTCCAGGAGCAGTTTTATGAACACCACAACCAACCGCCGCATCGCCGTCATTGGCCTCGGCGCCATGGGCGGGGCGATGGCCGCCACCCTCCACCGCGCCGGCTGGGACGTCACCGGCTTTGACCCGTTCGACAGCGCCCGGGCCGCCGCTGCCGAGGCCGGGATCAAAACCACCGCCACCCTCGAGGACGTCGCCGGAACCCCCTATGCAGTCCTCTCCCTGCCCGCGGCCAGCATGGTGGAAACCACCGTCCCGCAGCTCCTGGCAGCACCCGGAACAGTCGCGATCATCGACACCACCACCTCCGAACCGGGCACCAGCAAGCACATGGCAGAACTCGCCGAAGCCCAGGGCGCGGCCTTCGTGGACGCCCCGGTCTCCGGCGGCCGCGACGGCGCAGCCACGGGTTCGCTGAGCGCGTTCGTCGGCGCAACCGACGCAGCCCTCACGGCGGCCGAGCCCGTCCTGCTGGCCCTCACCGGCGGCAAGTACAGCCACATCGGCGGCCCCGGCAGCGGCAACGTGGTCAAGCTCCTCAACAACGTCCTGGCCGCGGCCAACCTGGTTTCCGTGGGTGAGGCCCTCGGTGTGGCCAAGGCCTACGGCATCGATCCCGCCACGGCCGCCGCCAGCATCAGCGAAGCCTCCGGCGGCAGCAAAGTCTCCGCCAACATGTATCCCAACTGGGTCCTCAGCGGCACCCACGATTCAGGCTTCTCCCTCGGCCTGATGGCACGCGATGCCGCCCTCGCCGTGGAGGTCGCCGGCCAGATCGGTGAAAAACCGGCGCTGCTCGCCGCCGTTGCCGGCCAGTGGCAGGACGCCCTCGCCGTCCTCGGACCGCGCGCCGACTTCACCGAAATCGCCAGGACCGTGGCCCCGGCCATCACGCCCGCCGGCGCCCCCGGCAACCCAGTCGCCTAAACTCCCAGCCCCCAGCTTCAAAGGAACCCCCACATTGAGCATCACCACAGCACCCACCTCCTCCTCGGCAGCCACCGCCCGCGCCGTCCTGGACGGAGCCTTCCCTTCAGGCCTCGGCGCCTTCGTTGACGGCAAAGTCGTCACCGGCAGCGGCGAAAGCATCACCCTCACCGCGGCGGCCACCGGCGAACCCTTTGCCACCTACGCCGACCCCGGCGCCGAGGGCGCCAACGCCATCCTGGAAAGCTCGACGGCGGGCGCGGCTGTCTGGGCCGCGCTGAACGGTTTCGAGCGGGCAGCCATCCTCCGCAATGTCAGCCGCGTTGTCGAGGCGCACGGCGAGGAACTCGCCATCCTTGAGTCCGCCACCACCGGGAAGCCCATCCGCGACGCCCGCGTCGAAGCCGCCAAAGTGGCCGAGATGTTCGGCTATTACGCCGGCTGGGCGGACAAGCTGACCGGCCAGACCATCCCCGTTCCCGGCAACTGGCACACGTACACCGAGCGCGTTCCCTGGGGCGTCGTCGTCGCCATCACCCCCTGGAACGCTCCCCTGTTCACCGCCGGCTGGAACTCCGCTGCCCCGCTGGCCGCCGGCAACGCCGTGATCATCAAGCCCAGCGAATTCACCCCGGCCTCCTCGGTCCGGCTCGCCCAGCTGGCCCACGAGGCGGGGCTCCCGGCAGGCGTGTTCAACGTCGCCGCAGGGCTGGGCCAGACCGTCGGCGCCATCCTCACCACCGACCGGCGCGTCGGGAAGGTCAGCTTCATCGGCTCCGTCCCCACCGGGCGCCGGGTGGCGGTCGCGGCAGCGCAAGCCGGCATTCCCGCCCTGCTGGAACTCGGCGGCAAGAGCGCCAACATCGTGTTCGCCGACGCCGACCTGGACCGTGCCGCGGACGGCGCCATCTCGGCGATTTTCTCCGGCGCCGGGCAGTCCTGCGTCGCCGGCTCACGGCTCCTGGTGGAGCGCAGCGTGCACGCCCGGTTCGTCGAAATGGTCGCCGCGAAGGCCGCCCGGCTGCGCGTGGGCGACCCGCTCAGCGCGGACACCGAGGTGGGCCCCATCATCACGGCCCAGCAGTTCGCCACCGTCAACACGCTCATCGAGGCAGGAATGCACGACGGCGGCCGCCGGGTCACCGGGGCCACGCTTCCGGAGGCGCTGGCCGGGTCCGCGCTGGCTGGCGGGCATTGGGTCATGCCCACCCTGCTGGACGGCGTCACGCCGTCGAACCGCCTCGAAACCACGGAGGTCTTCGGCCCGGTGGTGGGCGCGGACGCGTTCGACACGGAAGCGGAGGCCATCGCCCGGGCCAACAACACCAGCTTCGGCCTGGCCGGCGCGGTGTGGACCTCGGATGTTTCGCGTGCCCACCACATTGCCCGCGAGGTGAAGGCCGGCACGTTCTGGATCAACTCCTACAAAACCATCCACGTGGCGGTCCCGTTCGGCGGCTTCGGCGATTCCGGCCACGGCCGCTCTTCCGGCCCCGGCGTCCTGGACGAGTACACCCAGACGAAGGCCATCTGGGTGCCCACCCGCGCGGCAGGCTCCCCCTTCCCGTCGCTGTCCTACTAAGGCGTCATTATGCGTTCAACCAGAGGCAGGTACTGATGGAACTGACAGACACCACCCCCGCAAACGCGGCCCTCCGCACCGCCCTCGCTGACGGCGTCGACACCTGGAAACCCCGCGTCCAGGCCCTGGCCCGCGAAATCCACGCCCACAAGGAAATCTCCTTCGAGGAGGTCCGCTCCGCCGAGGCAATCGCAGCCCTGCTGGAAGAAGGCGGCTTCGCCGTGGAACGTGGCACCGGCGGCCTGCCCACCGCGTTTACCGCGAGCGCAGGCAGCGGCGAACTGACGGTGGCGCTGTGCGTGGAATACGACGCGCTCCCGGACATCGGCCACGCGTGCGGGCACAACCTGATCGCCGGCGCCTCCGTGGCCGCCGCCCTCGCCCTGCAGCCGTTCGTGGACGAACTCGGCATCACGCTGAAGGCCATCGGCACTCCCGCCGAGGAGCACGGCGGCGGCAAGGTGCTCATGCTGGAGCAGGGAGCGTTCGACGGCGTCGGGCTGGCTTTGATGGTCCACCCGGTCCAGGACGGCCTGACGTACAACCCGGCCGGCACCAGCGCCCAGGCGGTAGGCCGGTACAAGGCGACCTTCACCGGGAAGGCCGCGCACGCCGCGGCCGCCCCGCACCTGGCCGTCAACGCCGCCGATGCTGCCGTGCTGAGCCAGGTGGCCGTGGGGCTGCTCCGCCAGCAGATACCCGGCGACCACCGCGTGGCACTGTACGTTGCCGAGGCCGGACACGTCACCAACATCATTCCGGACCGGGCGGTGGTCCAGTTTGAGTGCCGGGCCTTCACCCTGCCGGAGTACGAGGCGCTGCTCGAGCGGGTCCGCCGCTGCTTCGAAGGGGCGGCCCTGGCCACCGGAACCACGCTGGCCATCGAGGCAACGGAACCGCTCTACGAACCCCTGCTCCAGGACGACGCGCTCGCGGCGCACTGGACGGAGGCGATGGACGCGTTCGGCAAGGACACGTCCCCCTCGGCCGGCCTCAGCGGCGGGTCAACGGACATGGGCAACATCTCCCAGGTCATCCCGTCCCTGCATCCGTGGCTCAGCATTCCCGGCGCCAACGTCGCCATCCATTCGCACGCGTTCGCCGCGCTTGCCGACACCCCCGAGGCGTACGGCGTGATGTTCGAGGCAGCCACCGCGCTGGCCTGGACCGTTGCCGCCGCTGCCTCAACCCCCACCGAACGGGAACGCTTCATCCAAGCGGCATACCGCCGTCGTACTGTCACCCAGGAAGGCACATCATGAGTACCAGCACCAAAACTCCGCGGATCGACAAAGCTGGTGCCCGGCTGACCCTGCCGGTCGCCGCGCTGGCGTTTGTCATCGCGCTGGCCGTACAGTTCATCGGCCAGGCCAAGATCGACATCGGAATCGGCGCCATCGTCATCTTCCCCATGGTCTGGGGCCTCATCCTGGGCCTTCTGGTCTCCATCCAGAAGTTCAAGCCCCTGGGCCTGGACCTGCAGCGGATCGCCGCGGCCCTGGTGGGCGTGGCCGTGCTGCTGCTGGTGGCAAGGCTGGCGTTCAACATCGGCCCCAGCCTCCCCAGCCTGCTCAAGGCCGGCCCGGCGCTGCTGCTCCAGGAAGTGGGGCACCTGCTGGGCACCATCGCGCTGGCCCTCCCCCTGGCCGTCCTGCTCCGGATGGGCAAGGCAACGGTGGGAGCCACCTTCTCCCTGGACCGCGAGCCGTCCTTCGCCATGGTCTCCGAAAAGTACGGTCCCGATTCGGACCAGTACCGCGGCGTGCTGGCGATGTACGTTTTTGGAACGCTGTTCGGCGCCGTGTTCATCACGCTGCTCACCTCGCTGGTGGCCAACTGGAAGATTTTCGATCCGCTGGCCCTGGCGATGGGCGCCGGCGTGGGATCCGGCTCCATGATGGCGGCGTCGTCTGCCAGCATCATCGCGGCCTATCCCGGGGACCAGGAAGCGATCCTGGGCATGGCGGCGGTGTCCAACCTGATCACCACCATCCTTGGCGTGTACGTAGGCATCTACATTGCGCTGCCGCTGGCTGACCGTTTCTACAAGCTCCTCACCCGCAGGCAGACCCGCGAGGCCGCTGCGGTTGCCGCCGGCGGCGGCGCAGTGCGCAGCCAGGCCGATATTGACCGGGACGATGCCCAGGCCGAGGAAAACCGGCGGTTCCGCGAGAAGGTGGCCGAATCCTCGGCAGCCATCAAGCTCCCGCTCTGGCTGTCCCTGTCAGTCCTCACCGTCCTTGGCATCGGCACGGCGTCGGTGGCGGCCAAGGGGCTCAGCCTCTCGATCGTTGCCGGGTACGGGATCATGCTCGCCCTGGTCCTGGTCAGCATTGCACTGGCGAAGGTCACGAAGAAGATCTCGGCGATCGTCTACATCACCACCATCGGTGCGTACATCTCCAGCCCGTGGTTCTTCGCCGCGGAATCGCTGACCACCATCATCAAGACGGTCGATTTCCTGTCCATCGCCACGGTGATGCTGACGCTGGCTGGCCTGTCGCTGGGCAAGGACATCCCGCTGCTGAAGAACATCGGCTGGAAGATCATCCCCGTGGGGCTGGTGGCCATCACGGCGTCCTTCCTGCTCTCCACGGTGATCGCGGAGTTTGCGCTCGGACTCTGGCACTAACCTTGCAACGCGGGGTCACTTACTGCCCAATAATGGGCCCTTATCGGGCCAAAAGTGACTCCGCCTTCGGGCCACCCCTCCCCGCTGCTTTCGCGGCGGAGGTGAACGGACGACGGCGGGACCTCCCGCCGTCGTCCTCTGGCACTAACCTTGCAACGCGGGGTCACTTACCGCCCAATAATGGGGACTTATCGGGCCAAAAGTGACCCCGCGTTGGGTCTGGCGTTTAGTGCGGAGTGCCTTGCAGGTCAGACGTGCTGGTCGACGAGCACCGGGTTGCCGTCCGGGTCCACCACGATGAAGCTCGCCGGGCCCGTCGTTGACTCGTCCGCCTCGGCAACGAACTCCGTCCCGCCGGCTTTCAGTTCCCGCTGGAGTTCGCGCACATCGGTGAACGAATCCACTGCCTCCGCGTTCTGGTTCCAGCCCGGGTTGAACGTGAGCATGTTCTTTTCGAACATCCCCTGGAACAGGCCGATCACCGTCTCGCCGTTTTTGAGGATCAGCCAGTTCTGGGTGATGTCGCCGCCGAAGCTGCTGAAGCCCAGTTTCTCGTAGAACGCGGCAGAAGCTGCGATGTCCTTGACGGTGAGGCTGATCGAAAACGCGCCGAGCTGCATGGGTTACTCCACTCTTAGAGGGCCGGATGCTCCGATGCTACCCGCGCCGGCCCGTCACTCGACCATAAACACATCCAGCTTCACCTCGTCAGGGAGCCTGATTCCGGAGGCGACAAAAATGCGCGTGCTGAGCCAGGACCACCGGCCGGCCGCGGCGAACCGGGGCGTGGAGCGGAAGTAGATCCGTTCCGGGTCCACAGGCACCCCTGCCACCAGCGCCGCGATGTCTTCGGCCGAGCCCGTGCGGATGGCTGAGTTGCTCACATAGATCCGGTCGCCGTCGTCCGTCTCCAGGACGTACTTCGCGTCCATCTCCGTGGTGGTGGGGGTCCGCAGCACCTGGAAATCGGCTCCGGCCGGAAGTACCCTGCCGGAAAGTTCAGGGCCCGTGACGGTTCCGCCGAGGATCGGGATGACGCGGCGGATCCCCTCGGACGTTTCCCCTATTTCGATGGCGGGACCAACCCGGACGGAGATCGAGGCCAGGTAGGTGCAGCGGGGCGGTGTCGGCTGGATCATTCGTGTCCTCTGGGTGGCAGTTCCGCTTTCCTACCAAAGGTAGCTTCGCCCGGACCTTGGTGCCCACGATCGCCAAGCAAACGGACGACGGCGGAGGTCCCGCCGTCGTCCGTTTCCGTTTTGATTGCGGCCTAAGGCCGCCAGGGTTGCCTACTTCTTCCGGCTCCCCTTCGGGGCGGTTGCCGCCTTCTTCGCGGGCTCCTTGGGATTGTCCGGGTCCTTGAGCTCCACTTCCGCGGTGGCCTGGATCAGGGCAAGCAGGTCCGGATCCAGTCCGGGGGCGAATTCCTCCCGGCGTTCCGGCGAGATGGCCATGGGGAAGCCTTCGGGCATGACGTCCGTGCTGAGCTCGGTGCCGTCGTTGGAGGGCGAGGCTCCCCGGTAGAGCTTCCCGGCTTCACTGAGGTTGTCCGCGCTGAACGTGTACTGGATGCTCTGCAGCCCCAGGTCCAGCAGCTTCTTGACCTCAGGGAACTGCTCGGCGTTGGTCTTGGGGATGGGCAGCACCTTGCCCCAGTTCACGCCCAGGCTTTCCAGCGCCTTGGCGAAGGCGTTCTCATGCGCCTGGTCGCGGACGATCAGGTAGGCGATGGTGGACCGCGCGGTCTTGTTCTCCGTCATTTCGTAGATCCGGCACTTCTGCAGCCGGCCGGTGGATTCCAGCATCAGGTTGTACAGCAGGTCCAGGACCAGGTTTCCGCTGTTGTACACATAGGATCCGCTCCACGGGTTGCCGGCTGCATCCACCGGCAACGCGCCCTGCGCGCCCACCAGGTAGTGGTGGATGTTGCCTGTGTCCAGCGCGATCTTCAGCGGCGTGGCACCCTTGGCGCCGGGCTCATCCACGGGGTCCGTCTTTTTGCCCTGGTACCTCGGGGAACCATCCAGGAGCTGGGAGATGGTGGTGCCGATCAGCTCAACATGGCTGATCTCCTCGGTGCCGACTCCCTGAAGCAGGTCCTTGTAGGGCTTGGCGGCGGCGTCACCGCGGAAGTTCATGCTCTGGAACAGGTACTGCATCATGGTGCGCATCTCGCCGAACTGCCCGCCGAGTCCTTCCTGGAGCGCATTGGCCGCTGCGGGATCCGGCTCATCTGCGGCGATTTCGTTGATCAAAAGCTGTGTATGCAGGTACATGGAGTTTCCTTACTTTTTGATCTGATAACTGGAATGAACTGAGGGCGAAAGTAGGGGATGCCGGCTGCGGTGCGGTGTGAGCCCTACCATAAGCATGCTTAGTATCAAATTGGAAGCATACTTATCATCTACTTCCAAAACCAGCCGCAGTCAGTGCTTTGCTGCCCGCAGGTGCCTGAACTCCACCCCCTCGCGCGGTGGGAGGAATGGAGCTAGCCTGACGCACATGGCCCAGGCAAAATCGCCCGCACGCGCGTGGATCGGGACGATCGTTTTCCTTTTCCTCGCACCCGGCGTCGTCGCGGGCCTCATCCCATGGATCATCTCCGGCTGGCGGTGGTACGACTGGGGAGGCGCGGCCGGGGTCCTCGTGCCGGCCGCCTGGATCGCGATCGTTATCGGGGCGGCTGTCCTCCTGCACGCGTTCGCGCTGTTCGCCCTGCACCGCGGAACGCCCGCTCCGGTCGCTCCGACCGAGACGCTCGTCGTGACAGGGGCCTACCGGTTCGTGCGCAATCCGATGTACCTCGCGGTGCTCACCATCATCCTCGGCCAGGCGCTGCTGTTCGGCAGCTGGCGGCTCGCGCTCTACGCCGTGATCGTCCTCGCCGCGGTGGTCGCATTCGTGAAGGGCTACGAGGAGCCGACCCTCTCCCGGACGTATGGCGAGCAGTACCTCGACTACCGGCGCAACGTCCCCGGTTGGTGGCCGCGGCTCTCGCCGTGGCGCACCGGTCAAACCTGACGACGGCGCCAGTGCGGCAGGCCTGTTACGGACTCAGGCCTCACGCGCCGGCCCGGCAAGCAAGACTGCCCCGAGCCCTGTTGGGGCGGGGGCCTGGTCCGGCCCGCCGGGTACCGAATCGAGGCTGTTGAAGCTGTAGAGGTGGATGCCCGCGATGCTGCCGGGTGTGCTTTCCAGCCCGGCAATCAGGGAGTCTGGCGAGTACCGCTCCCCGCCCAGGAGCTTGCGGGCAAGCGGGCCCTTGCGGCTGAGGAACTTCAGGGAACTTCCGACGCCGATCTGGGTTCCCAGCGAGACCAGCTTGGTCCGCGGCACGGACCCGGCCACGCCGGCCCAGACTGGCAGCGCCACGCCTTCACGGCGCAGGAGCGCAGCGAAGTCGAGGATTGCCGTGGCTGAGAAGCACATCTGCGTGACCACGTGCGAGGCCAGGTGCTGCTTGGCCAGCAGGGCGTCCAGCACGTCCACCGGGCCAACAGCGGGGTGGCCCTCGGGGTATCCCGCGATGCCCGCCCGCATCGTCCCGCCCGTGTACTGGGCGATGTCTTCCAGCACCGGAAGGGCGGACTCGTAGATACCGGCGGGCCTCTTCCGGTCCCCGCCGATCACGAACACCTCGCCGATGCCGGCAGCGTCGCATTCACGAAGGATTCCGGTCAGCTCGGCGCGGCTCTGCAGGCTCCGGGCGGCGAGGTGCGGGATGGCTTTGTAGCCGAGCGCGCTCAGCTGCACGGCGGCGCGCATGGTCCGCTCAATGCCGTGATGGGGCAGGCACGTCACGGTGATCGGTGTGGTCAGCGGCACCTTGGCCGCGACGCGCTCCACGATTCCCTCGGTGGGGATGATTTCGATTCTGGTGGGCGCGGCCGGGCGGTCGTCGGAAATGGACGGTGGAACGGTCATTGAGGAACTCCATCACTTTGGTGGCCGCAAAGGCGCCACGATGATTCGGGTTCCTCCCCGCTCTGTATTGGACCTGAGAGTTTCCGCTTTGCCCTGCTCTCAGCAGCGCGCCACTTGCCCCGTCGGTGAGCCCGGTTTCCCGGACTGCTTTCCAGAGTTGCCTTGCCGCGGCGGTACGTGGGCCTGAGAGATTCCTGGGGAGGATTTGCTCCTACGGCGCCTGCTGAAACGTACCGGCAGGACTCTCCCGCCGCAGATCATAAGCATGTGCCACTGGTCGGTGACACGCCTCACACGCTATCCACTAACCGGACGGGATGCAAAGTTTGGACCGGAAAACGGACGACGGCGGGAAGCGCCCGCCGCTGTCAGCTCACCGCCGGGGATCCGGCCAGGTCAGGCCTTTGACCAGCCACGACAACCCCGTCGCAATCAGGGGTGTTGCCGAGAAACCGCTTTCTGGGTAGTGTCCTTCTCAGCGCTCCGCAGTGACCGTCGTCATAGTTGCCGCCGGACCGGAGCGCAGTTCATTCCAATGACGGAAGAGAGAACATGCGAAGACGCAGTACGTACTTATCCATGCCCGCAGCCCTGGCCGTGGCAGGGGCACTGATCATTTCGGCTCCCGCCGGGGCCTCCCCCAACCCGGTGGCTGACCCCGCCGCCCAGACCGCCCAAACCCCGCTGGAGCGCCAGGTTCTTTCCCAGGGGAACGGCTGGGCTTCCGAAGGAACCGGCACTACCGGTGGAACAGCTGCGGAGGACGCCCACGTCTACGACGTCTCCACGAAAGCAGAACTGCTGGCTGCGTTCGCTGCCGCCGGCACCCAGCCCAAGATTGTCCGGGTCCACGGAACCATCGACGCCAACACGGCGCCTGACGGTTCACCGCTGACCTGCGAAAACTACGCCGAAAGCACCGGCTACAGCCTGTCCCAGTACCTTCAGGACTTCGACCCGGCCACCTACGGGCGCGGCCAGGCGCCGGCAGGTCCGCAGGAAAGCGCCAGGCGCATCGCCGCCGCCAACCAGGCGAAAAACATCCGATGGGACATTCCAAGCAACACCACCATCGTCGGCGCCACCCCGGACAGCGGCATCTCCGGTGCAGCACTACGCATCAACGGCGCCACCAATGTGATCGTCCGGAACCTCACCGTGCGGGACGCCGCCGACTGCTTCCCTGCCTGGGATCCGACCGACGGCGCCGAGGGCAACTGGAACAGCGAATACGATCTGCTCCAGGTCATCAACCAAGCCACGCACGTCTGGATCGACCACAACGAGTTCACCGACGCACCCAACCTTGACAGCTCCCAGCCGCTCTACTTCGGCCGCCACTACCAGGTGCACGACGGCGCCGTCGACGTCACCAACGGCTCGGACCTGGTGACAATGTCCTTCAACCGCTTCGCCGACCATGACAAGCTGCTCCTGATCGGCTCCACCGATTCGCCCACCCGCGGGGACCCCGGCAAGCTGCGTGTCACCATCCACCACAACGTGTTCGAAAACGTCGGCCAGCGCGCCCCGCGCGTCCGCTTCGGCCAGGTGGACGTGTACAACAACCACTTCAAGGTGACCGAAGACAGCACCGTCCCCTACACGTACACGCTGGGCGCAGGATTCGACTCCCACGTCCACGCCGAGGCCAATGCCTTCACCCTTCCGGCCGGGATCGACGCCGCGAACATCATCCGGCGCTTCAAGGGAACGGCAATCACCACCACCGCCAACGCAGTCAACGGCAAGATCACGGACCTTCGCGGCGCGTACAACGCCGCCGCAGCGCCCGTGGACCAGTTGTCCGGGGACACGTCCTGGACACCTGTCCTCCGCACCCGGGTCCACCCTGCCCAGGCTGTGCCGACCCTGCTCCAGGATTCCACCGGCCCGATCTTCACGGCAGGAGGGGAACTCTGATGGCCGCCCTTCTGCCGAACCGGCGCAGCGTCCTGGCCACCCTGGGGCTCACCGCAGGAGCCATGGCCTTCTCGGGAACGGGCGCCGCGAAAGCCGTCACCCAAACCGTCCCTGACCCCGCGGAACCCCGCACCAAACCGGTCATCTTCGTCGTCGGGGACTCGACGTCGTCGGCGTACCAGCAGTCCGAACGCCCCCGCGCCGGCTGGGGACAGGCGCTGCCGCTGCTGCTGGGGCCGCAGGCAACCGTGTTTGACTACGCATGGTCCGGCGCCTCCTCCAAGAGCTTCGCCGACACCGGAAAGCTGGACCGCGTCCTGTCCCTGATCCAGCCGGGCGACTACCTGCTGATCTCCTTCGGCCACAATGACGAGAAAGTGGCGGACCCTGCCCGGGGCACACTCCCGGACACCACATTCAAGGAGTACCTGAGCCGGTATGTCGACGGTGCCAGAGCACGCGGAGGCAAGCCGGTCCTGGTCACCTCCGTCGAACGCCGCCGCTTTGATTCCTTCGGGAATGCCCAGGATTCCCACGGCGCGTATCCCCAGGCCGTGCGGGAACTCGCCGCGGCGTCCGGTACTCCGCTGGTGGACCTGACCGGTTCCTCCAAGGAACTGTGGCAGCAGCTGGGGCCGGAAGGAACCAAGGAGCACTTCCTTTTCCTGGCCCCCGGCGAGCACCCGCAGTATCCGCAAGGCTCGGAGGACAACACGCATTTCCAGGCCGCCGGCGCCGTGGCCGTGGCCCGCCTCGTGGCACGCGAGCTGCAGTCCAAACAGATTGTGCCGCCGGGCTACTTCCTGAATATTGACGCCGCCATCGACCCCCTGCTGGCAATGTACTGGCCGGCCGAACGTCCCATTGACGTCCCGGTAACGCTCGACGTCGGGCCGGGCCGGACGTTCGCCACCGTACAGTCCGCCGTCGACTCCGTTCCCGCGGACAGCCTCCAGCGCACGGTCATCAGGATCCAGCCCGGCACCTACCGGGAGATGGTGCGGGTGCCGGGGAACAAGCCGCGGATCTCCTTCATCGGCCAGGGCAGCAGGCCGGAGGATGTGGTGCTCGTTTACAACAACGCCTCCGGCACACCCAAGCCGGACGGCACCGGGAACTTCGGCACCTCAGGCAGCGCATCGGTCCGGATCGACGGGCCGGACTTCGTGGCCACGAACCTGACGTTCAGCAACGATTTCGACGAGGCCGCCAACACGGGGATCAAGGACCGCCAGGCCGTCGCCCTGCACATCACAGGTGACCGCTCGGTGCTGTCCAACGTCAGGTGCCTGGGCAACCAGGACACCCTGCTGGTCAACTCGCCGGGGGCGGGCGTTCCTGCCCGGTTCTACTTCGACGGCTGCTATGTGGAAGGGGACGTTGACTTCATCTTCGGCCGCGGGACCGCTGTCTTCAGCGGCTGCGAGGTCAGGTCCCTGGACCGCGGGTCGGCCACGAACAACGGCTATGTGTCGGCAGGGAGCCTGGATCTGTCCATCAGGTACGGCTACCTCTTTGACCAGTGCCGGCTCGTCTCGGATGCCGCGGCGAACAGCGTCCACCTGGGCAGGCCGTGGCACGCCGGCGGTGACCCGGACGCAGTGGCCCAGGTCCTGGTCAGGGACTCCTGGCTCGGCGCGCACATTGCCGGGACACCCTGGACGGACATGAGCGGCTTCTCCTGGCGGGAGGCACGGTTCCACGAGCACAACAACCGCGGGCCCGGTGCGCAGGTAACCCCCGACCGTCCGCAGCTGCCCTCGGCTGAGGCGGGCACCTACACGGTCAGGACGTACCTGCAGGGAACGGACGGCTGGGCCCCACAGCTCGCGGGCTCGACGGCGGACTGCAGCGTGGTGCCGTCAGAGGTCGCCGCGTAGCTGCTGAGGCAAAAGGAATGCCCGGTTCCTAATTTTAGGGCCGGGCATTCCTTCGATTTCGGTACCATGCCAGCATGAGCACCCGTGATACGCCTGCGCAGATCGGCGACCTCCCGCCGATCGGACGCCCGGCCAACAGCGCCCTGATCCAGGCCGGCATCAGCTCTTTGGCCGAAGTTGCTGGGCACAGCCGCAGCGAGCTGCTGGCCATGCACGGCGTGGGCCCCAAAGCCGTCCGGATTCTGGAAGCTGCGCTTGAAGCCCAGGGGCTGCGGTTCGCCGACTAACCTCCCGTTTTGCCGGAGCTCCTGCCGATTCTGTAGCCGGCCCAGAACGCCAGGACGAGGAGGCCGGCGACGGCCACTGCCAGGCCGATCTGCGTCCCTTGGCTGACGAAGGCCATGCCGTTGGCCGAAAAAGGCTGGTTACTCAGCGGCGCGTAGGCGAACCAGCCGATACTGGCGTTTGCGTTGCTCCATGCCACGGCGCAACCGACCACCACCGCGACGAGGCCCGCCACGGGCAGGACGGCGGCAGGCAGGCGGGCAGGCCTGGTTGTGTTGCGTTCCCCGGATGTGTTGCGTTCCCCGGATGTGTTGTGTTCCCCCATGCTGGCGAGTCTAACGGGGGCGGCACGGACCTGATCAGTAAATGCGGCGCGTATCCGGCTCAATGGCCCACGCAAGGCGGTGGAGCCAACTGGCCACCCGGCCGCGCATGACGGACCAGCGTGACAGTTCGGGTTCGGGTGCCCGGTGCTGTCGCGGGGCGTTCGGCAGCGCGCTCGTGGCAGTGCTGTCCGATCCGGCAAGGAAGAGGGCAATAAAGCCTGAACTGTCCATAGAGAAGATTCCTGATGTGTGGATTTTTGGGGAGGGAGGGTGGGTCAACGCGGCACAACCCTCATCCCGATTATCGGGCATCCCCGGCAGAATCCGCCAACCGGTTGACCAATTGCGTCAAAAAGCGGTCGACGGCGGGACCATCCGCCGTCGCCCCCTCCCCTTGGTGCCGTTCCCGGCACACTCGGGCAGCGTCACAAGTTGGCAGCTTCCTGCTGCGCCAGTCTGATCATGCGAAGTTCGTCCTCCACCGCGCGGGTGGGCCAATAGTCCCTGGACAGCTCATTTGCCCGGGTCAGATCTGCTGACGGGAAGAGTTTTCCGAGCAGTCCGGCCGCCTGCAGCAGGGCGATCAGTGCCGTGGTCCTGTCATCGGGTTCCGTGGAATCAGGCTTTGCATCCGCCGCCCCGGTATCGGACGTCGTGGACTCTGGCACCCCGGCATCAGTAGTTTCCACATCGGCTGTTTCCACATCCGTCGTGCCTGCGTCGGCCGCAGTATCAGGCACCTCGAGAGCGGACGGCGGGCCGCTGAGTGCGGCCTGGATTTTTTCCAGGAGCGCCGCCTCCGGACCATGGTCCTTCTCCGGGTACCGCACGGGCCGGAACCGGGCCAGGTGCTTTTCGCCGACATGTTCCACGATGCCCCGTGATGCCATCCCCTCGTAGGCGCGCTGGACTTCGGCGCGGCCCTCCAGCATGGAGACCCACCTCTTGGGAGCGTGCGGCCGGGATTTGCCCCGGATGAGTTCCAGCTCGTGCTGGAGATCCGTTGCCGGGGAGGTGCCGGTGGCCCGGACGCGCTTGCCCTGCAGTTCGATCGCGTCGATCAGGTCCAGCTCGGCCAGTATTGCCCCGGCCAGTGCGGTCCTGAGCACAAACACCGGAATGTCCGGTTTGCCGGTCGTGTCGTTCGTTGCCAGCAGGAGGAAAGCCTGGGGCAGGTTCAGCTCCGCCGCCTTAGGTGTGTCAGCGTTCATACGATCATGGTGGCCCTGTTGGGCGCCCACCACAACGGGGATTTACAAGCGCCGGCGACGGCACGGATCAGCAGGCATAAGCTGATTACACAACGTCTCTTCCAACACCGGGGAAGTCATCATGGACACTGAAACCGCCGATGTGACCGGCCATGATGTCACCACCATCACCTGCGTGTGCGGCAATACTGTCAGCAAGGACGGGCTGATCCAGGCCAACTCCGAAGGCGTCCCCGTCCACAATGGTGACGGCACCCCGGTCCCGGCGGGGCTGGCGGAATGGCCTGCCGACGAGGATCTCTACACCCTGTGTCCCTCATGCGGCCGCGTGTACCGTGACGCGGTCATCGAGGAGACAGGGACGGCGCCCGTCGCTTTCCGGGTCGACGTCGCCGCCGGCCCGATTGCCGAGGCCATCCGGGTGCACTGGAGCCTGAGCACCTGAGGACCTAGAGGTAGTCGCCGGCCCGCTCGCGGGCAATCTCGAGCAGCGTGGAGTGGAAGGCCACCTCTGCCGGTGCGTAGACCTTGTCCTGGCGCTGCGCCAGCAGGATGCGGCGCAGCGGGGCGGCGTTGCCGAGGCTGAGTACCTTGACGTCGGGGTGTTGAAGGGCGACGGCGGTCTTGGGCACCAGGGCCACTCCCATGCCGACGCTGACCATGGCCTGGGCTTCCTGGTAGTCGTTGGCGAGGAATCCAATGGTCGGTTCGAACCCGGCCTCCTTGGCAGAACGCTGCAGCACTTCCACCACGGGATGCGCCTCCGCGCGCACGATCCACGACTCGTTGCGCAGCTCCTCCATGCTCACCTGCTCACGGTCGGCCAGCGGGTGGCTGCCGGCCACCAGGATCACGGTGCTCTCGCGAAAGACTTCAGTGACCCGGATGGAGTCGTCATGGAACCTGTTCCACGGGTAATCCCACAGCAGGCACAGGCCGGTGACCCCTGACTGCAAGTCCGCCACCAGCTCATCGAACCGGGCGCTGCGCAGCGAGAGGCTGATGGCCGGGTAGCGCTTCTTGAAGGCGCGGATGACGAGGGGCAGGAAAGACCCTGCCAGGGTGGGAAAAGTGCCCACGGTCAGAGCCCCGCGCTTGAGACCGGCAATCTGGTCCAGGTCGGACTGGGCCGCCTTCATCTGCCGGATGATCTGGCGCGCATGGCCGGCAAGGACCTGGCCGGCCTCGGTGGGCACCACGCCACGGGAGCGGCGGTTGAGCAGGGGCTGTCCCACCTCCTGCTCGAGCTTGCGCAATTGCTGTGAGACGGCGGAGGGCGAATACATCATCAGTTCGGCCGCAGCGGTGATGGATCCCTGCTCCACGACCTCCATCAGCAGCGCCAGGCGCCGGATGTCGAATAGATGCTGCTCGTCGTCGTGAAGCATTGATTTACCCCTCGCTGGATATGGCGAATTTCGTGCACGCGGTCCGCAGGGCCCGGGAACATGCGCCCCTCCCGCGGACTAAAAAGCACCTGTGGACGCGAACCGACCCACTCAACCGTTGTGATTGAAGCAATCCTACATCCCCCTTCATTTATTGAACATTGTCTTAAGTTGTGATCCGGATCAATCTCTTATCAGGGCCCCTTGAAGGAATCGAGGCACAAGGAGATGTGGAAGAACAATGAAGATCGAAGCAGAGTGGATGCGCGGAGGCACCAGCAAATGCTGGGTGTTTGACGCCGGACATCTGAGCGACGGCACCAGCCTGGACTCGTTGTTGCCCCGCGTGTTCGGCAGCCCCGACTCCCGGCAGATCGACGGGGTGGGCGGCGCAACCTCCACCACCAGCAAAGCCGTGATCCTGCACCGGCCCGACGACGACGATATCGACGTCGACTTCACCTTCGCACAGGTGGGCATCGAAGAGGCCTCAGTGGATTGGGGCAGCAACTGCGGGAACTGCTCCGCCGTGGTTGGCCTGTACGCGATTGAAAAGGGCTGGGTGGTTCCCAGCGGGGACGTCACCAGGATTGTCACCCGCAACACCAACACCGGGCAGGTCATCGTCCAGCGGGTGGCAACCCCCGCCGGCGCCCTGCCCATTGTCCCGGACGCCCGGATGCCCGGCGTCCCGTTCCCCGGCTACCGCGTGGGGCTTGGCTTCCACGATCCGGCCGGGAAAACCACGGGTGCCCTGCTGCCCACCGGCGCCGCGACGGACACCATCACCGCCGGCGGAACCCGCTGGACAGTGTCCATAGTGGACGCCGGCGCCCCCGTGGTGATCGTCCGCGCCGAGGACCTTGGCCTGGATCCCTGCCGGTACAGCAGCTGGCTGCCCGGCGTCGAACTGCAGCTGGAGACCCTGGACCTGATCCGGCGGCAGGCGGCAGTGCGCATGGGGCTGGCGCCCACCACCGCCCAGGCGGCGCGGGCCATCCCCAAGCTGGCCATCGCCGCCGCCCCGTCGCCTGCGGACAACGGCAGCGACCTCAACGTCATGATGCTGTCGATGGGCCGGCCCCACCCGGCGCTGGCCATCACTGGCAGCATCGCCCTGACCCTGGCAGCCCGGACAGCAGGCACAGTCCTGCAT
Organism: Arthrobacter sp. BE255; assembly: GCF_031457335.1. Lineage (NCBI taxonomy): Bacteria > Bacillati > Actinomycetota > Actinomycetes > Micrococcales > Micrococcaceae > Arthrobacter > Arthrobacter sp. BE255. The sequence goes on along the minus strand of NZ_JAVDWK010000012.1, from coordinate 39,648 downwards.
GCCATGACCGGCAGCGGTCTGGGACCCACCCTGAAACTGCGTACCCCCGCCGGCGTCATCGAAACCTGGACCGAGGACCACGACGGCGCCCTGCTCGTCGGCGTCGACCGGACGGCCCGCACCATCGCAACCACCATCATCCACCTCCCCGAGGCCCTCGGCACTGCTGCCGAGGCGACCCTCGCGGGCGCCACTCAATGAGGAGTACTGCCATGACTAAGACTGCGCAACGCCCCACCGGCACTGATGAGGAGACCCGGGACCAAAAGTCTCCGCGTCCTGCCCGCCGCCGCCGTATCCTGCTGATGGCGGTGGTCGGCATCACCCTCCTGGGTGTGCTTGCCCTGGTTTTGGCGGGAGGCGTCTTCAACCAGGCGCCCACCGCGGAATCGGAGCCGAGCATGACAGCTGTCCAGATCATCCCGCTCATCATCCTCGTGGTGATGTTCGTCGTCGCCACCAAGTGGCCGCTGAACATCGGTGTCATGGGGCTGGTAGCGTCCTTCGGCGTCGGCATTTTCATGCTGGGCATGACCGACAAGGAGATCCTGGCGGATTTCCCCGCCAACATTGTCATCACCATCATCGGCGTCACCTACTTCTTCAGCATGGCGCAGCGGAACGGCACCATCGACATCATCGTCCAGACATGCGTCCGCCTGGTCCGGGGCAGGACGCTCCTGCTGCCGTGGGTGTTCTTCCTGATGGCCGCAGCCCTCACGTCGCTGGGCACCTTCTCCCCCGCCGCCGTCGCCCTGCTGGCACCGGCCGCCATTGGCCTGGCGTACGAGTCCCGCATCCACCCGGTGGTGATGGGTGCGTTCCTCATCAACGGCGCCCACGCCGGCGGTTTCTCGCCGCTTTCCGTGGCCGGGGTGCTGGTGCACGACATCGCGGTGAAGAACGGTTTCCCCATTTCCCAGGGCGCCCTGTTCACCGCCAGCTTCGCGATCAACCTCATCCTGTCGGTCCTGACCGTGGTGCTGTTTGCCCTGCTGGGCAAGCTGCGCGACGGCGACGGCCGGCACGCAGACCTTGAGACCTCCAGCACCGGCCGCCCCCACGGCCAGCAGATCCTGACGCTGGCGCTGATCGCTGCCATGCTCGTGTGCGCACTGGGCTTCCACATGCCGATCGGCTTCGTGGCCCTGTCCGCCGGGCTTCTCCTTGCTTTGGTCAACATCAAGGAACACCGCACCTTCATCGGCGGCGTGTCCTGGTCCACCGTCCTGCTGGTGGCCGGCATGATCACCTACGTTTCCCTCCTCCAGCACGTGGGCGTCATCGACACCCTCGCCGAGCAGGCACTGGCGCTGGGAGCACCGCTGCTGGTGGCCTTGGTCCTCTGCTACGTGATCGGCGTCGGTTCAGCCTTCGCGTCGTCGACGGCGCTGCTCACCGCGTTCATCCCGCTGGCGGGCCCGCTGCTGGCCACCAGCTCGCTGAGCGCCTCCGGAACGGTTGCCGCGCTGGCCATCGCAGCAACCGTCGTGGACGTCTCGCCGTTCTCCACCGACGGCGCCCTGGTGGTGGCCAACGCCCGCGAGGACGACCGTCAGCGCGTCTACAAGCAGCTGATGATGTACGCCGGCGGAGTGGTCCTGGCGGCGCCGGCACTGGCCTGGGCCCTGCTGGTACCCACGGGCGTCATGTGAGTTCTCCGGCCGCGGCGGGCAAAAGCCCCGCCGCGGCCCACGGACTGCCGGCACAAGCCCGGCAGACGTACGGAGCCGCTCCTGCACTCCATCGCAACAGGTAGCCCGAAAGCCGGGCGCAGGAGCGGGCATCCGCGCACGTCAAAGGCAGGACCCGCAAGGGTCCTGCCTTTTGGCGCGGCGATGGAAATTTTTGAGGCCCGCGCGGAGCGAAGCCTCCCAGGAACTAGCCGGCCAAAGGCTTTCCGGTCGCCATTGGCGGTCTTTGTGCTGCCCGGGCCAGGCAGCGCTGCTCGTCTTGGCGCCTGCCGAGCTCGGCAAAACTGGCTGCCGCCTCCCAAAACAGGGCGATGGCCTGATCATCGTGACCCTCTGCGCGGCGCAGGATGCCTCGTGCTTCCCAGAGGGCGGCGTGCCATGGTCCGCCAGGCCACATGCCTGCGAGCTGCTCGGCGCTGGCGAGCCGGCGGCGGGCGGCGTCCAGCTTCCCCGCAAGTGCGTAATGCGTCGCTGCGGCGACTTGATAACCCATCGAGCACGGCGGACAGACGCTCCTACCGGCGAGAGCGGCGTCGGCCCGCTCGATGATGCGGACCGCTTGCGCCGGGGAGCTGGCTGCCTCAGCGAGCACCCCGTACAGGCGTACAACGAGGTGCGGTTCAAGCCACGTGGACGCAGCGGCAGCCAGTGCGCGGCTGGCTGCCCGAGCAGCCTCCCCGGGCCGGTCCTGCGCGAGGTCAACCTCAGCCAGTCGTTGCAGTGTCACGATCTCGCCAGCCGGTGCCCCGGCCCGCCGGTGCAGCTCAAGTGCGGACTGGAGCAGACTGCGCGCGTCGCCGAGCTCACCGGAGAACAGTGCCGCCTCCCCCAGCAACAGGTCCGCGATGGCCTGGCCACGCACCGAGCCTGCCCGTTCGGCGATCGTCCGCAGACGCGCTATCCGCCGCGCAATGTTCCGGTGCCCGTCCGGCCCGCTCAGGCAGAACTCGGCGAGGCACAACTGTGCGTCAAGAATGTAGCCGGAGCGCGCGGAGTCGTGCCGTGTGAACTCCACGAACTCGGCCTCGAATACCTCGGGCCAACGGTCCTGCAGGTTCGCCGCGATCGCCAACACGGCGCTGGCCTCGCCGATCTCTCGGCCCAAGTCCGCTTCCATCGCCAGCTCCCGTGCACGCCGGGCGTATGAGGTCGCTTCGACGAGGTCGCCACTGTTGAGGGCGATGAGTGCCCGCGCCAACGTGACCCGCGTCCGATTCTCCGCGCGTCGGCTGTCCCCGGCGATGGCCTCCTCGTAGACCGCGACTGTCGCCGCCCCCGGGCCGACGCCCAAGTCGGCGCGCAACCGCCGGCAGAGTCGCTCGAACTGGCGGATCGCGCCCTGGCGGTCGCCCGCGCCGAGCGCACGAACCATGATGGCGCGGTGGGCTTCCTCATCCGCCGGGTCTGCCTTGACCACGTCGTCCCACCGAGCGGCGGCCTTGAGCAAACGCAGGTACAGCGTGCGCAGCCGATCGCGGATGTCCTCGGCCCACACGGCAAACCGATCATCAGGAAGCAGGTCGCCCCGGTACAGGGCGAGCGCCTCATCCACCCCTGCCGATGAGGCGAGCGCGGCGCGCCCGTCCGCTTCGAACTGCTCCGCGTCGATGGAAACATCCGCGCCTGGCAGCAGGACCAGCAGGTCGCCGTGCGCCTGAATGGCACCTGGCGAGCCGAGGGCGGCGCGTGCGAAATGCATTGCCTTGCGGAGGTTCGAAGCGGCAGCCTGCGCGCTGAGATCGGGCCAGAGAAGATCGGCGACGGCGTCCCTGTGCAGCCGGTGCCCTTCCGCGAGGGCGAGGATTTTAACGAGCCCAGCTGCCTTGGTCCGTTTCCACGCGTCGTCCTGAACCGGCCGGCCGTCAATCACGACACCGAACGCGCCCAGCATGACGACGGCGCACTTCTCCACGCCCTCATGGTAGTCCGGGGGGAACGGTCGGGGAACAGGGCCGCCTTACCGTCAGAAGTGACGGCGAGCCACTTGGCTCCGTCATCACATCACAACGACCAGGAGGACGTGATGGGACTGCAACTCGGTGAGACCGCACCCGATTTCTCCGCCAAGACGACTGCCGGAGACATCCGCTTCCATGACTGGCTCGAAGACTCATGGGGGGTGCTGTTCTCGCACCCGAAGGACTTCACCCCGGTCTGCACGACCGAGCTCGGCTACATGGCCAGGATCAAGCCCGAGTTCGACCGACGCGGAGTCAAGGTCATCGGCCTTTCCGTGGACTCGACGGCTGATCACGAGCGGTGGGCCGCCGATATTGAAGAGACGCAGGGGGCACGCCCCAATTACCCCGTGATCGGCGACGACGATTACACCGTGGCGAAGCTTTACGGCATGCTCCCGGCGGCCACGTCCGGGGACGCCAGGAGCCGCACGCCCGCGGACAACCAGACCGTCCGCAACGTGTTCGTCATTGGGCCGGACAAGAAGATCAAGCTGATCCTCGTGTACCCCATGACGACCGGACGCAACTTCGACGAGGTGCTTCGGGTTGTCGACTCGCTTCAGCTCACTGCGAAGCACCGGGTGGCGACGCCGGCCAACTGGAAGCAAGGCGAGGACGTCATCATCGCCGGCTCCGTGAAGAACAGCGAGGCCCTCGAGATTTTTGGCGATTGGAAGGAGCCCAAGCCGTACATTCGGATCGTGCCGCAACCGGTGTGATCGCGAATGAGACCGGACCCGGACATGGCCGAGTCCGCCCGCTGCGGGCCGGATTGGCCCGCGCGGGCGGTCCGGCTGACGCTGTGGGCGGCCGGACCGCGCTCGGCGATCAGGTCATAAAGCAGGTGGATTACACCGTCGCTACCCGATCGAAATCAGCGCCGCTCATGTGCTCGCACAGCGCCACGCAGGCATCAAAGTGGGTCATGAACTCCGGGTTCTGCTTCCACGCGTCCCGGGACGCCTCGTCGGTCCACTCCGCGAACGAAACATAATGACCGGGAACACGTCGGTCACGAATGAGGTTCGCCACGAGGATCGACGGGTAGTTCGCCCGGGACCACTGAAGGAAGTCCGTCCACCGGTCTATGAACTCCTGATCGCTGCCCTGCTTCACCTGCCACGTTCCTGAGGCATAGTGGTCTGCCATTGCTCTCACCTCCTTTCCGATTTGTCGCTTAACGGTAGGTCGCGGCCGTTCCCCGCGCGTTCCTCGGCTCGCGTTGTGGGCAACACCGTCGGCGATATCCTCTTGGGCGAGGACTTCGCGGACTTCAGTCTCATTGGAGCGGGTGCAGGTCATAGGGTGGAGTAGTGCGGTTTACTCGGTCTGCGCTTGATTCGTTCCGCGGCGGGAGGCTGCCGGACCTGCTCGGGGACGACACACGGCTTCTGTTCGTCGGTATCAATCCCGGTCTGCGTGCCGTTGCGGTGCAGGCGCATTTCGGCGGCGGCGGGAGCAACCGCTTCTATCCTGCGCTCTACCGGGCGGGCATCGTCGATCGGCGGATAGATGCTTCCGCAGGCTTCCTTCCCCAGGACCTCGCACATCTGAAAGAGCGCGGCCTCGGCATCACCTCACTCGTTGCGGGAGCGTCGGCACGCGCGGACGAACTCACCGCGGAACAACTTATCGCTGGAGCCGATGCCCTCTCGGAGCGCGTCGGACGCATCACCCCGGCAGTGGTGGCGGTACTGGGAATCACCGCCTACAGGACTGCCTTCGCCCGGCCGCGGGCGGTGGTCGGGCGTCAGCCGGATCCTCTCGGCGGCGCCCCCGTCTGGGTGGTTCCCAACCCGAGCGGATTGAACAAGCGCGCGAGCCTCGCCGATCTGGCAAACGCCTACAGAGAAGCCGCAATCGCAGCCGGCATCGACGTCTTCACAGCACGAGACTGACCGGCGCGCGCCTCACGTCTGATGGTGGATTCTTTCGACGTCACAATCCGTCGACGATTCCGTCCACGACGGCGCCGAACCTCTCCCCCGGCCCGCCTGTCTTAGCGAGCACGCTCAGCCCGATCACAGAGGCAAGCAGCTGACCGGCAATGGTCTCGGCGCCCCGATCAATGCTGAATTCACCAGACTCTTGCCCTTGCGCCACTGCTTGCCGAAACACCGCTTCGATCTGCGTGAAGAGGTGGTCCGCAATGCGGTTCACCTCGTCGTCCGTGGTGCCGAGCTCCGCGGCAGCATTGACCATGACGCACCCCCTCCGGTGCTCGCCTAGGCCGGCCAGGACAGTCATCGCCCCTTTGAGACGCGGCCGGATGGGCCCGGGCGCTGAGAACAGGTCGGTCAGGTACTCGAGCCGTCTCTCGCTGTAGCGCCCAAGGGCACGCATAAACAGCGCGTGCTTGCTCTCAAATGTGTTGTAGAGACTGCCTTTGCCGATCCCCAGCCCACTGGCCAACTCCTGCGGCGTGGTCCCGGCGTAACCCTGTCGCCAGAACAGCTCCATCGCTTTGTCGACGGCGGTGTCCGTCTCGAACTGCATCGGTCTGCCCATGGGAAAAGCGTAACCCCCGTGGTATTGTACTTCTAGGTCAAAAACTACTGTTGACCACTCGACGGGTCCCCCTACCCCCTATCAGGAAGGCATTCCGTTGCCTGCTCAACTGCTCTCGGCGCCCGTCACCCCTGCTGCAACCGTGCGGATGCGCGTCCCGTTGAACACGCTCGCCATCCCGCTTGGCCTGGCGGGCCTCGCCCAAGTTTGGTCCGTGGCGACGTCCGCACTCGGCCTCCCGGTCGAGGTCGGGCAAGCGTTCTGGCTGATCGCCGCGGTCGCCTGGATCTGGACCATCACGGTGCACCTGCATCGCGGCAGGCGCACCGCCCAGCCGCTCACTCATCAGCTCACGCACTTCGCCCAAGGCCCGCTTGCGGCACTGCTTCCCATCGCCGCGATGCTGCTTGGAGCGGCTCTTCACCGCACGGTTCCGATTGCCGGAACCGTGCTGACGCTAATCTCCCTCGCCGCCGCGGCCGCGTTCGCCGCATGGATCCTCAGCTTCTGGATGCGCGGGGAGATGCCACTCGAATCCGTTCACGGCGGGTACTACCTGCCCATCAGTGCAGCCGGTTTAGTCGGCGCCCTCGCCGCCGCAGAGACAGGGCTTGACTGGCTTGCCGTCGGCAGCTTCGCGGTCGGCATCTTCTTCTGGCTGATGATCTCCGTGTTCTTCTTTCTCCGGCTCGCCCTCCACCCAACCCTGCCAGAGCCGCTCGTCCCGACCCTTGCGATCATGATCGCTCCCCCGGCCGTTGCGTCAGCAGCGTGGCTCGCGATCTCTGGCGGTCAACCTAATCATGTGTTCGAGGGATTGACGGCGATGACGGCATTCATGGTGTTGACCCAGGTGATGTTGTTGCCGCGCTACCTCGCACTGCCGTTCTCGCTCGGCTTCTGGTCATTCACCTTCCCCGCGGCGAGTGTCGCTGCGCTGGCAATCACGTGGTTGCACATGGTCCAGCCGCTTGGCTGGCAGGCCACCACCGTCGGAGTGCTGGCCGCCGTTACGCTCCTCGTCGTCTGCATCGCGACCAAGTCCATCCTCGTGCTCAGCGCCACGACCCGCGCAGCACGGCGGTCGCGGCACCTCGTGGCGCGTTAACCGCATCTGGATGGACGACGGCGGGACCTCCCGCCGTCGTCCGCCCGTTTTTCAGGCGTGCGCGAGGTTGCTGGAGAGCTCCCGGTGCGCGCCGGCCTGGGCCTGGAGCGCCGCAGCGCGGCTCTCGAAGGTGCTGACAGCGTCGGCGCCGGCGGCGAACCGCAGCGGCGGTTCGTCCAGTTCGGCCAGCTGGATCAGCGCGTCGGCGAGCTTGGCCGGGTCCCCGCCCTGCAGGCCGTTCATGCTCTTCCAGCCGGCGACCGTCTGCGCGGTGCGTTCGGCGTAGTCCCCGATGGTGGATTCCGCGTAGCTGGTGGATTCCGGGGTGAGCAGCTCGGTGCGGAAGAACCCCGGTTCCACGATCATGGAGCGGATGCCGAACGGTGCGACCTCGGGGGCCAGGGACTCGGCCCAGCCCTCCACGCCGAACTTCGACGCAGCGTAGGCCGAGAGGAACTCCCCGCCAACGATGCCGGCGGTGGAGGAGATGGTGACCACCAGGCCGGAACGCTGGGCCCGCAGGACCGGCAGGGCCGCGCGGGTGACGTTCATGGGCCCGAACATGGTGGTTTCTATCTGCGCCCGGAAGTCCTTCGGGGTGATTTCCTCGAAGAAGCCGGCGTAGAAGTTGCCGGCGTTGTTCACCACGACGTCGATCCGGCCGAACCGGTCCACGGCTGCCTGGATGGCGGCGGCCGCGTCGGCGGGGTCGGTGACGTCGAGCTTCACGGCAAGCAGGTCCTCGTTCTCGCCGACGGCCAGAGTGACTTTTTCCGGGTTGCGGCCGGTGGCGACCACCGCGTGGCCGGCGGCGAGGGCTGCCTTCGCGATGTCGGTGCCCATGCCGCGGCCCGCACCGGTGATGAACCAGACCTTCTTGCCGGTGGTGTTGTTGGCCAGCGCAGTGGGGGTGTTTTGTTCAGTCATGGGAGGGTTCTGTCTTTCCTGGGTTGCGCCCTGGCTGCGCATGGGAGCGCACGGCGGCGATGGATCCGGCGGCAGGATCGCCGGCGGTGGCGGTGTGGGTGGTGTGGGTGGCTGGTTCGGGTGGCGATGCCGCCCAGCTGGCGAGGAAGGCCAGCGCGTTCTCGGAGGCGGAGCCCGGCTCGGCGGTGAAGGTGAACAGAGTCTGTCCTTCGTCGCCGGGCAGGTCCAGCGTTTCGTACTGCAGGGACAGGTCGCCGGCCACCGGGTGGTGGAAGCGTTTGGTTCCCGTGGTGTGGATCCGCACGTCATGCCCGGCCCACAGTGCCGCGAACAGGCCGCTGCCCGTGGTCAGCTCCCCGACGAGCTCGTTCAGGGCGCGGTCGTGGGGATTCCGGCCGGATTCCAGGCGGAGCATCGCCACGGTGATGGCAGCGACCGCGTTCCAGTCGGGGTAGAAGTCGGCCGCCCGGGGATCGAGGAACAGGTAGCGGGCCTGGTTCGGCAGCCGGCCCGGAACATCCGTGAACGCCACTGCTGAGTTGAAGACGTCCGCGTACAGCGCCCGGCCCAGCAGGTTGGCGGCGAGCACGTCCCCGCGGCCGTTCTGCACCATGGCGGCCACTCCGGTCATCCCGTCCAGCAGGCGCAGCACCCCGGGACGGACCCGCTGCTGCGTGGGACGGCGGGGCGTCCGGCGCGACGGCGTGTTGGCCGTGCGCGCAAGATCCATGAGATGTGCCCGTTCGGCCTCCTCCAGTTGGAGGGCGGAGGCCACAGCCTCGAGCACGGAGTCTGATACGCCGCGGAGGCTGCCGCGTTCCAGCCTCGTGTAGTAGTCCGTGCTCACCCCGGCCAGCTGTGCCACTTCCTCACGGCGCAGGCCTGGCACGCGGCGCAGTTCGCCGTAGCTGGGGATCCCGGCCTGCTCCGGGCTGACCTTCGCGCGGCGCGAGATCAGGAACTCCCGGATCTCTTCTTTTCTGTCCACAACCACCACGGTACGCAGCCCGAACATCCGGCGGCAGTGTCTGCCAGACACCCCCAGGGCAGCCGGAATCTGAAGCAGCCAGGGCAAAAGGGAGCGGACGACGGCGGGAGGCGCCCGCCGTCGTCCGCCCGCCGGCGCCGGAACTTTCGTCGCCGCGTCCATAGCTTGCGGTAAGACCGGCCACTATGCTGGGCGAAGCCATCGAAGGAGATGGGTTTTGGGGGCATGGGGGCGCGCGTGGCATCGGATTTTGGCAGCAGGGACTTCGGAGGGCCTGAGGACGGGCCGGACATACCGGGAGTCCGGCGTTCCCCGAGCGGCCGGATTCCGCAGTGGGCTATTGATGAGGCGCTCGGCAAACTTCAGGATCCTGGGCCGTGGCGTGCCGTTCCTGCACCAACGCCTGGCAGGAAGCGGGGTCTCCGCAGGATCAAGACTGGGCGCACCCGGAGGTGGAAGTCCCGGACGGCCACCGTGCTGGGCATTGCACTTGTCGTCGGGCTCTACTTCACTCCGACCCTGTTCGACCGGTACGTGATGTCGGCGGCGCGGCCCTACCTGCCCGGTTCTGAGGTCCCTCCGCCAGGTTTTGAAGCCGCTTCCTCTCCCCTGGGCGTCCCGCCTGCGAGCACCGGATCAACCGCATATGTCCTGCAGGCGTCTCCCGACACGGACCAGCTGTTTGTTGCCTACGACCCGTGCCGGCCGGTGCATTACGTGGTCCGGCCGGACTTGGCGCCGGCGGGCACGGATCAGCTCGTTCAGGAGTCGGTAGCGGCGGTGTCCGCTGCCACTGGTTTGCGGTTCGTGTACGACGGGACCACAACCGAAGCGCCCTCAAAGGATCGCGAGGCGTACCAACCTGACCGCTACGGCAGGAAGTGGGCGCCGGTCCTGATTGCCTGGTCCACGCCCGAAGAGGCCACTGAGCTGGCCGGAAAGATCGCCGGCACCGGCGGCAGCTCCGCCATCCAGGTTCCGGGCGAACCGTATGTTTACGTCACCGGCCAAGTGCAGCTCGATGCGCCCGGGCTGACAGAAACCCTGGCCTTTCCCGAGGGACCGGCCTTGGTCCGGGCCATCATCATGCACGAGTTGGCGCACGTGGTAGGGCTGGACCACGTCAACGATCCCACCCAGCTGATGCACGCAGAGAACAGCGGGCAGCTGGACTTCGGGGCCGGAGACCGCGCCGGGCTGGCGTTGTTGGGAACCGGAAAGTGCGTGCCGGGGATCTGACCGCGGGAAACCCTCCCCCAGCTCAGGACGTCCGCGCCGCCGGCACTGTTGCCCGTGCCTCACGCAGGCTGGCCTGGCACTCAGCCGCCCGTCCGGCGACGTCGCCGTGGACGGCAGAGGTAATTGCTTCCACAACAGCGATTTGGCCGGTGGTGTCCGGGACGCCCGGAAACTGCACCTGCGGGGCCTCAGCTGCGGCCACCGGCGACTCCTGAGTGGCACGCATCCGAAGAATCGCGACGGCGGAAATCAGGCACCAGGCAACGTTGGTCACCACGGAGGGCCACGCTTGGTGGACTGCGCCGTTGACGATGAAGGCACATGCACCGATGAGGTTGGCCACCTGGAAGCGTTTGCCGGCCTTCAACCAGCCCATGGAAACAGACAGGTATGCCGACAGGATCAGAACGGCCCCCGACCAACCTGCGATTTCCCAGAGCAGTTCCATGATGTCCTTTCAGAGGTGATGCCCGGCTGCCATCCGCTGGACGGAGTGTTGATGGCGGGCTGTAGGTAGGTGTTTGGAAGACGGCGTTGCCTGGATTCTTCCGCCGGGCACGTCCGGTTTAACAGCAATTATGAGTTCGAAACACCTTTAGAGCAATTGCATTCCACTGAAGGTGTGGTTTAGAACTACTTAACATGGATATCGATCCGCGCAGGCTGCGCGTTCTTCTTGCGGTTGCCCGTACGGGCGGGGTGCTCGCGGCGGCTGACGAGCTGGGAATTACGGCCTCGGCCGTCTCACAGCAGCTCAGCAAACTGGAGGATGAAACGGGCCACGCCATGGTGGTGCGCACGCCCAAAGGCTCAGTTTTGACGCCCGCCGGACTGGCAGTGGCGGAAGCCGGAGAGGAGATTGAACGCGCACTCAGCGTTGCGCGCGCACGCATCGAAGGCGGGGCCACGATCGCAGGGGTCGTGCGCGTGGGCGGATTCACCAGCTTCGTTCGGACGGTGGTGATCCCGCGCCTGCCGGAGTGGCGCTCCCAGTACCCGCAACTGCAGATCAGGATTGTCGAAGACGACTTCCCTGCCCTGATGCGGCTGCTCCGCCAGCGCCAGCTCGACGCCGTCGTGGTGGAGCTCGATTCGACGACGGCCGAACAGAACTCACTCTCCGCCGGAATGACCGAGGAGCCCCTGCTGGACGAGCCATGGAAACTGGTGGTCCCCGCCGGCGCCCTGCTCAGCACCGAGAACATCGACCTTGCCCGGCTTCCACTTCCGTGGCTCGGCGTCGAGCCCACAACCGCCAACTCTGCAGTGCTCGGCCGGCTCCGCCAGTCAACGGGCGCCCAGATGGAAACCGTGCATCAATACCAGGAGACGCTCACCGCCCTTGCGCTCGTCGCTGCGGGCGAGGGTATTGCGATCGTGCCCACCCTGGCACTGAGCGGGGTCGCCCACGACGGGGTCGACGTACTCGACGTCCCCGGACTCGGAACGCGGCGGATCGTTCTGCGCCGGTTCGACCGGCGGCGGTCAAGCAGCACGCCGGTGGACACCGTCGCACGCCTGCTGCGGGAATCGGCTGCGGCGTTCGACACGCGCTCCGCATCCTGACGGGCCGTGTGGCGGGCTTTCGGGCCTGAGACAATGGCCCAATGGAAACCGCACTGGGACTTCTGGTTCTCGTCGCGGTGGTCTGCGCCGGCAGCGCCCTGGGCCGGAAACTCAACATTTCCGTTCCCCTGCTGCTGGTGCTGGCGGGCGTCGCCGGGTCGTTCCTCCCATTCGTTCCGCACATTGACCTGAACCCCGAGCTGGTCCTCGTGGGCCTGCTACCGCCCCTGCTTTATGCCGCTGCGCTGCGGACCTCCCTGTTCGATTTCGGTTCAAACCGCCGCGCCATCGGGCTGCTCTCCGTGGGTTACGTCATCTTCGGAACCATCACCGTAGGCCTGGTGGTCTGGTGGCTCTTCCCGGAGATCCCGCTGGCCGCCGCGATCGCCCTTGGTGCGGTCCTGGCGCCGCCGGATGCGGTGGCCGCAACGGCCATAGCACGCAAGGTGGGAATGCCCCGCAGGATTGTCACCATCCTCGAGGGTGAGTCCCTGGTCAACGATGCCACGGCGCTGATCTGCCTCAGGGCTGCCATCGCTGCCATCTCCGGCTCGGTATCCGCGGCGGGGATCGCCGGGGATTTCCTGCTCGCTGTTGGTGGCGGGCTGGTAGTGGGCATGGCAGTGGCCTACGTCCTCACCGCGCTTCGGAGGCGGATCCGGAACGTCGCCATTAACACGTCCACCTCGTTGGCGGCCCCGTTTGTCGCGTACCTGCCGGCCGAAGCGATCCACGCCTCGGGAGTACTCGCCGTCGTCGTTACCGGCTTGGTGATGGGCACCAAAGCGCCTTCGATGCCCAACGGCGCCGCCCGGCTAAGCCAACGCAGCAACTGGAACACCGTGCAGTTCCTCCTGGAAAACTCGGTCTTCCTGTTGATCGGGCTCCAGGTTCGGACCATCATCGAAGGCGTCCAGGACGACTCCCTTGGGGCCGGGAGGATCTGGGCTGGCTGCGCCCTGATCCTTCTGGCGGTGCTGGCACTCCGGCCTGTCTGGGTGTTCCCGGCGACTTATCTGCCCCGACTGATCCCGGCCGTGCGTCGGAACGACCCCGCTCCCCCGTGGCAGTTCGCCGCAGTGGTCTCGTGGGCAGGGATGCGCGGGGTGGTCACCCTGGCCGCTGTGCTGGTGCTGCCTGCGGACCTGGAACACCGTTCGGTGCTGATCCTCGCTGCCCTCGTGGTGGTGGGCGGCACCCTGACGCTGCAGGGCTTCACCCTTCCGGCACTGGTACGGATCCTGCGCGTGCAGGGCCCGGACCAGCGCGAGGACGCCCTGAACAAGGCGTCGCTGATGCAGCTGGCCACCGCTGCGGGCGTCGCCCGCCTGGAGGAACTGCGGACGGACAACGATCCGCCTGAGGTCGTGGCCATGCTTAAGCGGCGGACTCAGGAGCGCGGCTTGGCTGCCTGGGAACGCCTGGGCCGACCGGCGGCGGAGACGGCGACGCCCAGCGAGCGGTATGCCAGGCTGCGGCTGGCAATGCTGGACGCGGAACGGGCCAAGGTGTTGGAGTTGCGGCGCGGCGGCGAGTTCGCCCACGAGGTCCTCACCGACGTCCTGGAGCGGCTGGATGTGGAGGAATCCATGCTGGACGTGGCGCTGGACGAGGTGGACACTTCAGGCGAGGGCGGCGGGGAAGGAATCGCCAGGCCCGGCGGGGTGTGCGCCCATCTCGAGTCCGCCCGGTCCTGGCAGGTGCCCCAGGCCGCCTTCTGCGCGGACTGCCTCCGGGAAGGCACGACGACGGTTCACCTGCGGATGTGCCTGGCCTGCGGGACAGTGGGGTGCTGCGATTCCTCGCCGGCAACTCACGCTTCAAGGCACTTCGAAGCGACCGGGCATCCTGTCATGCGGAGCATCGAGCCGGGGGAAGACTGGCGATGGTGCTACCAGGATGACCTGCTGGGGTGACGGCCTACCCGTCGAGGCGCACGCCGCGCAGCAGCAGCAGCGTCCCGGCCACCACCACTGCCGACGCGAGGAAAACTCCGCCTGCGCCAAGCCCGGCCGCCACTACGCCGATGGAGCTGGGCAGCACCACCTGGCCTACCCTGTTGCCGGCCAGCCGCAGGGCCAGCGCCCGGCCGCGCTGCCCGGCCGGAGCCTGCGCTGAAAGCCAGGACATGGTGAGTGGCTGGCCGATGCCAAGCCCCAACCCCAGCACAGCCATGACCACAAACAGCAGCCATACCGGCATGGGAACTGCGGCCGCGGAAAGAGCGAGAGTGGACAACGCAAGGCTGGACACCAACAACCGCATGCGCCCCAGCTTCCGGGACATCTGCCCCAGCACGAGCCGGGAAACCATGGAGAACACGGCGCGGGTGGTGAGCATCAGGCCAACCGTTGCCGCAGTGAGCCCGCGCTCGGACCCGAGCGCCGGGAGGTAGACCATGGTCAGGTCAACCACGGCCAGAACGGTGGCACTGGTGGCCAGGGCCCGGGCGACGCCGGGTGTCCTCAGCAGCGACACAGCACCATCGCCGCCATCAGCGGCACCCACGGCTGCTTTCCTTTTGCCGCCGCTGACTTTGGCCGAGACGCCGAAGGTGGCCACAAAAAGCACCAGGCTCATGCAGGCGGAGAGGAGGAAGATGGCCTGGGTGTCGGGACGGATCGATGCGCCTCCCACCAGGGAAATCGCCAACGGCCCCAGTGCCTGGCCCAGCGAGGCCGCGAAGGTCAGGTAGCCGAAGGCCGAGTCCATCCTGGACGAGGCAGCATTGTTGGCCACCACGGCCTGCTGCCCCACTACGCAGGCAAGCTGGCCGGCACCGAGGAACGCGGTTCCGATGACCAGGGCCACGATCGACGACCCCCACAGCAGCAGGAAGGCAGAGCAGGCAAGAACGACGCCGGATCCGATCGCCATCAGCCGGCGCTCACCCAGGCGGTCCACCAGTCCGCCCGTCGGGACCGCGAGCAAAAGTGGAAAGACGGCATAGCTGGCGGCGAGGAGACCCAGTGCGAAACCGGGAACGTCCAGCTCGAGCGCCCGGTAGGTGGCGGCCGGACGGACCAGGAACGTGACAGCCTGGATCAGGGCGGAATGCGTGAGGAGGGCTGCGGCCGAGCGGCGCCCGAGTTCACCAATCATGTGGTGACGCTGCTGCCCGTAATGGCACGCACCGCAGCGTCCCGGGCTCCCATGACGTGGTCGAAAGCGAGCTTGGCGGCCTTCTCCGGCTTCCCGGCGACAACCGCGTCCACCAGGATCCGGTGCTGTGCAAGGGCCTGGTCCCGCCGTTCCTGCGTGCTGTTGGTGAAGTGGCGGTACCGCTCCATCTGGCTGGAGATCTGGTCATGGAACCGCCGGGCCCACGAGTTCCCCGCAATCTCGGCGATCTTGGCGTGCAGCGACATCCCCTGTTTCATGGCTTCATCGGCAAATTGCACCATGGCGGCGTTGCGTTCAAGAATGCCGTTGAGGGCTTCGATGTCGGCCGGGGTCGCCTTCAGGCACGCCTGCCGCGCCATAAGCGACTCCATCGCCGCGCGCACCTCGTACAGCTCGGAAATTACTGCCTCATCAAGGGAGGGCACCCGCACGCCCCCGGTAGGTTGCTGTTCCAGCAGGTTCTCCGAAATGAGCCTTCGTATGGCCTCCCGCAGCGGGGTACGGCTTACTTGCAGTGCCTCAGCCATGGCCGGTTCGTAGATGCGCGCCCCTGGCTCCAGCTCAAGGCTCAGGATCTGCCGCTTCAGCTCCGCGTAGACAACATGTGCCCCGGTGTTCCGGGACGGTGAATCCGTCATGTGGTGACCTCCGGCATCAGTGTACTTGTATACAACTATACAAGTACACGTTTCAGGGGCACACCGTGCTTCCCTTGTGGGGCCCCTGTGAATGTGGGTGCGCACAGGTTCACCATCGCTGAGTGATACTTGAGGAGCTAGGCTGGCCTGTCCAGGTTGGCGCCCCGGCGGGCTTGCCGTAGCAGCGCAGCCCCGGTCGAGAGTTCCACGACGTAGACCAGCAGGGGCGGCAGGTCACCGGTGCCCACCAGGACGGCGGCGAAGACTCCGGCCCCGCCCACATTCAGCCAGCCCGGCCAGCGCGGGTCCTGTGGCAGGGCGCCTGAATTGGCGCGGGCACGCGCCCGTGCCAGCAGCCCGCCACCGAGGGCAGCCATGCCTGCAAGGCTCAGTCCCATATACCCCTGAAAGGGCCAGGCGGGCATGTTCCCCAACGCGAAGGCCTCCGGATCCCTGTAGCGCGCCTTCAGGTTGCCCAGGAACAGGCCAGCTCCCGCGATCCACGCAAGTGCGGCGCCTTGGGCAAGCCGCTGCCCCGCCTTGGGTTCCGGCCCGTTTCCCGTATCCCAGTGACGGGCGAGCATCACCACCCCGACGGGCAACGCAGCCGTGCCGGCGGCCAAGAGCATCTGCTGGGCACGCCACTGCCCGGGGTCCGCCATCAGAATGGCCAGTTTGCGCTGGGGGTCTGCCTCGACATACACCCGCGAGACCGGCATAAAGGCCCCGGCCAGGAACGTCGCCGATCCCGCCACCATGACGGCCGCCGCCGCCGCATCTCCGCGAATCCGCCGAGCCATGGGATTACGGTAAACCTCGACGTCGGCAGAGACAAGATCATGGATTTAGTGGAGAACTGGCGTCACACAACGCGACGGCATCCCGCTGCTGACCAGCAACGCCCTACGCTTGGCACGTGACTTTGACTAAGATCCGCACCGCCGCCGCGAGCTCCCTCGCCGCCGCCGGTCTCCTGCTGACCCTCGCCGCCTGTTCCACGCCGGCCACCACCCAGCCATCCGCCTCCGCACCGGTTTCTTCGGCAGCGGCCTCGTCCAACGCCTCCGGCGGGCCCTGTGCCGGCGTGAAGGTCGTCGTCGATACGGGTGCCCTGAAGCAGGACGCCGCTGAAACGTCGGTCTGCGTGCCCGTGGACGCCAAGACTCCCGCCTCCAAGGTGCTCGAAGAGGCCAAGGTTAAAACCGTAGGCACCACGCAGTACCCCACCGAACTGGTGTGCCGCGTTAACGGTGTGCCCGCCGCAGATTTTGAGATCACCCACAAGGGCGGCACGTACAAGGAAGAATGCGCGGGCATGCCTGCCGCGTTCGCCTACTGGTCCCTCTGGGTCAAGCCGGCCACCGGTGACTGGGCCTACGCCCAGGAAGGCCTCGCCACCCTGCAGGTCAGCCCCGGCGAGAGCCTCGAACTGCTCTACACCGTCGACGGCGCACCGGCTGCACCCACGGCATGACCTTTCGACCCGCGCCGTTACGCGCAGCGGCGGCTCTCGCCGTTGTGTTCATCGCGGCGCGGGTCATCTACCGCTGCCTTTTCAACGGAGCGGGCATCGGTGAACCGGTCCTGCTCGACCTGCCGGCGGTGCGGCTGGCCGCCCCCTACGCCCATGTGGTGCTCCTCGGCCCGCTGACGGCACCCGGTTTGTGGGCGGCGGTCCTGTCCGCCCTGCCGATTGCCGGGATGATCCTCGGTTTCGGCATCCTCAATGCGTTTGTGGACGTGGCCCGCGGCTTTGTGCATCTGGCCCGCCGCGGCCCCATGCAGGGCATTGCCCGGATGCTGGTGGTGGCGTGGGCGGCGCTCCCCGCGCTTGCCGACGCCGTTACCTCCGTGCGCCTGGCGTTCCGGTTGCGCGGCGAACGTTTCGGAGCCCGTGCCCTGGTGCCCGTGCTCGAGCGCACCCTGGAGCACGCGAGCCGGGTTGCCGCGGCCCTGGAGCTGCGCGGCTTCGGGAGCCGGGCGGCACACCAGCCCGGCCAAAACAGCGAAGCACCGGTCCTGATCCGGGACGCCCACTTCCGCATCGGTGACGCCCAGGTCCGCGTCGTAGCGTTCACGCCGTCCACCGGGTCACTAACGGTCATTACCGGGCCCACCGGCTCCGGCAAGTCCACCATCCTGCGCGGCATCGCCGGCCTCCTGTCCCACGTCGACGGCGGCGAAGTCTCCGGCACAGTGCGCATCGCCGGAACGGACCGTGCCGCGACGCCGCCCCGCGATACCGCCCGGCTGATCGGCGTCGTCCTGCAGAATCCCCGCGCCGCCTTCGCCTCCACCCGGGTCCGGGACGAAATTTCCCTCGCCCTTGAGCTGCGCGGCATGGCATCCGGCACGGCCACGGCGCGCGTGCTGGAGGTCGCGGAGCAGACCGGCGTGTCGGCGCTGCTGGACCGGAACATCAGCACCCTCTCGGCCGGTGAGGCAACACTCGTGGCCATCGCCGCCGCGGTGGTGGAGCAGCCTGCCCTGCTCCTGGTGGATGAACCCCTGGCCGACCTCGACCCCGCGGCACGGGCCCGCGTCATCGCCGTGCTCGATACCCTCACCCGCGACGCCGGTGTCTGCGTCATCGTGGCGGAGCACCGGGCGCAGCCGCTCATCCCGGTTGCCGACTCGTGGTGGACCATCGACGGCGGCGCCCTGGTCCCCGGTACCGCGCCCTCCGCGCCGTCGGCCCCTGCCGCCGCGCCTCCACACCCGGCACAGCGCACGGACCCCGTGCCCGTCCTGACGGCGGCAAACCTCGCCGTGCACCGCAAGGGCACGGCGCTTGTCCGCGACGCGTCCCTGACCCTGCACCGCGGTGAAGTGGTGGCCCTGGTGGGGCCCAACGGGGCCGGGAAGTCGTCCCTCCTGGTGGCGCTCGCTCTCGGCGAAGGAACGGTGGGTGAAGGAAAGGTCGACGGCGGCATGGTCGACGGCGGCCGCGTCGCCCTGGTGCCGGACGCCTCGGACGACCTCTTCACCCGGGATACCGTCGCAGGAGAGCTCCGCGCCGCCGACCGGCGCCAGGCGCGCGCCAGACGCTCAGACCGGCGTCACGCGGAGCGGAACCGCCCGGGCAGTGAAAGACTTCCGCCAATGCCTGCGGAGTCACGCCTTGCCCGTTTGCGGGGTGACGTGACGATGCCCATCGGACAGGAGCATCCCCGGGACCTCTCCGCTGGTGAGCGCCGGATCCTGGCCATCGCGCTGCAGACCATGGACGAGCCCCGGGTGCTCCTGATCGATGAGCCCACCCGCGGACTCGATCCTGCGGCGCGCTCGGCAGTCTCGGTGGCGCTGCGGGCGGCCGCGGACTCCGGCGCGGCGGTCCTGATCGCCACGCACGACGTCGACTTCGCCCAGGGCCTCGGCGCCCGGATCATCCCGATGCGGGACGGCGTCGTGCCCTCTTCCGTGGCGGCCGGGGTCCCCGAATCGCACCTTCCGCCTCCCCGGCAGGCAGCTGCCGCAGCACGACCACGGATCATCGAACCAGACCCTCAGGGAACGGACACAAAGCGGCGCATCCGGATGCCGCGGGGCGTTGAGCTCGCCGTCCTCGCGGCAGCAAACCTCCTGGCCCTCGGCGCCTTCTGCTGGCCGCTGCTCGCCGCGGCCCTCCCGGAGGATGCCGCCGCGGCCCTCCCCTACGCGGCGCTGGCCATTGCGCCGCTCGCCGTCATCGCCATCGTGGTCTCCCTGGACGGCTCGGTCAGCTCGGCGCACACGGTGGCGCTGCTCGGTGTCCTCGCCGCCGTCGGCTCGGCAGTCCGGGTGGCCAGCACCGGCGTCGGGGGCGTGGAGGCAGTCTTTATCCTGCTGATCCTGGCCGGCCGTGCCTTCGGCGCCCGTTTCGGCATGCTCCTGGGCGCCGCGACCATCGCCGTCTCCAGCGCCCTGTGGGGCGGGATCGGGCCGTGGACGCCGTTCCAGATCTTCGCCTGCGCCTGGGTGGGTGCCGGCGCGGGCCTGCTCCCCCGCCGGGTGCGCGGCAAAGCAGAACTGTGGATGCTGGGAGGCTACGGCGCCGTGGCGTCCTACCTGTTCGGGCTCCTGACCAACCTGTGGTTCTGGCCCTTCGCCGTCGGCGCCGGCACCGGCATTTCATACGTGGCCGGCGCGCCGCTGGGCACCAACCTCAGCAGCTTCCTGCTCTACACACTGGTGACGTCGACGGCGGGCTGGGACACCCTGCGTGCCGTCACCACCATTATCGGAATCGCTGTGGTGGGGCGGGCCATCCTCGCCGCGTTGCGGCGGGTGAAGCCGGTCTCCAGCCTGGGCGGAAGCGTCAACGGACACCCCGCCCAAGCCAAGGACCGGCTTCAACTCCGGGTCTGAGGACACCCGGGCCGCACACCGTCCCTGACCTATCGACGGAACAAGCGCACCTACTGCAACAGGCGGTTAAGGGCGGCGTCCATTTGTCCGTGCATGTCCTGCGTGGGGTCGAGCAACCATTGCAACTGCAGCCCGTCCCACATAGCCGCTAGCAATCGCCCAGTCAGTTCCGGGTCGACGTCTGCCGAAACGCGGCCACGTTCAATGTCGTACTCAAGGAGTTTGGCGAGACCAGAGGCGAGATTGTCATAACGGTCCACGAACCACTGGTGCGCTGGGTGTGCTGGATCCGATGCCTCGGAAGACACAATCGCCAGGAGCCGCAGCAGTTCCTTGCGCTCTAGGTTGAAATCCACCTGCGCGAGGATCGCAACCTTCACCCCTTCAGTGCGTGCGAGACCCAGTGTCCATCCTCCTGTTTGATCGGCGTTCTCCAGGACAGCCTCAAGAAGGTCGCTCTTTGCCGGGAAGTGATGGACGACACTGGTCAAACTCAACCCGATCTGTCGGGCGATGTCACGCAGGGATCCCCCGTGGTAGCCGCGGGAGGCGAAAACGTTCGTCGCCGCTTCCACTATTTCCTGCCGCCGTTGCGCTGTTTTGGCGTATGGGCCCCGACGTATCGGCGGCTGGGCGGAGGGGGGCATCGTGGTGGTCACTCATTCATGATAGCCAATTTTCATGAAAATGTTGCACTCGTTCTGTTTTCGATGGTATTTTCGTCCTACGGCCCACTTCGCCGTACTCAATGAGGAGAAAATCTGCTGATGAAACGTAAAAAACTTCTTGCTACCGTCGCGGGTGGCGTGTTGACAGCCCTTGTCTTTACTGGATGCGGACGAACTGACACTGCGGCCGAAGACGTCCAGCCCGGCGCCGCGGTGGACGCCGGCCCGGCGACGGGTACCGTCAAGGTCTGGGCGATGGGAACAGAGGGCGAAAAGCTGCCCGAACTCATCAAGGGCTTCAAGGAAGCGAACCCCGACGCGACCGTTGAGGTCACTGCAGTGCCCTGGCAGGACTATGCCAAGAAGATCGAAACTGCGGTCGCATCAGGGTCCACGCCCGACGCGACGATGGTCGGTTCCTCCGACCTGGCTTCGTTCGTCGCAGGCGGCGGCCTGGAGGCCGTGCCTGATGATCTTGTTGATAAAAAATCGTTCTTCCCGGGCGCACAAGGCAGCTCCGAAATCGACGGTGCCACGTTTGCGGTGCCGTGGTATGTCGAAACGCGAGCTCTGTTCTATCGGAAGGACCTTGCCGACGCGGCAAGGCTCACGGCCCCGGAATCGTGGGACAAGTTCGACGATTTCGCCAAGGGCCTCCAGGGCCAGGGTGCCAAGTGGGGCTTCTCGGCTGGGACCGGTGCCGCGTACACGTGGCAGACGATACTGCCGTATATGTGGCAAGCGGGGGCTCAGCTCACAGACGAGAAGCGTACGCAGCTAACCTTTGATTCCCCGGAGGCGCTGGAAGGACTCAAGCGATACCAGTCGTTGTTCACGAACGGAATCGCCAGTCAGAACGGGCCGGTCAACCTCGGAGAGATCGAACCGAAATTCGTTTCAGGTGAAGTCGGTTCGTTCCTCTCCGGACCGTGGGAGATCGGTCTGCTGAAGCAGGCTGGAGGTGAGGAGTTCCTCAGCAAGGTGGGGTTGGCGCCCGTCCCTGCTGGCCCAGCGGGCAACACGTCGTATATCGGCGGCAGCCACCTCGCGGTATTCAAAAACGCCAAGAACCGCGACGGTGCGTGGAAGCTTGTCCGATGGCTCTCAAAGGCCGAAACGCAGGAACAGTGGTTCAAGATTTCCGGCGATCTGCCTGCGGTGCAGTCGGCCTGGGATTCCCACGCTCTCTCGTCGGACCCCTACCTCAAGGTGTTCGGTAAGCAGCTCGAGAACGCGCAGAATGCGCCCGCAGTTACGACTTGGACCCAGGTTGGTGCGCTTATAGACGCCGAAGCGGAGAAGGTCGCGAAGGGTGCCAGCACTCCCGAGGAGGCGCAGGCAGCGATCCAGTCCAGTGCCAAGAAGATCGGGACAGGCAGGTAACACCGTGGCAACTCTTATAGCAACTTCCGAGGTGGCAGGCCCCAGTCTGCCACCCCGGAAGGGGAACCGTGCCCGGCGTACTCGCACTATGGCCGCCTGGTTGTTTTGCAGTCCATTCCTCATCTTCTTTTTCGCGTTCGGTCTGTGGCCGGTGCTTGCGTCGTTGCTGATGAGCTTCACCGATATCACCAGCCGCGACCTGCGGACCCCGTTCGGTGTGGGCTTTGTCGGACTGGAGAACTACCTGACGTTGTTCGCTGACGACACGTTCATTCGCGCGGTACTGAACACCTTGTACTTCGTCGCGGTTGGCATACCGGTCACGATGCTCGTTTCCCTTCTCGCGGCCGTTGCCCTCAACTCGGGTATCAACCGGCTGAAGGCTGTGTTCCGCGTGGGCTATTTCGCGCCGGTTGTGACGAGCATCATCGCCGTCGCCGTCGTGTGGCGATACATGTACCAGGAGGACGGACTGTTCAATGCCGCCCTCGGAGTAATCGGAATCGCCGGGCCTGATTGGCTCAACGATCCGGCGTGGTCGATGCCGGCCCTCATCATCATGGCCGTGTGGCGCAACTTCGGAATCCCCATGGTGATCTTTCTTGCCGGACTCCAGGCTATTCCGACCGAGCTCCATGAAGCAGCGAGTGTCGATGGCGCCAGCAAGTGGCGTTCGTTCCGCAGCATCACCCTGCCGCTGTTGAAACCGACAACTCTTGTCGTTGCGGTGCTGCTGAGCATCGCCTACCTGCAGTTTTTCGAGGAGCCGTTCGTCATGACCGGCGGCGGCCCCCTCGACAGCACGATCTCGATCGGCTACTACGCGTACGAGCAGTTCGGCTTTGGACTGTACGGGCTTGCGTCAGCGGCATCATACGTTCTTGTACTCGTCATCGCGCTGCTCAGCTTCCTCCAGTTCCGACTGTTCCGTACCAGGAGTTGAAATGACCATCACCGCTTCGGTGCGCTCAGTCCGCAAGGGCTTCCGCGCACGCACCCTCATCTACGTACTCGCCTCCCTCGGCCTCGTCGTCACCCTCGCTCCCTTCGCATGGATGATTCTCGGATCGATCAAGCCGACAGGAGAGATTCTGGCCGACCCCAACGCCTGGCTCCCCAAAAACCCCACCCTCGGCAACTTTACGGATCTCCTGTCACGGCAGAACTTCGGGCTGTACTTCTTCAACAGCGTCGTAGTCGCCGTCGCCTGTGTTGTAGGCAATCTTCTCTTCTGCGCGATGGCCGGCTACGCCTTGGCAAAGATCGACTTCGCGGGCAAACGGCTGCTGTTCTCGCTCGTGCTACTGATGCTCATCGTCCCCGGTATAGCTACGTTCGTGCCACTGTTCGTGCAGGTCAGCAACCTGGGCTTGGCCAACAGCTATCTTGGGCTGATTCTTCCCTATATCGTCACGCCACTCGGTGTGTTCCTCATGCGCCAGTTCATCGGCGACATCCCCGATGCCCTCCTTGAGGCGGCCAAACTTGACGGTGCCGGCGAGGTCCGGACCTTTTTCCGGCTGATCCTTCCACTTTCAGGACCCGCCCTCGCCACGCTAGCGATCCTGACATTCCTGGCCCAATGGAACAACTTCCTTTGGCCCTTGGTGATCGCACAGACGGACGACATGTACACCCTTCCGGTGGCTCTCGCGCTCTTCTCGATCGGGGCCAACGGCACAAACTATGGCCTGCTCTTGGCGGGCGCGGTCGTCGTCGTGCTGCCGATTATCGTGGTCTTCCTCTTCTTACAGCGCTACTTCATCCAGGGCATCGCAAACACAGGAATCAAGTGACAAACACAACCACCGCAAGCGCCGTTATGGCGCCACACCTTGACCGCACCAGCGGGCTTGCGCAACTCGTCGTCGACGGCCGGCACTTTCCCGTGCTCGGAGTCGAACTCCACAACTCCACCGCATCAGGAACCGCTGCCCTGGGCCACGGACTTGAGATAGCCCGCAAAGTCAACGCAACAACGGTCCTGGCCAGTGTCACCTGGGAAGCACTCGAACCCACAGAGGGCACCTATGATTTCTCCTCAGTCGACAAGCTCGTCGCCGAGGTGCGTAAAGCAGGTCTCCGCCTCGTACTGCTATGGTTCGGGGCCTGGAAGAACGGATCCTCCAGCTACGCACCCGCATGGGTGAAGCTCGATTGGCAGAGATTCCCACGCTGCGTGCTCGACGACGGCCGGCTGTCCGACACGCTCACGCCGTTCGGCCCTACACAGCTCGACGCGCCTGCCTTTCAGGCGCTTGTGGAGCACGTAGAGCAGACCGACGCCGAGCACCGTACCGTCATCATGATCCAGATCGAGAACGAAATAGGTCTGCTGGGGGCATCCAGAGATCATTCCGAGCAAGCCGATCGCGCCTTCCATGCAGCCGTGCCGGAAAGTTTGAGGCAATCCCTTCTCCAACGTCCCGGGTTCGAGGGAGAACTTCGAACCTGGGCAGATATTACCGACGATCCGCTGGGTCGTGACGAGGCGTTCATGGCTTGGGGGTATGCATCCCATGTCGAAGCCCTGGCACGCCGAGCACGAACGGTCTCGCCGCTTCCCTTTTTCGTGAACGCGTGGCTTGACAGCGAGATTGACATCGACATCGAAGGGTTCGCGGTAGCGGGAGGCCAGGTCCCCGGCACGTACCCAAGCGGCGGTCCGCTCCCGCGGGTCGCGGATGTTTGGACATCCATCGCGACAACTGTGGACCTATTCACACCCGACGTGTACTTCGGTGACCCGGACAAGATCCTGCCCGCTTTTGCAAAAATGTCCCGGGGCTTGTTCATCCCCGAGCAGCGGCGAGATCAGTCTGGCGTCGGGACCGCCTTCCTCGCCATTGGCCAGTACGGCGCGCTCGGCGTATCTCCCTTCGGTGTTGACTCTGCCGAGGGGGAAGATCTGGCTCCCTTGGAGGACGCCTACGCCTTACTGTCTGCAGTGTTTCCGGTGACGAGTCATCCCGACGGCACGCGCCGCGAACTCACGGGATTTCATCTCACGGACGCCCTCCCGACGGTAACGCGGTCCCTGGGGAGCATCGATCTGGTGATCACCAGAGCCGCAGGAATCGGCGTAGATCCAGCTGGATCCGACAGCTACGGCATGGTCGTGAATCTCGGCGATGACACGTTGCTGACCGTCGGCCGCGGATTTAGGATCCACTTCGAACATGCTGACCAATCCTGGCAGGTCGGTCTCGAGGCTGTAGACGAACTTGAACCCGACGGCATGCTCGCTCGAATGCTGAACGGTGACGAGACTGCCGGTGGTACGGCCATAATCCACCCGCCGCTTCAATCCGCCGAAAGTCCGTTCCCAATCCCCATGAGCCACGCGCACTCAGGTATGTCGAGGTGTCGTCTTTATCGCCTGCCAAAGACCCTTGCCCTAGGTGCGGTTTGAGTGCGTCTTTATCAGCCACCGTTGAATCCCATCATTTCCCGGCCCCGCCACGAGCGTGATTAGTTCATCGTGGGCGGCGTCCTGAGCGCACTCGCGATCGGGGTGTACGGGCAGTGGACCAAGTACTTTCAACGTTCGGGCAGTCCTGCCGAGTGCAAGCGCCGTCAACAGTGACAGGTCACAAGCTGCGAACACCGCGTAACCGCGACCGCACTGACTTTGATCGGCGTCCATGACCACGACACGACCCTGTCCGCGGCAGATTCCTCCCTTTTCCCATTTGAAAGGACATACCGTGACAAAGCTCGCTGAAGGCTTCCTCTGGGGCGCATCGACCGCGCCGCACCAGATCGAAGGCAACAATCTCAACTCGGACTTCTGGCGTCTCGAGGGACGCATGCCAGGATCGTCCTACAGTGGCGATGCGTGCGACAGCTACCACCGCTACCGCGAAGACATGCAGCTGAGTGCCGATGCCGGCCTGACCGCCTACCGGTTCGGGATCGAATGGGCCCGGATACAACCGCGTCCCGATCTATGGTCTAACGCCGAACTCGCGCACTACCGGCGAATGATCGAAACGGCACTCGAGCTCGGAATCACCCCCGTGGTAACGCTTCAGCATTTCACCCTGCCAGCATGGTTCGCCGATGAAGGTGGAATGACGGGCCCCACCGCACTTGAGCGTTGGCGCGCCTATATCGAGAGGGTCTCCACCATACTTGACGGAGTGGAGTGGCTGATCACAATCAATGAACCCAACATGTTAGCCATCATGACCGGGCTCGCCGAGATGGTGACCAGCGGGAAACTTGACGAGTGGGTCAGCCCCACCGTCGAAGGCGAGCGGGCAGGCAGTCTCGTGAGCTCCCTGCCCGCACCCGACCCGGCGATCGGGTCCGCCCTCGTCGTTCTGCACAGGGAAGCAGTGGACATCCTCCACGCCCGCACTGCCGCGAAGGTCGGTTGGAGCATCGCCAATCAAGCGCTTACAGCGACACCCGGCAATGAACAACAGTTCGCAGATGTGTCCTACGTGTGGGAGGACCTGTACCTCCTCGGATCCCGAGGCGACGATTTCGTCGGCGTTCAGTCCTACACTTCCCAGCCGGTCGATGCAAAAGGAATCGTCCCGCACCCGCCCCACCCCGACAACACCCTCACGGGGGCGGCATACCGTCCCGATGCCCTCGGAATCGCGCTGCGGCATGCATGGGAGATCACCGAGGGTGTGCCGCTGTTAGTTACAGAGAATGGCATTCCCACCGCCTCCGATGAACGCCGTATCGAATACATCACCGGCGCGTTGGGGGTGCTGCTCGATGCTGTGGACGAGGGTTTGGACGTCCGTGGTTATCTTCACTGGAGCCTCCTCGACAACTATGAATGGGGTCATTGGGAACCCACGTTCGGCCTCATCGCGGTCGACCGGGACACGTTTGAGCGGACGCCGAAACCGAGCCTGGGCTGGCTGGGCGAGGTCGCCCGTACCCACGGCGCCTCCCTTACCACCGGAGTGCGACCGTGAACGTCCAGCGATGGGCGGCCATCGGCACCGGAACGATCTCGCGAAGCGTGATTCCGGACCTGCAAGCGTGCGCAGGCGCCGAGGTAGTCTTGGTGCACGGCCGGGACGCTCAAAAAGCCGGCCGCTTTGCTGAGGAGTTCGGGATCCCTGAGTCCACAGACGACTATGCCGCAGTCCTGGCAAACGAGTCGATCGACGCGGTGTATATCGCCACACCGATCGGCACACACCATGCGCTCACACGAGACGCGCTTGTTGCCGGGAAACACGTGCTGGTCGAGAAGCCCATCGCCATGACTGCCGAGCAAGCCGCCGACCTCTTCGCCATCGCAGAGTCGAAAAACTGCTTCCTGATGGAGGCGATGTGGACAAAGTTCAATCCCGCTTTCAAGCGTCTTATCGAGGAGATCAATGCCGGTCTTATTGGCGAGCCGCGTAACATTCGGGCCGGGTTCTCCGTTCCGTGGCCCGAGGACGAATCGGCTCGATGGGATCGTTCGCTAGGCGGCGGCGCCTTGCTCGATCAGGGCATCTACCCACTGATGCTCGCGCATACAGTCTTCGGACGCCCTGAAGTCATAACTGCTCGCGGTAACATCCGATCCGATGGCCTGGACCTGGAGTCACACATCACCCTTGAGTTCGCGAACGGGTCGTTCGCACAATTGACCACCGGAATGACCCAGTTCAGTGACTGCTCTGCCGCGGTAGCTGGCCAGCGAGGCTGGCTCACACTGCCGGCCCCGTTCTGGGCGACAACCGATCTGGTGATACACGCCGGAGACGCTCAACACGTCTTCGGGGTCGGCAACCGGACGGAGCTGGGCCAGGAGGGCAACGGTTACCTGCCGATGCTTCGCGAGGTGGTCGACGCCGTCGCAGCCGGCCGTGTGGAGCACCCGCTCCACACGGCCGACGACACGATCGCCGTCCTATCGACCATAGACGCCATCTTCGCGCAGCTTCGACGTGACCGGCGCCAACTCACACCTTGAAGTACTTCGCCTCAGGGTGGTGGAACACAAATGCGTCGGTGGACTGTTCGGGGTGCAGCATCAGCTCATCACTCAGGACCACGCCCATCCGTTCGGGCTTCAGCAGCTCCGTCACCTTGCGGCGGTCCTCCATGTCCGGGCACGCCGGGTACCCGAGCGAGAACCGGGCACCGCGGTAGTCAAGCTTGAAGTACCCGGCCTTGTCCTTCGGCTCCTCGGCCGCGAAACCCAGCTCGGTTCGGATGCGGGCATGCCAGAACTCAGCCAGCGCCTCGGTGAGCTGCATGACCAGGCCGTTCAGCTCGTAGTAGTCGCGGTATTGGTTGGCGGCGAACATCTTGGCGGTGAACTCTTCGATCTTCGAACCGGCGGTGACCAGCTGCACCGGCAGCACGTCGATCTGGCCCGATTCGCGGGAGCGCACAAAGTCGGCCAGGCACAGGTGCCGGTCGCGGCGCTGGCGCGGGAAGTCGAACCGCAGCCGCTCGGTGCCGATCGGACCGCCTGAACCGCCGTCGGGGGCGAGCAGTCCCGCGGTGCCGAGGACGCCGTCGTGATCCTCCCCGTGGTGCAGCACCACCACCTGTTCCCCTTCGGAGACCACCGGGAAATAGCCGTAGGCGACGGACGCATCGAGCATTCCTTCGCCGAGGATGCGGTCCAGCCAGTACCGCAGGCGCGGCCGGCCTTCGCGTTCCACGAGTTCCTCATAGGAGGCGCCGTCATCGCCGCGGCCGGGCTTGAGGCCCCACTGCCCCATAAAGGTGGCGCGTTCGTCGAGCATGGCGGCGTAGTCGTGGAGGGCGACGCCGCGCACAATGCGTGTGCCCCAGAACGGCGGCGCAGGCACGGCGTTGTCGGCGACGACGTCGGACCGGCCGGGCATTGCCTCCGGTTCGGTCACTGTGAACTTCGCGCCGCCCTTGTGGATCCGCTTCTTCAGCGGCGGCAGGCCGACGGCGTCCGGGTCGGCGCCGCGGGCCACCTGCACCAGCGGTTCCATGAGCGCCAGGCCCTCAAAGGCGTCCTTGGCGTACCGGACGGTTCCTTCGAACTGCTCGGCCAGGTCCTGCTCCACGTAGGCGCGGGTCAGGGCTGCGCCGCCGAGGATGATGGGCCACTTTTTCGCGAGCCCTCGGGACTGGAGTTCGGCGAGGTTTTCCTTCATCACCACGGTGGACTTCACCAGCAGGCCGGACATGCCGATCACGTCGGCGTTGTGCTCCTCGGCTGCGGCCATGATCTCGGCGATGCCCTGCTTGATGCCGATGTTGACGACCTTGTAGCCGTTGTTGGTGAGGATGATGTCCACCAGGTTCTTGCCGATGTCGTGCACATCGCCGCGTACGGTGGCGATCACCATGGTGCCCTTGCCCGACGAGTCCGACTTCTCCATGTGCGGCTCGAGCAGGGCCACCGCGTTCTTCATGACCTCGGCGGACTGCAGTACGAAGGGCAGCTGCATCTCGCCGGCGCCGAAGCGCTCACCGACCACCTTCATGCCTTCGAGGAGCTGGTCGTTGATGATGCCGAGCGGGGTCATGCCTTCGCTGCGGGCGAGGTCGAGGTCCGCTTCCAGGCCCTTGCCTTCGCCGTCGATGATGCGCCGCTGCAGGCGTTCGCCGGTGGGAAGGGCGGCGAGTTCGGCGGCGCGCTGGTCCTTCAATGCTGCGGTGTCGACGCCGGCGAACAGGTCCAGCATGATGGCCAGGGGGTCGTACGTGACGTTGCCGTCGGCGTCGTATTCGCGGCGGTCATAGACGAGGTCCAGGGCGACCTTGCGCTGTTCTTCCGGGAGCGAGGCGAGCGGGACGATCTTGGCGGCGTCGATGATGCCGCTGGACAGGCCGGCCTGGACGGCTTCGTGCAGGAACACGGAGTTCAGCACCACGCGCGCTGCCGGGTTGAGGCCGAAGGAGACGTTGGAGACGCCGAGGGTGGTGTTGATGCCGGGGTACTTGGTGGTGATCTGGCGGATGGCCTCGATGGTTTCGATGCCGTCGCGGCGGGTTTCTTCCTGGCCGGTGGCGACGGGGAAGGTCAGGGCGTCGACGATGATGTCCTCGACGCGCATGCCCCATTCGCCCACCAGGGCGTCGACGAGGCGGGAGGCGATGGCCACCTTGCCCTCGGTGGTGCGTGCCTGGCCCTGTTCGTCGATGGTCAGGGCGATCACGGCGGTGCCGTGTTCCTTCACCAGCGGCATGATGCGCGCGAAGCGGCTCTCCGGGCCGTCGCCGTCCTCATAGTTGACGGAGTTGACCACCGGGCGGCCGCCGATGAGTTCGAGCCCGGCCTGGAGGACGGGAGGTTCGGTTGAGTCGATGACGAGCGGGAGGGTGGAGGCCGACGCGAAACGTGAGACGACCTCCTTGATGTCCGCGACGCCGTCGCGCCCTACATAGTCGATGCAGACGTCGAGCAGGTGGGCACCGACGCGGACCTGCTCGCGGGCGATGTCGACGCAGTCGTCCCAGCGCTCTTCGAGCATCGCCTGGCGGAAGGCCTTCGAACCGTTCGCGTTGGTGCGCTCACCGATGGCGAGGTAGGCGGACTCCTGGTCGAACGGCACGTGGTGGTAGAGGGACGCGATGCCTGCTTCACGTTCGGTGGGGACGCGGCTGCCGTCGGCGCCCCTTCCGCCGCTGGCGACGGAGGCACCGTTGCGGAAGGGTGCAAGGCGTTCGACGACGGCGGCCATGTGCTCCGGCGTCGTACCGCAGCAGCCGCCCACCAGGCCCAGGCCGAATTCGCGCACGAACTGCTCGTGCGCGGTGGCGAGTTCGCTGGGCGAGAGCGGGTAGTGCGCGCCGTTGGGGCCGAGGACGGGCAGGCCGGCGTTGGGCATGCAGGCGATGGCCACGGAGGACTGCTTGGAGAGGTGGCGGAGGTGCTCGCTCATCTCGTCCGGGCCGGTGGCGCAGTTCAGGCCGATGGCGTCGACGCCGAGTGGTTCGAGGGCGGTGAGTGCGGCGCCGATTTCGGAGCCCATGAGCATGGTTCCGGTGGTTTCGACGGTCACCTCGACGAAGATGGGGAGCCGGATGCCGCGGGTGACGATGGCCTGCTTGCAGCCGTTGACGGCGGCTTTGGTCTGCAGGAGGTCCTGGCTGGTTTCGATGAGGAAGGCGTCCGCGCCGCCGTCGATGAGGCCCTCGGCCTGCAGGGCGAAGGTCTGCTTGAGGTAGTCGTAGCTGGTGTGGCCGAGGCTGGGGAGCTTGGTGCCCGGGCCCATGGAGCCCAGGACCCAGCGCATACGTCCGTCTGTTTGTTCTGCCGCTTCGGCGCGTTCGCGGGCGATGGCCGCGCCCTTGCGGGCGAGCTCTTCGATGCGGTCGTCGATGCCGTAGTCCGAGAGGTTGGACCAGTTGGCGCCGAAGGTGTTCGTTTCCACCGCGTCGATGCCCGTGGCGAAGTACGCATCGTGGATGTCCGCGAGGACGTCGGGGCGCGTGTCGTTGAGGATTTCGTTGCAGCCTTCGAGGCCCTGGAAGTCTTCCTCGAGCGACAGTTCCCGGCCCTGCAGCATGGTGCCCATCGCGCCGTCGGCAATGACGACCCGCTGGTTCACTGCGTCCAGGAGCTCCTGGGCGCGGACGGGACGCGGGACGGAGTCAATATCAAGCGCAAAACGAGGCATCTAAACAGATTACGCGCGGGGCCGGAACGTTGCGCTGTGTGTCCGTGTACTACGGAACGACTGCAACCATACTTGTCCACTTCTGGCCACCGTACAAATACAGGGGCGCCCGTATCCCACAGCAAAAGCGGCCGTTTTGAGGTGGTTTTGGAGCACTCCGTTCGCTCAGCGCGAGTGGATGACCCGCTTTGGGGCCTGCGACACTGAACCCGTGCCTAGGGTGACAGTTCTTGACGAGACGGACTTCGAGGAACCCAGAAACTTTTGGACCATGAACCGCAATGTGATCCTTCGGCCAAGCACAGGGCCGCCATCATTCCTCGAAAACAGCACGGGCGGAACGTACAGGAAAGACCCGACGACTAGTCCGAGCTCGAACTTATATCGCCGGTGGGTCGACGGTACTCCCATCATGTACATAGAAGCAGCAGGGCTGAGCTCCGAGAATAAGACGACTCTAAGGGGCCGACTTAGCGCCTATCAGCGCTAAGTCGGCCACGGCCAAAACGGAGTCTCCCATGAAGGGTGGGAACCGCATATGGCAATTAAAGGACGTCAAAGACCTCATGGTCACCTGGAAACGAACCCCAGGTATCCCTCTTTGAGCTAGCCTACGGTCGTTTGCCCTTCGCAAACGGAAGACACTAACGCGACGCGATGCTACGAAACCTCGCAGCTTCGATGACGTCGAGGTCAGGAAGCGCACCTCCACGGTCGAGGCCGCGGTAGCTAGGCGCGATCACAGTGATGTTGCCTGTCACACGGTGGCATGCGCCATGAGCTAAAGTCACAGCCAAGGGGGCTAATAACTGTTGCCCCAGTTGGCACTTGCAGGAACGAGCGTTTTCTGCCGAGTCTCCGGAGGCGCGTTGAATGACTTCCCATGATGCGTCATCTAGCGCTATTGGCTACCTCTACCAAACGGATTGGGCCCTTTTGGAGCTCCTGAGAGGAGCTCGGGACCGTCCGGACCAAGCAATGACCATCGAACTTTTCGACGACGTCGCGTGGGAAAAGAACGGCGAAGTACAAGAGCTGCTCCAGCTGAAGCATCATCAGCAGTCGGCAGGGAGTCTCTCCGACATGAGCGTTGACTTGTGGAAAACGCTCAAAGTCTGGCTCGATACCCCGGCCTTCGCGGACATAGGGGGTCCACTACTCACATTGCTGACGACGAGCGACTGCGGAACTGGAACGGCGGCCTCTCACCTCGGTCCGGGCAGCGATAGAGATCCAGGGCGCGCCTTGGAACTTCTCAACTCGGCAGCGTCCACATCAACGTCCTCTACTACAGAAGCAGCGCGTCTGAAGTGGATTAAGACGCCGCTTTCATCACGAATCTCGATGGTTGAGCGGATTCGGGTCTTAGGAGGTGCGATCCGTATTGAGGACGTTGAAACCCATGTCAGAAACGAGATTAGTTGGGCACTCCCTATAGGCCAGGAACAGACCTTTCTCGGCCTGTTTTGGCAATGGTGGCGACGCGTTGCCTTGGACCTACTCCAGAAGCGGCGAGAGCGGGTTGACGTCTTGGAGGCGCAGCAGCAAGTTCAAGTCATTCGGGACATGTTCGTACCGGACAATCTGCCGACACTGGTTGAACTGAACCAGATTGACGAGGAGACGCTGGTACAGAGCCACGATGCACATATTTTCGTTCATCAACTTCGTTGGGTGAATGTCGGCACAACCCACCTTCGTAAAGCAGTCGGCGACTACTACCGGGCCGTGACCCAGACAACGGAGTGGATTGATCGCTCGCTCATCGGGCTAAACGAGCTTGGTACTTTCGAAGATAATCTCGTGGACGAGTGGGAGCGCGCTTACGCGGACATGATGGAGGACCTGGACGTAGATGCCGACGATGCCTCACGCGAAAATGTCGGGCGGGAGCTCTGGCGCAAGCTTCGAGACTCGACGGCGGTGGCAGTCCGCAGCCGTTATACGGACACCTTCTTCGCACGCGGTAAGCGACATGAGTTGGCCGACAGACACTTGATCGGTTGGCATCCGGATTTTGAGGACCGAGTTCAGACACTCCTGGCGGAGAGGCTCACTAATGGCCAATGACTCTCCCGGACTCGGTGAATGGGACTCCAGGTCTCCTGTCGTGGCAACAATGCTCAATCCCGCGTTGTTTGCAGCCATATTCGCCGCCTCTGCCGAAGAGTACGAACGCCGTGCCGGCAAGAGTATGCCTTGGGAACTGGTTTTCATCATCGCTCCTCTCGTACTGCATCGCGACACCCGTGCAGCACTCCCCCGGACAACGGCCTCGCATCTCTCAGCCTGGATTGCGAATCATCCAACTATCCACGCTGGGTTTCCGGAGCGAGCCAAAGCGATGGTCCCCCATGTTAGGGAAGGACTTCGCTTCGCGCTTAGAGAAGGCGTCCTCGATGTCGACGAGACTGGTCTCTTGACGGGGTCGCTGCCAGCAAAAGCCCGCCCGGCAAACACCGGCGATGTAAGGGAAATTGTCAGAGCTGCCGCCTTCCTGGGGAGATGGCTCACAAAGATCGAGAGGTCATCTACGGTATACGGCTATTTCGGCGTGACACCATGAGACCGTGCAGCTACTGAATATCACCCTTTACAACCACGATGGCCGTGAGCGCTCGGTCAGATTCAAACCCGGTTCACTCAACATCGTGACTGGGGAGTCCCGGACGGGCAAAAGTGCTCTCTTGACGATCGTTGACTACTGTTTGGGGCGCGACAGTGCCAAAGTTCCAGCCGGCCCGATTTCCGACACAGTCGCGTGGTTCGGCACCCTCTGGCAACTAGGCCCTGGATCACGGGCATTCTTGGCACGTCCTGCAATGAGGGCATCCGCCTCTTCGAATTCGCGAGCAATGCTTGAGTTTGGCGGAGACGATCTCGACGGCTTTCAGCTTCGTGATCTTGAAGTGAATACAGACTCCGATGCCCTTCGGTCCCAGGTGGGGCTTCGAATCGGCTTGCCGGAGGTTCGTTTCGAACCATCCCAGTATTCGACGCGGTCTCCCTACTCCATCGGGCTTGGCAGCGCTGCACTCTTTTGTTTTCAAGGGCAAGATGAAATCGCTAGCAGGAGTCTGCTCTTCCACCGACAGGCTGAAAGAGGAATCGACCAGACGCTCAAGGATGCTCTGCCATTTTTCTTGGGGGCTTTGCAGGAAGACCAAGCCACAAAGCGCGCTCAGCTCCGGGATGCTCGTAGAGACCTGCGCAGGGCAGAACTGTCCTTGACCGACGCTGAGTCAACTGCGCAGACAACGGACATCACCCTGCAGGCTCTCCTCTCTGAAGCGCACTCTGCAGGGATGACAGACCGTCCATCTGCTCCAGACATACGGGCTACGGTTGCCGTTCTCAGTAGCATTCGGTTTTCAGGGTCAAAAGAGTTGGATCGAGATTCCGACCTGCGGTCCCAGGATGCACGGCGTGAAATCGAAGGACAACGGGCTGAGCTTCGGCAACAGATGAAGCAACTCTTGTCGGAACGCGATCTCCTTCTCGACTTCCGTAGCGGCGAAGGCAGTTATCAGCGGTCCGTGGCCTTGCAGACAGGGCGAATGACCAGCCTGGATCTCTTGCGGGCAGGGCACAAGGGCCCGCAAGCCGACGGGGTGACAGATCACTGTCCCGTTTGTAGTCAGGAACTTACGACTCCGGATCCTGCGGCGAGCCAGTTGGAACAACGGTTGTCCGAGCTTAGGAAGGAGCTAGTGACACTGGCGGCTGCAGAACCGAATCGTCGGGCAGCTCTCATCCGTTTGGAGGACTCCGTTTCAGAGTTGCGCACCCAGCTTCAAGCCCTGGACAGGGCCTTGGAGACGGTAAATCTTCGGGGCAATGAAGCGAGAACGGTCAGTGACGCCGAGAGCCGCGAGTTTATTCGTGGTCGCATAGACGCCATCCTTGGTCGACATTCCTACGCTGACGACAACCATCTCGGCGTACTCAAGCGCCAAGCTGAAGCAGCAAGGGCGAGCGTGATTGCTCTTGAACAAGAGTTGGATGACGATGAGGCCCGTGAGCAATTAACTTCTAGATTGGTCGCGCTGGGGCGCGACATGACGGCGTTTGCGGAAAAGTTAGCCCTCGAACATGCTGAAAAAGGAGTTCGCCTCGATCTGGCCAAGCTCACGGTCGTTGTCGACAGCGAAACCGGCCCAATACCCATGTATGGTATCGGCAGCGCGGCTAATTCGATCGGCTATCACCTGGTCACCCACCTGGCACTCCACAGGTTCTTTACCCGGCAAAATAGACCAGTTCCGCGGTTTCTGATGCTCGATCAACCGACGCAGGCATACTACGAGTCGGAAGAAGAGAAGCGCTCAGGCAGGCCTTCAGATAGAACGGCCGTGTTGGCCATGTTCCGGCTCATGAAAGACGTCGTCGAAGAACTCTCACCCGATTTTCAAATCATAGTGAGCGACCACGCAGACCTTTCAGAAGACTGGTTCGCAGACTCAGTTGTACATAACTGGAGGGACGACAAGCTCGTCCCTCTCAGCTGGCTTTAGAAGGGAACCTACGTTTCCTCAAAGAACTACTACCTTCTGCAAATAGTCGCGCACCGTAGCAGCTGTTGTTCCGATCGTCGTCTCGCTAAAGCCCACAACCGAACATGCGTTCATTGGTGCGGTCGTCTGTCCGTTGGGAATCCTGGGTACGCTCCTCGGTTCCGAAGCGCTGAAGGATCTTCCGAAGGTTAATTAAATAGAGGCCGAGGGAAGCGAGAAAGCTGGTGGCTCGTCGAGCCAGGTGTCTGAAATCTGCTGGATAACCCGCGCTATTATCTAAGACTGTGCGCCTAGCATCACCGTCCACGTCGGTCACTAGGGTAGTTCGTATGACAATCATTGACCTTGAAATTGTCAAAGACAGGTGGAGTGAGGAAAAGTTGAAGAGGTTCGCCATTGACCTTCCTGCTGCGCGAACTCGCCGCCACCCAAGACGAACCCCGTCGCCGGAGTGAGTGGTAAGCGAGCTCGAGCGGAGCGAAAAGTTACCAGCCCGCGGCGCGCAAAGGTGCCCCCGCTTCCGTTGGGTGATCTCATCAGTTCAACGGAAGTACCTTTGGCGCTGTGGTACTTCGCCCTGCCACATCCGATACCTTTCCCGGATGGTTTGCAAATGAGCGAGAAGGTCGCTAATGGCCCCGACGACCCCAGCCAGCCAGACGACCCCGACGTCAGCTTGGTTTTTCACCAGCTGGAATACACTCACGGTCGCATGGCAGGCGTTAGCCAAGCTGTTCTGAAAGCGACCGAGCGGTCAGGAACAGTGAAGCCGCCAGCATCGTCGTCAACCGACTTCGAAAGCTCTGTCAAAACGGCCTATACGGTCGTGGAGGCATTGACTCCTGTCGAATCCCCCGACAAGTCAGGCGAAGCAGCGCTTGGGAGCGCTCAGGATGCGGAGCCCCGGTCCGATGAGTTCATGCGATGCCTGCGTCTCGTCACCGATTATGTGCGGGCCTATCGACTGCAAAGCGGCCTAGGTGTGGCACTCCCTCATTATGAGCGGATTCCGTTCCCTGTCCTACGGTTTACCGCTCCCGGTGTACGTGAGGTGTACCGACAGGATCAGGGGCCCTTCAGCGTGTTACGGCCGACCGCCGCGTGGCAGGGGCCCCAACTAGTCCTGCTCGAACATAAGAACCTTGCTGATCCACTCAAAGGTGAGTCCCTGTCCGACGAACAGGTCTCGGAGTTTCACCAGTGGATGCGATATCTCCGGCAAGGAAACCCGGTCGTTCTGTGGCGCGAGCGAATCATCGAAGCGGATGAGGCGATCAACGGTCTCGGTGACAGGTCCGGCGGTGTGATTCTTGCAAACACCGCGACAGAGACGCTCATGGACGTCATATTGAGCTTGCTACTTTGGGAGGAGGGCGTAGATCCTAAAGACGCAGAGAAGCTATTTGTTGAAGGCAAGGTTCTGCAGCGCATAACCCGCGAACTCTCCAGCCGATTAGGAGCGTCCTGGTCGACAGCTGAAGGGCCAGTTGGTGAGTGGTTTGAAGCGTCATACCTCTTGCGCCACCGCATAGTGCATGGGGCGTACTGGCCAACCCATCCTGAAGCGGTAAGAGCACTACGCGCGGCCAAGGACCTGCACACCTTCGCATTCGACCGGATCGCAGCAAAACGAAACATATACCCCAGGTCTACTCTCATCACCGTTGCTCGCACCGGCTTGAAGAAGCGCAATCTCTGGGGAGGCAAGATCAAGGTTTTTGCCGAGCAGAACGCCCCCACAGAATCAGACTGGAGCGTATCCTTCAGGGACTTCTTTAAGGAAGTCTCGGCCTTACGTCTGGCTCGGCGATCCGCCGCGTAGCGTCCTCTCAATCAGCCACGCACGTGCTATCCACATCTAAACGCAACACCACCGGCTTGCGGACAATCAGCTTGGCTACCCACTTCGTAGAATAACTGGCACCTTCCTGGTTTCCCTCTGCAAAGGGGCTGTCCGGGGAGGGATTGAAGTGGTCCCCGAAAGTTGGACTCGCATATGGCGATTAGTCCCACTTCAGCGGGCCGGCGATCGGCTTTTCATGGAAGGCTCCGGCCCATATTGGGTCGGAGCCTTCCGCTCCGGATACCCGACTCAAGCTCCTCGACCGCGTCCTCGTCCCCTTCAAACTCGGCCATGACTAACGCCATGTCCAGAGTGTAGCCCTCTGCGACGACTTTGGTTCCGGTCGTGGATGCCTTGGCGTTCAGGGCGCTTCCCACGGTGGTTTTGGCGGGTTCGATCTTCTTGGCGACAGTGGCTGCCGTCATGCCGATGAGGGAGAGCTGGAGCAGGCGCTGGCCTCATCGGCTGCGGTGTGTTCGGCGCGCTGGATGTTCTCCACGATCTGCGTCACGATGCGCTGGCTTCCTCGGGGCTGTCGATGATCATCACCGGAATCAGGTGCCGTCCGGCTACGACGGCTGCCCAGGTCCGGCGCTGGCCCATCAGCACGTACACAGTGCCGCAGTCTTTGCGGCAGTCTTCCCCTCAAACCTCCGCCACAGGCGCCGCGAACTGCGCCTCATACAGCCGCGCGTAAGCCCCGCCCGCGGCAAGCAGCGAAGCGTGAGTCCCCTGCTCCACGATCTGGCCGGCCTCCATCACCAGGATGAGGTCGGCGTCGCGGATGGTGGACAGGCGGTGCGCAATGACGAACGACGTCGGATCGGACCGCAACTCACTCATCGCCTTCTGCAGCAGCACCTCGGTCCGGGTGTCCACGGATGAAGTCGCCTCGTCCAGGATCAAAACCGAGGGCCGGGCCAGGAACGCCCGGGCAATCGTCAGCAGCTGCTTCTCGCCCGCTGACACGTTCGAGCCTTCGTCCTCCAGCACCGTGTCATACCCCTCCGGCAACGAATGCACGAACCGGTCCACATGCGTCGCCTGCGCTGCCTCCAGAATCTCCGCCTCGGTAACCGAAGGCCGCCCGTACGCGATGTTGTCCCGGATGGTCCCGCCGAACAGCCACGTATCCTGCAGCACCATCCCCAGCCGGGAGCGCAGCTCGCGCCGCGGCACCGCGGTGACGTCCACGCCGTCGAGCGTTATCCGCCCCGCATCCAGCTCATAGAACCGCATCATCAGATTCACCAGCGTGGTCTTCCCCGCCCCGGCTGGTCCCACGATCGCCACCGTCTGTCCCGGCTCAGCCACCAGAGACAAAGAGGAGATCAGCGGCTTGTCCGGCGACTAAGAGAAGGAAACAGATTCAAACACCAGGTGCCCCTGCCCGGCGCCGTCAACAGAGACACCTGAAGCAGGATCCGGCGACTGCTCGTCCTCATCCAACAGCGAGAATACGCGCTCCGCCGACGGGGGGGGGGGGGGGGGGGGGGGGGGGGGGGGGGGGGGGGGGGGGGGGGGGGGGGGGGGGGGGGGGGGGGGGGGGGGGGGGGGGGCGGGGGC